>NZ_FMBC01000019.1 GCF_900094795.1 Kosakonia oryziphila
AGCTAACCGGTACTAATGAACCGTGAGGCTTAACCTTACAACGCCGAAGATGTTTTGGCGATTTGAGAAGACGAGCAATATTCAGCTTTGATTCAGATTAGCGGAAACGAAAGATTTTACGCTGAGGCAAGGCGGCAAACGCGGCGAAGGAAGGAGCATACGGTGGTATGTGACTGAGTTCGCAAGAGCAGCCAACACAGTCTCAGTGGAAAAGATTCGTTTCGTGCACCAGAATTTGCCTGGCGGCAACAGCGCGGTGGTCCCACCTGACCCCATGCCGAACTCAGAAGTGAAACGCCGTAGCGCCGATGGTAGTGTGGGGTCTCCCCATGCGAGAGTAGGGAACTGCCAGGCATCAAATTAGCAAGTCAAACCGGGGCAACAAACCGGTGGTTGTAAAGAAATTCGGTGGAGCGGTAGTTCAGTCGGTTAGAATACCTGCCTGTCACGCAGGGGGTCGCGGGTTCGAGTCCCGTCCGTTCCGCCACCCTAATTAGGGGCGTAGTTCAATTGGTAGAGCACCGGTCTCCAAAACCGGGTGTTGGGGGTTCGAGTCCCTCCGCCCCTGCCAGAAACAATCCTTAGCATTTGCTAAGGATTTTTTTTGCTTTTTTCAGCGACCTTCATATAGAAGGTACCAAACTGGCATCCTTGCCTCATAATTCAACCAATCACTTTGATCTTTAAAAGATCTTTGATCTGATTCTGTTTATCGCTGTTCTGCAGCCAAATAGCGTAAAGTGGGCGAGAAAGGGTTGCGGTATCCGCGACCAGATGTAAGCCAACTTTTTGTTCTGCCCACGACACCGGTAGCCAGGTACAGCCATTTAGATATGACAATTGTTGATGCGCGACTTCCGCAGAACTGGTCGTTAATGTGGGTACATCGTCACTGGCGATCAACTCCGCTTCATGCTGCTGAAAATCAGCCCCCCACTCCAGTCGCAAGTAATTTAGTTCCGCTTTATTTTTACCCGGCTCAGCAGAATAGAGCGCGAGTGTAAAATGCCCCAATAGTTGACTGCTGAACTCATCCATTTTCGGTGTTTCGGTGGTAATCAGAAGATCCAGTTGCCGCTCATGTAACTGTTTAACTAATGACTGACGTTGTGCAATACGTGCTTCGAATTGCAGATTTCCCTGTAGCTCATAGAGTCTGCTTAGCCAGTCGCTGAGCATACACTCCCATAATGACGCGCTGGCACCGATAGAAAATTGGTGATGCCGCGAAGTATGTGCAACCTCTTTCCGCGCAGCCTGCCACGTACTCATAAGCGTCTCTGCATAAGGCAGAAGCTTCTCTCCAGCCGCCGTAAGACGGATATTATTACGGTGACGAGTAAATAGATTAACCCCAAGCTGGTTCTCCAGCTGGCGAATACGAAAACTCACTGCGGACTGTGTCAGGTAGAGTGATTCTGCTGCCCGGCCGAAGTGACGAGTCCTGCTTACTTCCAGGAAAGTTTTTAGTAATTCCGTATCCACGGTTTTCTCCACAAAAATATTTGTCGTAATGATTTAAATGTTTTGTTTTACACTCTGTCAAGCGTAACTAATACTCCGCGCCATAAATAGCTCGGCCAAAGAATTAGGAGCGTGCAGGATGGCGGAAAGCTTTACGACGACGAATCGTTTTTTCGACAATAAAAATTATCCACGCGGGTTCTCGCGCCACGGTGATTTCACCATCAAAGAGGCTCAACTGCTTGAGCGTCACGGCTACGCGTTTAACGAGCTGGAGCTTGGTAAACGTGACCCAGTGACCGAAGTAGAAACGCAGTTTGTCGCAGTCTGCCGTGGAGAACGTGAACCCAGCACGGAAGCAGAACGTGTCTGGCTTAAGTATATGGCTCGCATTAAGCGACCGAAGCGTTTTCATACCTTGTCGGGTGGAAAACCACAGATGGAAGGCACGGAAGATTACACTGAGTCTGACGATTAAGAGAAAGGGGCGAAGGCCCCTTTTTTACGTCAACATCTTTTGCAGATGAATGAGTAACCTGTCGATTGCGCGGTAACTTAGCGCTTCTTGCAGGTGTGCTCGCTGGATCTCATCCTGTTGTTCCAGATCAGCGATGGTTCTTGCAACCTTCAGCAGACGTTGCCAGGCTCGTATAGAGAAACCGAGACGTGTTAGCGTCTCTTCCAGCCATTCCCCATCCTCTTTTGCAAGCAAGCAGAACTCTTTTGTTTCGTTGCTTTCCAGCCGGGCGTTGAGCTTCTTTTGCCGTTGATGCTGACGAGCATGAGCCTGAATAACACGTGACCGCACGACCTCACTGCATTCACCTTTCTGCTGGGGTTGGCTCATTAAGCCGGGAGCAGGCAGCGGTATTTCCAGCGAGAGATCAAACCGATCGAGAAAAGGGCCTGATAGCCTTCCCAGATACCGCAGTGTCTGTTCAGGCGTGCTGCGATTATGGTTACCCTGATAGTGCCCGGTTGGGCTGGGATTCATGGCCGCAATCAACTGAAAGCGTGCAGGATAAGTGATTTTTGCTCTTGTTCGTGAAATGTGAATCTGGCCTGACTCCATCGGTTCGCGCAGAGCATCCAGTACGCGTCGCTCAAACTCAGGTAGTTCATCCAGAAACAGTACACCGTTGTGCGCCAGCGAAATTTCACCGGGCTCTGGTAATGAACCTCCCCCAACCAATGCTGTCAGGGAGGCGCTGTGATGAGGCGTTCTGAATGGCCGTCGTCGCCAGTGAAGAGTGGTGCTATTGTTGTTGAATACACTCATCACTGCTGCACTTTCCAGGGCTTCCTGATTATTAAGCGGTGGTAATAATCCCCCCAGTCTACTGGCCAGCATGGTTTTTCCGGTTCCTGGTGGCCCTATCAACAATAAATTATGTCCGCCTGCCGCAGTGATTTCTAAAGCTCGTTTCCCTTGCTGCTGTCCAATTACATCGCTCAGATCCCCGCTGTGCCTCTCCTGAACGCCCTCAAAGGGCGCTGGAGTTAAAAGGGTGTGTTTTCCTTCCAGAAAAGCACATACCTCCTGCAAATGGGTGGCTATGCGGCAATCTTCTGTTTCAGCAAGACTGGCCTCTGCTTCATTTTCCTGAGCAATGATGATGCTACGCCTGGCTTTAACTGCTTCCATGACACAAGAGATAGTGCCGGAGACTCCACGTAATGCGCCTGTAAGAGCAAGTTCACCAACGAACTCGTAGTCACTCAGCATTGGTGCTGTTAGTTGCTCTGAGGCCGCCAGAAGCGCGATAGCGATGGGTAAATCGTATCGCCCGCCTTCTTTTGGAAGATCGGCCGGTGCGAGATTGATCGTGATCCGCTTTGCCGGAAAAACATAACCACTGTTGATGATCGCGCTGCGTACCCGATCGCGTGCCTCTTTAACGGTCATCTCTGGTAATCCGACAATGGTCAGCCCTGGAAGTCCGTTGCTGATATGCACTTCGACCGTCACCAATGGCGCAGTAACGCCAAGTGCCGCTCGGGTATAAATGACTGACAATGCCATAGTTCCTCCTTGCCATGTTCATTATCTGTTCGTCGCTTTTACCTTTCATTATCGATATTGAGCATTTACGTGGACGTTTCCGGTAATTTGTTGCAAGTACATCCCCTTTTCATCGCGCCGGGAGTACGCTCGCAATATTGATTTCGTTAAAAAAACAGTGAAATATTTTCATGAGCTTTTTTATTATATAAAACAATGAGTTTTTGCTATTTTGTGAGCAATGATGCCAAAGCGGTCATAAATTTTTCTTGTGTCTTGTCTGAAATCTGTGTTACCTCTTTAGGCATTCCTTCGAACATGAAGCAAGAACGAACAAACATGAAAGCCCTTCTACGAGTGATTAGCCTGGTCGTGATTAGCGTGGTGGTGATTATTATCCCACCGTGCGGGGCTGCACTTGGACGAGGAAAGGCTTAGAAAACAAGCCTTAACGAACTAAGACCCCCGCACCGAAAGGTCCGGGGGTTTTTTTATGACTTAAAAATATAAGCGAGGAGCAGAGAATGAGTTGTAGCACAAAATTCTGTTTCTCCCGATATACGGCGGGGAACTGACTATGAATGGGGCACAGTGGGTAGTACATGCGTTGCGGGCACAGAAAGTGGATACGGTTTTTGGCTATCCGGGTGGCGCAATCATGCCGGTTTACGATGCATTGTATGACGGCGGCGTGGAACACCTACTGTGTCGGCATGAGCAGGGCGCCGCGATGGCCGCTATTGGCTATGCCCGTGCAACGGGTAAGACAGGCGTATGCATTGCGACATCCGGTCCGGGCGCTACCAATCTGATTACTGGCCTTGCCGATGCGTTGTTAGATTCAGTTCCGGTGGTGGCGATTACGGGTCAGGTTGCGGCTCCATTGATAGGAACTGACGCTTTTCAGGAAGTGGATGTGTTGGGTTTATCGCTGGCCTGTACCAAACACAGCTTTCTGGTTGAGTCCCTGCAAGAACTGCCGCGCGTAATGGCTGAAGCCTTCCATGTCGCCAGTTCTGGCCGCCCTGGCCCGGTTCTGGTTGATATCCCGAAAGACATCCAACTGGCGAGTGGCGATCTTGAGCCCTATTTCGCTACCGTTGATGAGGTAATCTCCTTCCCGCAGGCGCAGGTTGATCAGGCCCGCCAGATGTTAGCGCAGGCTAAAAAACCGATGCTGTATGTTGGTGGTGGCGTTGGTATGGCACAGGCGGTTCCTGCTTTGCGTGAGTTCCTGGCTGCAACACAGATGCCAGTGGTGTGTACACTGAAAGGTCTGGGCGCAGTGGCACCAGAATATGCTTATTACCTCGGTATGCTGGGGATGCACGGTACTAAAGCGGCGAACTTTGCTGTTCAGGAGTGCGATTTGCTGGTTGCTGTTGGCGCGCGGTTTGACGATCGTGTGACCGGCAAGCTAAATACCTTTGCGCCACATGCAGAAGTGATTCATATGGATATCGATCCGGCGGAAATGAGTAAGTTGCGTCAGGCGCATGTCGCGTTGCAGGGCGATTTGAATGCGTTGCTCCCGGTGTTGCAACAGGTGCTGTCCATTGATGCGTGGCGACAGCACGCCGCAGACTTACGCCGCGAGCATGCATGGCGTTATGACCATCCTGGCGAGGCGATTTATGCGCCACTGCTGTTAAAACAACTCTCTGAACGTAAACCGGCGAACAGCGTAGTGACGACCGATGTCGGGCAGCATCAGATGTGGGCTGCGCAACATCTTGAATTCGATCGTCCGGAAAATTTCATCACCTCTAGCGGCTTAGGCACGATGGGTTTTGGTCTGCCCGCTGCCGTTGGCGCGCAGGTCGCCCGCCCGGAGGATACGGTCATCTGTATCTCTGGTGACGGCTCCTTCATGATGAATGTACAGGAACTGGGCACCGTAAAACGTAAACAGTTACCGCTGAAGATGGTATTGCTGGACAACCAGCGTTTAGGAATGGTTCGACAATGGCAGCAGTTATTCTTTAACGAGCGTTATAGCGAAACTATTCTGACTGACAACCCCGATTTCCTCACGCTGGCCAGCGCCTTTGGCATCCCGGGCCAGCACATCACCCGTAAAGACCAGGTTGAAGCGGCACTCGACACCATGCTTTCGAGCTCAGGGCCATACCTGCTTCATGTCTCAATCGATGAACTTGAGAACGTCTGGCCATTGGTGCCGCCCGGCGCCAGTAACTCACAAATGCTGGAGAAATTATCATGATGCAACATCAGGTCGCCGTTGAGGCTCGTTTCAACCCGGAAACGTTAGAACGCGTGTTGCGCGTGGTGCGACACCGTGGTTTTCAGGTATGCGCGATGAATATGGAAACCGCCAGCGATGCGCAGAACATAAATATTGAATTGACCGTTGCCAGCCCGCGGCCTGTCGAATTACTGTTTAGCCAACTGAGCAAGCTTGTCGACGTTGCCCGGGTTGATATCCGACAGCGCGCCACATCATCACAATCACAACAAATCCGCGCGTAAGCGCAAAAGGAAGAACAACAATGACGACGAAAAAAGCAGACTACATTTGGTTCAATGGCGAGATGGTTCGTTGGGAAGACGCGAAAGTTCACGTGATGTCCCATGCTCTGCACTACGGCACATCTGTCTTCGAAGGTATCCGTTGCTACGACTCGCACAAAGGCCCGGTAGTCTTCCGCCATCGTGAACATATGCAGCGTCTGCATGATTCCGCCAAAATCTACCGTTTCCCGGTTTCTCAGAGCATTGATGACCTGATGGAAGCCTGCCGTGGAGTGATCCGCAAAAACAACCTGACTAGCGCGTATATCCGTCCGCTGATCTTTGTTGGCGATGTTGGTATGGGCGTGAACCCGCCTGCGGGTTACGGCACTGACGTGATTATCGCTGCGTTCCCGTGGGGTGCTTACCTGGGCGCGGAAGCGCTGGATCAGGGGATCGATGCGATGGTTTCTTCGTGGAATCGTGCTGCGCCGAATACCATCCCGACAGCCGCGAAAGCTGGCGGCAACTATCTCTCCTCTCTGCTGGTCGGCAGCGAAGCGCGCCGTCACGGTTATCAGGAAGGTATCGCACTGGATGTGAACGGTTATATCTCTGAAGGTGCAGGCGAAAACTTGTTTGAAGTGAAAGACGGCATCCTGTTTACTCCGCCGTTCACCTCTTCTGCTCTGCCGGGGATCACCCGTGATGCCATTATCAAGCTGGCAAAAGAGCTGAATATTGAAGTTCGTGAGCAGGTGCTGTCCCGCGAATCGCTGTACCTGGCGGATGAAGTGTTCATGTCCGGTACCGCTGCTGAGATCACCCCGGTTCGTAGCGTTGATGGTATCCAGGTTGGTGAAGGTCGTTGCGGTCCGGTCACCAAACGTATTCAGCAAGCATTCTTTGGCCTCTTCACCGGTGAAACGGAAGATAAGTGGGGCTGGTTGGATCAAGTTAATCCATAAATACCCGTCATACTTCAGGTTGTAGGTGTGTTGGCTGCACTCGTTCACCCCAGTCACTTACTTATGTAAGCTCCTGGGGATTCGCTCGCTTGCCGCCTTCCTACAACCCGAATTATTTAGGGTATAGCAAATAAATATGGGATGGCACGCACCACCCCATCGACAAGACAGACGGGAGTAAAAGAGCATGCCTAAGTACCGTTCCGCCACCACCACTCACGGGCGCAATATGGCGGGTGCCCGCGCGCTGTGGCGCGCAACCGGGATGACCGACGCCGATTTCGGCAAGCCGATTATTGCTGTCGTGAACTCATTTACCCAGTTCGTGCCCGGGCACGTTCATCTGCGCGATCTTGGTAAGCTGGTTGCAGAGCAAATCGAAGCCGCAGGTGGCGTAGCGAAAGAGTTCAACACCATTGCTGTCGATGACGGTATCGCCATGGGCCACGGTGGCATGCTGTATTCACTGCCCTCCCGCGAGCTTATTGCTGATTCTGTTGAATATATGGTTAATGCCCACTGCGCCGATGCGATGGTGTGTATTTCCAACTGCGACAAAATCACCCCTGGGATGTTGATGGCTTCCCTGCGCCTCAATATTCCGGTGATTTTCGTCTCCGGCGGCCCGATGGAAGCCGGTAAGACCAAACTCTCCAACCAGATCATCAAGCTGGATCTGGTTGATGCGATGATTCAAGGCGCAGACCCGAAAGTCTCTGATGGCCAGAGCGAACAGGTGGAACGTTCCGCATGCCCGACCTGTGGCTCCTGTTCCGGCATGTTCACCGCCAATTCAATGAATTGCCTGACTGAAGCGCTGGGCCTGTCACAGCCGGGCAACGGTTCGTTACTGGCTACTCACGCCGATCGCAAAGCGTTGTTTATCAATGCCGGCAAACGCATTGTTGAGCTGACTAAACGTTACTACGAGCAGGACGATGGTTCGGCGCTACCACGCGCTATCGCCAGCAAAGCGGCATTCGAAAACGCCATGACGCTGGACATCGCAATGGGCGGTTCGACCAATACCGTTCTGCACCTGCTGGCGGCGGCGCAGGAAGCCGAAATTGATTTCACCATGAGTGATATCGATCAGCTTTCCCGCAAAGTTCCGCAACTGTGTAAAGTCGCGCCGAGTACGCAGAAATACCATATGGAAGATGTCCACCGTGCAGGTGGCGTGCTGGGTATTCTGGGGGAACTGGATCGAGCAGGCCTGTTAAACCGTAACGTGAAAAACGTGCTCGGTCTGACGCTGCCGCAAACGCTTGAGCAGTACGATGTCATGCTGACCAAAGACGAAGCGGTGAAAACTATGTTCCGCGCTGGCCCGGCAGGTATTCGCACCACGCAGGCTTTCTCACAGGATTGCCGCTGGGATACGCTGGATGATGATCGCGCGGCAGGTTGTATCCGCTCGCTGGAGCATGCATACAGCAAAGATGGCGGTCTGGCCGTACTGTACGGCAACTTTGCTGAAAACGGCTGCATCGTGAAAACCGCAGGCGTGGATGACAGCAATCTGAAATTCACCGGTCCGGCAAAAGTATATGAAAGCCAGGATGCGGCGGTTGAGGCTATTCTCGGCGGTAAAGTGGTGGCTGGCGATGTTGTGGTTATCCGCTATGAGGGGCCGAAAGGTGGGCCGGGCATGCAGGAGATGCTGTATCCAACCAGCTTCCTGAAGTCGATGGGGCTGGGTAAAGCCTGCGCGCTTATCACCGACGGGCGCTTCTCAGGTGGGACATCCGGCCTTTCCATCGGTCACGTTTCCCCGGAAGCGGCCAGCGGCGGCAATATTGGGCTGATTGAAGATGGCGACATCATCGCTATCGATATCCCGAACCGTGGTATTCAGTTGCAGGTTAGCGACCAGCAGTTGGCGGCGCGTCGTGAAGCACAGGAAGCTCGCGGCGATAAAGCCTGGACGCCGGTGGATCGCGAACGTCAGGTCTCTTTCGCGTTACGCGCTTACGCCAGTCTCGCAACCAGTGCAGACAAGGGTGCGGTGCGCGATAAATCTAAACTTGGGGGTTAATGATGGCCGAATCCCAACCCCTCTCCGCCGCCCCTGAAGGGGCGGAATATTTGAGGGCTGTGTTGCGCGCGCCGGTTTATGAAGTGGCGCAGGTGACGCCGCTGCAAAAAATGGACAAGCTATCTTCGCGTCTGGATAACGTCATTCTGGTAAAACGCGAAGATCGCCAGCCTGTGCACAGCTTCAAGCTGCGTGGCGCTTATGCGATGATCGCAGGGTTAACCGCCGAGCAGAAATCGCATGGTGTAATCACGGCATCCGCAGGCAATCACGCGCAGGGTGTGGCGATGTCTTCTACGCGCCTCGGCATCAAATCGCTGATCGTGATGCCAGTGGCGACAGCCGATATCAAAGTCGATGCGGTACGCGGTTTTGGCGGAGAAGTACTGCTACATGGTGCTAATTTCGATGAAGCGAAAGCCAAAGCCATTGAACTGTCGCAGCAGCAAGGGTTCACGTTTGTCCCGCCGTTCGATCATCCGATGGTGATTGCCGGGCAGGGAACGCTGGCGCTGGAGTTGTTGCAGCAGGATGCGCATATCGACCGGATCTTTGTACCGGTCGGTGGCGGTGGTCTGGCAGCGGGTGTAGCGGTGCTGATTAAGCAACTGATGCCGCAAATCAAAGTGATCGCTGTCGAAGCGGAAGATTCCGCCTGTCTGAAAGCGGCGCTGGACGCCGGGCATCCGGTCGATTTGCCGCGCGTTGGGTTGTTTGCCGAAGGCGTGGCGGTTAAACGCATCGGTGATGAGACCTTCCGTCTGTGCCAGGAGTACCTCGACGATATCATTACCGTCGATAGCGATGCGATTTGCGCGGCGATGAAAGATCTGTTCGAAGATGTGCGGGCGGTCGCGGAACCGTCCGGCGCGCTGGCACTGGCGGGGATGAAGAAATATATCGCCAAACACGACATTCACGGCGAGCGGCTGGCGCATGTGCTCTCCGGCGCAAACGTCAATTTCCACGGCTTACGTTACGTTTCTGAACGCTGTGAGCTGGGCGAGCAACGCGAAGCGCTGCTGGCGGTGACCATTCCAGAAGAGAAGGGCAGCTTCCTGAAATTCTGCCAGTTGCTGGGAGGACGTTCCGTCACCGAGTTTAATTACCGTTTCGCCGATGCGAAAAATGCCTGCATTTTTGTTGGCGTACGTTTGAGTCGCGGCCTGGAAGAGCGCCAGGAGATCCTTTCATTGCTGAACCACGGCGGTTATAGCGTGGTGGATCTCTCTGACGATGAGATGGCGAAACTGCATGTGCGCTATATGGTTGGCGGACGGCCATCGAAACCGTTGCAGGAGCGCTTGTACAGCTTCGAGTTCCCAGAATCACCGGGTGCGCTGCTGAAATTCCTGCATACGCTCGGTACGTACTGGAATATTTCGCTATTCCACTATCGTAGCCATGGCACGGATTATGGCCGCGTGCTGGCGGCGTTTGAACTGGGCGATCACGAGCCGGATTTTGAAACCCGACTCAATGAACTGGGTTATGACTGCCACGATGAAACACATAACCCGGCATTCCGTTTCTTCCTGGCGGGTTAGTTGTTCGGCAGAATTTTCCAGAAGGCATCGATAAGCGGCTCATAGAGCCGCTTTTTTTGTACGCACACGCCAAGCTCGAACGGTGTTTTTTCATCGCTACGTTCGAGGATCATCACGCGATTACGTACCGGCTCCGGACTGTTTTCCAGTACCACTTCCGGGATCAGCGCCACGCCGCACCCCAGCGCTACCATGGAGACCATTGCTTCGTGCCCGCCAACGGTCGCGTAAATGGCCGGGTTGCTGATTTTGTGGCGGCGGAACCACAGCTCAATACGCCGACGCACCGGCCCCTGATCGGCCATGATAAATGGCACCGTCGACCAGTCAGGCTCGGTTTGCGATACCTGATTACGCACAGGGCACGGCAACGCTGGTGCAATCAGCACTACTGCCAGATTCTCCAGCATAGAAAACGCCACCGCGCCGGGGAGCGTTTCCGGCTTACCGGCAATCGCCAGGTCCGCTTCACCTGTAACTACTTTTTCCATGGCATCGGCAGCATCGCCGGTTGTGAGTTTGATCTCCACCGACGGATGTTCAGCACGGAAATGGTCGAGGATTGGCGGTAAATGGCTGTAGGCTGCGGTGACCGAACAGAACAGGTGTAGCTCGCCGGAGAGTGATGGGCCTTGCTGGTCTATCGAATGGCGGAGTTGCTGATACTGTAATAACGTTTGTTGAGCAAAGGTGCGTAACTCTTCTCCCGCATCGGTCAGCGTGACGGCGCGGTTATCGCGTACAAACAGCGGTTGACCAAGGTCTTCTTCCAGCCGCTGAATCTGGCGTGAAAGCGTGGAGGGACTGACATGCATGGCGCGTGCGCTGCGGCCAAAATGGCGGCTTTCCGCCAGATGCAGGAAGGTTTTCAGATCGCGTAAATCCATGAGACAGGCTCCACAAATTTACATTGCAAAAATTGCAATGTGACGTTGTTAATATATCAATTTAAGCAACGCATTTCCTGTCATATAGTGGGTTCAATCTCGCGAATCAGCGAACTGAACAATAAGCACGACAACACAACATCATGAGGTCTTACCATGGCTAACTACTTTAATACACTGAACCTGCGCCAGCAGTTGGCGCAGCTGGGTAAATGTCGCTTTATGGCGCGTGAAGAATTTGCCGATGGCGCAAGCTACCTTCAGGGTAAAAAAGTGGTCATTGTCGGCTGCGGAGCGCAGGGTCTTAACCAGGGCCTGAACATGCGCGACTCCGGTCTGGATATCTCTTACGCTCTGCGTAAAGAAGCCATCGCAGAAAAACGTGCCTCCTGGCGTAAAGCGACCGAAAACGGTTTTAAAGTAGGTACCTACGAAGAACTGATCCCGCAGGCGGATCTGGTTGTTAACCTGACGCCGGACAAGCAGCACTCTGACGTTGTGCGCTCCGTACAGCCGCTGATGAAAGATGGCGCGGCACTGGGTTACTCCCACGGTTTTAACATCGTCGAAGTGGGCGAGCAGATCCGTAAAGACATCACTGTCGTGATGGTGGCACCGAAGTGTCCTGGTACGGAAGTGCGTGAAGAGTACAAACGCGGCTTTGGCGTACCGACGCTTATCGCTGTTCACCCGGAAAACGATCCGAAAGGTGAAGGCATGGCGATTGCCAAAGCGTGGGCTGCGGCAACAGGCGGCCATCGCGCAGGTGTTCTGGAGTCCTCTTTCGTAGCGGAAGTGAAATCTGACCTGATGGGCGAGCAGACCATTCTCTGCGGTATGTTACAGGCCGGTTCTCTGCTGTGCTTCGACAAGCTGGTGGCCGAAGGTACTGATCCGGCTTATGCTGAAAAACTGATCCAGTTTGGCTGGGAAACCGTGACCGAAGCCCTGAAGCAGGGCGGGATCACACTGATGATGGATCGTCTGTCTAACCCGGCGAAACTGCGTGCTTACGCGTTGTCCGAACAACTGAAAGGCATCATGGCGCCGTTGTTCCAGAAACATATGGATGACATCATCTCTGGTGAATTCTCTTCCGGCATGATGGCTGACTGGGCCAACGATGATAAAAAACTGCTGACCTGGCGTGAAGAGACCGGTAAAACCGCATTCGAAACCGCACCGCAGTTTGAAGGCAAAATCAGCGAGCAAGAGTACTTTGATAAAGGCGTGCTGATGATCGCGATGGTTAAAGCGGGCGTTGAACTGGCGTTCGAAACCATGGTGGCGTCCGGTATTATCGAAGAGTCTGCTTACTATGAATCGCTGCACGAACTGCCGCTGATTGCCAACACCATCGCGCGTAAGCGTCTGTATGAGATGAATGTGGTAATTTCCGATACCGCAGAGTACGGCAACTATCTGTTCTCTTACGCTTGCGTACCACTGCTGAAAGAGTTTATGACCACGCTGCAAACCGGCGATCTGGGCAAAGCGATTGCGGAAGGCGCGGTTGATAACGCGCAGCTGCGTGATGTGAACGAAGCGATTCGCGGCCATGCGATTGAAAAAGTGGGCCAGAAACTGCGTGGCTACATGACAGATATGAAACGTATCGCGGTCGCTGGCTGATTTCCATCGCCTTTCGGCCCACTGATGCGTTGGCTTTATAGTGCACCCAGGCCTCATAGTTATTCTATGCTCCTGGGGATGTACTTACTTGCCACCCTCCAGCAACCCGAAGTTCTTAGAGAAATGCGTTTCAGAATACAAACCCGGTAAGCGTCCGCGTTGCCGGGTTTATTTTTTGCGGCGCAGGGCAATCACCGAATCCGATACCTCCCCTTCTTGCCCCTGCGGACCGTGCATTAGCCTCGCAACATCATCACAGAAGATAATTTCCCAGTCTGTAGAGAGCGGTTCCAGCACAACTATCGCTTTTTTGGCCGACTGGAACGGTCTGTCAGCCTGTGGAGACCATGACGGTGGCTTCGCGTGTGAGGTAATGAGCAGCATTCCGCCAGGTGCAACATGAGTGAGCGCAGTGCGGAAAATCGTAAAGCGATCGAACGTCAGCGGCGATTCGAGAAACGATGCCACAATCAGATCGTAACTCCCTGTTGGAAAAGACTGTGTCAGATCGTATTGGGCAAAGACGATCTGCTTGCTGACCCAGATCTCTGTGCGTTTGCTGCAGCATACTCCAGCGCCCTGTAAGATAAATCAACAGCCGTAACCTGCCATCCCTTTTTGGCCAGCCAGATCGCATCATCCCCGCGCCCACAGCCTAATTCCAGGGCACTGGCGGGCGCAAGGCTATCGACAAACCGTACCAGCATCTTTCCGGGAATACCGTTTGAGTGTGGTGACATTGCGTCGTAGTGGCTCTCCCAGAACTCGACAGGTGTTTGATCAAGGTTGTGCATTGACGCCTCGCAGGGTGATGAATTTCATGTAATAAACAAAGTAACATAAGATGTCATTACGTCAATATTTTATAATAAAATTTTAAATTTAATTAAAATCAATGAGTTGATTGCTATCGCTATGTTTTTTACCGTGCAGTGATTGTTGAAATCCACTTTATGTAATATCGTAAGTTACATGAAAATAAACAACTCATTCTCAGCAACACTACACATCCTGCTTCATATGGAGCAGGCGGATAAATCGATGACATCGGAACAGATGGCTGCTTATATTGACGGCAACCCGGCATTTATTCGTAAGCTTCTTGCCGGGCTTCGGGAAAGCCAGATCGTGTATGCGACAAAAGGGCATCATGGCGGCTGGCGGCTTTGTCGCCCCGCCAGTGATGTCACTCTCCACGATATCTATATCGCTTTAGGTTCCCCGGCGCTGTTTGCCCTGGGAAATCGTAGCGAGAATCCCCAGTGCCTAGTTGAACAAGGTGTTAACCGGGTGATGTCATCCACGTTAGCTGATGCGCAGTCGCTGATTCTGGAGCGCTTTAAAAACCTAACGTTGCAGGATGTGGGAGCCGAATTCATCAGTTACTTCAATGAAAAAGGGCATAATAATGATTTCCACATTAATGACTGATCTGACGACCTGCCTGATGATCGCACTGGCAGCCAGCAGTATATCAATGACGGTAACGCAAACAGAACTGTTTGCCGCATTTCGTGAATGGGCAACCAAAAAGAACGCAATGATGGGGCACCTTTTCCAGTGCTTTTATTGCTTGAGTCATTGGGTGGTATTTGGCGGGATGCTGGTTTATCGTCCGGCGTTACTGCAAAGCGGTTTTGCTCTGATTGACTGGGTGATGACGGCATTTATCACCATTACCCTGACGACGTTGATTAATGGCCTGATGTTTAAAGTATTCCAGGCTGCTGTCAGTACACATGTGATGAAATTCGAAGCGCAAAAAACGCTGCAATCTCCTAAATAAAACAAGATAGCCTCTCATGCACAGAGAGGCTTTATAGCCGAACTATTTCCGGTACAGCACTTTGATGATGTGATAGCCAAACTTGGTTTTAACCGGACCGAAAGGTTGCAATAACGGGCAACTGAATACGGCCTTATCAAAAGGCCCTACCATCACGCCTTGCTTGAATTCGCCCAGATCGCCGCCGTTACGTGCTGAAGGGCAGGTGGAATAGCGCTTTGCCAGATGGCCGAAACTCGAGCCTTTCTCCAGCTTAGCCATAATTTCCTGCGCCAGTTTTTCGGTTTTCACCAGAATATGCAGCGCTGCTGCTGTCTTCGCCATGTTCACGTTCCGTAGTTGAGAGAAGCCTCCACACTTTACCATTGGCGGGTAAATCTCTGGCAGGCTTTCTGCTACAATCCTTCCCCCGTGCGAAGATTGAGCAATACCTCCATGCGTTTAAATCCAGGCCAACAACAAGCTGTCGAATTCGTCACCGGACCCTGCCTGGTGCTTGCGGGCGCGGGATCCGGTAAAACACGCGTGATCACCAACAAAATCGCTCATCTGATCCGCAGCTGCGGCTATCAGGCAAAACATATCGCGGCGGTAACTTTCACCAACAAAGCGGCGCGCGAAATGAAAGAGCGTGTAGCGCAGACGCTGGGGCGCAAAGAGGCGCGCGGTTTGATGATCTCCACCTTTCACACGCTGGGGTTAACGATTATTAAGCGCGAATTCGCCGCGCTGGGGATGAAATCCAACTTTTCGCTGTTTGATGATACCGATCAGGCCGCGCTGCTGAAAGATCTGACCGAAGGGCTGATCGACGATGACAAAGCGGTGTTGCAGCAGTTGATCTCCACGATCTCGAACTGGAAAAACGATCTGCTGACGCCGTCGCAGGTTGCCGCACAGGCAAAGGGCGAGCGCGATCGTATTTTTGCTCACTGCTATGGCCTGTACGATAGTCATATGAAATCGTGCAATGTGCTCGATTTCGACGATTTGATTTTGCTACCGACACTGTTATTGCAGCGTAATGAAGAGGTGCGCGAACGCTGGCAAAACAAGATTCGCTATCTGTTGGTGGATGAATATCAGGATACCAACACCAGCCAGTACGAGCTGGTAAAATTGCTGGTGGGGCAGCGCGCGCGCTTTACAGTGGTGGGGGATGACGATCAGTCGATCTACTCCTGGCGCGGCGCGCGCCCGCAAAACTTGGTACTGCTGAGTCAGGATTTTCCGGCATTGCAGGTGATTAAGCTGGAGCAAAACTACCGCTCATCCGGGCGTATTCTGAAGGCGGCAAACATTCTGATCGCCAACAACCCGCACGTATTTGAAAAGCGTCTTTTTTCAGAGCTGGGCTACGGGCCGGAACTGAAGATCCTTAGCGCGAATCACGAAGAACATGAAGCCGAACGTGTTACCGGAGAGCTGATCGCCCATCACTTCGTCAACAAAACCCAGTACAAAGATTATGCGATTCTCTATCGCGGTAATCATCAGTCGAGGGTGTTTGAAAAATTCCTGATGCAGAACCGCATCCCGTACAAGATCTCGGGCGGTACGTCGTTTTTCTCGCGTCCGGAAATCAAAGACCTGCTGGCTTACTTGCGCGTGCTGACCAATACGGAAGACGACAGTGCGTTTTTGCGGATTGTGAATACACCGAAGCGTGAGATTGGCTCAGCTACCCTGCAAAAGTTGGGGGAGTGGGCGATGCTGCGCAACAAAGGCCTTTTTGCCGCCAGCTTTGATGTTGGCCTGAATCAGACGCTCACTGGGCGGGGCTATGAATCGTTGACACGCTTTACGCAGTGGCTTGGCGATGTGCAGCAGTTGTCTGAGCGCGAGCCGATTGCTGCAGTGCGCGATTTGATCCACGGCATCGACTATGAATCCTGGCTGTTTGAAACTTCGCCCAGTCCTAAGGCCGCCGAGATGCGGATGAAAAACGTCAACACGCTGTTCGGATGGATGACAGAAATGCTGGAAGGAAACGAACTGGATGAGCCAATGACGCTGGCGGAAGTGGTCACGCGTTTTACCCTGCGCGATATGATGGAGCGCGGCGAGGGCGATGACGAATCTGACCAGGTGCAGCTAATGACGCTGCATGCCTCCAAAGGGCTGGAATTTCCGTATGTCTTCCTGGTTGGTATGGAAGAGGGATTACTGCCGCATCAGAGCAGCATCGATGAGGATAACGTCGATGAAGAGCGCCGTCTTGCCTATGTGGGCATCACCCGGGCGCAGAAAGAGCTGATTTTCACTCTCTGTAAGGAGCGCCGTCAGTATGGCGAACTGGTGCGCCCTGAGCCCAGCCGTTTCCTGCTGGAATTACCGCAGGATGATCTGAACTGGGAGCAGGAGCGCAAAGTAGTGAGTGCTGAAGAGAGGATGCACAAAGGCCAGGCCAACGTAGCAAATATTCGTGCCATGCTGGCGAAGGCGAAAGAGAAGTAAAAAAGGCCCGGTCAATGGGCCTCACACTTACTGGATTTCCAGCGGCCAGTGGACGTAACTTTGCCACTGGCTTTCCTGCTCGATTAACTCTGCGCCCAGAGGGTGACTTTTCAACCAGCCCAGCGGCAACGATAGCGTTAGTTTTTCTCCTCGCGCACTGACGATAATTTCCGGCAATAAATCGTCGCGACGGCGGCTGGCAAAAATAATCGCCAGGCGCAGCAGGCGGCAGAGATGTTCCGCAACGCGCGGTGGGACGGCGTTTTGCTGATGCAGGGAAGAGAGATCGACGGCGTTGGTCTGGTTCAGCAGCAGCGTGGCGAGCAGTTTTTTCTGCGCTGGCGTAAAGCCCGGGAGATCGAGATTGCGTACCAGCCATGCGGCATGCTGTGGTGCCTGTTTAAACTCAATACTCAAACCAATTTCATGCAATTCGCAGGCAACTTGCAGTATTTCGATGCTGTAGGCATCAAGCTCCCACTCTTTTTCTACACTCAGCACAAAGCGTTTTGCCAGCGCAGTCACGCGATGGGCTTGATCGGTATCGATAATAAAACGGCGCTGGATGTTGCGCAGCGTACGGCTGCGAATATCCTGATCAACCGGCAGATGCAGCATGCCGTAGACCAGCCCTTCGCGCAGCGCGCCGCCGGCCAGCGTCATGCTGGCAATATTCATCTCGGTGAAGATAGCGATCAGAATCGCCAGCCCACTAGGAAAGACCAGTGCGCGCTCCAGCGTCAGGCCTTCGATCTCCAGCTCTTCAAGCCGTCCACACTGAATAGCGCGCTGCTTAAGCTGCTGAAGTTTGGCGAGCGTAATGCGCTCATCCATGCCCTGCGCCATCATAATTTCTTGTAGGGCCTGCACGGTGCCGGATGCGCCAACGCATACTTTCCAGCCGTGCCGACGAAGCTCATCGGCGACCGGACGCAGCACTTCACGTGCAGCATGCTCTGCAGCGTCGAAATTTTCCTGCCCGAGATTGCGGTCGGTAAAAAAACGTTCAAGCCAGGTGACGCAGCCCATCGACAGACTAAACAGCGAAGTGGTTTGCGCGCCAGTGCCGGTCACCAGCTCGGTACTGGCACCGCCGATATCCACAACCAGACGCTGATCCGCACCGCCGGTGGTATGTGCGACACCCTGATAAATCAGGCGCGCTTCCTCTTCGCCACTGATAACCTGCACCGGGCAACCGAGGATGACTTGTGCTTTGTTGAGGAATTCCTGAGCGTTGACCGCCAGGCGGAGCGTGGCCGTTGCCACAACGCGGATTTGCTGTGCTGGAATATCCTGAAGACGCTCTGAAAACAGACGCAGACACTGCCAGCCGCGTTCCATCGCGTCCTGGGAAAGCTGATTTTCACTGCTCAGGCCCGCTGCCAGGCGAACCTTGCGTTTGATGCGGGAAAGCGTCTGAATGCTTCCCGCCACCTCGCGCACAACCAGCATATGAAAACTGTTGGAGCCAAGATCAATGGCGGCATAGAGCGAGGCGGAACCAAGCATATTTTTTTAACCTGAACGACGGCGATTACGTGGTGCACCACCATTGCGGCGCGGACCGTTACCTGAGCGCGAACGCGTCAGGCGTTTCGGCGGCGGTAATTCGCTGAGCAGCGCATCCGGATTGTATTTGCTCACCGGAATTGAGTGTCCGATATACGTTTCAATCGCGGGCAGGTTCAGCGCGTACTCTTCGCAAGCAAGGCTGATAGAGTTGCCGCTGGCACCCGCACGACCCGTACGACCGATGCGATGCACGTAGTCTTCGCAATCGTCCGGTAAATCGTAGTTAAAGACGTGGGTAACGGCAGGAATATGTAGACCGCGTGCCGCAACGTCTGTAGCGACCAGAATATCAAGATCGCCGCGGGTAAATTCATCAAGGATACGCAAGCGTTTCTTCTGCGCTACGTCGCCAGTCAGCAGACCAACGCGATGACCATCGGCAGCCAGATGGCCCCAGATATCTTCACAGCGGTGTTTTGTATTGGCGAAAATAATGGCGCGATCCGGCCACTCTTCTTCAATCAACGTTTGCAGCAGGCGCATTTTCTCTTCATTAGAAGGATAGAAAAGCTCTTCTTTAATGCGGTGGCCGGTTTTCTGTTCCGGTTCCACTTCGACGTATTCTGCGTTGTTCATCTGCTCGAATGCCAGTTCACGTACCCGATAAGAGAGGGTAGCGGAGAACAGCATGTTCAGACGCTGTGTTGTTGCTGGCATACGGCGGAACAGCCAACGAATATCTTTGATAAAGCCGAGATCGTACATACGATCGGCTTCGTCCAGCACCACAACCTGAACTGCGGCCAGGTTAATATGGTTCTGTTTGGTGTAATCGATCATACGACCGGTTGTGCCGATCAGAATATCGACGCCGCTTTCCAGCACTTTGAGCTGTTTGTCGTAACCATCTCCGCCGTAAGCGAGACCCAGTTTCAGGCCTGTTGACTGCGCAAGCGGTTCTGCATCGGCATGAATTTGTACCGCAAGTTCACGCGTCGGCGCCATAATAATTGCGCGCGGCTGGTTCACTTTACGGTCTTCGATCGCCGGGTGAGAGAGAAGATAATGAAACGTTGACGTTAAAAACGCCATCGTTTTACCGGTACCGGTTTGCGCCTGACCTGCAACGTCACGGCCCGCCAGCGTCAGCGGAAGAGCCAGAGCCTGTATAGGCGTGCAGTTATGAAACCCTTTATATTCAAGGGCTTCTATCACTTTTGGGTGCAGGGCGAAGTCGGAAAACTTCTGTTCAGTTAAATGTGTTTTGCTCATAGTGTGGTAGAATATCAGCTTACTATTGCTTTACGAAAGCGTATCCGGTGAAATAAAGTCAACCTTTAGTTGGTTATTGTGGCATCAATACGTTGCTGTTTTATGCTACACCAACACACCAGGCTTATTCCTGTGGAGTTATATATGAGCGATAAAATTATTCACCTGACTGACGATAGTTTTGACACGGATGTACTCAAAGCGGACGGGCTTGTTCTCGTTGATTTCTGGGCAGAGTGGTGTGGACCGTGCAAAATGATCGCCCCGATTCTGGATGAAGTCGCTAATGAGTACGAAGGCAAACTGACCATTGCGAAACTGAATATCGACCAGAACCCAGGCACCGCGCCGAAGTACGGTATTCGTGGTATCCCTACCCTGCTGCTGTTTAAAAACGGCGAAGTGGCGGCGACCAAAGTGGGTGCCTTGTCCAAAGGCCAACTGAAAGAGTTCCTGGACGCCAACCTGGCGTAATCTCAGGTTCTGCCGGCGCGCCAGTCGTCCTAATTTTTTAGGATCGCTGGACGCCCGGCTTCTGCCGTGCTAATTTAGTTTTGACTTCGTTTTGAACATACCTTTAGTTGTTTGAACCTTGCATTACCCGATACTTCCCGCAGAGCAATATTGCCGCGACGGAAGTAAACAGATTCCGGGCTTATCACTCATTCCGTCTTATCGTTTCAGTTCTGCGTACTTTCTTGTGACCAGGCACCGATCAGATATGAGTTGATGGCCGTTAACAGGCATGGATGACCCTGCCATACCATTCACAACATTAAGTTCGAGATTTACCCCGAGTTTAAGAACCCACACCATTATGAATCTTACCGAATTAAAGAATACGCCGGTTTCTGAGCTGATCACTCTCGGCGAAAATATGGGGCTGGAAAACCTGGCCCGTATGCGCAAACAGGACATCATTTTCGCCATCCTGAAGCAGCACGCGAAGAGTGGCGAAGATATCTTTGGCGACGGTGTGCTGGAGATTCTGCAGGATGGATTTGGTTTCCTCCGTTCCGCAGACAGCTCCTACCTCGCCGGCCCTGACGACATCTACGTATCCCCCAGCCAAATCCGCCGTTTCAACCTCCGCACTGGCGACACCATTTCAGGTAAGATTCGCCCACCTAAAGAAGGTGAACGTTACTTCGCATTGCTGAAAGTTAACGAGGTGAATTTCGATAAGCCGGAAAACGCGCGTAATAAAATTCTGTTCGAAAACTTAACGCCGCTGCATGCAAACTCTCGTCTGCGTATGGAGCGTGGTAATGGTTCGACCGAAGATTTAACCGCTCGCGTACTGGATCTGGCATCGCCGATTGGTCGTGGTCAGCGCGGTCTGATTGTTGCACCGCCGAAAGCAGGTAAAACCATGCTGCTGCAGAACATTGCGCAGAGCATTGCGTATAACCATCCGGATTGCGTACTGATGGTGCTGCTGATTGACGAACGTCCGGAAGAAGTGACGGAAATGCAGCGTCTGGTGAAAGGCGAAGTGGTTGCTTCAACCTTCGATGAACCTGCTTCCCGCCATGTGCAGGTTGCTGAAATGGTTATCGAAAAAGCCAAACGTCTGGTTGAGCACAAGAAAGACGTTATCATTCTGCTGGATTCCATCACCCGCCTGGCGCGAGCTTATAACACCGTCGTTCCGGCTTCCGGTAAAGTGTTGACGGGTGGTGTGGATGCTAACGCCCTGCATCGTCCGAAGCGTTTCTTCGGTGCTGCGCGTAACGTGGAAGAGGGCGGTAGCTTGACCATTATTGCGACGGCGTTGATCGATACCGGATCGAAGATGGATGAAGTGATTTACGAAGAGTTTAAAGGCACCGGTAACATGGAACTGCATCTCTCCCGTAAGATCGCAGAAAAACGCGTCTTCCCGGCGATTGATTACAACCGTTCCGGTACGCGTAAAGAAGAACTTCTCACCACTCAGGAAGAGCTGCAGAAGATGTGGATCCTGCGCAAAATCATCCATCCAATGGGTGAGATTGATGCAATGGAGTTCCTCATCAACAAGCTGGCGATGACGAAGACAAATGATGAATTCTTCGACATGATGAAGCGCTCCTGATTCAAATAAACCTCAGATACGCCACGTTTTTACGTGGCGTTTTTCATTTCTGGGCTATACGCTATATGCACCAGGACAGGTATTGTCCGACACTGGCGACGACTGGATGGCGTTTCGAAGGTCAAAACCTTCCATTTGGCTGAAAAGCAAACAATAACGCCTGTGATTGACCTGCATTCTCCTTTTATGGAGTGTAGCAACGTCGTTATACTGCCAGGATCAACATTTGCTGAGAGCATGCATTGTGAGTTTATCCACTGCGATTACTGAATTATTCGGTATTTTCTTGTTTACAACGGTTTTCCTGTTCTTCGCCCGAAAAATGGCGAAGCACGTTGGCCTGGTAGACAAACCTAACTCCCGAAAACGACACCAGGGGCTGGTCCCATTGGTTGGCGGCATTTCAGTTTACGCCGGGATTTGCTTCACTTTCAGCATTACAGACTACTACATTCCCCACGTTGGTCTTTATCTTGCCTGCGCAGGTGTGCTCGCGTTTGTCGGGGCGCTGGACGATCGTTTCGATATCAGTGTTAAAACCCGCGCAGCTATTCAGACGGTGATTGCCGTTGTGATGATGTGGGCCGGTAATCTCTACCTTAGCAGCCTCGGCTATATCTTTGGATCCTGGGAGATGGTGCTGGGGCCGTTTGGCTATCTGCTTACGTTGTTTGCCGTCTGGGCGGCTATTAACGCGTTTAATATGGTAGACGGCATTGATGGCCTGCTAGGTGGTCTTTCCTGCGTCTCGTTTGCAGCGATTGGTATCATTTTATGGTTTGATGGCCAGACCAGCCTGGCACTGTGGTGCTTTGCCATGATCGCGGCAATTCTGCCCTATATTCTGCTCAATCTTGGCCTGCTGGGGCGGCGTTATAAAGTGTTTATGGGCGATGCTGGCAGCACGCTGATTGGTTTCACTATCATCTGGATTTTGCTGGAAACGACTCAGGGTAAGACCCATCCGATAAGCCCGGTGACGGCGTTATGGATTATTGCTATTCCCTTGATGGATATGGTGGCGATTACCTACCGACGTCTGCGTAAAGGCATGAGTCCGTTCTCACCCGATCGCCAGCATATTCACCACCTCATTATGCGGGCAGGTTTCAGTTCCCGTCAGGCGTTTGTGCTCATTACGCTCGCTGCGGCAATACTTGCCAGCATCGGCGTCCTGGCAGAGTATCTTCATTTTATCCCTGAATGGGTGATGTTGGCATTATTTTTGCTAGCATTCTTTTTATACGGTTACTGCATCAAACGCGCCTGGAAAGTCGCGCGCTTAATGAAACGAGTTAAACGCAGAATGCGCCGTTACAGCGCTTCTAAATCAACACTAACCAAGTAAATCCGGGAAAGCGATGACTCAACCATTGTCGGGAACACCTTCAGCGGGTACGGAAAATGAGCTGGATATTCGAGGACTGTTTCGTACTTTGTGGGCTGGAAAACTGTGGATTGGGGGGATGGCGCTGCTGTTTGCATTGATTGCGCTGGCCTGGACTTTCTTTGCGCGGCAGGAATGGAGCGCGACGGCCATTACGGATAGCCCCACGGTTAACATGCTTGGCGGATTTTACTCCCAGCAGCAGTTTTTACGTAATCTGGATGTGAAGGCGAATCTGGCATCCGTCGAACAACCTTCGGTAATGGATGAATCCTATAAAGAGTTTGTTGTGCAACTGGCTTCATGGGATACGCGCCGTGACTTCTGGTTGCAGACGGACTATTACAAGCAGCGTCTGGTTGGTAACAGTAAATCTGATGCTGCGATGCTGGATGAGTTAATCAACAATATTCAGTACACGCCGGGTGATGCGGCTCGCAATCTGAATGACAACGTCAAGCTGATTGCTGAGACCGCGCCGGATGCGAATAATTTGTTGCGCCAGTACGTGGCTTTCGCCAGCCAGCGTGCCGCCAGCCATTTAAATGATGAGCTGAAAGGGGCATGGGCCGCGCGTACCATCCAGATGAAAGCCCAGGTTAAGCGCCAGGAAGAGGTGGCAAAAGCGATTTACAACCGTCGCCTGCACAATGTTGAACAGGCGCTGAAAGTTGCTGAACAGCATAATATTTCACGCAATGAAACTGAGGTTCCACCCGACGAGTTACCCGATTCGGAACTGTTTATGTTAGGCCGCCCGATGTTGCAGGCGCGCCTTGAGAACTTACAGGCTGTGGGGCCGCAGTTCGATCTGGACTATGATCAAAACCGGGCGATGCTGAATACCCTTAACGTTGGGCCTACATTGGACCCGCGTTTCCAGACTTATCGTTATTTGCGTACACCGGAGGAGCCGGTGAAACGTGACAGCCCGCGCCGCGTTTTCCTGATGATCATCTGGGGTATCGTTGGGGTGTTAGTCGGCGCCGGGGTGGCATTAACACGTCGCCGCACACATTAAGCGACGCCTGAGATGAAGGCACGGGGCCTTCATCCTCTAAAACAAAGAGAATCGTTGTGAAAGTACTCACCGTATTCGGCACACGACCAGAAGCTATCAAAATGGCTCCACTAGTGCATGCGTTGGCAAAAGATCCTGACTTTGAGGCGAAAGTTTGCGTCACTGCACAGCATAGGGAAATGTTGGATCAGGTGTTGAGCCTTTTCTCGATTGTTCCGGATTATGACCTGAATATCATGCGCCCCGGACAGGGGCTGACGGAGATCACTTGCGGTATTCTTGAAGGATTGAAACCGATCCTTGAATCGTTCCGCCCGGATGTTGTGCTGGTGCATGGCGATACGACGACCACCATTGCAGCGAGCCTTGCTGCTTTTTACCAACGTATTCCTGTTGGTCATGTGGAAGCCGGGCTGCGCACTGGCGATCTCTCTTCGCCCTGGCCCGAAGAAGCCAACCGTACCCTGACGGGCCATCTGGCAATGTATCATTTTGCGCCGACAGAAAATTCTCGCCGTAATTTGCTGCGCGAGAACGTTGCCGACAGCCATATTTTTGTGACGGGTAATACAGTGATTGATGCCCTGTTCTGGGTGCGCGACAGCGTAATGAATACTTCCGGCCGCTATAAGGAACTGGCGGTGCGCTATCCGTTCCTCGATGTCAATAAGAAACTGATTCTTGTCACCGGGCATCGCCGCGAGAGTTTTGGTCATGGGTTCGAACAGATTTGCCATGCACTGGCGGATATCGCCGCGCAACATGATGATGTGCAGATTGTCTACCCGGTGCACCTGAACCCCAACGTCAGTGAGCCGGTAAACCGAATTCTGGGTCATGTTGAGAATGTGAGCCTAATTGAGCCGCAGGATTACCTGCCGTTTTTGTGGTTGATGAATCGCGCCTGGCTAATCCTCACCGATTCAGGCGGTATTCAGGAAGAAGCACCTTCACTAGGTAAACCAGTGCTGGTGATGCGGGATACGACCGAGCGTCCGGAGGCCATCGAAGCGGGAACGGTAAAACTGGTCGGTACGAATCGCCAGCGCATTGTGGAAGAGGTCACGCGCCTGCTCCGCGATAACGATGCCTGGCAAGCAATGAGCCATGCGCACAACCCCTATGGCGATGGACAGGCCTGTGGGCGCATTTTGCACGCACTTAAAAACAATCGGATAACACTATGAGCTTTACAACCATTTCCGTGATCGGCCTTGGCTATATTGGCCTGCCTACCGCTGCCGCTTTTGCCTCCCGGCACAAACAGGTCGTGGGAATCGACATCAACTCGCACGCTGTGGACACCATTAACCGTGGTGAAATCCATATTGTTGAGCCAGAGTTGAGTAACGTGGTCAAAGCGGCTGTGGATGGCGGTTATCTGCGGGCCAGTACGACGCCGGTGGTAGCCGATGCTTACCTGATTGCCGTGCCGACGCCGTTTAAAGGCGAGCACGAACCCGATATGACTTATGTCGAAGCGGCAGCCAAATCCATTGCACCAGTGCTGACGAGAGGTGCGCTGGTGATCCTCGAATCCACTTCGCCCGTCGGCGCAACAGAGCAGATGGCTGACTGGCTCGCCGAAGCGCGACCGGATCTCACTTTCCCGCAACAGGTGGGCGAGGCGGCCGATGTGAACATCGCTTATTGCCCGGAGCGTGTGCTGCCAGGGCAGGTGATGGTAGAGCTGATCAGGAACGACCGTGTGATCGGTGGTATGACGTCGGTCTGCTCGGCGCGTGCCAGCGAGCTGTACAAGATTTTCCTTGAGGGCGAGTGTGTGGTGACCAACTCCCGCACCGCTGAAATGTGCAAACTCACCGAAAACAGTTTCCGTGATGTGAACATCGCCTTCGCGAACGAACTGTCTTTGATCTGCGCCGAGCAGGGGATCAATGTCTGGGAGCTGATTCGTCTGGCGAATCGTCATCCACGAGTAAACATTTTGCAACCGGGGCCAGGTGTTGGCGGGCACTGCATTGCAGTCGATCCATGGTTTATTGTGGCGCAGAACCCGCAGCAGGCGCGGCTTATCCGTACGGCGCGCGAGGTGAACGATTATAAACCTCACTGGGTGCTGAACCAGGTTAAAGCGTGCATTGCCGATTGCCTGACCGCCAGCGGTAAACGCGCCAGCGAGATTAAAATCGCCTGCTTCGGGCTGGCGTTTAAACCGAATATTGACGATCTGCGCGAAAGTCCGGCGATGGAAATTGCCGGTGATATTGCGCAGTGGCACAGCGGGCAAACGCTGGTTGTCGAACCGAACATTCATCAACTTCCGGCAGCGCTGAGTAGCCATGCGTCGCTGGTAAATATCGCAGATGCACTGGCGCAGGCTGATGTGCTGGTGCTGCTGGTTGATCACAACGAATTTAAAGCTGTAGAGAGTAGCCGCATCACGCAACGCTACATCGTGGATACCAAAGGCGTCTGGCGCTAAGGCGTAAAGGAGGCGAAATGGCAGTTCACGGAACGTTAGAAGAGCTGGCCTGGGAAAGCGCCTTTTTTGGCGTGCGCAGTGCAATTGTGCGCCTGCAACCTGCGGCTCCTGCGCTGAGCGTGACGGATTTTAGCGCCTGGGAACGTGTGCAGGTAAAGCTGGCGGCGTCGCAAACCACACAACTGGACGCCTTGCAAACGCTCGGTTTTCAGTTGGTGGAGGGCGAGATCGACTTTTCGCTAACGGTATCGCCGCAGGGTGTTGACCCCGCTTGCGACGTGGCTACCGCCGACGATATTGCTGAATTACGCCGTCTGGCAGCCGGGATCTTCGTGCAGAGCCGTTTTCGTGCTCCCTGGTATGCGGCTGAAGCAAGCGGGCGATTTTACGCGCAATGGATAGAAAACGCAGTCAAAGGCGTATTTGACCATCAATGTCTGCTGTTTCGCGGTGAAAATGGCGAAATTGCGGGTTTTGTTTCTCTGCGTCAGCTTAACGAGCAGGAGGCGCGTATAGGCCTGCTGGCCGGGCGCGGCGTCGGAGAAAAATTAATGCAGGCTGCGTGTCACTGGGCGCGACAGCGGCAACTGACTCTTGTGCGTGTCGCGACCCAACTTGGGAATACCGCGGCACTTAAACGATATATTCAGAGCGGTGCGAACGTTGAAAGCACCGCCTTGTGGTTATACAGGTGACTCTATGATCCCCTTCAATGCACCACCGGTAGTAGGCACAGAAATCGACTATATGCAGTCGGCGATGAGTAGCGGTAAATTGTGCGGCGATGGCGGTTTTACCCGTCGCTGCCAGCAATGGATGGAACAGCATTTTCATAGTGCAAAAGTGCTGCTGACGCCGTCCTGTACCGCGTCGCTGGAAATGGCTGCGTTGCTGCTGGATATTCAGCCTGGTGATGAAGTGATCATGCCGAGCTACACCTTCGTTTCCACCGCCAATGCTTTTGTACTGCGCGGTGCAAAAATCGTCTTTGTCGATATCCGCCCTGATACGATGAATATCGATGAAACCTGCATTGAAGCGGCCATTACCGATAAAACCCGGGCGATTGTACCGGTGCACTACGCGGGCGTGGCCTGCGAGATGGACACCATTATGGATATCGCCAAACGGCATAATCTGTTTGTGGTGGAAGATGCTGCTCAGGGCGTGATGTCCACCTACAAGGGCCGTGCGCTTGGTACTATTGGTCATATCGGCTGTTTTAGCTTCCATGAAACCAAAAACTACACCGCTGGTGGTGAAGGTGGCGCGACGCTGATTAACGATCGCGCGCTGGTGGAGCGGGCGGAAATTATCCGCGAGAAAGGTACTAACCGCAGTCAGTTTTTCCGTGGGCAGGTGGATAAGTACACCTGGCGGGATATCGGCTCCAGCTATCTGATGGCGGATTTGCAGGCGGCTTACCTCTGGGCGCAGCTGGAAGCGGCAGATCGTATTAATCAGCAACGCCTGGCGCTGTGGCAAACCTACTATGACGCACTGTTACCGTTGGCGCGCGTCGGGCGCATTACGTTGCCGACTATTCCGGCAGATTGTGGCCACAATGCGCACATGTTCTACATCAAGCTGCGTGATGAAGCCGATCGCAGTGCGCTGATCGCTTTTCTGAAAGAGGCGGAGATCCTGGCGGTATTCCATTACATTCCGCTGCATGCGTCGCCTGCCGGCGAGAAATTTGGCGAATTCCACGGCGAAGATCGTTACACCACGGTGGAAAGTGAGCGTTTGCTTCGCCTGCCTCTGTTTTACAATCTGGCGCCGGTTAACCAGCGCACGGTTATCAGCACTCTTCTGAGCTATTTCCGCTGACATGTCGCTGGCAAAAGCATCGGTATGGACTGCGACAAGCACGCTGGTCAAAATTGGCGCGGGCTTGCTGGTGGTCAAACTTTTGGCGGTATCTTTTGGGCCGTCTGGTGTCGGGCAGGCTGGTAACTTCCGCCAGTTAATTACCGTGCTGGGCGTAATGGCTGGCGCCGGGATCTTCAATGGCGTTACTAAATTCGTCGCCCAGTATCACGATGATCCGGTGCGTCTGCGTGCGGTTGTTGGCACATCTTCAGCCATGATACTGGGCTTCTCAACACTGCTGGCGCTCGTTTTTTTGCTTGCCGCTGCGCCTGTCAGCCAGGGTTTATTTGGTCATCCTGATTTTCAGGGGCTGGTGCGGCTGGTGGCGCTGGTACAGTTTGGCATTGCATGGGCGAACTTGCTGCTGGCGGTGATGAAGGGGTTCCGCGATGCCGCCAGCAATGCGCTGTCGCTGATTATCGGTAGCGTGGTTGGCGTGCTGGCCTGGTATCTCTGTTTCCGGCTTGGTGGTTACCAGGGTGCGTTGCTGGGAATGGCGCTGGTTCCGGCGCTGGTGATAATTCCGGCCGTGCTGCTACTGATTCGACGCGGTTCGGTGCCGATGGCGTACTTCGCACCGCGTTGGGACAACGGTTTAGCCGGTCAGCTCAGCAAATTTACGCTGATGGCGCTGATTACATCGGTAACGTTGCCGCTGGCCTATGTGATGATGCGAAATCTGCTGGCGGCGCATTATAGCTGGGAAGAGGTGGGGATCTGGCAAGGTGTGAGTAGCATTTCCGATGCTTATCTTCAGTTTATTACCGCTTCATTTAGTGTCTATCTGCTACCGACTTTATCGAGGCTGGCGACAAAACAGGCGATTTCGAGCGAAATCGTGAAATCGTTACGCTTTGTATTGCCAGCGGTAGCGGCGGTGAGCCTGACGGTCTGGCTACTGCGCGACGTGGCTATCTGGTTGCTGTTTTCCGACAAGTTCACCGCTATGCGCGATCTCTTTGCCTGGCAACTGGTTGGGGATGTACTGAAAGTGGGCGCTTACGTTTTTGGTTATCTGGTGATTGCCAAAGCATCGCTACGCTTCTACATCCTGGCAGAAATCAGTCAGTTCACTCTGCTAACGCTGTTCTCGCGCTGGCTCATTCCCGCGCATGGCGCTGCCGGTGCGGCACAGGCTTATATGGCAACTTATATTATTTATTTCGCCCTCTGTTGTGGCGCATTTTTGATTTGGCGAAAAAAAGCATGACTGCACTGATTCATGTACTGGGATCGGATATCCCACACCATAACCAGACCGTATTGCGCTTCTTTAACGATCATCTTGCCGCGTCGGGTGCATATGCTCGTGAGTTTATGATTGCCGGCAGCGATATGAAAATAGGTGCGGAGTACCCGGCGCTGACGCTGCACTTTTATGCGGACAAAAAGGCGTTGGCGAAAGCTGTCGTTGCGCGTGCAAAAGCAGATCGGCAACAGCGTTTTTTCTTCCACGGCCAGTTCAATTTCAGCCTATGGCTGGCGTTATTGCGCGGTGCCATCAAACGCGAGCAATTTTACTGGCATGTCTGGGGCGCTGATCTGTACGAAGTCTCGCACAGCCTCAAATTCCGTCTTTTTTATCCGTTGCGCAGGTTGGCGCAAAGCCGCGTAGGCTGCGTTTTTGCGACTCGTGGCGATCTGTCGTGGTATGGGAAACGTCATCCCACGGTGCGCGGGGAGTTGCTCTATTTCCCGACGCGTATGGATCCCGCGCTGAATACCATAGCGCATGAGTTGCAGCGGGAAGGTAAGCTGACGATTCTGGTGGGTAACTCCGGTGATCCGAGTAATGAACATATTGCCGCGCTGGAGGCTATTCACCACCAGTTCGGCGATACGGTGAATATCATTGTGCCGATGGGCTACCCGGCCAATAATGACAGCTATATTGATGCGGTCAGCCGTGCCGGTCTGACATTATTCAGCGCCGAAAACCTGCATATTCTGCGCGAGAAAATGGCCTTTGATGACTATCTGTCACTGCTTGGGCAGTGTGATCTGGGGTATTTTATTTTTGCCCGCCAGCAGGGGATCGGTACGCTCTGTTTGCTGATTCAGGCCGGGGTGCCATGCGTGCTTAACCGGGAAAACCCGTTCTGGCGAGATATGGTGGCCGAAGATATTCCGGTACTGTTTACCGGTGATGCGTTGAATGAGACGGTGATTCGCGAAGTCCGGCGGCAATTGATCGCGGTGGATAAAAGCGCCATCACCTTCTTCAGTCCAAATTATATTGCGCTCTGGCATAAGGCGCTGCGCAATGCTGCGGGGATCGCCGGATGAGTCCACTTGAGTTTTGCGGTCTGTTGATCCTCTGGTTGGTGGCGACGCTGTTTATTGCCACGCTGACCTGGTTTGAGTTTCGCCGGGTACGATTCAATTTTAACGTCTTCTTTTCACTGCTCTTTTTGTTGACGTTTTTCTTTGGTTTCCCGCTCACCAGCATCCTGGTGTTCCGCTTTAACGTCGGCGTAGCGCCGCCGGGCGTGATGATGCAGTCGCTGCTGGCTGCGGCCTGTTTCTACGCGATTTATTATGTGACGTACAAAACCCGGCTGCGGGAGAAAAGTGAGCAGGTATCGCGGCGCCCGTTGTTTACCATTAATCGGGTCGAGGCACATCTGACGTGGATCATGCTGATGGTCATTGCGCTGGTCAGTGTGGGCATCTTCTTCCTGCACAACGGGTTTTTGCTGTTCCGTCTGCAATCCTATAGCCAGATCTTCTCCAGCGAAGTTTCCGGTGTCGCATTGAAACGCTTCTTTTATTTCTTTATCCCGGCCATGCTGGTGGTCTATTTTCTGCGGCAGAACGCGCAGGCATGGCTATTTTTCCTCGTCAGTACGGTCGCATTTGGTTTGTTGACGTACATGATCGTCGGCGGCACGCGCGCCAATATTATTATCGCTTTTGCTATCTTTTTGTTTATCGGCATTATTCGTGGCTGGATCTCGCTGTGGATGCTGGTAGCGGCGGGCGTGTTAGGTATTGTCGGGATGTTCTGGCTGGCGCTGAAACGCTACGGACTGAATGTCAGCGGTGATGAAGCTTTTTACACTTTCTTGTATCTGACGCGCGATACCTTTTCTCCCTGGGAAAATCTGTCTCTACTGCTGCAAAACTACGACAAGATCGATTTTCAGGGGCTGGCGCCGATTGTGCGCGATTTCTACGTCTTCATCCCTTCCTGGCTGTGGCATGGTCGCCCGAGTATCGTGCTGAACTCGGCGAATTACTTTACCTGGGAAGTATTGAATAACCACTCCGGGCTGGCTATCTCCCCGACGCTGATTGGTTCGTTGGTGGTGATGGGCGGTGTCTGGTTTATCCCGTTCGGTGCGGTGGTAGTGGGTCTCATCATCAAGTGGTTTGACTGGGTATATAAACTTGGCAATCGGGAAACAAACCGCTATAAAGCGGCGATCCTGCACAGTTTCTGCTTTGGCGCTATCTTCAATATGATCGTGCTGGCGCGTGAGGGGCTGGATGCTTTCGCTTCCCGCGTAGTGTTCTTCCTCGTTGTTTTCGGTTTCTGCTTGCTGGTGGCGAAATTGCTGTACTGGTTGTTCGATAGCGCTGGTCTGATACGTAATCGCAGTGCGCGCGCAGTGAACCCCCTTTCCCAGTTGTAAAAAGGAATAACATGACGGACAAGACGGCAGCGCCGCTGTATGACCTGCGCGGTCTGAAACTCATCGGTTGGCGCGATATGCAGCACGCGCTGGATTACCTCTATGCTGATGGTGAAATCAAACGCGGCACGTTGGTGGCGATGAACGCCGAAAAACTGCTGACCGTGGAAGACGATCCCGTGGTGCGTGCACTGATCGAGGCGGCAGAGTTTAAATATGCTGACGGTATCAGCGTGGTTCGCTCTCTGCGCAAGAAATTTCCGCAGGCGCAGGTCTCACGCGTTGCTGGCGCCGATCTCTGGGAACATTTAATGATGCGTGCCGGTCAGTCAGGTACGCCTGTATTTCTGGTGGGGGGAAAACCGGATGTGCTGGCGCAAACTGAGCAGAAGCTGCGTGCGCAGTGGCAGGTCAATATTGTGGGTAGCCAGAATGGTTATTTTACGACGGATCAGCGTGAAGCGCTGTTTGCGCGTATCCGGGACAGCGGTGCAAAAATTGTCACCGTTGCTATGGGATCGCCACGGCAGGAGATTTTTATGCGTGACTGCCGCGCTGTTTACGCCGATGCCTTGTTTATGGGGGTTGGTGGGACGTATGACGTCTTTACCGGCCATGTAAAGCGTGCGCCGAAGATTTGGCAGCAACTAGGGCTGGAGTGGCTCTATCGCTTGCTTTCACAGCCTACGCGGCTCAAACGCCAGCTCCGCTTACTGCGTTATTTATATTGGCACTATAGCGGAAAATTCTGACCTTACCAGGCAGCGTTTCCCGCTGCCGCTTTTCTTCTGGTTGCTGTTTTATTGTGCATCGGGTCGATTTTTCTTATACATCGTTTGCCATTTCCCGCAATTTAAGAAACCATTCGCTCACTCATTTGCAGTGCCACGGCGTTTTTGCGTCAGCCATTTCCTGGCTGGTGCAGCATGGCCTGTTATGAGTTGAGGAAAAACGCATAACAATAATCCGCGGAGCGGGTGAGAAAGATGCAAACACAACAGAGGATTTATGGCTGAAAATAAACCGGAGCTTCAGCGCGGTCTGGAGTCTCGTCACATCGAATTAATCGCCCTGGGCGGCACCATTGGTGTAGGGTTGTTTATGGGGGCCGCCAGTACGCTGAAGTGGGCGGGCCCATCAGTATTGCTGGCGTATATCATCGCCGGCCTTTTCGTCTTTTTTATCATGCGTTCAATGGGCGAGATGCTATTTCTTGAGCCGGTAGCCGGCTCCTTTGCCGTCTACGCGCATCGTTATATGAGCCCCTTCTTTGGCTATCTAACGGCCTGGTCCTACTGGTTTATGTGGATGGCGGTGGGGATCTCGGAAATTACCGCTATCGGCGTTTATATCCAGTTCTGGTTCCCCGAGCTTGCTCAATGGATCCCTGCACTGATTGCGGTAGCGCTGGTGGCGCTGGCCAACCTTGCGGCCGTACGTCTTTATGGTGAAATTGAATTCTGGTTTGCCATGATTAAAGTCACCACCATTATCGTGATGATTATTGTTGGTCTTGGTGTGATCTTCTTCGGTTTTGGCAACGGCGGTCATTCGATTGGCTTTGGCAATCTGACCGAACATGGTGGCTTTTTTGCCGGTGGCTGGAAAGGCTTCTTAACCGCGCTCTGTATTGTGGTCGCCTCTTACCAGGGGGTTGAGCTTATCGGTATTACCGCCGGTGAAGCCAAAAACCCGCAGGTAACGCTGCGTAGCGCGGTCAGTAAAGTGCTGTGGCGTATCCTGATCTTCTATGTGGGTGCCATCTTCGTTATTGTCACCATCTTCCCGTGGAATGAAATCGGCACCAATGGCAGCCCGTTTGTACTGACGTTTGCCAAAATCGGTATTACCGCAGCAGCAGGCATCATCAACTTTGTGGTGCTGACGGCTGCGCTCTCGGGTTGTAACAGCGGTATGTACAGTTGCGGTCGTATGCTTTACGCTCTGGCGAAGAACCGCCAGTTGCCGTCTGCGGTAGCGAAAGTGTCGAAAAGCGGCGTTCCGGCTGCGGGCGTGACCATCTCTATTATTATTCTGCTGATCGGTTCGTGCCTGAACTACATTATTCCTAACCCGCAGCGCGTGTTTGTGTATGTCTATAGTGCCAGCGTATTGCCGGGTATGGTGCCGTGGTTCGTGATTCTGATTAGCCAGTTGCGTTTTCGTAAAGCTCACAAAGCGGCGATTGCCACGCATCCCTTCCGCTCAATGCTGTTCCCGTGGGCGAACTGGCTGACCATGGCGTTCCTGGCATGCGTGTTGATTGGTATGGGGTTCAATGACGATACTCGTATGTCGCTGTTTGTCGGCATTATCTTCCTTGCCGCAGTAACCATGGCGTATAAGGTATTTGGCCTCAGTGGACACGCGGTTACGCGTCAGGTGGGTGAATAAGAGGCAAAATGCGCAAAGCATAACCAAACGCGCATTTTCTTAAAAAAAGCACTAGACAGCCGCGCCCGAAGTCCGTACTATCCACCCCCGCAACGGCGCTACGCGCCCGTAGCTCAGCTGGATAGAGCGCTGCCCTCCGGAGGCAGAGGTCTCAGGTTCGAATCCTGTCGGGCGCGCCATTTAAATCCGGCGCTTGAGCTGCGGTGGTTCGTGATTCGTCACGATACCGCGTGAAAAGATTTACAGTGGTGGCTATAGCTCAGTTGGTAGAGCCCTGGATTGTGATTCCAGTTGTCGTGGGTTCGAGTCCCATTAGCCACCCCATTATTCAGTACAAGTTTCGTGGAATGCGAAGGTGGCGGAATTGGTAGACGCGCTAGCTTCAGGTGTTAGTGTCCTTACGGACGTGGGGGTTCAAGTCCCCCCCCTCGCACCACAACTTAAATTGAACAAAAAATTCAAAAAGCAGTAAAAACGGCGAGTAGCGCAGCTTGGTAGCGCAACTGGTTTGGGACCAGTGGGTCGGAGGTTCGAATCCTCTCTCGCCGACCAATTTTGAACCCCGCGAAAGCGGGGTTTTTTGTTTTCTGCGTTCCCTGAACCTTCATTTTTCCTGCTTGTTGCTCATCAACGACAATCTCTTTTCGTACTGTCGCCTGCGGGAGACATTTAATCTATTGAATTCAAATAAGTAATATAACTCATCCAGTAAATGTCGTTCTGCGGCGACAAATTGTGACGACGATCGCGGTGAGGAGGGACACAGGATGTCCGAAGAGGGCTGAATTTACTGGCTTACTAAAAGTTTGCACTGCGTTCCATTTGAGAGTGCAAACCTGGCATAATACATGCAATAATATTTATGTAGATGCTCATTCCATCTCTTATGCTCGCCTTCTGGCTTCATAAACTCAGGAATGATGCAGAGCCGTTTACGGTGCTTATCGTCCACTGACAGATGTCGCTTCGGCCTCATCAAACACCATGGACATAACGTTGAGTGAAGCACCCATTAGTTGTCAAAGACCTGTTTTAACGCCTGCCTGAGCTTTCCGGCAGGCGTTTTTTTTGGCTGGCCGTGTCAGGCCGGGGGGGTATTTTGCAGCGTCAGCAGCAGACCATCACGGCGCATGAGCGCGGCCTCTTCCGGCTGATGCATTCGATCGAGACAATCTGCCAGCCAGGCGTAGTCGAACGCATCCGGACGCTGTTTCAGCGCCGCGCGGAAGGCCAGGCTTGCTTCTTGCCATTCGCCATGTTTCAGCAGCGACTGGCCCAGCGTACTCCATAGCAGAGGCCGATCGCCCTGCGTTTTAATCTGTTGGCGCAGAACTTTTTCGATCTGCTCCGGATTATTGGTTTTCAGCCGCGGGATCACTGTCACCAGACGATCGTCATACTGGCGCTTCAGGCCATCAAGAATAACTTCCTGTGCAGTATCGTGATCGTCGCACTCAATCAAGTGCTCGGCGATAGCCACCTGTAGCGTTATCTGCTGACGGGTTTTACGGCTCTGGTTTTTCCACCAGCTTTTCAGACCTTCGCTGCCTTGATCCGCGCGCGCCTGATCCATCATGCCAATCCATGCCTGCTGTTGCAGCGCATCACGATGATCGTCGTCGCCGACATTGGCTTTCGCCATCGAAGGGATGATATCCAGCAGGGAAGTCCATGCGCCGGTGCGAATATAGGCCTGTTCAGCCAGGCGCAGCACTTCCGGATGACGTGGGGTGATCTCCAGCAATTTATCCACGCCATGACGGGCTGCATGATTCTCGTTGCGCGCCAGTTGCAGACGTACCCGGGTGATTTCCACCGGGATGGGGTCGTTTTCCGCCAGCTCTGCCGCGCGATCCAGATGCTGGTTGGCGCGAGCTTCATCACCGCGTTGCTGCGCCGCTTCAGCCGCCAGCAGGTAATTCACCACGGGCTGCTCGGCGTGGTCGGCATTTTTCGACATCAACTTTTCAACTTGCTGATAGTCGCCTTCCGCCAGTTTGAGCAGCGCTTGCTCCGTTTGTTTACGTGCGCGACGACGCTTACGGCCTACAAACCAGCCACGGGTATGTGCGCCAGTGCGGAAAATGCGACGCAGCACCCATTCGAGGGCAAATATCACCACCAACGCCAGCACCAGAATGATCATTAACCCGGTGACGCTGGTTTCAATGTTGTAATTATCGGTTTGGATCAGCACATAACCCTGATGCCCGGCGAGCATGGGGCCGAGCACGATCCCGGCGATCAACAGTGCAAAGAGCAATAATACTTTCAGCATGCTTATTCTCCCTGCGCTGTGGCTGCATGGGCTGGCGCCTGTTCAGACGTCACAGCAGGCTGCGCCAGAAGATTGCGTACGCGAGTTTGCATTAATTTTTCCAGGATTGGCTGGCTTTGCAGCGATTCCGGTAAATTCATGGCGATTGTTTTCTGGCTCAGCTTATCCACTTCCTCGAGGAAGGATTTGGTGGCCGCATCGTCGGTGTCGTAGTACGCGCGTACCCAGGTAGAAACATTATCCAGCGCCTGTCTGTAGGTCTCTTCCTGATGACGCGGAACGGCTTGTGCGGCGACGAGCAGACGTGAACGGATGTTTTCACGCAGGTAGATATCCTGATTTGGCGCGAGCAGCGGTACTGCCGTTTCATCGCGGCGACGGATAGTGATAAAACTGTCCATAAAGTTCTGCCAGCTTTTTTGCAGATTGACGCGCCATTCGCTGATCGAGCCGGAGAGTTCGCTGCTATCGTTATCCATCGGTGAATCGTCATCGTTATTATCCGCAAGGCGCAGATTATCGATTTGATTCGAAAGCTGGTTCAGATTGAGGATAATGCCGTCGTAATCCACCTGTGTGATTGCCGACAGACTGCCGATATCGTCAGTGATGGCGCGACGTGCGGTAATCAGGCTTGGATCGTTCATCTCAGCCAGGCTGGCGTCAGCGCTCTTCAATAGTGCGGCAGCGGTGGTGACATCCTGATCGCTCCACAGTTTGCGGCCCGCCAGTTTCACCAGAAAATCGGCTTGCGCCAGTTGCCAGGTTTTGGCATCAGAACCGGAGATGGTTGCCACTTTCTGCTGCACTTCATCGAGCTGCTTCGCCAGTACGTCGTTTTGACGTTTGGCGGCATTAAGCTGGTCCGCTTGTTGTTTAATCACACTTTCCAGCTCTGCGCGCTGCTTATCCTGCGATTGTTGTAAGGCGATAACCTGGTTGGCGATCTCGCCATTATTGCTATGCAGTGTTGCCACTTGCTGTTTCACCCAGCCATAAAGCCCCGCACCCGACGCCAACGCAATAGCGATGGCGATCGCGCTGAGCGCAAGGCTTGTCCTGTTAGCGCGTCTATTCTTCTCTGCTTTCTCCGGCGGCGGCGTTGCGCCGTCAGCCGCTTTGGTCTCTTCGACCACGGCGGAGGAGTTTTTTTGTTCCGTCATTATGGCTTCCCATTATGAGAGTTATTGTAATGCGCGAAGTAGCGCATCGTTGTCGGCATTGTCAGCGACCCGAATATCCTGCCAGCCCAGTTCCCGGGCGAGGTGCGCCAGACGCTCACTCGCCACAACCAGGTGACAGTGAAGTAGCCAGTTTTCCCGATACCAGGGGGGAATAAGTGAAAACAATTGTTGCATCATTTCGCCGCTGGTGATCACCAGTGTCGTCACGCCGCGCGTATGCCAGCGCATTGCTTCTTCAGCACCATCATAAAATATTGCACTGCGTTGATAACATTCGCAAAATTCGACTTCAGCACCGCGCGCCGCCAGCGTTTCCGCCAGTACTTCGCGCCCGCCGTTACCCCGTAAGATTAGTGCATGCTTACCCTGAACACTTTGTAATTCAGGTAATTGTAGCAACACTTCACTGATTTCCCGATCGTGCGGATAACGCACCTCAATGCCGCTGACGGTATGTAATGCCAGCGCAGTGGTGCGACCGATAGCGAAATAGTGAGGCTGAGGGGGAAAGCGCAAACCAAGCTGCTGTAAGTGGGCATGAGCAAATGTCACCGCATGCTGCGACAGGGCAAAAACCATATCATCTGCGGTTAGAGCAGCAAGCCGCGCGGGTAATGAAGCGAGCTCGCGGCCTGGCGTAAATTCGATTAACGGAAAGCTCCAGGCCACCAGCCCCAGTGTGCGCAACCGGCTGACTAATTCTTCTCCGGCTGGAGATGGGCGAGTGACCAGAATGCTCATGCAGGTGCGTCTCCGTTATAAACCTCATCCAGAATAGCGCGGGCGCCATTCGCCAGTAGCTCTTCCGCCAGCGAGATCCCCAGTTGTTCTGCATCTTCCGGTTTGCCGCGACATTCGCCGCGTACCTGGGTTGAACCGTCTGGCGAACCTACCAGCCCACGCAGCCAGATCTCACCGTTGATAAGTTCAGCATAGCTGCCAATAGGCACCTGGCATCCACCTTCAAGACGGGTATTCATCGCCCGCTCGGCTTTAACGCGCACGGCGGTATCCTGGTGATTCAGCGGTTCGAGCAGCATGCGCGTGCGCGCATCATCAAGACGGCATTCTACGCCGACCGCGCCCTGACCGACTGCCGGTAGCGAGGTTTCCGGCGGCAGCGCCATGCGTACGCGTGAAGCCAGACCGAGGCGGTTAAGGCCTGCTACAGCGAGGATAATAGCGTCATATTCACCGTTATCCAGCTTGCTCAGACGGGTGCCGACGTTTCCGCGCAGGGAACGGATCACCAGATCCGGACGGCGTTCCGCTAGTTGGCACTGACGGCGTAAACTGGAAGTGCCAACAATGCTGCCATGCGGCATTTCGTCCAGCGAGGCATAACGGTTTGACACAAACGCATCGCGCGGATCGTCGCGCTCGCAAATGGTCACCAGGCCAAGCCCTTCGGGGAAATCCACAGGCACATCTTTCATTGAATGCACAGCGATATCGGCGCGGTTTTCAAGCAGTGCCAATTCAAGTTCTTTCACAAACAACCCTTTGCCGCCCACTTTCGCCAGTGGCGTATCAAGGATCACATCGCCGCGGGTTACCATCGGCACCAGTTCTACAGTCAGCCCCGAATGGCTCGCTTCAAGGCGTTCCTTAACGTATTGTGCTTGCCATAGCGCAAGGGGGCTTTGCCGTGTGGCAATTCTTAAAACATTGTCTAACATGCTTGTTACCGTCATTATCGTCCGTTGACCATCCTAACATTGTTGCATTAGGGTGTCAGTGTTCGCGGTGGATTGCCGGGGAAAGAGAAAGCTTCACCCCGCAATACCGGTCAATACCGGTGCAGCGCAGGCCGTAATTAAGAATTTACAGAGTGCGTTTGATGCTACACTGGTTTGTACTGCATCTTTCTTTACGGTCAATGAGCAAGGTGTTAGATTGATCACGTTTTAGACCATTTTTTCGTCTGTACCTCTATAAAGATAAGGGCGAAAAATGGCAACGGCGACTTTGGATTTTCTGTAAACATCAGGCGATATGTCTTGTACCTCTATATTGAGACTCTGAAACAGAGACTGGATGCCATCAATCAACTGCGTGTGGAACGCGCGCTTGCTGCCATGGGGCCTGCTTTTCAGCAGGTCTACAGTCTGCTGCCGACATTACTGCACTACCATCATCCGCTGATGCCGGGTTACCTTGAAGGTAACGTTCCGCAAGGCATTTGCCTTTACACGCCTGATGAAAACCAACTTCACTATCTGAATGAACTCGAACTGCACCGTGGTTTGCCGCCGCAGGAGTCGCCAAAAGGCGAGGTACCGATCACCGGCGTTTACTCTATGGGTAGCACGTCATCCGTTGGGCAAAGTTGCTCTTCGGATCTGGACATCTGGGTATGTCATCAATCCTGGCTCGATAATGAAGAGCGTCAACTGTTGCAGCGTAAATGCAGCCTGCTCGAAAGTTGGGCTGCGTCGCTGGGTGTGGAAGTGAGCTTTTTCCTGATTGATGAGAACCGCTTCCGCCATAACGAAAGCGGCAGTCTCGGCGGCGAGGATTGCGGCTCGACGCAGCATATATTGTTGCTTGACGAATTTTATCGCACTGCCGTGCGCCTCGCCGGGAAGCGTATTCTTTGGAATATGGTGCCGGGCGATGAAGAAGAGCACTACGACGACTACGTAATGACGCTCTATGCGCAGGGTGTTCTGACGCCAAATGAATGGCTGGATCTCGGCGGCTTAAGTTCTCTTTCGGCGGAAGAGTATTTCGGTGCCAGCCTTTGGCAGCTCTATAAAAGCATCGATTCCCCATACAAAGCAGTGTTGAAAACCCTGCTGCTGGAAGCTTATTCCTGGGAATATCCCAACACGCGCCTGCTGGCGAAAGATATTAAACAGCGTCTGCATGATGGCGAGATTGTTTCCTTCGGTCTTGATCACTACTGCATGATGCTGGAACGCGTAACGCAATATCTGGTGGCCATCGAAGACACCACCCGTCTCGATCTGGCACGTCGATGTTTCTACTTAAAAGTGTGCGAGAAGCTCAGCCGTGAACGCGCCTGTGTCGGCTGGCGTCGTGAAGTGATCGCGCAACTGGTGAAAGAGTGGGGCTGGGACGATGCGCGCGTGGCCATGCTGGATAACCGTGCCAACTGGAAAATCGATCAGGTACGCGAAGCGCACAATGAGCTGCTCGACGCGATGATGCAGAGCTACCGCAATCTTATCCGTTTCGCACGGCGTAATAATCTGAGCGTTTCCGCCAGCCCGCAAGATATCGGGGTGTTGACCCGTAAACTGTATGCCGCCTTTGAGGCGTTGCCGGGCAAAGTAACGCTGGTGAACCCGCAGATTTCACCGGATCTCTCCGAACCCAATTTAACCTTTATTCATGTTCCGCCAGGCCGTGCCAACCGCACCGGCTGGTATCTGTACAATCGTGCGCCGAACATGGACTCTATCGTCAGCCATCAGCCGCTGGAATATAACCGTTATCTGAATAAGCTGGTGGCCTGGGCCTGGTTTAACGGGCTGTTGACCTCGCGCACACATCTGTTTATTAAAGGCAATGATGTGGTCGATCTGGCGAAATTGCAGGAGATGGTAGCGGATGTATCGCATCACTTCCCGTTGCGCCTGCCTGCACCGACCCCGAAAGCGCTGTATAGCCCGTGCGAAATCCGTCACCTGGCGATTATCGTCAACCTGGAGTACGACCCGACTGCGGCGTTCCGTAACCAGGTGGTGCATTTCGACTTCCGTAAGCTTGATGTCTTCAGCTTCGGCGAGCAGCAAAACTGCCTCGTCGGAAGCGTGGATCTGCTCTACCGTAATTCGTGGAATGAGGTGCGTACTCTGCATTTCAACGGCGAGCAGGCGATGATTGAAGCGCTGAAAACGATTCTTGGCAAAATGCATCAGGATGCGGCACCGCCGGATAGCGTTGAAGTGTTCTGCTACAGCCAGCATCTGCGTGGCCTGATTCGAACCCGCGTCCAGCAGTTGGTTTCTGAGTGTATTGAGCTGCGTCTTTCCAGTACGCGCCAGGAAACCGGACGCTTTAAAGCATTGCGCGTGGCGGGTCAGACCTGGGGGCTGTTCTTTGAACGTCTGAATGTGTCGGTACAGAAGCTGGAAAACGCGATCGAGTTTTACGGTGCGATTTCGCATAACAAACTGCATGGCCTTTCTGTGCAGGTTGAAACCAATCACGTCGAATTACCGGCGGTGGTGGATGGTTTTGCCAGTGAAGGGATTATTCAGTTCTTTTTTGAAGAGACCGGCGAAGAAGGCTTTAACATCTATATTCTGGATGAGAGCAACCGCGCGGAAGTCTATCATCACTGTGAAGGCAGCAAAGAGGAACTGGTGCGGGATGTAAGCCGTTTCTACTCGTCATCACATGACCGCTTCACCTACGGCTCCAGCTTTATTAACTTCAACTTGCCGCAGTTCTATCAAATTGTGAATACGGAAGGGCGTGCTCAGGTGATCCCGTTCCGCAATCAGACAATCAGCACCGCAACGCCGGCGAATCAGGACAACGATGCACCGCTGTTGCAGCAATATTTCTCGTAATGTGTGCCGGATAAATCATTAACATCTTATCCGGCGCGTAATATTAACGAAAAGTCACCGTTTCGCCCGCTTGCTGCGTGGCTGCCTGTTCCAGCAGATCCCAGAAGGTTTCGCCGCTGCGATCGCAAACCCAGTCATCACCCTTGAGATCGAAATGGTAGCCGCCCTGTTTGGTTGCCAACCACACCTGGTGCAGCGGTTCCTGACGGTTAATGATGATTTTGCTGCCGTTTTCAAAGCTGATGGTTAAGACGCCGCCGTTGACTTCGCAGTCGATGTCGCTGTCGCCATCCCAGTCATCAAGGCGTTCTTCAATGGTGAGCCACAGGCTGTCGGCGAGGCGATGAAATTCACTGTCGTTCATTCTGCTTTCCTGTTTTTTATGATGGCAGCAGTATAACGCGAAATATTTCCCGATGCCCTAAACCAGCAAACTCTTGCTTTTGTGTCTTCTCCTGCGATGATAGAAAGCAGAAAGAACGAACTTACAGGCAACTCATAATGAAAGATGTGTTTCGCGCGATGGCCGTACTGCTGACTCTGTTCAGCCTGACGGGATGTGGTCTGAAGGGGCCGCTCTATTTTCCCCCTGCGGATAAAAATGCGCCGCCGCCAACCAAAACGCAAACCAGCACGATCCAGCCGAGTACTCCGAATAGCACCGATCGTGGTAACGACGGCTCTCCGAGCCAGGTGAATTACTGACGCTACCGTTCTGTATCCGCGCAACTGGAGTAGATGATGCAGTTCTCAAAAATGCATGGCCTTGGCAACGATTTTATGGTCGTCGACGCGGTAACGCAGAATGTCTTTTTCTCACCGGAGCTGATCCGCCGTCTGGCGGATCGTCATCTTGGCGTTGGGTTTGATCAACTGCTGGTGGTTGAGCCTCCCTACGATCCTGAACTCGATTTTCACTACCGTATTTTTAATGCCGACGGCAGTGAAGTATCGCAGTGCGGTAATGGCGCGCGCTGTTTCGCCCGCTTTGTTCGTCTGAAAGGGTTAACCAATAAACGTGATATTCGCGTCAGTACGGCGAACGGTCGTATGGTATTGAGCGTAACGGAAGACGAACTGGTACGCGTTAATATGGGTGAGCCAAACTTTGAACCGTCGCAGGTGCCATTCCGCGCTAACAAAGCGGAAAAGACCTATATTATGCGGGTAGCGGAGCAAACCATACTGTGCGGCGTTGTTTCGATGGGGAACCCGCACTGCGTGATTCAGGTTGATGACGTGGACACTGCGTCGGTAGAAACACTGGGCCCGGTAATGGAGAGCCACGAGCGTTTTCCTGAGCGCGCCAATATCGGTTTTATGCAGGTCGTCTCACGGGATTACATCCGACTGCGCGTCTTTGAACGTGGCGCTGGTGAAACCCAGGCGTGCGGTAGCGGCGCTTGTGCGGCTGTCGCGGTCGGCATTCAACAGGATTTGCTGGCGGAAAATGTTCGCGTTGAATTACCGGGCGGTCGGCTTGATATCGCGTGGAAAGGACCGGGTCAACCGTTGTTTATGACTGGCCCGGCGACACATGTCTATGACGGGTTTATTCATCTATGAAGCATATAGGAGAAGAGCAGCAGGGAACGTTGGCCGAACTGGATGACCAGGCGGTGGCGGAATATCTGCTGCACCATCCTGAATTCTTTATCCGCAATGCGCGGCTGATAGAGCAAATGCGCGTGCCGCACCCGGTGCGTGGTACGGTTTCTCTCGTCGAATGGCACATGGCGCGCTCGCGTAATCACATCAATGTGCTGGAAGAGAACATGACCTTGTTGATGGAACAGGCGAGTGCAAACGAAGGGTTATTCTATCGTCTGCTGCGCCTGCAAAGTCGGCTGGCATCCGCCAGCAGCCTTGAAGAGATGCTTAACCGTTTTCATCGCTGGGCGCGCGATCTGGGGCTGGCTGGTGCGACTATCCGCCTGTTTCCCGATCGCTGGCGTCTGGGGGCGCCTTCACGCTACACCCATCTTGCGCTCTCCCGGCAGGCGTTTGAATCGTTGCGTATTCAACGCTTAGGTCAGCAACACCACTATCTCGGCTCATTAAACGGGCCGGAGCTATTGTTGTTGTTGCCGGAAGCGAAAGCAATCGGCTCGGTGGCCATGTCCTTAATGGGGCCGGACGGTTCTCTTGGCGTGGTGCTGTTTAGCAGCCGTGATGTTCACCATTATCAGCAAGGTCAGGGCACCCAGCTTTTAGATGAGATAGCGCAGATGCTGCCGGATCTTCTGGAACGCTGGATTGAGCGCGTATGAGCGATTCGCCGTTGTTACCTGCCGTCAGCAAATTCCTGCGCTACCTTGGTGTTGAACGTCAACTCAGTCCCATTACGTTGCTTAATTATCAGCGTCAGCTTGATGCCATCATTGCTTTGACCGGTGAAACCGGCCTGAAAAGCTGGCAACAATGTGATGCTGCAATGGTGCGCGCAATTGCCGTTCGCAGCCGACGAAAAGGGCTCGGCCCGGCAAGCCTGGCGCTACGGCTTTCGGCGCTGCGCAGTTTCTTTGACTGGATGGTCAGCCAGGGCGAGCTGCAGGCAAACCCGGCAAAAGGCATTTCTGCACCGAAAGCGCCGCGCCATTTGCCGAAGAATATTGACGTTGATGATGTGAACCGACTGCTGGATATCGATCTTAACGATCCGCTGGCAGTGCGAGATCGGGCCATGCTGGAAGTGATGTACGGTGCTGGTCTGCGTCTTTCGGAGCTGGTGAATCTGGATATCAAACATCTGGATCTGGAAAGCGGTGAAGTGTGGGTAATGGGCAAGGGCAGTAAAGAGCGCCGCTTGCCTATTGGTCGCAGTGCGGTGACCTGGATTGAACACTGGCTCGATCTGCGTGGGCTGTTTGGCGCGGAAGAGGATGCGCTGTTTTTATCGAAGCTGGGGAAACGAATTTCGGCGCGTAATGTGCAAAAACGTTTTGCCGAGTGGGGTATCCGTCAGGGACTCAACAGTCATGTAAATCCGCATAAACTGCGGCACTCATTCGCCACACACATGCTTGAATCGAGCGGCGATCTGCGCGGGGTGCAGGAACTGCTTGGTCACGCCAATCTTTCAACGACACAAATCTATACCCATCTCGATTTTCAACACCTTGCATCGGTGTACGACGCCGCGCACCCGCGCGCCAAACGGGGGAAATAATGCGTTTTTACCGCCCATTGGGTCAGATCTCCGCGATCACTTTTGACCTGGACGATACTCTTTACGACAACCGACTGGTGATCCAGCGCACCGAACAGGAAGCGCTGGCATTTGTGCAACGCTATCATCCGGCGCTTAACGGCCTGGAAAATGAAGAATTCAAGCGTCTGCGCTGGTCGCTGCGGGAAACCGAGCCGGAGATCTATCACGACGTTACCGAATGGCGGCGACGCGCCGTTGAACAGGCGATGCTGAACGCCGGGCTGACAGTCGAGGAAGCCGCCGTGGGCGCACAGGCCTCGATGGTTAACTTTGCCAAATGGCGCAGCCGCATTGATGTGCCGCAGGAAACCCACGACACGCTGAAGAGACTGGCAACGAAGTGGCCGCTGGTGGTGATCACCAACGGTAACGCGCAGCCGGAACTGTTCGGGCTGGGCGATTACTTTGAATTTGTGCTGCGCGCCGGGCCAGATGGGCGTTCAAAGCCGTTCAGCGACATGTATCATCTGGCCGCAGATCGCCTCGGTGTGGCGGTAGAGGATATTCTGCATGTTGGTGACGATTTGACCACAGATGTTGCGGGTGCGATCCGTTGCGGCATGCAGGCATGTTGGATCAAACCAGAAGGCGCCGATCTGTTACAGGCAACCAACAGCCGTTTGTTACCGCATATGGAAATTTCGCGGTTGGCATCCCTCACGACGCTGATATAATCACCAATTGTTCTGTATAAAATACCAGGGTTTTTGGCGGATGGCGCTACGCTTATCCGCCCTACGGTAACGTAGGCCCGGTAAGCGAAGCGCCCACGGGCGTTTCGTTCAATTCCTGACGACTACGCGACGGTACCTATGGACGTTTCTTATCTGCTCGACAGCCTCAATGACAAACAGCGCGACGCCGTAGCCGCAGAGCGCAGCAATATGCTGGTGCTGGCCGGGGCAGGGAGCGGTAAGACGCGCGTGCTGGTACACCGTATCGCCTGGCTAATGACCGTGGATAACTGTTCGCCATACTCGATCATGGCGGTCACCTTTACCAATAAAGCAGCGGCGGAAATGCGTCATCGTATCGGCCAGTTGATGGGCACCTCGCAGGGCGGAATGTGGGTGGGCACGTTCCACGGGCTGGCGCACCGCTTGTTGCGGGCGCACCACATGGATGCCAACCTGCCGCAGGATTTCCAGATCCTCGACAGTGAAGATCAGCTCCGGCTGCTGAAACGCCTGATCAAAGCGATGAATCTGGATGAGAAGCAGTGGCCGCCGCGTCAGGCGATGTGGTATATCAACGGCCAGAAAGATGAGGGCATCCGTCCGCATCATATCCAGAGTTTCGGTAATCCGGTTGAGCAGACCTGGCAGAAAGTTTATCAGGCTTACCAGGAGGCCTGTGATCGCGCCGGGCTGGTGGATTTTGCCGAGCTGTTGCTACGTGCCCATGAGCTGTGGCTGAACAAACCGCATATTTTGCAGCACTATCGTGAACGCTTTACCAATATCCTGGTGGATGAATTTCAGGATACCAACAACATTCAGTATGCATGGATCCGCCTGCTGGCTGGCGACACCGGCAAAGTGATGATCGTCGGTGACGATGATCAGTCCATTTACGGTTGGCGCGGCGCCCAGGTAGAAAACATCCAGCGCTTCCTGAAAGATTTCCCTGGCGCGCAGACTATTCGGCTGGAGCAGAACTACCGCTCCACCAGTAATATCCTTAGCGCCGCTAACGCCCTGATTGAGAACAATAATGGGCGTCTGGGGAAAAAACTGTGGACCGACGGCATCGATGGCGAGCCGATTTCACTCTATTGTGCATTCAATGAGCTGGACGAAGCGCGCTTTGTCGTAAACCGTATCAAAGCCTGGCAGGACAACGGCGGACAACTGACGCAGTGCGCTATTCTCTATCGCAGCAACGCCCAGTCGCGCGTGCTGGAAGAGGCGCTGTTGCAGGCCAGTATGCCGTACCGCATTTATGGCGGTATGCGATTCTTTGAACGTCAGGAGATTAAAGATGCTCTCTCCTATCTGCGTTTGATCGCCAACCGCAATGATGATGCCGCGTTTGAGCGCGTAGTGAATACGCCGACGCGCGGCATTGGCGATCGCACGCTGGATGTTGTGCGCCAGACGTCCCGCGATCGCCAGTTGACGCTGTGGCAGGCGACGCGCGAGTTATTACAGGAAAAAGCGCTGGCGGGCCGTGCTGCAAGCGCCCTGCAACGCTTCCTGGAACTGATTGACGCGCTGGCCCAGGAAACGGCCGATATGCCGCTGCATGTGCAAACCGACCGGGTGGTGAACGACTCTGGTCTGCGCATGATGTATGAGCAGGAGAAGGGCGAGAAAGGCCAGACGCGTATTGAGAACTTAGAGGAACTGGTCACCGCTACGCGGCAGTTCAGCTACAACGAAGAAGATGAAGATTTGATGCCGCTACAGGCATTTCTCTCCCATGCCGCTCTGGAGGCGGGTGAAGGGCAGGCGGATAGCTGGCAGGATGCGGTGCAGCTTATGACGCTGCACTCGGCAAAAGGTCTCGAATTCCCGCAGGTCTTTATCGTTGGCATGGAAGAGGGCATGTTTCCGAGCCAGATGTCGCTGGATGAGGGGGGCCGTCTGGAAGAGGAGCGCCGCCTGGCGTATGTCGGCGTGACGCGCGCGATGCAGAAATTAACCTTAACCTACGCCGAAACGCGCCGTCTGTACGGGAAAGAGGTTTATCACCGCCCTTCACGCTTTATCGGCGAGCTGCCGGAAGAGTGTGTGGAAGAGGTGCGTTTACGCGCCAGCATCAGCCGCCCGGTAAGCCATCAGCGCATGGGAACGCCAGCCGCACAGAGCGATACCGGCTATAAACTCGGTCAGCGCGTGCGCCATGCGAAGTTTGGCGAAGGTACGGTAGTGAACATGGAAGGCAGCGGTGAACACAGCCGTTTGCAGGTGGCTTTCCAGGGGCAGGGTATTAAATGGCTGGTGGCCGCCTATGCGAAGCTTGAAACTGTCTAACATTCAGAAAAATATCATTATTTTGTAATAATCTGCTAGCCTTATACGTTGAGGGGCAAATATTGCTCTTTCGCGTTTCGTTGCGTGTTGACGCCTTCTGAGTGCTGGCGTAACATGCGCGCACGAACACGCTAAGAGGACATTCGCCTTGGACACACCCAGTAGATACTGGCTCAATCTCCTGTTTCACAGGAACAATTCCTAAGGCTATTTTCTCATGCTGATAGCCTTAGAGGTTGTCAGCGACCTGCATGTTTTCCCGTCGCGCTGAGTCAGGCTGTTGAATGGTCTGAAACCCAATTCGTTTCTTGTGTGCCCACCGAACTGTCCGATATTTTTTGCACTGGGAGTCCCGGCCATGCTGAGCGCATTTCAACTGGAAAACAATCGCTTAACCCGTCTTGAGGCTGACGAAATTAAACACCTCGCCAGCTCGGTTTGGGTTGATTTGGTCGAGCCGGACGAAGACGAACGAACCCGTGTGCAAATGGAATTGGGTCAGAACCTGGCCACCCGCCCTGAACTGGAAGACATCGAAGCCTCCGCGCGTTTTTTCGAGGACGAAGACGGGCTGCACATCCACTCCTTCTTCTTTTTTGAAGATGCTGAAGATCACGCCGGTAACTCAACGGTGGCATTCACCATTCGCGAAGGTCGCTTGTTTACGCTGCGTGAGCGCGAATTACCCGCGTTTCGGCTCTACCGTATGCGCGCCCGCAGCCAGGAGATGGTTGACGGCAATGCCTATGAACTGCTGCTGGATCTGTTCGAAACTAAAATCGAACAGCTGGCGGATGAGATCGAAAACATCTACAGCGACCTGGAAAAGCTGAGCCGCGTTATTATGGAAGGCCAGCAGGGCGATGAATATGACGACGCGCTTTCAACGCTGGCGGAGCAGGAAGACATCGGCTGGAAGGTGCGCTTGTGTCTGATGGATACCCAGCGTGCGCTGAACTTTCTTGTGCGCAAGGCGCGTTTACCGGCTGGTCAACTGGAGCAGGCGCGCGAGATCCTGCGCGATATCGAATCTCTGCTGCCGCATAATGAATCCCTGTTCCAGAAGGTGAACTTCCTGATGCAGGCGGCGATGGGGTTCATCAATATCGAGCAGAACCGCATCATTAAAATCTTCTCGGTCGTTTCCGTGGTGTTCCTGCCGCCGACGCTGGTGGCCTCCAGCTACGGAATGAACTTTGAATTTATGCCCGAGCTGCACTGGAGCTTCGGCTACCCTGGCGCGATTGTCTTTATGATCCTCGCCGGTCTGGCACCGTATCTCTACTTCAAGCGCCGCAACTGGCTATAAGACAACGGGCGGCGCTGCCGCCCTTGTTCATTTTGATTGGATTGCGCGCGCCGCTTCAGCATATGGGGAAGAGGCGACACCAACTTTCCATCATACGTTTTTGCGTAAACCACGCTGTGTGTATACCGCGTCCATAATAAAAATCGCCAGCGCCAGCCAGATAAAACCAAAGGTCACCATCTTATCCGGCCCCGGATGCTCGCCATAGAAAGCAACGGCCAGCAGGAACATCAGTGTTGGGCCGATATACTGGAAAAAACCCAGCGTCGATAAACGCAAACGCATTGCCGCTCCGGTAAAACACAGCAGAGGAACCGTCGTAACTACACCTGCGGCCATCAACAGCAAGTTCAGCGACAGGCTGTTTTGCCCCATATGGCTGGTTGGGCTATCTGTGATGCCAAATAGCCACACCGCCGCAACCGGCAATAACCACAGCGTTTCTACCAGCATGCCGGTTTGCGCATCAACAGCTATTTTTTTGCGCAGCAGGCCGTAAAAAGCAAAACTAAATGCCAGACCGAGCGCAATGATCGGCAGCGAGCCAAACGTCCACAGTTGCACCAGTACACCGATGGCAGCCAGCAGTACCGCCAGCCATTGCATACGGCGGAAACGCTCACCCAAAAACAGCATCCCCAGCAGAATGTTCACCAGTGGATTAATAAAGTAACCCAGACTGGCTTCCAGCATATGGTTGTGGTTCACCGCCCAGATAAACAGCAGCCAGTTGCCGCCAACCAGTACGGCGGAGATGCCCAGCAGCAGGATCTTTTTCGGCGTTTGCAGCAACGTTTTTACGTTGCTCCACTGACGGCTGGCGCTGATCAACGCCAGCATAAAAAAGAAGGACCAGATGACGCGGTGAGTGAGAATTTCGTCAGCCGGTACGTACCAAATCACTTTGAAATAGGCCGGGGCAACCCCCCAAATGAAATAAGCGGCCAGGGCGAGTAACACGCCCTGCCGCGTCTGTTTTGCATCCATCGGGAAAACTCTTTGCTGAAAAGTAATTGTATGTTACCCGTTTTTTACAAGAGCCTCACCCCACCATATAGGTAGCTGTGGCGCTGGCGATGTGCAGTTGATCCTCATTATGCAGCTCTACGCGGGCGACGGCGACTTTATTGCCCGCACGCAACAAACTACTGCTGGCAGTAAAGCGCGTGCCGCGCCCGGGCCGCAGATAATCGACACGTAAATCAATAGTACCCATGCGCGACAAACGCTGGCGCAGCTCCTCTTCGCTAATAGTGTCATGGCGAGTTAACGTACTGCCAACGCAAACCAGACCTGCGGCGACATCCAGCGCTGAAGCGATTACGCCGCCATGTAAAATGCTTTGCGCCCAGTTACCCACCATCATTGGCTGATTAGTAAATTTCAACTCCGCATACTCTTTTTCATAACGTTCCAGCTCAAGACCTAACGCACGGTTAAACGGCATGTGATAAACAAAAATCTCGCCCACCAGTTTAAGGGCCTGATCGGCTGTGAGAACGGCTGACATAGTAATCTGATCCGATGTGTTAATGAGGTGTTGATTTTATGCCTGTTATTTGTTGAGTTCCAGTTTGAGAATCGATACCTGCGCAGTGACTCTTAAATATGTAGAATACTTTCGGTAACTTATTCAATTCAACAATATGATTCGGGAGCATAAAACCGATGCGGACCTCTCTGGGTTGGTTTTTCGCAGTACTTGCGCTGCCTTTTATGGCATACGCACAAGAAGCTACGGTAAAGGAGGTTCATGATGCCCCCGCCGTGCGCGGCAGTATCATCGCCAATTTATTGCAGGATCACGATAATCCTTTCACGCTTTATCCTTATGACACCAACTACGTGATCTATACCGATACCAGCGATCTGAACAAAGATGCAATTCGCTCCTATAACTGGTCTGATAATGCGCGTAAGGACGAAGTGAAGTTCCAGCTCAGCCTGGCGTTTCCTCTGTGGCGCGGAATTCTGGGGCCTAATTCTGTTTTTGGCGCTTCCTATACGCAGAAATCCTGGTGGCAGCTCTCCAATAGTGCCGAGTCATCGCCGTTCCGCGAAACCAACTACGAGCCGCAACTTTTCCTCGGTTTCGCCACCGATTATGAGTTTGCTGGCTGGACGTTACGCGATGTGGAGATGGGTTATAACCATGATTCAAACGGCCGCTCCGACCCGACGTCGCGTAGTTGGAACCGCATCTACACCCGCCTGATGGCGCAAAACGGCAACTGGATGGTTGAGGTGAAGCCCTGGTATGTGGTGGGTTCCACCAACGATAACCCGGATATCACCAAATACATGGGCTATTACCAGTTGAAGATTGGTTATCAACTGGGTGAGGCAATCCTCAGCGCCAAAGGGCAGTACAACTGGAATACCGGCTACGGCGGTGCGGAAATCGGCATCAGCTATCCGATAACCCGACACGTCCGGTTTTACACCCAGGTATACAGCGGCTACGGCGAATCATTGATTGACTATAATTTCAATCAAACTCGTGTTGGTGTGGGTGTAATGCTTAACGATCTGTTTTAAGCATTGCAGTTTCTGTCGCAGGCGCTGAAAATAGCGCCTGTTTTTATTTCAGGCTAATGGGGTCATTGTGGCGCAGGCGGAAGTATTGAATCAGGAATCGCTGGCTAAGCAGGTCTTGCAGGAGACCTTCGGCTATCAGCAATTCCGCCCGGGCCAGCAGGATATTATCAATACCGTACTGAGCGGCCGCGACTGTCTGGTGGTGATGCCGACGGGCGGCGGAAAATCCCTGTGTTACCAAATTCCGGCGCTGGTGTTGCGGGGACTGACGGTGGTGGTTTCGCCGCTGATCTCACTAATGAAAGATCAGGTCGACCAGCTCCTTGCCAACGGCGTTGCGGCGGCGTGCCTGAACTCTACTCAAAGCCGTGAGCAGCAGTTTGAAGTGATTAACGGCTGTCGCAACGGTCAGATCCGTCTGCTTTATATCGCGCCCGAGCGCCTGATGCTCGACAACTTCCTTGACCAGTTGCGCCAGTGGAATCCGGTGCTGTTGGCCGTTGACGAAGCGCACTGTATTTCCCAGTGGGGGCACGATTTCCGCCCGGAATACGCCGCGCTTGGCCACCTGCGCCAGATGCTGCCGTCCGTGCCTTTTATGGCACTGACCGCGACGGCTGATGACACAACCCGCCGCGACATAGAGCGTTTGCTTGGCCTTAACGATCCGCTGATCCAGGTCAGCAGCTTCGACCGGCCGAATATTCGCTACATGTTGATGGAAAAGTTTAAGCCGCTCGATCAGCTGCTGCGTTATGTGCAGGAGCAACGCGGCAAGTGCGGCATCATTTATTGCAATAGCCGGGCGAAGGTTGAAGACACCGCCGAGCGTCTGCAAAGCCGTGGTTTCAGCGCGGCGGCTTATCATGCCGGGCTGGATAACGAACGGCGTGCACGGGTGCAGGAGCAGTTCCAGCGCGACGATTTACAAATTGTGGTGGCAACCGTGGCGTTCGGCATGGGCATTAACAAGCCCAACGTACGTTTCGTGGTGCATTTCGACATCCCGCGTAATATTGAATCCTATTATCAGGAAACCGGTCGCGCCGGGCGTGACGGCCTGCCTGCGGAAGCAATGCTGTTCTACGATCCGGCTGATATGGCGTGGCTGCGCCGTTGTCTGGAGGATAAACCGGCCGGGCCATTGCAGGATATTGAGCGGCACAAGCTCAATGCGATGGGCGCGTTTGCTGAAGCGCAAACTTGTCGTCGTCTGGTGCTGCTCAACTATTTCGGCGAAGGACGACAAGAGCCTTGCGGTAACTGCGACATTTGCCTCGATCCGCCGCGCCAGTACGATGGTTTGCAGGACGCGCAAAAAGCGTTATCGGCCATTTATCGCGTTAATCAGCGTTTCGGTATGGGTTATGTGGTGGAAGTGCTGCGCGGTGCGAACAATCAGCGTATCCGCGAATACGGTCACGATAAATTACCGGTGTATGGTATTGGCCGCGAGCAGAGCCATGAACACTGGGTAAGCGTAATCCGCCAGCTTATCCACATGGGATTTGCTACCCAGAATATAGCTCAGCATTCTGCGCTTCAGTTAACGGAAGCAGCGCGTCCGCTGCTGCGTGGTGAAGCACCGCTGATGCTGGCGGTGCCACGAATGGTGGCGCTTAAGCCAAAAGTGATGCAGAAAGCAGCCATCGGCAATTACGATCGCAAGCTGTTCGCCAAGCTGCGTAAATTGCGAAAAGCGATTGCCGACGAAGAGAATATCCCGCCTTATGTGGTGTTTAACGATGCAACGCTGATTGAGATGGCCGAGCAGATGCCGCTTTCTCCGGGGGAAATGCTCAGCGTGAACGGCGTGGGAACGCGCAAACTTGAGCGTTTTGGCCAGGAATTTATGGCGCTCATCCGCGCGCATGTCGACGGCGACGAAGAGTAGTTTTAGCGGTCGAAAAGTGCCAGGATAGTCACTCACTGAATCATCTTCCCGCAGGTTCTCTCTATGTTGATGTTATTTCTTACCGTGGCGTTGGTGCATATTGTTGCCCTGATGAGCCCCGGCCCGGATTTCTTCTTCGTTTCGCAAACCGCCGTTAGCCGCTCGCGCAAAGAGGCGATGATGGGTGTGTTCGGTATCACCTGTGGTGTAATGGTGTGGGCTGGCGTGGCGCTGCTCGGCCTGAATCTGATCCTTGAAAAAATGGCATGGTTGCACAGCATTATTATGGTCGGCGGCGGTCTTTATCTGTGCTGGATGGGCTATCAGATGCTGCGTGGCGCGCTGAAGAAAGATAAAAAACCGGTTGATGCGCCGAAAGTGGAGCTGGCGACCAGCAGCGGCCGCAGTTTTCTGAAAGGGTTACTGACCAATCTGGCAAACCCGAAAGCGATCATCTACTTCGGCTCGGTGTTTTCACTGTTTGTCGGCGATAGCGTCGGCACCAGTGCGCGCTGGGGTATTTTTGTGCTGATTGCGCTGGAAACGCTGGCCTGGTTTACCATCGTGGCCAGCTTGTTTGCGCTGCCGGCAATGCGTCGCGGTTATCAGCGTCTGGCGAAATGGATTGACGGTTTTGCTGGCGCGCTGTTTGCCGGCTTCGGCATTCACCTGATTATCTCCCGTTGAGTTCATCTGCCGGAGGGTGTTTCGTTATCCGGTATGCTGATTTTCAGGCCCGGTAAGCTCAGCGCCACCGGGCATCTGCCTCAGGCGTGGCGGGCGGATGCCAGCAATGCGCCAACCAGCACAAACAGCGATCCAAATACCTTATTCAGCGCCTTCATCTGGTGCGGCCCTTTGATCCAGCCGGCAATGCGCTGCGCCAGCGTCGCGTAGCCAATCATGACAATGATGTCGACGATGATCGTTGTGACCCCAAGCACCACATACTGCATCACCTGCGGCTGATGTGGCACAATAAATTGCGGGAACAAGGCGGCAAGAAAAACGATGCTTTTCGGGTTGGTCAGGTTAACGAATACCGCCCGCTTAAACAGCCGACCGCGCGACTGGGTTTTCGCCAGCGTATTGAGATCGATAGCGCCTGCGGCGCGCCACTGCTGAATACCCAGCCAAATCAGGTAGGCTGCCCCCGCCCATTTCAGTACTTCAAACGCCAGCACGGAACGAGAAAATAGGGTGCCCAGGCCGACGCCGACCAGCACGATATGAATGCCAAGCCCGGTCTGCAACCCGGCAATAGAAGCCACCGCGCCGCGATAGCCGTAGCCGATGGACGTGGTCATGGTATTAATCGCGCCGGAACCGGGCGAGAGGCTTAAAATGATTGAGGTCAGTAGATAGGCGAACCACCATTCGAAGGTCATGAGAAATTCCTGGTTGTCTGTTTTTATGCCACAATACGCTATTGTCAGTGGATTTTGCTATTGGTCACAAAAAAACGATTTTACATGGCTAACAGGGGCGAAATTGCGATGTTTCGGCAAAAAACGGCCTGGGAAACCAGAGAAAAAGCGTTCGCAGCATTTACCACGGGGCCGCTAATGGATTTCTGGCGCTCGCGTGAAGAAGCCGTGTTTACTGGTGTCGATAATGTACCCGTCAGTTTTGTCCGCTTTTGCCATCCTCGCCACGATCGGGTGATTGTGGTTTGTCCGGGCCGTATTGAAAGCTACGTCAAATACGCCGAACTGGCTTACGACCTGTTCTACCTCGGTTACGATGTGTTGATTATCGATCATCGTGGGCAGGGGCGTTCCGGGCGAATGTTGGCGGATACGCACCGGGGCCATGTGGTCAACTTTAGCGATTATGTCAATGATTTGGCGGCATTCTGGCAGCAGGAAGTTGCCGACGGGCCCTGGCGCAAACGCTATATCCTGGCGCATTCGATGGGTGGCGCGATCGCCACGCTCTTCTTACAGCGTTATCCGCATGCCTGTGATGCTATTGCCCTGTGCGCGCCGATGTTCGGAATTATCATTCGCCTGCCAGAGTGGATGGTGCGCCCGTTGCTTGACTGGGCGGAAAGCTATCCGCGTCTTCGCGAAAATTACGCTATTGGCACCGGAAGCTGGTGCGCGCTGCCGTTCGCTATTAACGTGCTGACCCACAGCCGCGAGCGTTACCGGCGCAATCTGCGTTTTTATGCCGACGAACCGACGCTACGTGTGGGCGGCCCTACGTGGCACTGGGTGCGCGAGGGCATTCTGGCCGGAGAACATGCGCTGGCAGGGGCGGCAAACGATGACACTCCAACATTGATTATTCAGGCGGAAGAGGAGCATGTGGTGGATAACCGCATGCAACAACGCTTCTGCGAAATTCGCGCTGCGGCGGGCCATCCTTGTGAAGGGGAAAAACCGTTTGTCATACCCGGCGCGTACCATGAGATCCTTTTCGAAAAGGACGCTATGCGCTCGGTCGCGCTCAACGCCATCGTCGAATTCTTCGACCGGCATAACTAATTATTGAGGTAAAATTTTCCTATGTACCAGGTTGTTGCGTCTGATTTAGATGGCACGTTGCTCTCCCCTGACCACACATTGTCTCCGTTCGCGAAAGAAACGTTAAAACTGCTGACCGACCGCGGTGTCAATTTTGTCTTCGCTACTGGCCGTCACCATGTCGATGTCGGGCAAATCCGCGATAATCTCGGCATCAAAGCGTATATGATCACCTCCAACGGGGCGCGCGTACACGATACCGATGGAAATCTGGTCTTTAGCCACAATCTGGATCGCGATATCGCCAGCGATCTGTTCGGTGTGATGCACAACGAGAAAGATATCATTACCAATGTCTACCGTAACGACGAATGGTTTATGAACCGCCATCGCCCTGACGAGATGCGTTTTTTCAAAGAAGCGGTATTCCAGTATTCGCTATATGAGCCGGGCTTACTGGAGCCGGAAGGCATCAGCAAAGTCTTCTTCACCTGCGACAGCCATGAAAAATTGCTGCCGCTGGAGCAGGCGATCAATGCGCGTTGGGGCGACCGTGTCAACGTCAGCTTCTCGACGCTAACCTGTCTGGAAGTGATGGCGGGCGGCGTATCAAAGGGACATGCGCTGGAGGCTGTGGCTGGTGCGCTGGGTTATGATCTGAAGGATTGCATCGCTTTTGGCGATGGCATGAACGATGCTGAAATGCTGTCGATGGCCGGTAAAGGCTGCATTATGGGCAATGCCCACCAACGCCTGAAAGATCTGCATCCAGAGCTGGAAGTGATTGGCACCAATGTGGATAACGCCGTACCACATTACCTGCGTAAATTGTTCCTGCAATAAGATTGACATCTGGTTGCTGAGTAACCAGATGTCAACCAAATACTCAAACTTTGCGCAATTGAGTTCGCTACAATGAAGCCTCACTATTTTAAGAGAGCTTCATTGTGGCGTTACTGATCATCACCACGATCCTGTGGGCCTTTTCCTTTAGCCTGATTGGCGAATATCTTGCTGGCCATGTCGACAGCTATTTCTCCGTGCTGATGCGCGTGGGGCTGGCGGCGCTGGTGTTTTTACCGTTCCTGCGCACGCGTGGGCACAACCTGAAAACCATTGGCCTGTATATGCTGGTGGGTGCGATGCAGCTTGGCATTATGTATCTGTTCAGCTTCCAGGCGTACCTTTATCTGACGGTCTCTGAATTCCTGTTATTTACTGTCTTCACGCCGCTGTACGTTACGCTGATTTACGATCTGCTGAGCAAGCGCGGGCTGCGCTGGAGCTACGCCCTGAGCGCCGGGCTGGCGGTGATTGGCGCGGCGATTATTCGTTATGACAAAATCAGCGATCATTTCTGGATCGGTTTGATTCTGGTGCAGCTAGCGAACATCAGCTTCGCCATTGGCATGGTCGGTTATAAACGCCTGATGGAAACGCGCCCTATGCCGCAGCACAACGCCTTTGCGTGGTTCTATCTGGGGGCGTTTGTCGTTGCTGTCACTGCATGGTTTGTGATGGGTAACCCGCAGAAGCTGCCGGGCACGACCTTGCAGTGGGGCGTGCTGGTATGGTTGGGCGTGGTCGCTTCCGGTCTGGGTTACTTTATGTGGAACTACGGCGCAACGCAGGTTGATGCCGGGACGCTTGGCATTATGAACAATGTGCATGTTCCCGCCGGACTGCTGGTCAACCTCGCTATCTGGCAGAAACAGCCGCACTGGCCGAGCTTCATTATTGGTGGGGCGGTGATAATGGCTTCGTTGTGGGTACATCGCCGTTGGGTCGCTCCGCGCTCCGCACAAACGACAGGTGATCACACGCGTGGTTCCGCGCTGAGCGAATAAACGCTTCCGTAACTGGCTGACGCTGCTCGCCATCGCGCACCGCTGCGTACAGCCGGCTCCACAATCCTTCACCCAGAGTTTTGGTTACTACCAGACCCTGACGTTCAAAACTCTCCACTACCCAGTGCGGTAGTGCCGCGATCCCCATCCGGGCGGCAACCATCTGAATCAACAATAGCGTGTTATCGACGCTTTTCAGCGCCGGGCTGATGCCTGCCGGTTGCAGGAAATGACGCCAGATATCAAGGCGGCTACGTTGCACCGGGTAGATCAGCAGTGTTTCGCTGGCGAGATCGTCCGGCGTGATGTGCGCTTTTGCCGCCAGTGGGTGATCCGGTGCCAGTACCAACCGCACTTCAAAATCAAACATCGGGGAATAGTGCAGGCCGCTGCGCGGCAGGATGTCGGATGTCATTACCAGGTCCAGCTCACCCTGTTGCAGTGAAGGCTGTGGGTCAAAAGTCACGCCGGATTTGAAATCCATCTCCACCTGCGGCCAGTTCTGGCGGAAGTTCTCAAGTGCGGGCGTCAGCCATTGAATACAGCTATGACATTCAATAGCGATGCGCAATGTGGCTTGCTGTGGCTCGTTACAGGCCTGCAGCGCGCGGCTGATTTGCGGCAGTACTTGGCTGGCCAGTTGTAGCAGGATCTCGCCCTGTGGGGTAAAACGCAGTGGCTGACTTTTACGCACAAACAGACGGAAGCCAAGGCGTTGTTCCAGATCGCTGAACTGGTGGGAAAGCGCTGACTGCGTCTGATGCAACGTTGCCGCTGCTGCGGCCAGCGACCCGCTGTTTCGTAACGCCTGTAGCGTTTTCAGGTGTTTAATTTCGATCATGAATGTCCTTCACCCCGGCATGAACAATTTGCGCTTGAGGTTTATACAGTACCTTTACAATATGGATGTGTAAACATCTGGACGTCTAAACTCGTCATATTTCGACTTGCAGGTGCGTTAGCTTCCTTGCGTGCCCCAGTCACTTACTTCAGTAAGCTCCTGGAGACGCGCTACGTTGCCGCCTTCCTGCCAGCCGAACTATTTAGAGTTTTACATTCAGAATCATATAATTAAAGGAAGAAGACATGACAATACATAACCACACTCTCGGTTTCCCTCGCGTCGGCCTGCGTCGCGAGCTGAAAAAAGCGCAAGAAAGTTACTGGGCGGGGAATTCTTCTCGCGAAGATCTGTTGGCGGTAGGGCGCGAGCTGCGCGCCCGTCATTGGGATCAGCAAAAACAGGCCGGGATCGACCTGCTGCCGGTCGGTGATTTCGCCTGGTACGACCATGTTCTGACCACCAGCCTGCTGCTGGGCAATGTGCCGGCTCGTCATCAGAACAACGACGGCTCTGTCGATATCGATACCCTGTTCCGTATCGGCCGAGGTCGCGCACCGACTGGCGAACCGGCGGCAGCGGCAGAGATGACCAAATGGTTTAACACCAACTACCACTACATGGTGCCGGAATTCAGCAAAGGCCAGCAGTTCAAACTGACGTGGGTGCAACTTCTGGATGAAGTGGACGAAGCGCTGACACTGGGACATAAGGTAAAGCCCGTACTGCTTGGGCCGGTCACCTACCTGTGGCTGGGCAAAGTGAAAGGCGAACAGTTTGATCGTTTAAGCCTGTTGAACGACATTCTTCCGGTCTACCAGCAAGTGCTGGCCGAACTGGCAAAACGCGGTATTGAGTGGGTGCAGATTGACGAACCAGCGCTGGTGATGGAGCTGCCGCAAGCGTGGCTTGATGCCTTCAAACCGGCGTATGACGCGCTGAACGGCAAGGTAAAACTACTGTTGACCACCTATTTTGAAGGCGTCACCCCGAACCTGGACACCATTACCGCGTTGCCAGTGCAGGGTTTGCATGTCGATCTGGTACACGGTAAAGACAACGTTGCACAGTTGCATCAGCGTCTACCTGCCGACTGGCTGCTCTCTGCCGGTCTGGTGAATGGCCGTAACGTCTGGCGTGCCGATCTGAGTGAAAAATATGCGCAGATTAAAGATGTGGTCGGCAAACGCCCACTGTGGGTCGCCTCTTCCTGCTCGCTGCTGCACAGTCCTATCGATCTGAGCGTTGAGACGCGTCTTGATGCCGAAGTAAAAAGCTGGTTCGCTTTCGCCCTGCAAAAATGCGAAGAACTGGCGCTGTTGCGTGATGCCCTGAACAGCGGTAACACAGAAAAACTGAATGAATGGAGCGCCCCGATCCAGGCGCGCCGCCACTCTACCCGTGTGCACAACCCGGCGGTGGCAAAACGTCTGGCGGCGATCACCGCGCAGGACAGCCAGCGCGCACGTCCTTATGCTGAGCGCGCACAAGCGCAGCGCGTGCGTTTCAACCTGCCTGCGTGGCCGACCACAACTATCGGCTCGTTCCCGCAGACCACCGAGATCCGCGGCTTGCGTCTGGATTTTAAACAGGGACGTTTAGATGCGGGCAATTACCGCTCCGGCATCGCTGAACATATTAAGCAGGCGATTATCGAACAAGAGCGTTTGGGGCTGGATGTGCTGGTACACGGCGAAGCAGAACGTAACGACATGGTGGAATACTTCGGTGAACACCTTGATGGTTTCGTCTTTACGCAAAATGGCTGGGTGCAGAGCTACGGCTCTCGCTGCGTGAAGCCGCCAGTGGTGATCGGCGACGTGAGCCGCCCGGAAGCGATTACCGTCGAGTGGGCTAATTACGCGCAATCGCTGACCGACAAACCGGTCAAAGGCATGCTGACCGGGCCGGTCACCATCCTCTGCTGGTCTTTCCCGCGCGAAGATGTCACTCGCGAAATCATCGCCAAACAGATCGCGCTAGCGCTGCGTGATGAAGTGGCCGATCTGGAAGCCGCCGGTATTGGCATCATCCAGATCGACGAACCGGCACTACGCGAAGGTTTACCGCTGCGCCGCAGCGAGTGGGAGGCTTACCTGGCGTGGGGCGTCGAAGCGTTCCGTATTAACGCGGCGGTGGCGAAGGATGACACGCAGATCCACACACATATGTGTTATTGCGAATTCAACGACATCATGGATTCCATTGCCGCGTTGGATGCTGATGTGATCACCATCGAAACCTCTCGTTCGGATATGGAACTGCTGGAGTCGTTTGAAGAGTTTGAATACCCGAACGAAATCGGACCGGGTGTATACGACATTCACTCCCCAAACGTGCCGAGCGTGGAATGGATTGAAGCCCTGTTGCAAAAAGCGACGCAGCGCATTCCGGCACAGCGTCTGTGGGTGAATCCGGATTGTGGTTTGAAAACCCGCAGTTGGCCGGAAACCCGCGCCGCGCTAGCTAATATGGTGAAAGCTGCGCAGAACCTGCGTCAACAATAAACAGCTATGCGCCGCTGGATCGTCCCCCGGCGGCGTTCTTTAAGGCATGGTGCAGAATGCTGCTATACGTGTTTTTGTGGGGGCGATTTCTTATTTCTGGCAGGGTAATAGCAGTTTCTTGATGCCATCGACGTTTTTTCTTAATGAAAAATGAAGGCTCCATATAAATCAGTTTTCCATCTCACCTTTAATACGGTCAGAAATTCTCATAGTAGAGTTTTATCTTTAACATTACTGGCCGGGGAGTTTCCCCCGGCACGAATATTATTTTTTATTGTACTGGGCAAACCATGCCAGCATGCGTTGCCAGCCATCTTTTGCCGACTCTTCATGATAACTCGGGCGGTAATCGGCATTAAAGGCGTGGCCCGCTTCCGGGTAAACCACAATCTCGGCAGTGGCGTTGGCTGCCCGCAGCGCCTGGCGCATAGTTTCCACGCTTTCGAGCGGAATGCTGGTATCCTGCGCGCCGTATAAACCCAGTACTGGCGCGGTCAGATCGATCGCGACATCTACCGGATGGCGCGGCGAGTTGAGAGATTTCTCCCCCACCAGTTTACCGTACCAGGCCACAGCGGCTTTCAACTGTGGGTTATGCGCCGCATACAGCCAGGCGATACGCCCACCCCAGCAAAAACCGGTGATCAACAACTGATGTGCGTTACCGCCATTGCGTGCCGCCCAACTGGCGACGTGGTCGAGATCGGCCAGTACCTGGGCATCCGGCACCTTGCTGACCAGCCCGCTCAGTAGCGTCTGGATATCGGCGAAATCATTCGGATCGCCCTGGCGGAAGTAGAGCTCAGGCGCAATGGCGAGGTAACCTTCCAGCGCCAGGCGTCGGCAGAGATCACGGATATGTTCATGTACGCCGAAAATCTCCTGTACCACAATGATGATCGGCAACGGGCTATCGGCATTTTTGGGACGAGCGTGAAACGCAGGCATATTGTCGCCCTGCGTAGGAATGGAGGTTTCGCCTGTGATTATGGCATCCTCTGGTGTGTGAACGATGGTGGAAGCGTGAGGCGAAGCCGCAGGTGCAAAGCCTGGTTGTTTGTTGGTTGTCATGGCATTCTCCATACCCTTTTATTAGCGCTCCAATAACTATAGACGGGAAGGTCTGGCACGCGCACAAATCCCCGTTTCATCGACTATCTTTGCTGCAGCGTTGCGAGATGCAACATTTTAATGTGATATAAATCACTAAATTATGGAAATGATATGCAAACATTTTCTTTCGTGGTGATGTCAATCACGAAAACGGACAGGCGCCTTCTGTAAAGTGGCGTTTTGCCTCTCCTGATAAAACCAACCACAGAGGAGTCTGTTATGTCCAGGTCTGATGTTTTTCATCTCGGTCTCACCAAAAACGATTTACAAGGGGCTACGCTGGCTATCGTCCCTGGCGATCCGGAGCGTGTGGAAAAGATCGCCGCGCTGATGGATAAGCCGGTCAAGCTGGCATCTCACCGCGAATTTACCAGTTGGCGTGCCGAACTGGATGGCAAACCGATTATTGTGTGTTCCACCGGTATCGGCGGTCCGTCGACCTCTATCGCCGTAGAAGAACTGGCGCAGCTTGGCATCCGCACTTTTTTGCGTGTCGGCACGACCGGGGCGATTCAGCCGCATATCAATGTTGGCGATGTACTGATCACCACAGCCTCCGTGCGCCTCGATGGCGCCAGCCTGCATTTTGCACCAATGGAATACCCGGCGGTGGCAGATTTTGCCTGCACCACGGCGCTGGTCGCAGCGGCGGATGCGATTGGCGCAACCAAACATATTGGCGTAACGGCATCTTCCGACACATTTTATCCGGGCCAGGAGCGTTATGACACCTTCTCCGGGCGAGTGGTGAAAAACTTAAAAGGCTCAATGGAAGAGTGGCAATCAATGGGGGTGATGAATTATGAAATGGAATCCGCGACGCTGCTGACCATGTGTTCAAGCCAGGGATTGCGCGCCGGGATGGTGGCTGGGGTGATTGTGAACCGTACCCAGCAGGAGATCCCGAATGCAGAAACGATGAAACAGACCGAAAGCCACGCTGTGAAAATCGTGGTGGAAGCCGCACGTCGCCTGCTGTAATTCCTCTCTTCCGGCGCCCGGTAATGCTGCATTTACCGGGCCTGACAAATTCCCTTCCGCTTCTGCGTAACGTCTCGCAGGAAAAGCCCTTCCCAACTGGACGTTTATACAGCACAATCCTCGCTTGCACGAATAAGGTATGGAGGAGGCGTGGTGGAGACTTCAATCATTGTCATGGCAGCGCTGACGCTGGCAGGACTACTCGTCGGCTGGTTGGCTGCAAGCTGGCGTGGAGCGCAGCAGCAGGCGGAATTGCTCGCCGAGCAACGTGATGTGTTTAGTGAACTGAGCGCCGCCCGTCAGCAGTTAGTTCAGAGCGAGCACTGGCGTGAAGAGTGCGAACTGCTCAATAACGAACTGCGCAGCCTGCAACATATCAACAGCTCTCTGGAAGCCGATCTTCGTGAAGTTACCACCCGGCTGGAATCAACCCAGTTACATGCGGAAGAGAAGCTACGCCAGATGCACAGCAGCGAGCAGCGCCTCAGCGAACAATTTGAAAACCTTGCGAACCGCATTTTTGAGCAGAGCAACCGGCGGGTGGATGAACAGAACCGCCAGAGTCTGAATGGCCTGCTAACGCCGCTACGCGAGCAGCTCGACGGTTTTCGCCGTCAGGTTCAGGAGAGCTTTGGTCAGGAAGCGCGCGAACGACATACGCTGGCGCATGAAATCCGCAATCTACAACAGTTGAACGCCCAGATGGCGCAGGAAGCTATCAACCTGACACGTGCGCTGAAAGGCGATAATAAAACGCAGGGCAACTGGGGTGAAGTGGTGCTGACCCGCGTGCTGGAAGCGTCCGGCCTGCGTGAAGGGTATGAGTATGAAACCCAGGTTAGCCTTGAAAACGATAGCCGCGCGCGTATGCAGCCGGATGTGATTGTGCGCTTGCCGCAGGGCAAGGATGTGGTGATTGATGCCAAAATGGCGCTGGTGGCCTACGAGCGCTACTTCAACGCCGAGGATGAATTTATCCGTGAAGGCGCGTTGCAGGAGCATATCGCCTCGGTACGTAATCATATTCGCCTGCTGGGGCGCAAAGATTATCAGCAGCTTCCCGGCCTGCGCAGCCTCGACTATGTCCTGATGTTTATTCCAGTGGAACCAGCCTTCCTGATCGCCCTCGACAATCAGCCCGAACTGATAACGGAGGCGCTGAAGAATAATATTATGCTGGTCAGCCCGACCACACTGCTGGTGGCGCTGCGCACCATCGCCAACCTTTGGCGCTATGAGCATCAAAGCCGCAATGCCCAGCAGATTGCAGAAAGAGCAAGTCGGCTGTATGACAAAATGCGTCTGTTCGTTGATGATATGTCGTCCATCGGACAGAGCCTGGATAAAGCGCAGGACAACTACCGCCAGGCGATGAAAAAACTCACTGCCGGGCGCGGCAACGTGCTGGCGCAGGCGGAGGCATTTCGCGGCCTTGGCGTTGAGATTAAGCGTGAGATTAATCCAGAATTAACGACTGAAGCGCAGGCGCAGGATGAAGAGTTTCGCCTGAGAGCAGGACAGAAAACGGTAAATGAATATAATGAAGACAATCAGTTAGACGATGCAACACAGAATGAGGAGCCAGGCGCGAAGGCCTCATAGGGCGGTTGAATCGTAGGGCAATTGCGTCCAATCTGATACACTTCACAAACAAATTCTTGAATAGCAGGCACTAAGATGGCGGAAGATTCAAAAGAGACAACACACTTTGGTTTTCAGACCGTCGCCAAAGAAAACAAAGCCGACATGGTGGCGCATGTTTTCCATTCGGTCGCGTCAAAATATGACGTTATGAACGATTTGATGTCGATGGGCATTCACCGTTTATGGAAGCGTTTTACCATTGATTGCAGCGGCGTACGCCGTGGGCAGAAAGTCCTCGATCTGGCTGGCGGCACTGGCGATTTGACCGCTAAATTCTCGCGTCTGGTGGGTGAAACCGGGCAGGTTGTGCTGGCTGATATCAATGACTCAATGCTGAAAATGGGGCGCGAAAAGCTGCGCAATATCGGCATTATCGGAAACGTCGAATATGTGCAGGCAAACGCAGAAGCATTGCCGTTTCCGGATAATACCTTCGACTGCATTACCATCTCTTTCGGCTTGCGTAACGTAACAGAAAAGGAGCAAGCGCTGCGCTCCATGTTCCGTGTGTTGAAACCGGGCGGACGCCTTCTGGTGCTGGAGTTTTCCAAACCGATTATTGAGCCTCTGAGCAAAGTGTATGATGCTTACTCTTTCCATGTTCTGCCGCGCATTGGCCAACTGGTAGCGAGCGATGCCGAAAGCTATCGCTATCTGGCGGAATCTATCCGTATGCATCCTGATCAGGAGACCCTGAAAGCGATGATGCAGGACGCGGGTTTTGAAAACGTTGACTACTACAATCTGACCGCCGGCATAGTTGCTCTGCACCGTGGCTACAAATTCTGACAGGAGTGTGTATGCCCTTTAAGCCGATGGTGGCCGCTGGAATTGAACGTGCGCTTAATACCTTTCTCTACCGCGAGAGCGCGCTGATATCTGCGCGTCAGCGTCTGTACGGCAAAGTTTTACGCGTTGTTTTGCAGGAGTTTTCCTCGCCATTTGTGTTGGTGTTCAGTGAGCAGCAGATCGACGTTCTGAGCGAATGGGAAGGCGAGGCCGACTGTTCGGTTATCACCCAGTTGCGGGTGTTGCCGAAACTGCGCGATCGGCAGCAAATGACTGCGCTTATCCGCAGCGGCGAGTTGGAAGTACAGGGGGATATACAGGTCGTGCAAAACCTGGCGGCGCTTGCCGATCTCGCTGAGTTCGATCCCGCTGAGGTGCTTGCTCCCTGGATGGGTGATATTGCCGCCGAGGGTATCAGCAAATTCCTTCGCCATGGCGCGCGCTTACTGCGCCATGGCGTTCAGCGTCAACAACGCTATGTCGCTGAAACGTTAACCGAAGAGTGGCGCGTCGCTCCGGGCGCTCTTGAAGTAGCCTGGTTTGTGGAAGAGACGGCGGCCGTGAGACGTGCGACGGAAGCATTGGCTCAGCGCCTGGATAAACTGGAGGGCAAATGACGCCAGGTGAACTGCGGCGGCTCTATTTCATCATTCAGACTTTCTTGAGTTACGGGCTTGATGAGCTCATTCCCAGAATGCGTATCACCCTGCCACTGCGGATCTGGCGCAGGATGTTGTTCTGGATGCCGAATCGGCACAAAGATAAAGCGCTTGGCGAACGGCTGCGTCTTGCATTGCAGGAACTGGGACCGGTGTGGATTAAATTCGGTCAAATGCTCTCTACCCGCCGCGATCTTTTCCCGCCGTTGATTGCCGATCAACTGGCGATGCTACAAGATCGTGTCGCGCCATTTGATGGGCATCTTGCCAAACAGCAAATCGAAAAAGCGATGGGCGATCTGCCGGTTGAAACCTGGTTTGATGACTTTGAAATTGTACCGCTGGCGTCTGCATCGATTGCTCAGGTTCATACCGCGCGGTTGAAAGAAAGCGGTAAAGAGGTGGTGATCAAGGTGATCCGCCCGGATATTCTGCCGGTGATCAAAGCCGATCTTAAACTTATTTACCGCCTGGCGGCGTGGGTTCCTCGCCTGCTGCCGGATGGCCGTCGTTTACGTCCGCGTGAGGTCGTGCGGGAATATGAAAAAACGCTGATTGATGAACTGGATTTGTTGCGTGAAGCTGCCAACGCGATTCAATTACGGCGTAATTTCGAGAACAGCCCGATGCTGTACGTGCCGGAAATCTATTCCGACTACTGTAGCCAGAATATGCTGGTAATGGAGCGCATTTACGGTATTCCGGTCTCGGATGTTGCGGCGTTGGAAAAGAACGGCACCAACCTGAAATTGCTCGCTGAGCGCGGTGTGCAGGTCTTTTTCACCCAAGTTTTCCGCGACAGTTTTTTCCATGCCGACATGCATCCTGGCAATATTTTTGTCAGCTATGACCATCCGGAAGATCCCCAGTATATTGGCATCGATTGCGGTATCGTGGGGTCGCTCAACAAAGAGGATAAACGTTACCTGGCGGAGAATTTTATCGCCTTCTTCAACCGTGATTACCGCAAAGTGGCGGAATTGCATGTCGACTCCGGCTGGGTACCATTGGACACCAATGTCGAAGAGTTTGAATTCGCCATTCGCACGGTGTGCGAGCCGATATTTGAGAAGCCGCTGGCGGAAATCTCCTTTGGCCATGTGCTGCTTAATCTCTTTAATACCGCCCGTCGCTTCAATATGGAAGTGCAGCCGCAACTGGTGCTGCTGCAAAAAACTTTGCTCTACATTGAAGGTGTCGGCCGTCAGCTCTATCCGCAGCTTGATTTATGGAAAACGGCGAAACCTTTTCTTGAAACGTGGATCAAAGATCAGGTGGGTATTCCTGCGCTGGTCCGGGCGTTAAAAGAGAAGGGACCGTTCTGGATAGAGAAAATGCCGGAGCTTCCTGAACTGATCTACAACGGTTTGCAGCAAGGTAAGCATTTGCAGCAGAGCGTTGATAAGATTGCCAGCGAACTACAGGTTAACCATGTACGTCAGGGGCAATCACGTTATCTGTTTGGTATTGGCGCAACATTGTTGCTTAGCGGGACGCTATTGTTGATCAACAGGCCCGACTGGGGGCTTGCTCCCTTGTGGGTTATCGTCGGCGGTGTTGTCGTCTGGCTGGTAGGTTGGTACAAGACACGCTAATCCATTGGCGCGCATCGGAGGCCTGAAGCACAGAAGCTGCCAACAAAGAGGCAGCGTAATGGATAATGTGTATACTGGGGCCTGTTTTTAACATCATCTGTTACAGAGGACTATGTATGGGTGGTATCAGTATTTGGCAGTTGTTGATTATTGCAGTTATCGTCGTGCTGCTGTTCGGAACGAAAAAACTCGGTTCGATTGGCTCCGATCTTGGGGCCTCGATCAAAGGTTTTAAAAAAGCCATCAGCGATGATGATAAAGAGGAAAAGCAGGATAAATCGGCACAAGATGCAGATTTTCCAGCGAAATCCCTCTCTGATGATGCAAAATCCAACGACGCTAAAAAAGACGAAAAACGTCACGACAAAGAGCAGGTGTAATTCGTGTTCGATATAGGTTTTGGCGAACTATTACTCGTTTTTATTATCGGTCTCGTTGTGCTGGGGCCGCAGCGTCTGCCTGTAGCCGTGCGTACTATTGCGGGCTGGGTCCGTGCATTACGCTCGCTGGCGACAACGGTGCAGAATGAATTGACGCAGGAACTGAAGCTTCAGGAGTTCCAGGACAGCCTGAAAAAGGTTGAGAAAGCGAGTCTGGAAAACCTGACGCCGGAGTTAAAAGCGTCAATGGACGAACTGCGCCAGGCGGCGGAATCGATGAAGCGCTCATACAGCGTTCACGATACGGAAAAAGCGAGCGATGAAGCAAATACCATCCATAACCCGGTGGTGAAAGAGAGCGAAGCTCAGCACGAAGGCATTACGCCGTCTACCGCTGAGCATCAGGTCAGCGCGCCGCAGCAAGCTCCCGAAACCGATGAAGAGAAAAAATCGCCGACGGTGAGCCCGGCGGTAAAAGAGACGGCTCCGGTTTCTGACTCATCACCTTCTTCAAGTGATAAATCCTGAATATGGCTGTAGATGATACCCAACCGCTTATTGCGCATCTTATAGAGCTGCGTAAGCGTCTGCTGAATTGCATTATCGCCGTCATGGTGATTTTCCTTGCGCTGGTTTATTTCTCGAATGATATCTATCAGCTCGTTTCCGCTCCGCTCATCAAACAGATGCCGATCGGGGCGACAATGATCGCTACGGATGTTGCCTCACCGTTTTTTACCCCGATCAAGCTGACCTTTATGGTGTCGCTGATCCTCTCGGCGCCGGTTGTTCTGTATCAGGTGTGGGCGTTTGTTGCCCCGGCGTTGTATAAGCATGAGCGTCGCCTGGTCGTGCCGCTGCTGATCTCCAGCTCGTTGCTGTTCTATATCGGCATGGCATTTGCCTACTTTGTAGTGTTTCCGCTGGCGTTTGGTTTCCTGACGCATACCGCGCCGGAAGGCGTGCAGGTTTCTACTGACATCGCCAGCTATCTCAGCTTCGTCATGGCGCTATTTATGGCTTTTGGCGTCTCGTTTGAAGTGCCGGTAGCCATTGTGCTGTTGTGCTGGATGGGCGTAACCACGCCTGCTGATCTGCGACAAAAGCGTCCTTATGTGCTGGTCGGTGCATTTGTAGTTGGCATGCTGCTGACGCCGCCGGATGTCTTCTCGCAAACGCTGCTGGCGATACCAATGTATTGCCTGTTTGAAATTGGCGTCTTCTGTGCTCGCTTCTATGTCGGCAAGCGCCGTATCCGCGATGATGAGAACGACACAGAAACCAGTGAAGAGTAACAAACCGCCCGTCAGGGCGGTTTGTGTATGGGGAAGAGCATGTTTGATATCGGCGTCAATCTGACTAGTTCGCAGTTTTCCAGAGATCAGCGCGAGGTGGTCGCGCGTGCGCAGGCGGCAGGCATCACGGGCATGTTGATAACTGGTACCAATCTGCACGAGAGTCAACAGGCTCAACAGCAGGCGCAGCGCTATCGTCACTGCTGGTCAACAGCGGGTGTGCATCCTCATGACAGCAGCGGCTGGACGGCGGAAACCGCGCAGGCTATCCGTGCACTGGCATCATTGCCGGAAGTGGTGGCAGTGGGGGAGTGCGGGTTGGACTTTAATCGCAATTTCTCCACACCGAGTGAACAGGAATACGCCTTTAGCGCCCAGTTGGCGCTGGCTGCTGAACTAAACATGCCTGTTTTTCTGCATTGTCGCGATGCGCATGAACGCTTTCTGGCGTTGTTAGATCCGTGGCTGAATACGCTGCCAGGCGCCGTGTTGCACTGCTTTACCGGTTCGGCGCAGGAGGCCAGAGATTGCCTTGATCGCGGTATGTACCTCGGGATTACTGGCTGGGTGTGCGATGAACGCCGTGGGCAGGAATTACGTGAAGTGGTGCCACTGATTCCAGCCGGGCAGCTGCTTATCGAAACGGATGCGCCTTACCTGCTGCCGCGCGATCTGGTGCCGAAGCCCGTATCGAGGCGTAATGAACCGGCGTTACTGGGACATATTCTCGCCACGGTCGCATCGCTTCGTGGTGAAGAGGTCCGGTGGCTGGATACGGTGACGGATAAAAACGTGCAGCGTCTGTTTGGCATCGCGTTTTAACGCCGCTTCAGGCCTTACGGAAATCGGTATTTTTGACGCTTTGCAGCACCTGCTTATTCAGCATATGCAGCAGCAGCATCGAGCGTGTTTCGCCGTCAGGCTCCTTAAAAATGGCCTGCAAACCTTCAAGTGCGCCTTCGGTAATCACCACATCATCGCCTGGAAAGGGGGTTTCGGGATCCGTCACGCCTTCCGGTTGATAGACCGAAAGTTGATGGATAACCGAAGGGGGAACGCGGGCCGGGTGCATACCAAAACGCACGAAGTGGCTGACGCCGCGCGTGGCATTAATGGTCGTGGTATGAATCACCTCGGGATCAAACTCTACAAACAAATAGTTGGGAAAAAGCGGTTCATTCACAATTGTGCGTTTGCCGCGTACGATTTTTTCCAGGGCGATCATCGGCGTCAGGCAACTGACCGCCTGGCGTTCGAGATGTTCCTGGGCGCGCTGAAGCTGGCCTCGTTTGCAGTAAAGTAGGTACCAGGATTGCATAATGACTCTTTTCCGTAAGTTCGGGCGAAAGAATACCAAAACCGCAGCATGATGGCTAAGTTCATTATAACGTCCACGCCAGTTGTTGTTGAATTTCACGTCGATTTAACAAAAATACAGCAACCTCAGATTGAACACCGTATAATAAAGCGCTTATCTGGAGGCGATAATACACCGCATGAAATACAACGACCTACGCGACTTTTTGACATTGCTTGAGCAGCAAGGGGAACTGAAGCGCATCACGCTTCCGGTTGACCCTTATCTGGAAATGACCGAAATAGCCGATCGTACCCTGCGTGCCGGCGGCCCGGCGTTGCTGTTTGAGAATCCAAAAGGGTACGCGATGCCGGTGCTGTGTAATCTGTTCGGTACGCCGCGTCGTGTCGCGTTAGGTATGGGGCGGGAGGATGTCAGCGCGTTGCGCGAAGTGGGTAAGCTGCTGGCGTTCCTGAAAGAGCCTGAGCCGCCAAAAGGTTTCCGCGATCTCTTCGAGAAGCTGCCGCAGTTTAAACAAGTGCTGAATATGCCGACGAAACGTCTGCGCGGTGCGCCCTGTCAGCAAAAAGTGTTGCAGGGCAATGAAGTTGATCTGACTGCCATTCCCATAATGCAGTGCTGGCCGGATGATGCTGCACCGTTGATTACCTGGGGGCTGACGGTGACCCGTGGCCCGCACAAAGAGCGGCAGAACCTGGGGATCTACCGTCAACAGCGGATCGGTAAAAATAAGCTGATTATGCGCTGGCTCTCCCACCGTGGCGGGGCGCTGGACTTTCAGGAGTGGCAGGCTGCGCACCCCGGCGAACGTTTCCCGGTGTCGGTTGCGCTGGGCGCCGATCCAGCAACCATTCTTGGCGCGGTAACGCCGGTGCCGGACACGCTCTCTGAATACGCTTTTGCCGGGCTACTGCGCGGTACAAAAACTGAAGTGGTGAAGTGCATTTCTAACGATCTTGAAGTGCCTGCCAGCGCGGAAATTGTACTGGAAGGCTATATCGAGCCGGGAGAAATGGCCCCTGAAGGGCCGTATGGTGATCATACGGGTTACTATAATGAAGTTGATAACTTCCCGGTGTTTACGGTAACGCACATTACCCGGCGTGAAGACGCGATTTATCACTCCACCTATACGGGGCGTCCGCCCGATGAGCCGGCGGTTCTGGGTGTAGCGTTAAACGAAGTGTTCGTGCCGATCCTGCAAAAGCAGTTTCCTGAGATTGTCGATTTCTATCTGCCGCCGGAAGGCTGCTCCTATCGTCTGGCCGTCGTGACAATGAAGAAACAGTACGCGGGCCATGCAAAACGCGTCATGATGGGCGTCTGGTCTTTCCTGCGCCAGTTTATGTACACCAAGTTTGTGATTGTGTGTGATGACGATGTTAATGCGCGCGACTGGAATGATGTGATTTGGGCGATTACCACCCGTATGGATCCCGCGCGGGATACGGTCCTGGTGGAAAACACGCCGATTGATTACCTGGACTTTGCCTCGCCGGTTTCCGGTCTTGGCTCAAAAATGGGGCTGGATGCCACCAATAAATGGCCGGGGGAAACCCAGCGTGAATGGGGACGCCCAATCAAAAAAGATCCTCAGGTGACGGCGAGAATTGACGCCATCTGGGATGAACTGGCCATATTGAATGACGTAAATAGACCCGACAGAGAGAGCGCATGACAACCTTAAGCTGTAAAGTGACCTCGGTAGATGCCATCACTGATACCGTATATCGTGTCCGTTTAGTGCCGGAGGCGGCTTTTTCGTTTCGCGCTGGTCAGTATCTGATGGTGGTAATGGATGAGCGAGACAAGCGCCCTTTCTCAATGGCATCCACGCCGGATCAGCATGATTATATTGAACTGCATATTGGTGCGTCAGAGCTGAATCTCTATGCCATGGCGGTGATGGAGCGCATTCTGAAAGATCGAGAAATTGTTATCGACATTCCGCATGGCGATGCCTGGCTGCGTGATGACGAGGAGCGTCCGATGGTACTGATCGCGGGCGGTACCGGCTTTTCTTATGCGCGTTCGATCCTGTTGACCACCCTCGCGCAAAACCCGGACCGTGAAGTCAGCATTTACTGGGGTGGGCGCGAGGAGAAGCATCTATACGATTTGGCCGAGCTGGAAGCCCTGTCGGTGGATCACCCCAATCTGCGCGTGGTACCGGTGGTTGAGCAGCCAGAAGAGGGCTGGCGCGGTCGTTCCGGCACGGTGCTGGCAGCAGTGATGCAGGATTTTGGTTCGCTTTCCGAACACGATATCTATATTGCAGGTCGTTTCGAGATGGCGAAGATTGCTCGTGACTTGTTCTGCAATGAGCGTGGTGCGCGTGAAGATCGCTTGTTTGGCGATGCGTTTGCGTTCATTTGATCAAAAAAGCCCGCCCCTGACAGGCGGGAAAAACGGCAACTACATTCTCTCTTTGCCATACGTCCCATAGCTGTGTTGGTTACCTTCATTCATTCACCCCGGTCACATAGTAATCTATGCTCCCGGGGATTCATCCAGTTGGAACCCATGGCTTCGAGATAGAAGCGTTATACGCGTTCAAACACTGTAGCTATTCCCTGACCTAAACCAATACACATCGTCGCCAGACCAAGCTGGGCATCTTTGCGTTCCATCAGATTCAGCAGCGTGGTGCTAATACGCGTACCTGAACACCCCAGCGGATGGCCGAGAGCGATTGCACCGCCGTTCAGATTGATCTTCTCGTCGATCTGCTCCATCAACCCAAGATCTTTTATGCACGGCAGGATCTGTGCGGCAAAGGCTTCATTCATCTCAAACAGATCGATATCGCTGGCGGTCAGTCCGGCTTTTTTCAGCGCCAACTGCGAGGCTGGAACCGGGCCGTAACCCATGATTGACGGATCGCAGCCGACCACCGCCATTGAACGGATACGAGCGCGCGGCGTCAGGCCTAATTCGCGGGCGCGGTTGGCACTCATGACCAGCATCGCGGAGGCGCCATCCGACAGAGCGGATGATGTTCCGGCTGTAACCGTACCGCTAACCGGATCGAAAGCGGGTCGCAGCGTGGACAACGCCTCGACGGTTGTTTCCGGACGGATCACTTCGTCATAGTTAAACTGCTTCAATACGCCATCGGCATCGTGGCCGCCAGTGGGAATAATCTCGTTTTTGAACGCGCCGGATTGCGTGGCCTGCCAGGCGCGGGCGTGGGAACGTGCGCCGAACGCATCCTGCATTTCACGGCTGATGCCATGCATGCGCGACAGCATTTCGGCGGTCAACCCCATCATGGCCGCCGCTTTTGCGACGTTGCGGCTCATGCCTGGATGAAAATCGACGCCGTGACTCATTGGCACGTGACCCATATGCTCAACGCCTCCCACCAGACAAACTTGCGCATCGCCGGTCATGATCATCCGCGCAGCATCATGCAGCGCCTGCATTGACGAACCACACAGCCGGTTGACGGTGACGGCGGGAACGGAATGTGGGATTTCCGCCAGCAGCGCGGCGTTGCGAGCAATGTTGAAACCTTGCTCCAGCGTCTGCTGTACGCAGCCCCAGTAAATATCGTCAATAGCGCTCGCTTCCAGCGCCGGGTTACGTGCCAGCAGGCTACGCATCAGATGGGCGGAGAGATCCTCCGCGCGTACGTTGCGGAAGGCGCCGCCTTTTGAACGGCCCATCGGTGTGCGAATTGCATCGACAATGACAACCTGTTCCATTGTGACTCCTTAAGCCGTTTTTAACTCGCCCACCGGGCGCGCAGGATCTACTGCAGGGTAATAAGGCTCGTTGCGGCGCGCTTTTTCGCACAGCCCGGCCGGTACTTCATACAGCGGTCCGAGATGCTGATAGTGCTGTGCCATATCGAGGTATTTTGCGCTGCCGATCGTATCCAGCCAGCGGAACGCACCGCCGTGGAACGGTGGGAAGCCTAGACCATACACCAGCGCCATATCCGCTTCGGCAGGGCTGGCAATAATGCCTTCTTCAAGGCAACGCACCACTTCGTTAACCATCGGGATCATCATACGGGCGATAATCTCTTCATCACGGAAATCCTGTTTGCCTTTGCTGATTTCGGCCAACAAATTGTCAACGGCGCTGTCTTCTTCTTTCTTCGGCTTGCCTTTGCTGTCTTCTTTATAGCGCCAGAAACCGAGACCATTTTTCTGCCCGAAACGTTGCCTCTCAAACAGCGCATCGATGGCATCGCGGTAATCTTTCTGCATGCGCTGCGGGAAACCGGCCGCCATCACCGCATGAGCGTGATGTGCGGTATCAATGCCCACAACATCCAGCAGATACGCTGGGCCCATCGGCCAGCCGAACTGTTTCTCCATCACTTTGTCGACTTTGCGGAAATCTGCGCCGTCGCGCAGCAACTGGCTGAATCCTGCGAAGTAAGGGAACAGTACGCGGTTGACGAAGAAACCTGGGCAGTCATTAACCACGATCGGCGTTTTGCCCATTTTGCTCGCCCAGGCCACCACTTTGGCGAGGGTTTCATCGGACGTTTTTTCACCACGAATTACTTCAACCAGCGGCATACGATGGACCGGGTTGAAAAAGTGCATACCGCAGAAGTTTTCCGGACGTTTCAGCACGCTGGCGAGTTCGCTGATGGGAATAGTGGAAGTGTTTGATGCCAGTACGGTATCCGGACGGACTTTGGCCTCTGTTTCCGCCAGCACCGCTTTTTTCACTTTCGGGTTTTCCACAACAGCTTCGACCACCACGTCAGCGCGTTCAAAACCGGCATACTCTAGTGTGGGCTGAATGGTCGCAATCACGCTGGCCAGTTTCAGACCGTCGATTTTGCCGCGCTCGAGCTGTTTATTCAGCAGCTTGCCTGCTTCATTAATGCCGAGTGCAAGGGATTTCTCGTTGATATCCTTTATTAATACCGGCACGCCTTTCCAGGCTGACTGGTAAGCAATGCCGCCGCCCATAATGCCTGCGCCAAGTACCGCAGCCTGTTTGGGCGTTTCGATATTTTTGGTCAGTTTCTTCGCCTGAGCTTTTACATATTGGTCGTTCAGAAAAATCCCGACCAGCGCACGGGCCTCGTTTGTGTGGGCGAGTGGAACGAAGCTCTGGTTTTCTAGCTTCAGCGCTTCGTCGCGGCCAAATCTTGCCGCAGCTTCAATGGTTTTGACCGCGGTGAGCGGCGCCGGATAGTGTTTCCCGGCGGTTTGCATTACCATGCCTTTGGCAATGGTAAAGCTCATAGCAGCTTCAATTTTGTTGAGCTTAAGTGGCTCCAGCTTCGGCTGACGCTTTGCTTTCCAGTCCAGATCGCCGTTAATTGCCTGCCGCAGAATGGCGATTGCCCCTTCACGCAGTTTTTCCGGCTTCACAATTCCATCCACCAGGCCGATTTTCAGCGCTTGTTCGGCATCAACATCCTTCCCGGCCGCGATGATCTCCAGCGCGCTGTCCGCACCCAGCAGGCGTGGCATACGTACTGAGCCGCCAAAGCCTGGCATGATACCAAGTTTGGTTTCCGGCAGGCCAATACGTAGGTCCGGCGTTGCCAGACGATAGTCTGTCGCCAGCACGCATTCGCAGCCGCCGCCAAGCGCATAGCCATTCACCGCAGAGACCGTTGGGACGGGCAAATCTTCCAGGCGGTTAAACACGCTGTTGGCAAAGTGCAGCCACTGGCTCAACTGCTCTTCCGGCACGAGGAACAGGGAGAGGAATTCGGTGATATCCGCACCGACGATAAAGGTCGCTTTCTCTGAACGCAGCAGCAGCCCTTTTAAATCTGATTGCTTTTCCAGTACGGCCAGCGCTTCGCCAAGGCTGGCGACGGTAGCGGTATCAAGCTTGTTAACCGAGCCGGGCGCATCAAACACCAGTTCCGCGATGCCATCTTCCAGCCAGTTGAGGTACAGATTATTGCCTTTGTAGAGCATGTCAGTCTCCTGAATCCAGCGATGATCTGGTCGTACCAGATGAAACGGAGTGTGGTTTTTATGTTAATAAATTGCAAATAAATGATTAAAAATTGCCGAGCGGATCACGCTCGGTGGAAATCACCCAGTGGCGGGCAGGTGTGCTAAGATGCGGAGACTTAAGGTCGCAATAAACAGAAGGAAAAACGATGGATTCCCTGGCAGCGCTTTATAAAAATCATATTGTTACGTTACAGGAGCGCACCCGTGATGTGCTGGCGCGCTTTAAGCTCGACGCGTTACTTATTCACTCTGGCGAGCTATTTAACGTCTTTCTTGATGACCATCCCTATCCGTTTAAAGTGAACCCGCAATTTAAAGCCTGGGTGCCGGTGACGCAGGTGCCGAACTGCTGGCTGTTGGTGGATGGCGTGAATAAGCCGAAGCTATGGTTCTACCTACCCGTAGATTACTGGCACAACGTTGAACCGCTGCCGACTTCATTCTGGACCGAAGAGGTTGAAGTGATTGCTCTGCCGAAAGCGGATGGCATTGGTAGCCAGTTGCCTGCGGCGCGCGGCAATATCGCCTATATTGGCCCGATTGCCGAACGCGCGTTGGGCCTCGATATCGCCGCCAACAATATCAACCCGAAAGGGGTGATCGATTACCTGCATTACTACCGTGCCTACAAAACCGATTATGAGCTTGCCTGCATGCGTGAAGCGCAGAAAACGGCGGTAATGGGCCATCGCGCGGCGCATGAAGCCTTCCAGTCCGACATGAGCGAGTTCGACATCAATTTGGCTTATCTGACCGCGACTGGCCATCGTGATACCGATGTGCCTTACAGCAATATTGTGGCGCTGAACGAGCATGCGGCGGTGCTGCATTACACCAAACTTGATCACCGGGCGCCGGCTGAGATGCGTAGCTTTCTACTGGATGCTGGTGCGGAATACAACGGTTATGCTGCCGACCTGACGCGTACCTGGGCTGCGAACAGCGACACCGATTATGCGCAATTGTTGAAAGACGTAAATGAAGAACAGCTGGCACTGATCGCTATGATGAAAGCGGGCGTCAATTACGTTGAGTACCATATTCAGTTTCATCAGCGTATCGCGAAGCTACTGCGCCGCCATCAAATCATTACCGATATCAGCGAAGAAGCGATGATTGAGCAGGACATCACCGGGCCGTTTATGCCGCACGGTATTGGACATCCGCTGGGGTTGCAGGTGCATGATGTCGCGGGCTTCATGCAGGATGACAGCGGTACACATTTGGCGGCACCATCAAAATATCCTTATCTGCGCTGCACGCGTGTACTGGAGCCGCGTATGGTGTTGACCATCGAGCCGGGCATCTACTTTATTGACTCGCTGCTATCATCGTGGCGTGAGGGGCCGCTCAGTAAACATTTCAACTGGCATAAAATCGACGCGTTAAAACCGTTTGGTGGTATCCGCATCGAGGACAACGTGGTTATCCACGAGCACAGCATTGAAAATATGACGCGGGATCAGAAGCTGGCGTAATGGAGAGCTGGTTGATACCGGCTGTGCCGGTCACCTTTAGCGAGGAGATCAAAAAGAGCCGTTTTATCACACTGTTGGCGCATACCGACGGTGTGGAGACGGCGAAGGCGTTTATCGAAACTGTTCGGGCGGAGCACCCGGACGCCCGCCACCATTGTGTGGCGTGGGTTGCCGGGCCGCCGGATGATTCGCAGCAGTTGGGCTTTTCTGACGATGGAGAACCGGCGGGTACCGCAGGGAAACCGATGCTGGCTCAGTTGATGGGCAGTGGTGTCGGCGAAATTACGGCAGTTGTGGTGCGTTATTATGGCGGCGTCTTATTGGGAACTGGCGGGCTGGTGAAAGCCTACGGCGGCGGCGTCCAGCAGGCGCTGAATCAACTCGCGACAACCCGCAAAATGCCATTAACCGAATATACTCTGTGGTGTGATTACGCACTGTTGAGCGGAGTCGAAACGTTGCTTGAGCAATTTGAGGGGAAAATTGTTGCGAGCGAGTATCAGGCTACCGTGTATCTGCGGGTGGCGCTTCCTCACAGCAGATTGGACGCATTTTCGGCAAGGCTCGCTGATTTTAGTCGTGGCACATTGCAATTGTTAAAAACTGAAGAATAATCCCCATCTGATTTTCTGAACACCTAAGGAAGCGGCAGAGATGCATTTTCGCGCCATAACTCGAATCGTTGGACTGCTGGTCATCCTCTTTTCCGGAACGATGATCTTACCTGGACTGGTAGCCCTTATTTACCGTGATGGCGCGGGCCGTGCATTCACGCAGACCTTCTTCGTTGCACTGGTGATTGGTTCCATTCTTTGGTGGCCGAACCGCCGCGAGAAGCGGGAATTGAAATCCCGTGAAGGTTTTTTGATCGTCGTGTTGTTCTGGACGGTGCTGGGGAGCGTGGGTGCGCTGCCGTTCGTCTTTGCCGAAAGCCCGAATCTGACGGTGACGGATGCTTTTTTTGAATCCTTCTCTGGCTTGACAACGACCGGGGCGACCACGCTGGTTGGGCTGGATTCATTGCCGCACGCGATTCTTTTCTATCGCCAGATGCTGCAATGGTTCGGCGGGATGGGAATCATCGTGCTGGCGGTGGCCATCCTGCCCATTCTGGGCGTGGGGGGGATGCAGCTCTATCGCGCCGAGATGCCGGGGCCGCTGAAAGATAACAAAATGCGCCCGCGTATTGCGGAGACGGCGAAAACCCTGTGGCTTATTTATGTGCTGCTTACGGTAGCCTGCGCGCTGGCGCTATGGTTTGCCGGAATGCCAGCTTTTGACGCCATTGGACATAGCTTTGCCACTATCGCTATTGGTGGTTTTTCCACGCATGATGCCAGCATTGGCTATTTCAACAGCCCGACGATCAACACCATCATTGCTATCTTCCTCCTGATTTCCGGGTGTAACTATGGTTTGCACTTCTCGTTGCTGAGCGGGCGTAGTCTGAAAGTTTATTGGCGCGATCCGGAATTCAGAATGTTTATCGGCGTACAACTGACGCTGGTGGTCATCTGCACCGTGGTGCTGTGGTTCCATAATATCTACAGCTCGGCGTTGACAACGATTAATCAGGCTTTCTTCCAGGTGGTCTCTATGGCGACCACTGCCGGGTTTACGACTGACAGTATCTCCCGCTGGCCGCTTTTCTTGCCGGTATTGTTGCTCTGTTCTGCTTTTATCGGCGGCTGCGCAGGTTCGACGGGCGGCGGTCTGAAGGTGATCCGCATTCTGCTGCTGTTTAAGCAGGGCAACCGCGAACTGAAAAGACTGGTACATCCGAATGCGGTGTACAGTATTAAGTTGGGGAATCGTGCATTGCCGGAACGTATTCTTGAAGCTGTGTGGGGCTTCTTCTCCGCTTATGCGCTGGTATTTATCGTCAGTATGCTGGCAATCATCGCCACGGGGGTTGACGATTTTTCTGCATTTGCTTCTGTGGTTGCGACACTCAATAACCTTGGGCCGGGGCTGGGCGTGGTAGCGGATAATTTTGCCAGCATGAATCCGGTCGCCAAGTGGGTACTCATCGCAAATATGCTATTTGGTCGTCTGGAGGTCTTCACGCTGCTGGTACTGTTTACCCCAACCTTCTGGCGCGAATAATGGAGTGTGACGTGAAAACATTAATTCTTTTCTCGACCCGGGATGGGCAAACGCGGGAGATTGCTTCTTATCTGGCTTCAGAGCTTAACGAGCTTGGCGTCTGCGCGGATGTGGTTAACCTGAATCGCACACAAGAGATTGACTGGAGTAAATATGAGCGAGTGGTCATTGGTGCGTCCATCCGCTATGGGCACTTTCATCCGGCGTTGGCCAATTTTGTGAAAAAGCACCTCTCACAATTAAATGAGCTGCCGGGGGCCTTCTTCTCCGTCAACCTGGTCGCGCGCAAACCGGAGAAAAGTTCGCCGCAAACGAACAACTATACGCGTAAGTTTTTGCTGTCGTCGCCCTGGCAGCCGGATCGCTGCGCTGTATTCGCCGGTGCGCTGCGTTACCCGCACTACCGATGGTATGATCGATTGATGATCCAACTGATTATGAAAATGACGGGGGGGGAAACGGATAGACGTAAAGAAGTTGTCTATACCGACTGGCAGCAGGTGGCGAAGTTTGCCCGGGAAATAGCTCAGTTAAACAGCAAATCGGGCGTTTAATGGGCTCTGCGCCTGAAAAATGAGCGAACGATAATTTTTTTGAATTTTATGCTTGTCAGCCGGAATTAACTCCCTATAATGCGCCTCCACTGACACGGCACAACGGCAAACACACCGGCCTGTCAGGTGAAGAAATCTGAAAATAACCAGTTGACTTCACGGCGGGAAAGCGTAATATGCACACCCCGCGCCGCAGCGAAAACACAGCGGCACTGCTCTTTAACAATTTATCAGACAATCTGTGTGGGCACTCAGGTGACATGGATTCTTGATGTCTTCGGACAAAAAATGAATACCAGGTCTCTCGGGTGAACACGTAATTCATTACGAAGTTTAATTCGATGAGCATCAAACTTTAAATTGAAGAGTTTGATCATGGCT
>NZ_FMBC01000022.1 GCF_900094795.1 Kosakonia oryziphila
AAACCCTGTCGCTGGACTCGGGGTTGAAGAAATTACAGCAACGGTATACCGATATGATATTGGTTTACTGAGTTTTCTGGGGATCCCTCAGGGGAAACCCGCCCTTTTCTTTCGCAAGACAGGACACTTTCATGGCTTACACCACTTTTTCACAGACGAAAAACAATCAGCTACTGGAGCCGATGTTCTTTGGCCAGCCGGTTAACGTGGCGCGCTACGATCAGCAAAAATATGACATCTTTGAAAAGCTGATTGAAAAACAACTCTCCTTCTTCTGGCGTCCGGAAGAAGTTGATGTTTCCCGCGACCGTATCGATTTCCAGGCGCTGCCGGAACACGAAAAACATATTTTTATCAGCAACCTGAAATACCAGACGCTGCTGGATTCCATCCAGGGCCGCAGCCCAAACGTCGCGCTGCTGCCGCTGATTTCCATTCCAGAACTGGAAACCTGGGTCGAGACGTGGGCGTTTTCCGAAACCATCCACTCGCGCTCTTACACCCACATCATCCGCAACATCGTTAACGATCCGGCGGTGGTGTTTGACGATATCGTCACCAACGAGCAGATCCTCAAGCGTGCGGAAGGCATCTCGCATTTCTATGATGAACTGATTGAGATGACCAGCTACTGGCACCTGCTGGGAGAAGGCACACACACCGTAAACGGCAAAACCGTTACCGTGAACCTGCGCGAGCTGAAAAAGAAACTTTACCTGTGCCTGATGAGCGTTAACGCGCTGGAAGCGATTCGCTTCTATGTCAGCTTCGCCTGCTCCTTTGCCTTTGCCGAACGCGAACTGATGGAAGGCAACGCCAAAATCATCCGCCTGATTGCCCGCGATGAAGCGCTGCACCTGACCGGCACTCAGCATATGCTGAACCTGCTGCGCTCTGGCGCTGACGATCCAGAAATGGCAGAGATTGCCGAAGAGTGCAAACAGGAATGCTATGATCTGTTCGTGCAGGCGGCATTACAGGAAAAAGAGTGGGCAGAATACCTGTTCCAGGGCGGTTCGATGATCGGCCTGAACAAAGACATTCTCTGCCAGTACGTCGAGTACATCACTAACATCCGCATGCAAGCGGTTGGCCTCGATCTGCCGTTCCAGACGCGTTCAAACCCGATTCCGTGGATCAACACCTGGCTGGTTTCCGATAACGTGCAGGTGGCGCCGCAGGAAGTGGAAGTCAGCTCCTACCTTGTCGGTCAGATCGATTCTGAAGTCGATACCGACGATCTGAGCAGCTTCCAGCTTTGATGAGCCGTGTAACGCTGCGCCTTTCCGGTACCGAGGTGTTGTGCCGGGATGAGCACCCTTCCCTGCTGGTGGCACTGGAGGCACAACAGGTGGAGGTGGAGTACCAGTGTCGCGAAGGCTACTGCGGTTCCTGCCGCTGTCGTCTGGTAGCAGGCCAGGTTGACTGGATTGCCAAGCCACTGGCCTTCGTTAACGAAGGGGAAATTTTGCCCTGCTGCTGTCGGGCGAAAGGCGATATTGAGATTGAGATGTAAAAAAGGGCCTTTACAGGCCCTTTCAGACTGCTGACTGTTTTATTTTTTCTTCAAAAACTGCACCGCTTTATCCGGAAAATCGGTGAACAGACCATCCACGTCCGCCTGTTTGTACAACACGTTATAGAGCTGATTAACATCGCTGGCGTACGGCGGAAGCTGATCCGCACGGACGGTAAACGGATGCACCTGCAAATGATTTTCATGCGCCTCTTTTACCATCTGCGTAAGCTTCACGTTGCCTGGAATTGAGCCATTAGCCACTAGCATATGGTAATCCGGGCCAATCCCGTCGGCATACTGCGCAATCTGCCGCATCGCGCCAGGTTGCAACATCCAGTCATAGTTGTAATTCACCCATTGACCATCCGGTTGTTTTTGCTGGGTTTCATGCCATTTGGTGTAGGCAATCAGTTGCACCAGATTGAGATCCATCCCCATCTTCGGCTCCAGCTCATGTTTAATGCGTTTCAGCTCGTCGGCATCAAAACATTGCAGGTAGACTTTGTCTTTTTTGCTGGTGTAACCGTACTTTTTCAGCACTTCCAGCGTCTTCGCGGCAATGTCCTTGCCTTCCTGATGATGAAACCACGGCGCTTTGATTTCCGGGTAGATACCGACATTTTTGCCAGTGGAGAGGTTCAATCCCTGCACAAACTCAATCTCTTCGGCAAAGGTATGAATGTGGAATTCCGATTTTCCCATCGGGAAGCGCCCCGGAAAGAGCTGCACTTTCTTGCCGTTTTCCACATCGAAGCCTTCGGTAAACTTCAGCGAACGAATTTCGTCCAGCGTAAAGTCGATGGCGTAAAAGCGGCCATCTTTACGGGCGCGCTGCGGAAAACGCTCCGCCACATCGGTCACGCGATCCAGATAGTGATCATGCAGGACAACCAACTGGTCGTCTTTGGTCATCACCAGATCCTGCTCGAGATAATCAGCACCCTGCGCGTAGGCCATCGCTTTGGCCGGTAATGTATGCTCCGGCAGATAGCCACTTGCGCCACGATGGGCAATCACGATTTTCTCTGCCGCCAGCGCCTGGCTGGCAAATAAACCGGCCAGCAGCAGGCCGGTTGTGATGCGGGTAAATGTGTTTTTCATCCGTTCTCCCTTTTACTGATGGCGCGCCAGTATCTCAGCATGGTGACGTTTTTCGCCCAGCATCACGATAATCAGCAACAAAACGGCGAGAATACTGCCGCCGATCATCACCATAAAACCGCCATCCCAGCCGAAGAAATCAACGGTATAACCAACAATTGCGCTGGCGGCGACAGAACCGCCGAGGTAGCCAAACAACCCGGTAAATCCGGCTGCCGTACCCGCCGCTTTTTTCGGCGCCAGCTCCAGCGCATGCAGGCCAATCAGCATCACCGGACCATAAATCAGGAAACCAATGACGATCATACAGGCCATATCTACCGTCGGATTGCCTGCCGGGTTCAGCCAGTAAACGATAGTCGCGATCGTCACCAAAGTCATAAAGAACACGCCGGTCGCACCGCGATTGCCACGGAATACTTTGTCCGACATCCAGCCGCAGAGCAGCGTGCCGGGAATACCCGCGTACTCATACAGAAAATAGGCCCACGAGGATTTATCCAGCGCGAAGTGCTTCACTTCTTTCAGGTAGGTTGGCGACCAGTCGAGAATACCGTAGCGCAGCAGGTATACGAACACATTAGCCACGGCGATGTACCACAGCAGCTTGTTCGGCAGAATGTACTGCATAAAAATCTGCTTCGCCGACAGCTCTTCTTCGTGCTTGTCGCTGTAATCGTCCGGATAGTCGTTTTTGTACTCTTCAATCGGTGGCAAACCACAGGATTGCGGGGTATCACGCATCAGAGCAAAGGCGATAATCGCCACCAGAATCGCGCCAAAGGCAGGCATATACAGCGCCGCATGCCAGTCGTTAAACCAGGCCATACCCAATAAAAACAGCAGTGGCGGAACGCCGCCGCCAACGTTATGCGCACAGTTCCACACAGAAACAACGCCGCCACGTTCCTTTTGCGACCACCAGTGCACCATCGTACGTCCGCACGGCGGCCACCCCATACCCTGGAACCAGCCGCATAGAAAAAGCAGCGCAAACATGATCATAATGCTTGAGGTAGCCCAGGGTACAAAGCCCATAAACAGCATCACGGCAGAAGCCAGGATCAGCCCGGCAGGCAGAAACATGCGCGGATTCGAACGATCCGATACCGAGCCCATGATAAATTTTGAAAAGCCGTAGGCAATCGAGATACCCGACAGCGCGAATCCCAGATCGCCACGGGAGAAGCCCTGTTCAACGAGGTATGGCATGGCCAGGGCAAAGTTTTTACGCACCAGATAGTAGGCAGCGTAACCAAAAAAAATGCCAAGGAAAATTTGCCAGCGCAGCCGCCGGTAAAGCGGGTCGATTTGCGCGTCCGGCAGACGCGAAAGATGGGGTGCGGGTTTAAAAATACTCAACATAGCGGCCTCCGTGGCGCGGTGAGACTCATTTCGTTCAGTCATGAGTGAAAACGAACATGACAAAAGTTATTCGCGGCGGATTGTAGAGAAAGTTTTACGTAGAGAAAACGTGTTGTCGCAATTAGTGTTACAGAAATATGACAATGGTCTAATTTCACGCATGGAAGCGCGTTTCACTTTCGTTATTTGCTCGAATATGCGCGATATCAAACAAACCATGCTTATAGTGTGGCTAAATGGTTGCATCTGAAAGTCAGCCACAGGGACACCAGGATGCATAACTCTCCTGATTACGATGTGATCATTATTGGCGGCGGAGCCACCGGTGCCGGGATAGCCCGTGATTGTGCCCTGCGCGGACTGCGCGCGGTACTGATAGAACGTCACGATATCGCCACCGGTGCAACCGGCCGCAATCATGGGCTACTGCATAGCGGCGCACGCTATGCGGTCACCGATAATGAATCTGCGCGCGAATGCATCGCAGAGAACCAAATCCTCAAACGCATTGCCCGCCACTGTGTTGAACCCACCGATGGTTTGTTCATTACGCTGCCGGAAGATAATTTGGTCTATCAAAGCCAGTTTATCGATTGCTGCAAGCAAGCAGGCATTCCGGCGCAGGCGATTTCGCCGCAGGAAGCGCTGCAGTTAGAACCGAGCGTTAACCCAACACTGCTCGGCGCCGTGCGCGTGCCGGATGGGACGGTTGATCCTTTCCGTCTGACCGCCAGCAATATGCTGGATGCGCGTGAGCATGGGGCAAAAATCCTTACCGGTCACGAAGTGTGCGGGTTGATTCGCCATGGTGATCGCGTGAGCGGTGTTAATCTCTGGCATCCGGCCAGCGGCGAAAACCTGCAACTTTACGCGCCAGTGGTGGTGAATGCTGCCGGGATCTGGGGCCAGCGCATCGCGGAATATGCCGATCTGCACATTCGCATGTTCCCGGCCAAAGGCGCGCTATTAATTCTCGATCACCGAATCAATCAGCGCGTTATTAACCGCTGCCGCAAACCTGCCGATGCCGATATTCTGGTGCCTGGCGACACCATTTCGCTGATCGGCACCACCTCCACGCACATTGATTACGCCGATATCGATAACGTCCGCGTGACGCCGGAAGAGGTGGATATTTTACTGCGCGAAGGGGAAAAACTGGCGCCGGTAATGGCGCAAACGCGCATTCTGCGCGCCTATGCAGGCGTACGTCCACTGGTAGCCAGCGACGACGACCCGAGCGGCCGCAATGTCAGCCGGGGCATTGTGCTGCTGGATCACGCACAGCGCGACGGGCTGGAAGGGTTTATCACTATTACTGGCGGTAAACTGATGACCTACCGCCTGATGGCCGAATGGGCAACGGACACTGTCTGCAGAAAACTGAACCACAGCGCGACCTGCACCACCGCCTCCACACCGCTGCCTGGCTCCCGGGAATCAACTGAGCAGACGCTGAAAAAAATCATCTCGCTGCCAACGCCGCTGCGCGGTTCTGCGGTCTATCGTCACGGCGATCGTACGCCTGGCTGGCTCGGCAGCGATCGCCACAACCGCAGCCTGGTCTGCGAATGTGAAGCCGTGACGGCGGGTGAAGTGCAGTACGCAGTGGAAAACATGAATGTCCATTCGCTGCTCGATTTGCGCCGCCGCACACGTGTCGGCATGGGCACCTGCCAGGGTGAGTTATGCGCCTGTCGCGCCGCCGGGCTGTTAAACCGTCTGCATGTTACCAGCGAAACCGAATCTCTCAGCCAGTTGAGTGATTTCCTTAATGAGCGCTGGAAAGGCGTGAAACCGGTGGCCTGGGGCGATGCCCTGCGCGAAAGCGAGTTTACTCGTTGGGTCTACCAGGGATTATGTGGTCTGGAAAAGGAGGCCGAAGATGAGATTTGATACGGTCATCATAGGTGGTGGGCTGGCAGGATTGCTGTGCGGCATTCGCCTGAGTGAAAGCGGGCAACGCTGCGCGATTATCAGCCGGGGCCAGAGCGCACTGAGTTTCTCTTCCGGCTCGCTGGATCTGTTCTCTTTTCTGCCTGACGGACAACCCGTTACCGACATCGACAGCGCGATTGCCTTGCTGGAGCAACAGCATGGTGCGCATCCTTACGCACTACTGGGTGCGAAAGCGGTGCGCCGCTACGCGCAGCAGGCGCAAACCCTGCTCGCCAACTGTAAACTGGCGTTGCAGGGGGAGATCGAGACACCGCACCAACGTGTGACGCCACTGGGCACGTTTCGCCGCGCCTGGCTTAGCCCGCAGGAAGTGCCGAGCAAAACGGATGCGCAGCAGCGAACTGCAGTGGTCGGCATTAGTGGGTTTCTTGATTTTCAGCCGCAACTGGCAGCAGGTGCGTTGCGTAAACGCGGCATCGATGCCCACGCCGAAGAGATTGAACTGCCGACGCTGAACAGGCTGCGCGATAACTCTAGCGAGTTCCGCTCGGTGAATATTGCCCGCGTGCTGGATGCGCCGGAAAATTATAGCGAGCTGTATGACGCGCTGCTGCCACTCAGCCAACAATACGGGATGCTCTGGCTACCCGCCTGCTTCGGCCTGACGGACAACCACGTATTTACGCAACTGAATAAACAATTAGCATGCCCGCTGCGCCTACTGCCGACGCTGCCGCCATCCGTACCGGGAATGCGCATGCAGTTATTATTGCAGCAGCGTTTTATTCAACAAGGTGGGAACTGGATGCCAGGCGACGAGGTGTTGCGTGCCGACATCAGCCACAACCATGTCACACAGATCTGGACCCGTAAGCATGAAGACATCCCTCTGCGCGCTCGCCACGTCGTGCTTGCCAGCGGCAGCTTCTTCAGCAATGGCCTGATCGCCGGGCGCGATCGCGTGCGGGAGGCGGTTTTTGATCTTGATGTAATGCAGAGCGACAAGCGCAGCGACTGGTATCGTGACGATGTGTTTGACAGCCAGCCATGGCAACAATTTGGCGTCCGGACCGACGCGCAACTGCGCGGCCTGTATCAGGGCGCTATCGTGGATAATCTTTATATCATTGGTTCGGTGCTGGGCGGGTTCGATGCGGTCGCCCAGGGATGCGGCGGCGGGGTTTGTGCCGTAACGGCGCTGCATGCCGCGCAGCAGATCATTGCACAGGGAGGAGAACAATGAACAGCACGCAGTTCGAAAGCTGTATTAAATGCACTGCATGCACCACTGCATGCCCGGTCAGCCGGGTCAACCCCAATTATCCCGGTCCGAAACAAGCCGGCCCCGATGGTGAACGGCTGCGTCTGAAAGATGCTGCGCTGTATGACGATGCGCTGAAGTATTGCACCAACTGTAAACGCTGTGAAACCGCCTGCCCTTCCGGGGTGAAGATTGGCGACATTATTCAGCGCGCCCGTGTCCAGTACGCAGCAAAACCGTTCTCACTGCGTAATGCCATCCTCAGCCATACGGATTTGATGGGCTCGCTGTCAACACCCTTTGCTCCGATCGTCAACACCGCTACGGCGTTAAAACCGGTACGTCAGTTGCTTGATAAGACGCTGAAAATCGATCACCACCGCACGCTGCCCAAATACTCTCACGGTACCTTTCGCCGCTGGTATCGTAGCATCGCCGCGCAACAGCGGGCATTTTCTCAACAGGTGGCGTTTTTCCACGGCTGCTATGTCAATTACAACCATCCACAGTTGGGTAAAGATCTGATCCGCCTGCTGAACGATATGGGGATTGGCGTACAGTTATTACAGCGGGAGAAATGTTGCGGTGTGCCGTTGATTGCCAATGGCTTCTACGCAAAAGCGAAAAAACAGGCGCAATTCAATGTGCACTCGCTGACGCAGACCATTGACCAGCAAGGCTTACCGGTAATCGCCACCTCTTCTACCTGCGCTTTCACCCTGCGAGATGAGTATCCGCACCTGCTGGATGTGGATAACAGCCACGTACGCTCACACATCGATCTGGCGACGCGCTGGATCTGGCGCATGCTGGATGAAGGGAAAAAACTGACGCTGCGCGAGACACCGTTGAAGGTGGTCTATCACACCCCATGTCATATGGAAAAAATGGGCTGGACGCACTATACGCTGGAGCTGCTGCGGCGCATTCCCGGGCTGGAACTGACGGTGCTGGACTCCCGCTGTTGCGGTATCGCTGGCACGTACGGTTTTAAAAGCGAGAACTACACAACTTCGCAGGCCATCGGCGCGCCACTGTTTGCCCAGATTGAGGCCAGCGGCGCCGACCTGGTGGTGACGGATTGTGAAACCTGTAAATGGCAGATAGAGATGTCCACCAGCAAGCGCTGCGAACATCCCATCACACTGCTGGCGCAAGCATTAGGGTAACGGCAAGCCGTTACCCTTTCTTTCAGAATTACACCGACAGGATTTCGACGACATTGATCCAGCCGTGATCGCTGGCCAAATCTTTACCTTCCAGCCAGCGACGCAGGATATTGAGCGCCATCATCGAGCACACTTCCTGACGCACAACCAGACCATGGCGATTGGTGTTGAATTTCACCCGTAGCGCCTGCGTCCCTTCCGGCGTCGCAAGCGCAAAGTTGAGGTGCTCCTCTTCCAGACCAGTGACAGTCAGCGCCAACCCGGCAAGATGCCGGTTGCGTAGTTCGGTCGTCCAGCGTGCGCTTTGCGCCAGTGCTTCCGCCTGCGACGGCAATACTTCACTGGCCAGCAGTGGCGCATCGGCGCGGGAAAGTTGCAGCGCGACCAGACCACCGGTGAACTGCTCGCTCAGGGTCAGACTGAGCTGGCGTTCGCGTAGCCGCGCGGCAAGCAGCGCCGGTAAGCCGATGGTGCCTTCAAAAATCAGGCTCTCTCCGGCGACACGTTTCACTTGCGTCCATACGGCTTCCATTGCCGCGCGATGCTCCGCCGGACCGGTCAGTTTCAGTTCAATAATCGGCATCGATGAGCGGTAACCCATCACCACGCCTTCAGGCAATTCGAGGTGCTCCAGGCTTTGCGCCAGATCGCTTTCTGAGCGACCAAAGGTGGTCAGGCGCAGACAAACTGGCGGCTCTGGCAGCGTAAAGCGCACACGCAGACGCGGCAGGATTTCGTGCTCGACCATCACCTTGAACTCAGACGGCACGCCGGGGGTAAAGAACATCAGACAACGGTTGAGCTGTACGGCAAAACCGCATGCGGTGCCGACCGGGTTATCCACCAGTTCCGCGCTGGCCGGGATTTCCGCCTGTTTGCGGTTGCTGGGCGTCATCACGCGGCCACGTTCACTAAAGAAACGCTCCATTTGCGCCAGCCAGGCTTCGTGCAGCACCAGCGCTTCACCTTTGGCCGTTGCCGCCGCCAGCGCACTCAGATCGTCGCTGGTTGGCCCAAGACCGCCGTTTACAATCAGTACATCCGCGTGTTCACTGCGTTCACGCAGAATAGCAACCAGATCATTGAGATTATCGCCGACGGTGTTGCGGCGCGTTAACGGCAGTCCCTGATTAAAGAAAAAGTCCGCCAGCCATGCCGCATTGGTATCCACAATCTGACCATGCAGCACTTCATCGCCGGTGGACAGCATCTCCACGTTTAACATTCTTATCTCCAGCAATCGAGGTTGAAACACTATAACGCATGTGCGGGGTAAAAAAGGCAATAACCTGGCACGCCGGGGAATCAGAAGCTGGCGCTTACGCCGACGTACGGACCATCAGCGACAGCGTTATTACGATGACCTTCTTTACAGGTCATATCGATATAGCGATAACCGGCTTCAACGGTCAGTGGGCGCATAATGGTGTAACGCGCACCAGCGTTCGCTTCCTGGTACTCTTTCACACCGCTGGAGAGCGAATCCGGTGAGTAATAATATTCGCCAAACAGGCTGAAGCTGCTGGCAATTTTCCATTGCAGGCCACCGCCGACCGCAATGGCATAACCGTCGCTGCCAGAATCCGGGCTGATATAAAGGCCTTTACCGCCGACCGTCGCCAGGAACGGCCCCAACGGAAGGTTATAGCCCAGCCCCAGACCGGCGACTTCACCATCATCTTCGCTATGCGCCCAGTTGCCGGTCACGGCAATACCGCTGGTTTCAGTACCCAAACCGAAACCTAAGTTGCTGTAATTTTTACCAAGCTGACCATTTAAACTCACAGCCTGTGCGCCGGCAGATGCCAGCAGCAGACTGGCTAACCCTAATAAAGCCACTTTTTTCATTTTTGATATCCGCACATTTCAAGCCAATTTCCCAAAGCTGCTGATTATATGCCTATTTTTCTTTTCGCATAATCAATAAAAAAGGGAGGATGCGCTAAACCACTCACTTTGCTAGCGCTTCGGCGTGCTATACCGTTGTGCTTATTTTTCATTATTATCAAGTAAATATCGATGCGGCAACGGACAATTGTCTGCCCGCTGATGCAAAATGACGGCGCGTACCTGATAACGCAGTGACCAGGGATAGGGCGTTGGAAAAGGCTACTGCACCGCACCATTAACGACGGCATTCGCCCACTGAAGCACCGCGCGCCGCGAGATTTTGATCCCTCCCTTTTTCAGCTCAGCAGGCATCGCCAGCCAGTGCAGCGGCTGCTGAAAACGAGCCAGTTTATCGCTCACCCATGCTGACAGTGCAGCCGCATCAACACCGCCTTCACACTCCACCACAGCCACCGGGCGCTGACCGAACTCGACATCATCAACCGGCACAACCATAACCTGCTGAACCTGTGGATGACGTGCGATCACGCGTTCCACCTCTTCCGGCTGAATCCCTTCCCCGCCGCTGAAGAAAAGGTTATCCAGCCGACCACGAATAGTGAGGCAACCGCCGTGGAGCATCCCGCGATCACGAGTGGCAAACCAGCCCTCTCTGTTCGTCAGCGGCAAAAGCTCGCCGTTACACCAGTACCCTGACGCCATGCTCTCCGCCCGCAGCCAGACCTCTTCATCAACGATTTTCACTTCGCGTCCGCGCAGGGCGTAACCGACATCTGGCGCGCCGTCGGCTTCTTTAGCGCAGACTGTCGAGGCAAACTCCGTCAGGCCATAGCCGCAAAAACAGCGAATACCGCGCTCACGCGCCTGCTGCGTCAGCGCTACCGGGATTGCTGCGCCGCCCAGTAGTACCGCTTTCAACGATACCGACGCATTGTCGTTGAGTAAGCGCCACAACTGCGTCGGCACCAACGAAGCGTGCGTGCAACCGACCAGCGCCTGTGACAAAGGTAATGCAGGCTGTACGGCGATCCGCGCCCCGGCCAGCAGCCAGCGCCACAAAATCCCCTGCCCGGAGACGTGAAACAGCGGCAGCGATAGCAGCCAGTCATCATTGTCAGCATAGGGAATCAACGCCAGTACTCCCTGGGCGCTGGCGAGGTGCGCATGAAACGTGTGAACGGCCGCTTTCGGCAGCCCGGTTGAGCCGGAAGTCAAAGTCATCGATGCCAGACGCTGCAGCTGCCACGCCACAGCATGCTCGCCAGCGAGTTCATGAAGCGCCAGTGCTTCCAGAGCAGGCCAGTCGCCGCCAGCATCTAAATCCAACGCAAAGCGCAACGTCAGTTGCGGTAAGAGTGCATCCAACAACACAGCAGGCAGTTGCGGGTTAACCGGCAAGACTCGTGCGCCGCACTGCAACAATGCCAGCCACGCCAGCAGCGTATCCGGATGATTACGCGCCCGCAGCATCACGCCATCACCGATGTTCACCCCCTGGCATGCAAAACCACTGGCCAGCGCATCAATACGTGCGCACAGTTCACACCAGTTCAGGGTTTGTTGTTCAAAGCGGGCCGCTATTTGATCGCCGCGAACCTTCCGCCAGTGCCGCCAGGGCCAGTCCGTAAAGGTCATAGTAGTGGTTCCAGTACCTCTGCCTGTAAACAGGGTAAGTCGCTCTCTGGCCAACTGCGCAGGAGCTGGCACTGCATCAGTTGTAAGGTATCCAGCCCGGGAATGGTGCCAGGCGTCAGCCAGGCGGCGATACGCGCGAGTTGCGTCAGGCCAAGGCTGGATTCAATGGACGAACTGATCACCACTGTCAGCCCGAGCGCTTTTGCTGCTGCGACCTGCTGTTGTACCCGCTGCAAACTGCCGGTCAGCGTAGGTTTAATCACCACCGCGCCCAATCCTTGCTGCGACGTAAGCTGAAAATCATCATCGCGCAGGCTTTCATCCCAGGCGATAGTGATCCCGCTTTCGCGGGCAAAGGCCAGCGACTCTGCGGAGGTTTTGCACGGCTCTTCGAGAAAGGCGATGCGCGAGCGATATTCCGGGTTTATATATTTGGCGAACTGCTGCGCTTTCAGCGGCGTCCAGGCGCGATTGGCGTCCAGGCGCAGGCGCAAATCAGGGATCGACTCCAGCAGCAAGTTAACCACCATGCCATCACGCACTGCTTCGTATAACCCGACCTTCACTTTCGCCACTTTCTCACCCGGTAAAGCAGCCAGTGCAGCAAAGAGATCGTCTGGATCGCCAGTACACAGCATGACAGCGCGAAAGTCCGCCTGTTGCGGTAATTCGCCGCGCAGTTCCGCCAGCGCACAACTCAAACCAAACGCCACCGACGGCAGTTCGGGCAGCGATAGCGTTTGATCTTCACGCCAGCCGCGCAGCCAACTGATTGCTGCTTGTTGCGCCTCGTCCAGCGTTTCATGGCTAAAGCCCGGCAGCGGGGAGATCTCTCCCCACCCTTCGCGCCCATCGGCTTGTAAATGGACAAATAAGCCATCGCGGGTTTTCAGGCGACGTTCGCGCAGCACGACACCCGCATCAAGCGGAATTTGCCAACGGTAAAGTTGCGCCTGTCGCATTATGGGTTCCGTTTGAATTTGCTGAAATCGGGCTGACGTTTCTGGTTAAAGGCGTTGCGTCCTTCCTGGCCCTCTTCGGTCATATAGAACAACATGGTGGCATTACCCGCCAGTTCTTGCAGACCCGCCTGGCCGTCGCAGTCAGCATTCAGCGCCGCTTTCAGGCAACGCAGCGCCATCGGGCTGTTTTGCAGCATTTCGCGGCACCAGCGCACGGTCTCTTTCTCCAGCTCCGTCACCGGCACCACCGTGTTCACCAACCCCATATCCAGCGCCTGTTGCGCATCATACTGACGGCAGAGGAACCAGATCTCGCGGGCTTTTTTCTGCCCGACAATGCGTGCCATATAAGACGCGCCCCAACCGCCATCAAAGGAGCCGACTTTCGGGCCGGTTTGACCGAAAATCGCGTTTTCAGCCGCAATGGTCAGATCGCACATCATGTGCAGTACATGGCCGCCGCCAATAGAATAGCCAGCCACCATCGCCACCACCGGTTTCGGGCAGGTACGGATCTGGCGCTGGAAATCGAGCACGTTAAGATGATGAACGCCGGAGTCATCCTGGTAACCGCCGTAATCACCGCGCACTTTCTGATCGCCGCCGGAGCAAAATGCTTTGTCACCTTCGCCGGTCAGAATGATAACGCCAATGCTGTCGTCATAACGCGCATCAGCCAGCGCCTGGATCATCTCTTTCACCGTCAGCGGACGGAACGCATTGCGTACCTGCGGGCGATTGATGGTGATTTTGGCAATCCCGTCGGCAGACTTCTGGTAACGAATGTCGGTGTAGCCTTCGGAACAGTCACGCCACTCAACCGGCGCGTAAAGCATGCTTTCATCTGGATAGATCATAGTGTGCCCTTTATCTCAAGACGCAGAATTCGCGCCAGGACGTCAGCAACGGCTGCGGGATTTTCCCGGTGCGCGTTGTGCCCGGCGGCAGGAATAGCGTGACAGTGGCCGGTGACTTGCGTCGCCAGCACCTGAAACTTACTGTCATATTCGCCGTATAAATAATGAACAGGAATGGAAAGCGCCCGTAATGTGCTACGAAGATCGGGCTGCTGCGCCAGCGATGTTGCTTCCAGCATGGCGGCAAGCGTTGCGCCATTGTTCCGGCTGCGCAATGCGACTAGCGCTGCGCGCTGCGGCTCGCTGAGCGAGGCAAAAACCGACTGCCGGTACCAGGCATCAAAGACGGCCTCCAGCGGCTGCTGACGAAAACGCGACGCCCATTGTCTGTCCGATACCAGACGTTGCTGGCGCAGAGTTTCATCAGGCGGGCCTGGGTGCCCACCTTCCACCACGACACCGCACAAACCGGCAGGATGCTGGCAGGCGTGATACATCGAAACACGCCCGCCCAGCGAATAACCTACCAGCCAGTAGTTTTGTATGTTGTAACGAACAAGCGTTGCCCGCAACAGCGCGTCCATCTCATCGAACGAGGTCACAAAGAGATCGGCGGAACCACCATGCCCAGGCAGATCGAGCAAAAGCCGGGGGAACGCCGTCAGCGTTTCACTGACCGCTTGCCACTCACGGTTATCGCCGGAAAAGCCGTGCAAAAATACCAGCCACGGCTGCGGCCTGTCGGAGGAGAAAGCAAGCCCGTGCAACATCACAACTGGCTCACCTGCGCCAGCAGCGTTTGCAACGCCTGCGCACCATCCGTGTCGTTGACCACCAGTTCAATCAGCGTAGCGCCAGGTTTGCGCCAGGCGCCGGATAACGCCTGCTCCAGCGCTTCCCAGCTTTCAGGACGGTGGTAATCAAGACCGAACATTGCCGCTGCGTGGTCAAAATGCACGTTCTGCGGCATCAGATAGAACTGCTCGCGCTCGGCGGGTGGTGTCGGCAACAGAGAAAAGATTTGCCCACCGTTGTTATTCACCACCAGCAGGACAAAAGGTGCCGGAACCTGACGCAACAACGCCAGCGCATTCAGATCATAGAGGGCAGAAAGATCACCAACCATTGCCAGCGTCGGACGGGCGCTGGCGCGCTGCACGCCTGCTGAAGTTGATAACAAACCGTCGATGCCGCTGGCACCGCGGTTGCTGAATACGGGATAACCTGCCGGGATCTGCCCGAGTGCATCCACCAGCCGTACCACCAGGCTGTTGCCGAGAAAAAGCTGCCCCTGTTCCGGTAAATAATCGGCAATGCGGTGCGCAAGCTGCGCTTCGCCAAAGGTTTCACGCTGTGCCGCGACCCTTTCCCACGCCTGTGCGGAGAGATGAGGTAGTTCCACGCACCAGGGCGCGCGCGGCTCCGCCGGATGTAGCGCCAGCCAACTGGCGACATCCGAAACCAGCCGACGTCCGCGATGGTGCGATGGATCCAGCCGCCCCTGTAGATTATCAATCAGCCAGTATTCTTGCGGTTCGCAGGTTGCCTGCCACTGTAGTAACCGTTTACCGGTCAGGCTACTGCCAAACTGCAACACAATTTGCGCCTGAGCCAGTTCTTCTGTCGCGCGGCTGTTGCCAAGCCACAGATCGGCGCATGGTAACGGCTGGCCAGTCTGGGATAAAACATCCCCCATTAATGGCCAACCAAGCGTTTTTGCCCATTCGGCCAGCAGCTTACCTTCGCTAGCACTCATACGACCGGCCACAATGACGCCGCGTTTTTGCCGCCAGAAAAACCAGTCACACTGCTTTTCGGTACTGACTTTGTTAGGTGTTTGCAGCCACGGTTTATTATTCTGCCACCAGTCGCCCAGCGCCAGTTGCCAGGCAAGACCGCTTTCATCCATTTCGCCATACAGGGGTTCAGCGAATGGACAGTTTATGTGTACCGCCCCGCCATGTAGCGAGCCGAGCGCGTTATCAATAGCCGACACCAGCCAGCGGGCCGGGATCTCCTGCGACGGGCGCGGCAGCGCGAGCGATTCAGCGGGATGCGAGGCAAACATCCCAGGCTGGCGGATAGCCTGGTTTGCCCCACAATCAATCAGCTCTGGCGGGCGATCGGCGGTGAGCAGTACCAGCTTTTCGCCGGTCAGACCGGCTTCGATCAGCGCGGGATAGAGATTTGCCACTGCCGTACCGGACGTCACGATAACCGCGACGGGCTCTTTGCTCGCTTTCGCCAGCCCCAGCGCAAGATGGCCTAAGCCGCGCTCATCAAAGTGCGTATGGTGAATAAAAGCGCTATTTTCCGCTGCCGCCAGCGTTAATGGGGTAGAACGCGAGCCGGGGGCGATACAAACATGCCTGACACCATGACGGGTAAGGGCCTCAAGGATCACCGTCGCCCAGCGTCGGTTAAATGAACTGATTGACATGAGTTTGTCCGGTATCAATATTGCTGTTAAGTATAAATAATCAGAAAAAATTTAATTTTGATATGAATCGGTTATGTGTGCGTAAGTTCTAATAAAGATCGCAGACCAGCCGCTTTATTGTCGATTTCCTGCCACTCTTGCTCGGCGTCCGATCCCGGCACAATGCCAGCGCCAGCGTACAGTCGAACGGTACTACCGCTGACTTTTGCTGAGCGTAACGCGACGCAGAATTCACTCTGCTGACGGGATAAATATCCCGCCGAACCGGCATACCATTCACGGGTGAACGGTTCGTGGCACTGAATAAAGTCCCACGCGGCGCGGCGCGGTAAGCCGGCGACGGCGGCTGTCGGCTGTAACAGTTGCAGGCATAATGCGTCGTCGGGCGTTTGTAAATCGCTCCAGATACAACGCCGTAGGTGCTGAACATTGCGCAGCCTGACGATCTGCGGCGGCAACACATCGAGGGCCGCGGTTTGCTGCTGCAAGCGTTGGCAGATATCTTCCACCACCAGCATATTTTCCCGCTGATTTTTATCGTCGCTCATCAGCCAGGCGGCCAGGTGCTGCGCCCGCAGATCGTCATCATGACCAGCTACCGTTCCGGCCAGCGCTTCGGTACGCAGTGCATTGCCGCGTCGCCGCCACAGACGTTCCGGCGAAGATCCTAAAAAAGCGTTCTGCGCATCAAAGGCCATCATAAAGTGGAAGCAGTGATAATTAACGCGGCGGCTGGCAGCCATCAGCGAAGCCGCATCCACGGCATTTGCATAGCAATAATCGGTCGCCCGGGCGAGCACCACTTTATCCAGCGCCGCGCTTTCGAGCGTCCCCAGCGCCTGCGCGATCAGGTTCTTCCATGCGTCACGCTCCGGGTAATGGCGCTGCTCAAGGCATGGTTGCTGCTTCAGGCTGGCAAGCGGGGTGAAAGGCGAGAGCGCCTGTAAAAACTCAGCAGCGCGCTCAGCATCGTCATACAGAGAGGTCTCGCTGTAGAGGTAAAGCCGTAATATCGCTCGGCCACCTTCACGACGCCACTCAAGGCGTGGCAAAAACAGGGCTCCCTGCGAAGGATCGAAAGCATTAAGCCCCCAGATACGAACATCTTCTTGCAGAGAGTGTAAAAATTGTTGAGCGAGAGGCAACGATGAGAAGTGGCAGAGCGCGCCAAGCACGGCTGTTTCCTCGTCTCCGCTACGCTGCTGCCAGTAAAATTGCGGCCAGACAGACTGACTGGCAAGCCATGCCAGTGGATCGAAAGCGTCGTTTAACGGGAAAGGCGCATCAAAAAAGTGAAAACCAGGCGACCGGGGAAAACGCTCGGTCAAGCGGCGATACAGATCGCCAAGCGCAGAGGAAATGGAAAGCACGCAAGCCCCTCCCTGTTAAAAACCACATAGTATACGGGGTACTTAACGTAATAACAGTACCCCCTTCCAGGGAGGGGAAGTGAAGCGTTAGCGGCGGGCCAGTAGCAGACCAAGTACCAGACCGACAGCAGCGCCGACACCAATGCCCTGCCACGGTTTTTCATGAACATAATCGTCGGCGCGATACACTGCTTTTTTCGCCCGATAGTAGTAGGTATCCGACGCCCTGCTGACGCGGTTCTTCACGTCATGCAGCGCCTGCTCGGCGCGGGCTTTAAGCTCGATGTACTTCTGGTCTGCAGGGTCGCCCGAGGAGCGAAGAACTTCTTCCAGCGTTTCGCTCAGCAGGGTCAGGTCGTCATCAATGTTTGAATCATAAGAGTGGTATGACATCGTTTGTCTCCATGTTATGCACCTGTCCGCTAACTATAGACAAACACTACGGGTTACGCCTGGCGGATCTCCCGCGCCATTCCGATATGCGCAATGCCGTCTTCATCATAGACATCTGTCACGGGCTGAAAGCCAAAGTGTGCATAAAAAGATTGCAGATGTGCCTGCGCTCCCAGGTATAGCGCCCGTTGCGGCCAATGCTGCACACAGGAATTCACGGCGCGTTCCATCAACTGGTAGCCCAGTTTTTCCCCTCTAACCTGAGCGCTGACAATCACCCGGCCAATCACCACGGGCGATAGATCATCATCACTTTTCAGAATCCTCGCATACGCCACCAGTTGATCCCCTTTCCAACCGAGGATATGTCGGTTTTCTCCTGTCAGATCCTCGCCATCCACGTCCAGATAGGGGCAGGTTTGCTCCACAACAAACACTTCGCAGCGCAGCTTCAGCGCGGCGTAGAGTTCAGCAACGGTGAGTTCAGAATGGTGCAGGTCTTGCCAGCGGATCATCTCTTGCTCCTTATTTGTTATCATCCGTTATACTCAATTTTTTGTGATTTGGGCAGAGCATAACTGTGGAACTGATTTTCCTTGGCACCTCCGCTGGCGTCCCGACACGCGCGCGTAACGTAACTGCGATGCTATTGAATTTACAGCATCCAACCCGCGCAGGGCTTTGGTTGTTTGATTGCGGAGAAGGCACGCAGCACCAGATGCTGCGGACGGCATTCCATCCTGGTAAGCTGGACAAAATTTTTATCACTCATCTGCATGGCGATCATTTGTTTGGTTTGCCGGGGTTGCTGTGCAGCCGCTCAATGGCCGGGAATGTTCAGCCGCTGGATATTTATGGCCCGCAAGGTATTCGCGAGTTTGTGGAAACAACCTTACGGCTGAGCGGTTCATGGACCGACTATCCGCTGACAATCCATGAAATAACGGCCGGGCTGGTAGTGGATGACGGTCTGCGCAAAGTTACGGCTTACCCGCTGGCGCACCCGGTGGAGTGCTACGGTTATCGTATTGAAGAGCACGATAAGCCCGGCACACTGGACGCAGCCGCGCTGGTCGCCGCAGGTGTAGCACCAGGGCCGCTGTTTCAGAAATTAAAAGCGGGTGAAACGGTGACGCTGGAAGATGGACGAACACTGCGCGGTACTGATTATCTTGCTCCGGCAGAGCCGGGTAAAAAGCTGGCGATTTTTGGCGATACCTCTCCCTGCCCTGCATCGCTTGAACTGGCGCATGGTGTGGATCTGCTGGTGCATGAAGCCACGCTGGAAAGTGCGATGGAGGAGAAAGCAAATAGTCGTGGTCACAGTTCAACGCGGCAGGCCGCGCAACTGGCGCTGAACACGGGCGCAGGCAGGCTGGTGATTACACACCTCAGTTCGCGCTATGACGAGAAAGGTAGCCAGGCGGTGCTGGCCGAATGCCAGGCACTCTTTGCGCAAACAACTCTGGCTGAGGATTTTGCGCTGGTTCACATTTGATTTTCATTTAAGCACTCTATTTTTTTCCCCACATGCCGATAATGGATATACGCAGGCATTTTCTATTGAGGGCATGATGGATAATTTCCAGAAAGACATCGATGACAGGGCGAATCTAACTCTGTCGAACCGGTTTGAGCTGTTGCTGTTTCGTCTCGGCACATCGTTGGATTCAACGAAATCAGAGCTGTTTGGCATCAACGTGTTTAAATTGCGCGAAATCGTGCCGATGCCCACCTTCACTCGCCCTGCTGGCATGAAGCCGCCCTTAATGGGGATGGTCAATATTCGCGACCAGGTGATCCCGGTGATTGACTTGTCTGCGGTTGCGGGCTGCAAGCCCACGACCGGCCTCAATATTTTGTTGATCACAGAATATGCCCGTAGCGTACAGGCCTTTGCAGTGGAGTCGGTAGATAACATCATTCGCCTGGACTGGAAACAAGTGCATACGGCAGAGAAAGCGATCAACGGTCGTTATATCACCAGCATTGCCTGCCTGGATGACGATAAGGACACTAACAATCTGGCGATGGTGCTGGATGTTGAGCAGATTCTGTATGACATTGTGCCTGCGGATCACGACGTTCATGGCGATCATGTACCGGACAAGAAATTCCATCTGAAACCGGGCTCGGTAGCGATTGTGGCGGAAGATTCCAAAGTGGCACGCGCCATGCTGGAAAAAGGCCTCAACTCGATGGAAATTCCGACCGACATGCATATCACCGGCAAAGATGCGTGGGAGAAGATCCAGCGTCTGGCGCAACAGGCCGACAGCGAAGGTGTACCGGTTAGCGATAAGATCGCCATGGTACTGACCGATCTTGAAATGCCGGAAATGGACGGTTTTACTTTAACGCGTCTGATAAAAACCGATCCGCGCCTGAAAAACATTCCGGTGGTGATCCACTCGTCACTCTCCGGTAGCGCGAACGAAGATCACGTACGTAAAGTACAGGCTGATGGCTATGTCGCGAAGTTCGAAATCAACGAGCTTTCGTCAGTGATTCAGGAAGTGCTCGACCGCGCCGCCAATAACATCCGCGGCCCGCTGATCAGCCACCACCAGGTTGCTTCACAGCCGTTACTGGCGAAATAATTTCCGCACCATAAAAAAACCGCCGGGTTTACAGCCCGGCGGTTTTTGTTTATGCGCTATACGCAATTACATCATCGGCAGCGCTAGCTGTACGATACTGATCAGCGGCTGCGGGTAAATACCCAACAGTAATACCAGCAACGCAGAGATCAGCACCACAATCCCGCCAGCACTGTAGGCCCAGTCGGAGGGCGCATCACGGTTCAGTTGCTGCGGAGCACTCAGATAGAGGCTTACCGCCACGCGCAAGTAGTAATACAAACCAATCGCCGAACCGACCACCACCGCGCCCGTCAACCACCACAGGTGCGCCTCGACGCCAACGGCAAGAATGTAGAACTTACCGATAAAGCCTAAAGTCATCGGAATGCCCGCCAGTGACAGCATCATCACCGTCAAAACCGCCGAGAGAATCGGACGGTGCCAGAACAAACCACGATAGGAGTAAAGCGATTCTGCGTCCGGGCCGCGATATGGGCTAGACATCAGGCTCACCACACCAAACGCACCAAGGCTGCTAAACAGGTAACCGGCCAGATAAACACCAACGGTTTCCATCGACATCTGGCCGTTCTGCAACGCAATCAGCGCCACCAGCAAATAGCCGAGGTGCGAGATGGAGGAGAAACCAAGCAGACGCTTGATGTTGGTCTGGCTCAGCGCCATCAGGTTACCGAAGATGATGGAAACAAAGGCAATAAGACCCAGTACCACACGAACGGCTTCGCTGTCGCTAATCGGCGCATAGAGGAACAAACGCATCAGCACGCCAAAGATGGCGATTTTGCTGGCAGTCGCCAGGAAGGTGGAGACTGGCGCAGGCGCGCCCTGATAAACGTCTGGCGTCCACAGGTGGAACGGCACCAGCGAGAGTTTGAAACCGAGACCGACAATCATCAGACCCAGCCCCGCCAGCAACAGCGGTTCCTGCAACATGCCTTCGCCGAGGCTCTTACCGATAGCAACAAATGCCAGATCCCCGGTTTGCGCGTACACCAGTGCGATACCGAACAGCAGGAAAGAAGAAGCTGCGGCAGACAGAATGGTGTACTTGATACTGGCTTCCAGCGAACGTTTCTGGCGGAAAGCATAACCCACCAGCCCGAACAGCGGCAGGGAGATCAGTTCAATACCAAGGAACAACGCCGCCATATGGTTGGCGTTAGCCAACAGAATGCCGCCCATTGCTGCAATCAGTACCAGCAGATAAAACTCTTCTTTGTTGTCGCTATACCCTTCCAGCCACGGATAGGCGAAGGTACAAGTGGCGAGGCTCGCCAGTAGCACCAGCCCGGTGTAGAGCATGGCGTAACCATCGACGCGCATCAGCGGCGTCACATCCATTGCTCCCGCCTGCCCAACAAACCACAGGGAGAGTAGCGCAACGTTCAGGCCGATGACCGACAGCGTGGCATTGAGGAAATGGTTGCGTCGCCACGCAATGGATAGCATCACAACCACCACCGTCAATCCGACGATCAGCAGCGGCAGCAGCGCAATCAGGTGTTGTGGAGTAATTGTCATGGCGATTTACGGCCTTGTAGTAGTAATAGAGTTAACAAACCACTGCTGGATATTACCCATCGCGGCATGCGAAGTATCCAGAATCGGCTGCGGATAAAAGCCAAGCAGTACCAGAAGTACAACCAGGATCAGGATCATAAACAGCTCGCGCAGTGACAGCCCCGGCAGTTCTTTGCTGGCCAGTTCGCTTTTCGCTTTACCGAAGTAGGCGCGATGCAACATTGCCAGTGAGTAAACCGATGCGAAAACCAGACCGAAGGTGGAAATCACCGTGATCATCGGCACAACCTTGTAGCTACCGAAGAGGATCATGAATTCACCGACGAAGTTACCGGTACCCGGCATACCCAACGTGGCGACAGCGAAGAACATCGACAGCGCCGGCAACCATTTAATCTTGCTCCACAGCCCGCCCATCATACGCATGTCTCGAGTATGCACACGTTCGTACAACTGACCACACAGGATAAACAGACCCGCCGCAGAGAGACCGTGCGCAATCATCTGGATAACCGCACCCTGATAGGCTAGCTGGCTACCGCTGTAGATAGCAATCATCACGAAGCCCATGTGTGACACCGAAGTGTAAGCAATCAGGCGTTTGATATCTGTCTGGGTGAATGCCATCCACGCACCGTAGAAAATACCGATGACCCCCAGCCACATGGCGATGGGCGCAAACTCTGCGGAAGCGTTCGGGAACAGCGGCAGCGAGAAGCGCAACAGACCGTAGGCCGCGGTTTTCAACAGAATCCCCGCCAGGTCAACGGAACCTGCGGTCGGTGCCTGCGAGTGCGCATCCGGTAACCAACCGTGCAGCGGCACTACCGGCATTTTCACCGCGAAGGCGATGAAGAAACCAAGCATCAGCAAATATTCGACGTGATCGGACATCTGCGTTTTCAGCAGATCTTCATAGTCGAATGTCCAGACACCGGTCGCGTTATAGTGCACCACTACCAGCGCCAGGATGGCAATCAACATGACCAGACCACTGGCCTGGGTATAGATGAAGAACTTGGTCGCAGCCGTAATACGCGTCTTCCCGTCGGAGGCTTTGTGGCCCCACAGTGCAATCAGGAAGTACATCGGCACCAACATCATTTCCCAGAAGAAGAAGAACAGGAACATGTCGATGGCAAGGAACACGCCGATAACGCCGCCCAGAATCCACATCAGGTTAAGATGGAAGAAGCCCTGATATTTCTCGATTTCACGCCAGGAGCAGAGTACCGCCAGCACACCGAGGAAAGCGGTCAGCACTACCATCAGCAACGACAAACCGTCCATCGCCAGATGAATATTGATGCCGAAGCGTGGGATCCACTCCAGTTTAAACTCTTCCTGCCAGGAAGGCAGACCGGTGGATTGCGTAAGAGAGTAGCCGCCCTGCATCCAGAGTTGCAGGGAAAGCGCCAGCGTCAGTCCCATGGTGATCAGGGCGATCCAGCGCGGCACCTTCACGCCGAAGCGTTCGGTCTGCCAGCAGAGAAAGCCGCCGATAAAGGGGATTAGTATTAGCCAGGGTAATAACATGGCGATGTATGTCCCTTATATTAATTCCTGTTCAGGCTACCTTGCTCGTCATAGCGAACCCCGGCTGTGCTCACAATCCTCACGTACTTTAATACGCTCCGGTTGCTCTGCGCAGGCGGTGTCCACTCTGACTTCGCCGATAACGCCTGTCTGTCAGGAATACTTACCTAAAATATGTTTTCACCGGAGACGGATCTTCTCGCCCCACAAATCACACAAATTCAGTCTGCAGGCCGGGTAAGCGTAGCGCCAGCCGGCCCACAAACTCAGCTCAGCGCAATACCATCAGCAACGCCAGCACCACGACTGCGCCAATGCTCATCGACGCGACATACCAGCGCAGATACCCGTTCTCGCTAAACAGCAGCCCTTTGCCTGCAAAGCGCGAAAGGATCGCCGGAATGTTCATTAGCGCGTTCAGCGGATCGCTCTTCAGCAGCCAGGCAATGCCAAGATACGGTTTCACGAAGATGCGATCGTACAGCGCATCGAAGCCCCAGGCATTGAACCACCAGGTCCCGAAGAAACGACCTGTCGCGCTGTTGGCAATCGAGTGCACCAGCGTACGTTTACCCAGCCACAGCCAGGCCGCCAGCAGAATACCGATGACAGCAACCGCACCGGACGCCACTTCCAGCATGACCACGCTGCCGTGCGCCAGCTCGGTGGTTTCTGGCAGAACGCCTCTCAGCGGTGGCACAATCATTGCGCCAATAAAGGTGGAGAGCACCAGCAGCACAATCAGCGGCAGATGATGGGTGATCCCCTTCCCTGCGTGAGCGTGAATCTGTTCTTTCCCGTGGAAGACAATGAAAATCAGGCGGAAGGTGTACAGCGATGTCATAAATGCGCCAACCAGACCGGCAATCATCAGATTGACATGACCGTTTGCTACCGCACCAGCAAGTATTTCGTCCTTACTGAAGAAGCCTGCGGTCAGCAATGGCAGCGCCGACAGCGCCGCGCCACCAACCAGGAAGCAAGCATATACCAGCGGAATCGACTTACGCAGACCACCCATTTTGAAAATGTTCTGCTCATGATGGCAGGCGAGGATCACCGAACCGGACGACAGGAACAGCAGTGCTTTAAAGAATGCATGCGTCATCAGGTGGAAAATCGCCGCGTCCCAGGCTTGAACGCCCAGCGCCAGGAACATGTAACCGATCTGGCTCATGGTTGAGTAAGCCAGTACGCGTTTGATATCCGTCTGCACCAGCGCGGCGAAACCAGCCATCAGCAGCGTTACCGCACCGACGATACCGACCAGATGCAGCACTTCCGGCGTCAGCAGGAACAACCCATGTGTACGGGCAATCAGATAAACACCGGCAGTCACCATGGTAGCGGCGTGGATCAGCGCGGAAACCGGCGTCGGACCAGCCATCGCGTCCGCCAGCCATGTTTGCAACGGCAGTTGCGCGGATTTACCGACCGCACCACCCAGCAACATCAGCGTCGCCCACATCAGCATGTTATTGCCGTTGGCGAAGTGCTGCGGCGCCAGTTCAACCATTTCGCGGAAGTTCAGCGTACCCAGTTCGTTGTAAAGGATGAACAGCGCGAAAGCGAGGAAGACGTCACCCACACGGGTAACGACGAATGCTTTCATCGCCGCAGCACCATTCTTCGGATCGGTATAGTAGAAGCCGATCAGCAGATAGGAGCACAGGCCCACGCCTTCCCAGCCGAGGTACATCAGCAGCAGGTTATCCGCCAGCACCAGTACCACCATGCTGGCGATAAACAGGTTGGTGTAGGCGAAGAAACGGGAATAACCCTCTTCTCCGCGCATATACCAGGAAGCGAACATATGAATCAGGAAACCCACGCCGGTGACGACCGAAAGCATGGTCAGAGACAGGCCGTCCAGCACCAGGTTGAAACCGATGTTGAAATCACCGACCGCCATCCACGTCCACAGCGGTTGCGAAAACGCCTGTTGACCGTTATTGAAAAAATCAACGCCAACAAGGGCGGTCACCAGTGCCGCGAGACCTATCGAGCCAACGCCAACGGTTGCAGAAAGATTCTCTGACCAGCGCCCACGGGAAAAGGCGAGTAAGACAAAGCCAATAAAAGGCAGAATAATGGTTAAGGCGAGCATGTTCATCCACGCATCTCACTTACTGAATCGATATTCAGATTCTGGCGGCGACGATGGAGTTGCAGCAGCAACGCCAGGCCAATACTCGCTTCCGCAGCCGCGAGGCTAATGGCGAGGATATACATCACCTGCCCGTCGGTCTGTCCCCAGTAACTGCCAGCAACCACGAAGGCCAGTGCAGCAGCGTTAATCATGATTTCCAGCCCAATCAGCATAAACAGCAGGTTGCGGCGGATAACCAGACCGGTCAGACCCAAAACAAACAAAATCGCTGCGAGGATCAGTCCATGTTGTAAGGGGATCATGCTTGCTCCTCCGTTTTTCTTTTCGCGCGGTCATCGGTGCGATTGCTCAGCACTTCACCGGCCCTGTCTTCGCGACCCAGATGGAAGGCCACAACCAGACCAGCAAGCAGCAGCATGGAGGCCAGCTCCACGGCCAAAACATAAGGGCCAAACAGCGTAATACCAACCGCTTTCGCGCTAATCGCTGCCCCGTCGATACCCTGATCGCTAACGCCCAGAATGGCGTAAATCATCACCCCAAGCAGCACCGCAGAGAGCAGCGCCGGGCCGATCCAGATTTGCGGCGACAGCCAGTTGCGCTCCTGCTCAACCACGGTATTACCAAGGTTCAGCATCATCACCACAAATACGAACAGCACCATGATGGCCCCGGCGTAAACGATGATCTCCAGTGCACCGGCGAAGTAAGCGCCGAGTGAAAAGAAGACCCCGGCAATAGCCAGCAGCGACACAATCAGGTACAGCAAGGCGTGCACCGGGTTGGTATGCGTTATTACGCGTACCGTCGTCAGGATGGCGACCAGGCCACAGATATAAAAAGCGAACTCCATTGCCCCTCTCCTTACGGTAACAGGCTCTTGACGTCGATAGGTTTGGCTTCGTTTTCCGCTTCACCTTTATCTTTGCCGTCGATTGCCATACCTGCCATCCGGTAGAAGTTATATTCCGGGTATTTGCCCGGACCGGAGATCAGCAGATCCTCTTTTTCGTACACCAGGTCCTGACGTTTGTATTCACCCATTTCGAAATCCGGGGTGAGCTGAATCGCCGTTGTCGGGCACGCCTCTTCGCACAAACCACAGAAAATGCAGCGTGAGAAGTTGATACGGAAAAACTCCGGATACCAGCGACCGTCCTGCATCTCCGCTTTTTGCAGCGAGATACAGCCTACCGGGCACGCTACCGCACAAAGGTTACAGGCAACGCAACGCTCGGAACCGTCCGGGTCGCGCGTCAGCACGATACGTCCACGGTAACGCGGCGGCAGATAAACCGGCTCTTCAGGGTACATACGGGTTTCGCGCTTCGCGAAAGCATGCAGGCCAATCATCCAGATACTACGGACCTGGGTGCCGAAGCCCACGAGTAATTCTTTTAAAGTCATGGTCTTTTCACCCCTTATTGCGCCTGCCAGAGAATGACAGCCGCTGTTCCCAGCAAGTTGAGTAGCGTCAACGGCAGACAGATTTTCCAGCCGAACGACATCACCTGATCATAACGAGGACGCGGCAGTGCGGCGCGAATCAAAATGAACATCATCATAAAGAACGCGGTTTTCAGCGCGAACCAGATGAAAGGCGGTAACAACGGCCCCTGCCAGCCACCGAAGAACAGCGTGACCATCAGCGCGGAAATGGTGACGATACCGATATATTCACCGACGAAGAACAGACCGAATTTCATCCCGGAATATTCAATGTGGTAACCATCCGCCAGTTCCTGCTCAGCTTCCGGCTGGTCAAACGGGTGACGGTGACACACCGCCACGCCTGCGATAGCAAAGGTCAGAAAACCGAAGAACTGCGGAATGACGTTCCACAAACCTGCCTGGTTGTTGACGATATCGGTCATGTTGAATGAACCGGCCTGCGCCACCACGCCCATCAGGGAAAGCCCAAGGAACACTTCATAGCTCAGAGTTTGCGCAGAAGCACGCATCGCACCGAGCAGTGAGTATTTGTTGTTACTCGACCAGCCAGCGAATAGCACCGCGTAAACCGCCAATCCTGCCATCATTAAGAAGAACAGGATGCCGATGTTCAGATCCGCCACGACCCAGGTCGGGCTGACCGGCACAATAGCGAACGCTAACAGCAACGAGGTGAAGGCGATCATCGGCGCGAGGGTGAAGATCACACGATCGGAGAAGCGCGGGATCCAGTCCTCTTTAAAGAACATTTTGATCATATCCGCAACCAACTGGAGTGAACCACCCCAGCCAACGCGGTTCGGTCCGTAGCGGTTCTGGAACAAACCGAGCAGGCGTCGTTCGCCAAAGCTCATGAACGCACCGCAGGTGACCACCACCAGCAGAATGACAACGGCTTTCAGGATGCTCAGCAAAATGTCGATAACATCCGGTGTTAACCAGCTCATGCTTGCGCCTCCCGCAGATTTTCAAGACGTGCTCCGGCCAGCACCGGCGCGATACCCTGCATCCCCATCGGCAGACCAACCTGCCCTGCTGTCAGACCTTCGGAAACCTGCAATGGCAGGCTGATGGTCTGACCTTCCCAGGTGAAGGAGATATGCGCGCCCGCGTTAACGCCAAGCTTCGCAGCGTCGGCCGGGTTCAGCTTGATGTATGGTTGCGGCATACGGCTCTGGAATACCGGAGCACGCTGCGACATTTCATCGCTACCAAACAAGTGGTAGTACGGCGCGATACGCCATTTACCCTCTTGCGCTTCGAAGGTTCCCGGAATGGAAGTGAAGTATTCCAGCCCACTTTCGCTGGCCTCAATCAAACGTACGCCCGGATCGCCGTGACGCAGGTGTCCACCCACTTCTGCCTGGAATTTGTTCCATGCCTGCGGGGAGTTCCAGCCCGGTGCCCACGCAAACGGAATTTGAGAACGCGGAGCGGACGGCTGGTTGTTCCCTTCCATAGAGAAGGCGAACATGGTGTCTTTATCCTGCGGCTGGCGCGGTTCGTGCACGCTGATATTGGCGCGCATGGCGGTACGTCCACTGTAACGATGCGGTTCACGGGCCAGTTTCTGACCGCGGATGCGGAAGCTGGCGTCCGGCGCCGCTTCTTTAATCCCTGCCAGTTGCGGCAACGCTTCAACGGCGGCGTCAATCACATGGTCAAGCTGCGTCCAGTCGACTTCGCGGTTTTCAACGGTGCTGTGCAGCGAATGCAGCCAGCGCCAGCTCTCCAGCATAATGGTTTTGCTGTCGTAGTAGGTCGGATCGTAAACCTGGAAGAAACGCTGCGCGCGACCTTCGTTATTGATTACCGTACCGTCACTTTCTGCAAAGCTGGCCGCGGAGAGCACCAGATGAGCCTGCTCCATGATTGCCGTACGCTGATGATCAATCACCAATACCAGCGGTGCTTTCGCCAGCGCGGCATCCACGCGTGCAGCAGAAGCATGGCGGTGCAGATCATTTTCCAGCACCACAACAGCATCAGCGTGGCCGTATTCCAGCTCCGCCAGCGCGTCATCAAGGCTGCCGCCGCCAATCAGGCCCAGGCCCATGCTGTTCACCGAACGAGCAATCATGGTGATGCCGACATCGGCACCGCGCCCTTTCAGCGCTTTTGCCACGTTGGCAGCAGCCTGAATCACTTCCACGCTACCGGCGTTCGTCCCGGAAATAATCAGCGGTTTCTTCGCGCCGGCCAACGCCTGGACAATCACATCGATTTTGTTTTTCAGGTCGCTGCTCAGACCGTCAACCGCCGGCGCCGTCTCATCCAGCGCGTGAGCGATGGCGAAACCTAAACGCGCCTGATCTTCGACCGGTGCGCAATAGGTCCACGCAGCGACATCATCCAGACGGGTGCTGTCGACGTTGGTAACAAACAGCGGATGTTTGGCGCGCTGACCGATGTTCATGATCGCCGCAATCTGCCAGTCGGCGACTTTCTGCGCCGCCGCCATTTCTCGGGCTTTGCCTTTCACGGCCTGACGCACCGCCAGCGCAACGCGCGCGCCGGTCTGCGTGATGTCTTCGCCGAGGACCAGCACCGCATCATAAGATTCGATTTCGCGCAGGGCCGGGGTACGGATGCCGCCTTCGCGCAGCACTTTCAGCGCCAGTTCCAGACGCTCCTGCTCACCTTTGGCGATGCCAGTGTAGAAATTATCCGCACCGACCAGCGCGCGCAGGGCAAAATTGCTCTCCACGCTGGCGCGCGGCGAACCAATGCCTATTACTTTCTTCGACTGACGCAGAATGTCCGCCGCGCCCTGCATCGCCTGCTCAGCATTCAGGGTGATCAGATCATCGCCACGGCGCTGTACCGGCTGACGAGGCCTGTCTTTCAGGTTGACATAGCCATAACCGAAACGGCCACGGTCGCAAAGGAAGTAGTGGTTAACGGTACCGTTGTAACGGTTTTCGATGCGGCGCAGTTCGCCGTACCGTTCACCCGGACTGGTATTGCAACCCAGTGAACACTGCTGGCAGATGCTCGGCGCAAACTGCATATCCCACTTACGGTTGTAACGCTCAGAGTGCGTTTTGTCGGTGAAGACGCCAGTGGGGCAGATTTCCACCAGGTTGCCGGAGAACTCACTTTCCAGCGTGCCATCTTCCGGACGGCCAAAGTAGACGTTATCGTGCGCGCCATACACGCCAAGATCCGTGCCGTCTGCGTAGTCTTTGTAATAACGCACACAACGGTAGCAGGCGATACAGCGGTTCATTTCGTGTGAGATGAACGGGCCAAGATCCTGATTACGGTGAGTACGTTTAGTAAAACGATAGCGACGGAAGCTATGACCTGTCATGACGGTCATATCTTGCAGGTGGCAGTTGCCGCCCTCTTCGCAGACCGGGCAATCGTGCGGGTGGTTGGTCATTAACCACTCCACTACGCTTTCACGGAACTGCTTCGCTTCATCGTCATCGATGGAAATAAAAGTACCGTCGGATGCCGGTGTCATACAGGACATCACCAGGCGGCCACGCGTGTCTTCCGCGTTTTGATATTGCTTCACCGCACACTGGCGGCACGCACCCACGCTCCCAAGCGCCGGATGCCAGCAAAAATAAGGAATATCAAGGCCTAAGGAAAGACAAGCCTCAAGAAGGTTGTCTGCTCCGTTTACCTCGTATTCTTTGCCGTCTACATGAATAGTAGCCATTAGCATGCTTCCAGTTGGCCTGAATAACCTTTGTCCTTCGCGCCGTATCAGCGTTGTTACATCGCGAAGATTGCAGGTCTTTCTCAGGTATTAATCAAATTTTTTTCCGGCCTCGCCCAGGCGAGTAACCCCAATTACCAGCGCGCTTTCAGCAAGTTTGGCTGGATACCGCCAATCGCATGGGTATTGCTGAATTGCTGTTTAATGCCCGCTTCGAATTCTTCGCGGAAATATTTAATTGCGCTCTGTAAGGGTTCAACCGCACCCGGCGCATGCGCGCAGAAGGTTTTACCTGGCCCAAGTTGTCGACACAGTTGCTCAAGTGTCTCGATGTCCCCAGGCTGGCCTTCACCACGCTCCAGCGCACGCAGAATTTTTACGCTCCACGGCAGGCCATCGCGGCATGGCGTACACCAGCCGCAGGATTCGCGGGCGAAAAACTCTTCCAGATTACGCACCAGCGGCACCATGCCAATCTCATGATCGACGGCCATGGCCAGCGCCGTTCCCAGACGGCTGCCCGCTTTGCCGATGCTTTCGAATTCCATTGGCAGATCGAGGTGCGCTTCGGTCAGGAAGTCTGTCCCCGCGCCACCAGGCTGCCAGGCTTTGAATTTCAGGCCATCGCGCATGCCACCGGCATAATCTTCGAGGATTTCACGCGCGGTCGTACCAAACGGCAGTTCCCACAGGCCCGGGTTTTTCACGCGACCGGAGAAACCCATCAGCTTGGTGCCCGCATCTTTGCTGGTCGAAATGTTCTGATACCATTCAACACCGTTAGCCAGAATGGCTGGCACGTTGCACAGGGTTTCAACGTTGTTGACGCAAGTCGGTTTACCCCATGCGCCGGAGCTTGCCGGGAACGGCGGCTTGGAGCGCGGGTTCGCGCGGCGACCTTCCAGCGAGTTAATCAGCGCGGTCTCTTCACCGCAGATATAGCGCCCGGCCCCGGTGTGAACGAACAGTTCAAAATCAAAACCGCTACCGAGGATATTTTTACCCAGCAAACCCGCTTCGGTCGCTTCGGCAATGGCGCGACGCAGATGTACTGCTGCTTCTATATATTCGCCACGCAGGAAGATGTAGCCACGGTAAGCTTTCAGCGCAAAGGCGGAAATCAGCATGCCTTCCACCAGCAGGTGCGGCAACTGCTCCATCAACAGACGGTCTTTATAGGTACCCGGCTCCATTTCATCAGCATTACACAGCAGGTAACGGATGTTCATGGATTCGTCTTTCGGCATCAGGCTCCACTTCAGCCCCGTGGAGAAGCCAGCGCCGCCACGGCCTTTAAGGCCGGAATCTTTTACCGCATTGACGATCTCGTCCGGCGCCATGCCAGAAAGCGCTTTACGCGCACCAGCATAACCATTTTTACTCTGGTATTCCTCCAGCCAGACCGGCTGCTTGTCGTCACGCAGCCGCCAGGTCAGCGGATGAGTTTCGGGAGTACGGATAACTGTTTTCATTTATACCGCTCCAGCAGTTCGGGAATGCCTTCCGGAGTCAGATGCGCGTGAGTGTCCTCATCAATCATCATGTTCGGCCCTTTATCGCAGTTGCCCAGACAGCAGGTCGGCAGCAGCGTAAAGCGGCCGTCGAAAGTGGTCTGGCCCGGCTTGATCTTCAGGTGGCTTTCAATCGCCGACTGAATGCCCTGATAACCGGTGATATGGCAAACCACGCTGTCGCAATAGCGGATCACGTGGCGACCGACTGGCTGACGGAAGATCTGGCTGTAGAACGTTGCCACGCCTTCGACATCGCTCGCCGGGATCCCCAGAACATCAGCAATGGCATAAATCGCGCCGTCCGGCACCCAGCCACGCTGCTTCTGAACAATCTTCAGCGCTTCAATGGACGCCGCACGCGGGTCTTCATAGTGGTGCTTTTCGTGCTCAATTGCCTCACGCTCTGCCGCACTCAGCTCAAAAGCCTCGGTTTGTGGTTGTTGATTCTCGTGCATAATTAGCGGTCCACATCTGACATAACAAAATCGATACTACCCAGATAGACGATCAGGTCGGATACCAGGCTGCCGCGGATCGCCGACGGGATTTGCTGCAAATGCGCAAAGCTCGGTGTACGAACGCGCGTGCGGTAGCTCATGGTGCTGCCGTCGCTGGTCAGGTAGTAACTGTTAATACCCTTGGTTGCCTCAATCATCTGGAAGGATTCGTTGGCTGGCATTACCGGGCCCCACGAAACCTGCAGGAAGTGAGTAATCAGGGTTTCGATATGTTGCAGCGTGCGCTCTTTCGGCGGCGGCGTCGTCAGCGGATGATCCGCTTTGAACGGACCTTCCGGCATATTGTTAAGACACTGCTCAAGAATACGCAGGCTCTGGCGCAGCTCTTCGACTTTCAGCATCACGCGGGTATAGCAGTCGCTGACGCCACCACCCACCGGGATTTCAAAGTCGAAGTTTTCATAGCCGGAGTATGGACGCGCTTTACGCACGTCAAAGTTGATGCCGGTAGCACGCAGACCCGCGCCGGTAGTGCCCCACTCCAGCGCTTCTTTCGCGCCGTAAGCGGCAACACCCTGCGAACGGCCTTTCAGGATGGTGTTACGCAGCGCCGCTTTCTCATAAGAGGCCAGACGTTTCGGCATCCAGTCGAGGAATTCACGCAGCAAACGATCCCAGCCACGCGGCAAATCGTGTGCCACGCCGCCAATACGGAACCACGCCGGGTGCATACGGAAACCGGTGATCGCTTCCACCAGATCGTAGATTTTCTGGCGATCGGTAAAGGCGAAGAACACCGGGGTCATTGCGCCCACGTCCTGAATAAAGGTAGAGATATAAAGCAGATGGCTGTTGATGCGGAACAGTTCAGAGAGCATCACGCGGATCACATTGACGCGATCTGGTACGGTGATCCCCGCCAGTTTCTCTACCGCCAGCACATATGGCATTTCGTTAACGCAGCCACCGAGGTACTCAATACGGTCGGTATAAGGAATGTAGCTGTGCCAGGATTGGCGCTCGCCCATTTTTTCCGCGCCGCGGTGGTGGTAACCGATATCCGGTACGCAGTCGACAATCTCTTCACCGTCGAGTTGCAGAATAATGCGGAAAGCACCGTGCGCAGACGGGTGGTTCGGACCGAGGTTGAGGAACATAAAGTCCTCATTGTCGGTGCCGCGCTTCATGCCCCAGTCTTCCGGCTTAAAGGTCAGCGCTTCCATTTCTAAATCCTGCTTGGCTTTGGTCAGCTCAAACGGATCGAATTCGGTGGCGCGCGCCGGGTAATCTTTACGCAGCGGATGCCCGGTCCAGGTCTGCGGCATCATGATGCGCGTCAGGTGCGGGTGACCGTTAAAGGTAACGCCAAACATTTCCCAGGTTTCACGCTCGTACCAGTTGGCGTTGGGGAAAAGTTTGGTAAACGTCGGCACGTTCAGATCGTTTTCAGAAAGCGCCACCTTGAGCATGATGTCGCGGTTGCGATCGATCGAAATCAGGTGATAGAAAACGGAAAAATCCGCGGCGGGTAAACCGGCGCGGTGTGTACGTAGACGCTCGTCCATGCCGTGCAGATCGAACAGCATGACGTAAGGTTTCGGCAGCTTCTTCAGGAAATCGCCAACTTCCAGCAATTGCTCACGCTTCACCCAAACTACGGGTACCCCGGTGCGGGTCGCCTGAACAGTAAAGGCATCCGGCCCAAAACGGTTGCGCAATTCGCCAATGACCGGATCATCCAGATGATCCCGAGTCTGCCATGCGGCTTCTTGCGCGGTTAAATCGGTCATATTGTTCACCATTGCAAAGGGTCCGTGGTGACTGTCGGGTATGGCTTCGCGTTATTGGATTATTGAAATGCGAAGTTTTTTTCCATTACCCACAGGCGCACATTAAATCTCGTCCGGCGTACGCAGATTGGTAACGGCAATGCGTTCTCCGCGCTTACGGTCGCGTTCCGACTGCATATTGGCGCGGTACACGCCCTGATCGCCAACCACCCAGGAGAGAGGACGACGTTCTTTACCAATCGATTCCTGTAACAACATCAGCGCCTGCATATATGCTTCAGGACGCGGCGGACAGCCAGGGATATAAACATCCACCGGGATAAATTTGTCGACGCCCTGCACGACAGAGTAGATATCGTACATACCGCCAGAGTTCGCGCAGGCTCCCATTGAGATAACCCATTTTGGTTCCAGCATCTGGTCATAAAGACGCTGAATGACAGGTGCCATTTTGGTAAAGCAGGTACCGGCGACGACCATAAGGTCCGCCTGACGAGGAGAAGCACGCAGTACTTCCGCACCAAAACGCGCGACGTCGTGAACAGCTGTAAAGGAAGTCACCATCTCTACATAGCAGCACGATAGACCAAAGTTATATGGCCAAATTGAGTTTTTACGGCCCCAGTTCACCATATCGTGCAGGGCATTTTCGAGTTTGCCCATGTAAACGCTACGGTTGATTTCTTGTTCCAGGGGGTCGGTTACGATCTCCTGTTTTTGCAGGGGGTAACGGTCGTTCTCACCGTTAGGATCTATGCGGGTGAGCGTATAATCCATCTTATTGCCTCGCGGTTAGCGTTGACGATCAGTGTAGCTGCCAGTCTCTGGGTTGATATGCTCACGGCGCGAACGCACGGGCGTCCAATCCAGCGCGCCAATACGCACCAGATAAACCAGACCAGCCAACAGCACTAAAATAAAAATTGCAGCTTCGACAAAACCGACCCAACCACTCTCGCGAATGGAGGTTGACCATGCATAGAGGTAAAGCGCTTCCACATCGAAGATGACGAAGAACATGGCCACCAGGTAGAACTTGGCGGAGAGACGTAAGCGCGCGGAACCGACAGAATCGATACCGGATTCGAAAGGAACGTTTTTGTGCCTTGCGCGTGCGCGGCCGCCTAAAAAACGACCGCCAACCAGCATCAGGCAACAAAGCCCTATGGCGACAATAAGAAAGATAGCGAATGCCCAGTGATGAGCGATGATTTCAGTGGATGTTGACATACGCATTGCTTTACTCAAAAGGTAGCGTTAATACCTCTGCTCTTGCTGGCAGATGACGCCACATCGATTCACGGGGAGGAATAAAACCACACATTAACTGTGAAAAAAAGGCGAAAACAGCTAAACGATGTGGGTTTTACTCCTTTCTATAACCTTTTGTCAACTTTAACAAAAGTTTACTCACATTAGTTTACATCAACCGCAATTCATTAACATTTAGTGCCGTTTTCTTGATCGGCCTCATAACCTACTGACCAAAAAAACCAGGTGTTGAATCGTGTCCGTTGTGAGCTTTTCCTGATATTACTCGCTTATTTTGACAGGATTTTGTCCGGATTCCTCCCCCTCATTGGGAGTATTTTCTTGATCTGAGACACGCTTTTGTTAATTCATCGCAAAAAACGGCAACAATCCGGCTTGATTTTTAACATGAACTTAAGGCATGGAAGACTATAGTTGATAAAGAGATATCTTGCTGTGAGGAGTATTAACTTCTTGAAAGGAAATATGATTTAGAGGGGCAATAAGTCATCAAAGAAATGTTCCGATATAAAACGAACCAGTGGCAGCAATTTCACTGCCAGCGGTTCATTTTTGCACTTACATTTTGTTACCAGTTTAAGGCTGTGTCCCGTAATTGGTCGTGGTGGCGACGTTTGGGGACCCAAATGAGCCGTGAGCAACGCAGTCATGCGTAAAAATGACCCTCAGCGCCACTCGCGCACAATTATGGGACACAGCCTGGTGTAAAATGTTAGCCAAAATCCCCTTCTACGATGAGCGGATCACCGCCTTCTTCAGCCCCAGGATTCCCGTAATGCCACGGATTCTGGTAGTGTTCCATAGCCTGAAAGATAACCTGCGCCAGTTCATTCTGGCTGAGGGGATTATAGCCTAGCAGATATTCCGTATCAGGTAACAGCGGCAGGCCGTCGGCGCGGCTTAATACCCGCAAATCAGGACTCATCATTTCAACAGGACGGGCGGTGACACCAAGCCCGGCTTTCACTGCCGCTTTCACGGCAGAAAGCGATGAAGCCACATAAGCCAGGCGCCATGGAATATCGGCACTATTGAGCGCATTAATCACCATATCGCGAAACGAACTGGGTTCATCCAGCAATACAAGTGGAATGGCCTCTCCTTTCTGCAGAACATATTCAGCCGAACAATACCAGTGCGTTGGGGATGTACGTAATGTCAGGCAATCAAACTGCCCATAACAATGCGTTGTCACCACCAGGTCAAGGTTTTGATCCTGGAGGCGATCGCCAGATAACGGGTTGCGCTTTACGCGCACATCCAGCGCCAGTTTTGGATATACCGAGCTAATACGATTAAGCAGGAAAGGCAAAATGGTATCGGCTGATTCATCAGAAGCGCCAATAGTTAATACGCCCTGCAAATTGCTAAACATCAGCGATGTACAAGCTTCATCATTAAAACGTAAGATCTTTCGCGCATAACCCAGTAGTTGAATACCGTGCTCAGTTAAAAGCTTATTACGGCCATGACGGGCAAAAAGTTCTTTTCCCACTAACTGTTCCAGCCGCTGCATTTGCTGGCTTACGGCAGACTGGGTGCGACATACCGCAGCCGCAGCCGCAGCAAAGGTGTTCAGATCAGCGACCGCAACGAAAGTTCTCAGCAGATCGAGGTCGAGATTCAGTATCGGACGATTTGCATTTATCATATTTTTTCACTTACGGGTTGCTCACGCAGAGTGACCCGGGTTTATGCTGTGCTCGTAAGATTAAGTAATTCCATTTAAAAAGTGCATCCTGCACGTCATGACTCATCAAAGCCTGACTGTAAGTTCTCGTGTTTATAGTTCGCTGTCTAACGCAAGCTGAACCTGTTGGCTTTATTTCGCATACTCCATTCCTTCTGGATATATAAACCATGATAAACCTTGCGAATGCTTTTAAGAAAACAACCTGTTTATGCACATCACTGGCTATACATAGCACAAGTATCATATACCATAAGGCTATATAATCGGACTGAAGTAAAAGCGAATAATAACAAGCAACTAAAATTAAGAAACACCCCTTAACTAAAGCATGGCTTTTCACATCAGTACCATTTTATTGCTCTTTGAGTTTAACCTAAAACCTTTATATTTATAAGCATTATTACGAATAATCTGAACCTGCAATTGGTATCATGTCCGACCTCTCGTTATAATATTAGAGACGAACATAGTTCCCATTCTCAATATTAATCAGCTATTAATTGACCGTGGTTCTAACTATTAATAACGCTTAACATTGCGTTTACAGTACAAACATACTCTTCCGGGAAATGGATGGTCCCATCTCTCCATCATCCAGATTTTGCGAAAAATTCTCTGTCGGTTTGCGTACTGCTTTTTTAAACCGAACTAAGCAAACGAGTTTTATTAGCGATAAATTACAAATTTTTATGTATTTATGATATTAAATACTGAAAATTAACGTAAATGCAGTTTAATAGCAAGGATTAAATAAAAGAAAACAGTTAAAAAAACGTTAACCACCGAGAAAATTACCACAAAATCTTCTTCTGCTAACCCTTCTAAACTGGCGGGCGTGGGAGTACATTGTTCCGTGCTCACTTCCACGGCAGGCAGTGGCTCACATAGCTAAAAGGTCAAAGGTTCATGTCCTCCATCGAAAAATCCAGCAAATTAGACAATGTCTGTTACGACATCCGTGGCCCGGTTCTGAAAGAAGCAAAGCGTCTGGAAGAAGAAGGCAATAAAGTTCTTAAACTTAACATCGGCAACCCCGCACCATTCGGCTTCGAAGCGCCGGATGAAATTCTGGTCGATGTGATTCGTAACCTGCCAGGCGCGCAAGGCTATTGCGATTCCAAAGGGCTTTATTCAGCCCGCAAAGCGATCATGCAGTATTATCAGGCGCGCGATATGCGCGAAGTGACCGTTGAAGATATTTATATTGGTAACGGTGTTTCTGAACTGATTGTTCAGTCGATGCAGGCACTGCTTAACAGTGGTGACGAGATGCTGGTTCCCGCCCCGGATTACCCGCTGTGGACAGCGGCCGTATCGCTTTCTGGTGGTAAAGCCGTGCATTATCTGTGTGACGAGTCTGCTGGCTGGTTCCCGGATCTTGACGATATTCGCGCAAAAATCACACCGCGTACCCGTGGTATTGTGATTATCAACCCGAACAACCCTACCGGTGCGGTTTATTCAAAAGAACTGTTGATGGAGTTGGTTGAGATTGCGCGTCAGCACAACCTGATCATCTTCGCCGATGAGATCTACGACAAAATTCTTTACGATGCGGCCGAGCACCACTCTATCGCCGCACTGGCGCCGGATCTGTTCACTATTACCTTTAATGGTCTGTCAAAAACCTACCGTGTGGCCGGCTTCCGTCAGGGTTGGATGGTATTGAGCGGGCCGAAAAAACACGCTAAAAGCTATATAGAAGGGCTGGAAATGCTGGCCTCGATGCGCCTTTGCGCCAACGTTCCTGCACAGTACGCCATTCAGACTGCACTCGGCGGTTACCAGAGTATCAGTGAATTTATCGTGCCGGGCGGTCGTTTGTATGAACAGCGTAACCGTGCATGGGAATTGATTAATGAAATCCCAGGTGTTTCCTGTGTGAAGCCAAGCGGCGCACTCTATATGTTCCCGAAAATTGACGCGAAACGGTTTAATATTCACGACGATCAAAAGATGGTGCTCGACTTCCTGCTCCAGGAAAAAGTGCTGTTGGTACAAGGTACCGCGTTCAACTGGCCATGGCCGGATCACGTACGCATCGTGACACTGCCGCGCGAAGACGATCTGGAAATGGCGATCAGCCGTTTTGGCCGTTTCCTCTCAGGTTATCATCAGTGATCTCCGTCGGGGGAGGATTTGCATCTTCCCCCACTCTCTGCGCACAATGACTCAGGTCGCAGCCACAGACAAGGTTAACTATGAGTCAGAGCCATTTCTTCGCCCATCTTTCCCGCCTTAAACTGATCAATCGTTGGCCACTGATGCGCAACGTACGTACCGAAAATGTGTCCGAGCACAGTCTGCAAGTGGCGATGGTCGCCCATGCGCTGGCGTCAATAAAAAACCGTAAATTCAATGGCCAACTGAATGCCGAGCGTATTGCGCTGCTGGCTATGTACCACGACGCGTCGGAAGTTCTGACCGGCGATCTGCCCACCCCGGTAAAGTATTTCAATTCACAAATTGCACAGGAATATAAAGCGATCGAAAAGATTGCCCAGCAAAAGCTGGTTGAAATGGTGCCGGAAGAGTTGCAGGATATTTTTGCGCCGCTGATTGATGAGCATCACTACAGCACGGAAGAAAAAGCGATCGTGAAACAGGCGGATGCGCTATGCGCCTATCTGAAATGTCTGGAAGAGTTATCCGCCGGCAACAATGAGTTCAGGCTGGCAAAATCTCGCCTCGAAAAAACCCTTGATGCCCGCCGCAGCCCGGAAATGGACTATTTTATGCAAGTCTTTGTGCCCAGTTTCCATTTATCGCTGGATGAAATCAGCCAGGATTCACCGCTGTAACTCGTCTTTGCCGGGTGAACGCCACCCGGCAAACGCGTCAAAACGGAAACAACATCGGGATCAACACCGCGCAAACTACCATCACCAGCAGAGTAAACGGCACGCCAACCTTAACAAAATCACTAAACTGATAATTACCAGGCCCAAGCACCAGCGTGTTGACCGGTGATGACACTGGCGTCATAAATGCGGCTGATGCCGCCATTGCCACCATCATGACAAACGGATACGGCGAAACGCCCATTGATTTTGCCGCCGCCAGCGCGATCGGCGCCATTAGCACCGCAGTGGCGGTGTTCGAGATAAACAGCCCGATGACCGCGCACATGAGAAACAGGCAGATCAGCATAACGTGCGGCCCGTAACCTCCACCGATATCCATCAACCCTTTAACCGCCAGAGCCACGCCGCCGGTTTTTTGCAGCGCCAGCGCAAAAGGCATCATTCCGACAATCAAAATAATACTCGGCCAGTGAATGGCCTTGTAAGCACTTTCAGCATCAATACAGCGGAATTTCCCCATTAGCATACAGGCGATAATTGCAGCAATCGTATTGGGAATTTCATCGGTAAGCATCAGAGCGACCATCAGCACCAAGCAAAAAATCGCATGTGGTGCCTGGCTGTGAGCGGGCGAAGCTGCGCTCTCTTCAACCGGTAAATTGAGTATTACAAAGTCGCGCCCGTGAGAACCCAACTGACGGATCAGTTTCCAGTTGCCGACGACTAGGAAAATATCGCCCAGTTCCAGGGTGGTATCCGTAACCACACCGTCAATCGCCTCGCCGTTGCGCTTCAGGCCAACCACGTTTAAACCGTAGCGACTCCGAAAACCGATTTCGCGAACCGTCTTACCGATCAGTTCAGAATCCGGAATTAACGATACTTCCGCCATCCCCACATCCAGCGCCTGATCGGAAAAATATTCACCACGCAGCACCATAGGCTCCAGCAACTGCTCGGCGCAGAATTCACGCAAATCCACTTCAGCAGCAGACATGTCAATCAGCAGAACGTCACGGGCACGAAACTCGGAGACACCGTTAACGTTGACAATCACCCGCCGAAAACGCCTCCAGCGTTCGACGCCGATAACATTCGCGCCATAACGTTCGCGAAGTCGCAAATCATCAAGGCGCTGTCCGATCAAAGGAGATCCAGGGCGAATAGCGAGGCGGCGCGCCCGCCCGGTAAGGCGGTACTCTTTAATCAGTTCACGAAATGAACGATGCTTCCAACCATCACGCTGCGCTTGCTCATCATTCCCTTTCAGCATAAAACGCATCAGCAACATATAGATGATCCCCAGCAGCAGGATCACGAGGCCCAGCGGCGTCATGCTAAAAAAGCCGAACCCTTTCATGCCTTCTCGTAACAGCTCGCTGTTCACCACCAGGTTAGGCGGCGTTGCCACCAGTGTCATCATGCCGCTGATAAGCCCGGCGAAACTGAGTGGCATCATCAGACGGGAAGGCGAAATCTGCATGCGTAGCGAAACACTCATGACCACCGGTATAAAAATCGCCACCACACCGGTCGAACTCATGAAAGCGCCCAGCCCGGCAACGGTAAACATGAGCAGAACCAGCATTTTCACTTCGCTGCTGCCAGCCATATCAACCAGCCAGGCACCCATATTCGCCGCCACGCCAGTACGCACCAGACCATCGCCAATAATAAACAGTGCGGCAATCAGGATCACATTGGGATCACTAAAACCAGAGAAGGCTTCGGGCAGAGTCAGTGTGCCGCTTAAGACAAAGGCGACAATCACAAACAGCGCCACCGCGTCCATGCGTACTTTCCCCGTTGCGAAAAGCACAACGGTAATCGCCAGCAGACACAGCACCCAGATCAGTTCACCGTTCACAACCTATCCTTGTCAGTTGATGGAGGGAAAATAGTGCCATAAAAAAACCCCACAAATGTGGGGTTAAATCATGGACTCAGGTGTTCAGCGTGACAATCACCGTTCCGTCTGACTGTTTCACAACATTCAGCGCTTCGAGGCTGGTAAGCACGAAATCGGCTTCATCAAGCCGGGGAGAATCGGCCGGAACATTTACCGCAATGACGTGGCACCCTGCCGCCAGCCCTGACAAAACGCCCGCAGCGGCATCTTCAACCACCACGCAATCCCGTGGTGCCAGGCCCAGCCGCTCTGCGCCAAGCAGATAAGCATCCGGAGCAGGTTTTCCCTGTTTAACCTGCTCAGCGGTGATAAACACTTCCGGCGCAGGCAGACCGGCTGCGCGGTGACGAGCGTGAGCAACCGGCACGGAACCAGAGGTGACAATCGCCCACGGAATGCCTGCCGAATCGAGGTGCTCAAGTAATGCGATAGCGCCCGGTAACGGTGCTATCCCATCGGTATCTGCCGCTTCGATGGCTTCCAGCCGGGTAAACTCGGCGGCAATTTCATCTTCCGATTTTCCCGGCATAAAGTGACGCAGCGAGGTAATAGCCTGTTTGCCATGGATGAAATTCAGCACTTCATCATGCGCGATGCCAAACCTGTCGGCCCAACTACACCATGCCCGCTCAACAACGGACAAAGAATTAACCAACGTGCCATCCAGATCAAACAGAAATCCTTTGCACTGCACACTCACCTCCTCAGGCATTGATAATCTGATTAATTTCGTTGCTGCTCAGATGATACTGGCGCGGGCAGGAGTGCCATACGCTCAGCATGCGCTGATATTTTTCCCACATCGGTGTTTGCGCATTAAAGCCGTGCGTACCGGCATCGAAATGGGTGTAGCGACCTTCAATGTTAACCATAAAACGCACATAGCCGAGGTAACGCGCTTCCGTTGCCGCGTCAAAGCCAAGGAAAGTCACACGGCGTTCATCAATGGTATTGGCGTCTTTCAGGTTGGTCCAGGAGACATGGAGCGCATGATACATCTCCATAATATCGATAATAATGCGGCAGGTTTCTTCTTTCAGCTCGCCGAACTCGCGATCCAGCTCGCGCATTTGCAGACCATAGCCACGCTCAATAATGGTCTGTAAACGGCGGTAGCGTTCTGCATTCGCCGGATCCATCATGGTCATCATTTTATACTGATTGGATAAGATCAGACGTTGGGCATTAGTCATTTCCATCTTTCGACTCCTGTGGCTCATCGGCACTTTAAATATGATGTTTCGAGTTTACATGCTGAAAACGATGGCTTTCTTGATTTGCCGGGGGTGTTGTGTAGATCAAAATAAAAAAGAAGCCACCACAATGATGTCTTCTTTTTATACAGACTATTCAGACTGCGATTCCTGATGGTGTTACAGATCATCAAGAAATGTTTTATCCAGCTGTTTGAAAGCACGCTTAAGGGTGTCTGCCAGCGCCTGATAATCAGGTTTTCCTTCCACCGGTGCCAGCGCCTGTCCCGCTTCCTGGAGTTTGCCGCGCACTTCGTAAAACCAGTGCAGAATAGAGGGTGGTAGTGGCGTGACGGAGCGTTTACCCAGCCACCATAGCCCCTGCATTGGCAGGCTCAGGGCAAAAAGCGCGGTTGCCACTGCCGGGCCAAGCTGACCGCCAAGCGCGATTTGCCAGCATAGAGTGAAGACCGCCAGCGGCGGCATAAAGCGGATAGCATGACGCGTTGCGCGGATCACGCGATTCTCAACAAACATCGGAGCGAGGCGTTTTTCCATGGGCCAGGTCTTCGCATAACGCTGACCCCGACGAAACAAACTGAAGAAACTGACGGGTCGATTCTCAGAAGTGGACATGGCTTTACCTCAACTTCACATATAAAAATTAAAAAATTTGTGCAAAACAACAACTACAAATGACAACGTTAAAATTTTTTGTCAATCCCACCAGCTATCAGGTATCCTGTGGCAGCCTGACCAGGGCCTGTAGACGACAATCGTCAAATGGTCAAATTTAAAGCTCATTATGCCACTGTCTGAAATTTGCGCAAAATAGCTTAAAATCTTATGTATTCTTCCATCATGCCAAAAAATATATTCAGCATGATGTTAATCATAAATGTCAGCGTCAACCTGCGCTACGCTGTGCGACTCACTGACCTTTTTTAGCCACGTATCATAAATAGGTACTTCCATGTCGAGTAAGTTAGTACTGGTTCTGAACTGCGGTAGTTCCTCACTGAAATTTGCTATCATCGATGCATCTAATGGTGACGAATACCTTTCTGGTTTAGCCGAATGCTTCCATCTCCCTGAAGCACGCATCAAGTGGAAAATCGATGGCGGTAAACAAGAAGCGGCTTTAGGTGCAGGTGCCGCTCACAGTGAGGCGCTGAACTTTATCGTTAACACTATTCTGGCACAAAAACCAGAACTGTCTGCACAGTTGACTGCTATTGGTCACCGCATCGTGCATGGTGGCGAAAAATACACCAGTTCTGTTGTTATCGACGAAACGGTTATTCAGGGTATCAAAGATGCCGCTTCTTTTGCACCGCTGCATAACCCAGCTCACCTGATCGGTATCGCTGAAGCGCTGAAATCCTTCCCGAAACTGAAGGGCAAAAACGTCGCTGTCTTCGACACCGCGTTCCACACCACGATGCCGGAAGAGTCCTATCTGTACGCACTGCCGTACAAACTGTACAAAGAGCACGGCATACGTCGCTACGGCGCACACGGCACCAGCCACTTCTATGTGACTCAGGAAGCAGCCAAAGTGCTGAACAAACCGGTTGAAGAGCTGAACATCATCACTTGCCACCTCGGCAACGGTGGTTCTGTTTCTGCAATTCGCAACGGCAAATGTGTTGATACCTCGATGGGGCTGACCCCGCTGGAAGGTCTGGTAATGGGTACCCGTTCCGGTGATATCGACCCGGCTATCGTGTTCCATCTGCATGACACTCTGGGCATGAGCGTTGAAGCAATCAACAAAATGCTGACCAAAGAGTCCGGCCTGCTGGGTCTGACTGAAGTCACCAGCGACTGTCGTTATGTAGAAGACAACTACAAAGAGAAAGAAGACGCAAAACGTGCGATGGACGTTTACTGCCACCGCCTGGCAAAATACATCGGTTCTTACACTGCGCTGATGGATGGCCGTCTTGACGCCGTTGTCTTCACCGGTGGTATCGGTGAAAACGCCGCAATGGTACGTGAACTCTCCCTGGGGCGCCTGGGCGTACTGGGCTTTGAAATTGACCACGAACGTAACCTGGCTGCCCGTTTCGGCAAGTCTGGCTTTATCAACAAAGAAGGCACCCGTCCTGCCGTTGTTATCCCAACCAACGAAGAACTGGTTATTGCGCAAGACGCGAGCCGCCTGACTGCCTGATTACCCACACCGCCAGCCAACGCTGGCGGTGCTGTTTTGTAACCCGTCTGCAACGACGGTAACGAAAGAGGATTAACCGTGTCCCGTATTATTATGCTGATCCCTACCGGAACCAGCGTCGGCCTGACCAGCGTCAGCCTTGGCGTTATCCGCGCTATGGAACGCAAAGGCGTTCGTCTGAGCGTCTTTAAACCGATCGCCCAACCGCGTGCTGGTGGCGATGCTCCGGACCAGACCACCACCATCGTGCGTGCGACTTCTGGCCTGCCAGCGGCTGAACCGCTGAAAATGAGCCACGTTGAATCGCTGCTCTCCAGCAACCAGAAAGACGTGCTGATGGAAGAGATCATCGCGCGTTACCACGAAAGCAGCAAAGACGCTGAAGTCGTGCTGGTTGAAGGTCTGGTGCCAACCCGCAAACACCAGTTTGCCGATTCGCTGAACTTTGAAATTGCCAAAACGCTGAACGCAGAAATCGTGTTTGTGATGTCTCAGGGTACTGACACACAGGAACAGTTGAAAGAGCGTATCGAACTGACCCGTAACAGCTTCGGCGGCACAAAAAATACCAATATCATCGGCGTTATCGTTAACAAACTGAACGCTCCGGTTGACGATCAGGGCCGTACTCGCCCGGATCTGTCAGAAATTTTTGATGACTCTTCCAAAGCGAAAGTCATACACGTTGATGCGACAAAACTGCAGGAAACCAGCCCACTGCCGGTGCTCGGTGCTATTCCATGGAGCTTCGATCTGATTGCCACGCGTGCAATCGATATGGCGCGTCACTTGAATGCTACCATCGTCAACGAAGGCGACATCAAAACCCGCCGCGTGAAATCCGTGACTTTCTGTGCGCGCAGCATTCCGCACATGCTGGAACACTTCCGCCCGGGTTCTCTGCTGGTGACTTCCGCAGACCGTCCGGATGTGCTGGTTGCTGCCTGCCTGGCCGCAATGAACGGCGTGGAAATCGGTGCTCTGCTGCTGACTGGCGGCTATGAAATGGAAGCCAGCGTTCGCAAGCTGTGTGAACGTGCATTCGCTACCGGCCTGCCGGTATTTATGGTGAACACCAACACCTGGCAGACCTCTCTGAGCCTGCAAAGCTTCAATCTGGAAGTTCCGGTTGACGATAGCGAACGTGTCGAAAACGTTCAGGAATACGTTGCCCGTTACATCAATGCACAGTGGATTGACTCCCTGAGCGCGACTTCCGAGCGCAGCCGCCGTCTCTCTCCGCCAGCCTTCCGTTACCAGCTCACTGAGCTGGCACGCAAAGCAGGCAAACGCGTTGTTCTGCCGGAAGGCGACGAGCCGCGTACCGTTAAAGCCGCTGCGATTTGTGCTGAACGCGGCATCGCGACCTGTATCCTGCTGGGTAACCCGGACGAGATCAACCGCGTTGCGGCGGCTCAAGGCGTTGAACTGGGTAGCGGTATCGAAATCGTCGATCCGGACGTCGTCCGTGAAAGCTATGTTGCTCGTCTGGTTGAGCTGCGTAAGAGCAAGGGCATGACCGAAGCCGTTGCCCGCGAACAGTTGGAAGATAACGTAGTTCTCGGCACGCTGATGCTGGAACAGGATGAAGTTGATGGTCTGGTTTCCGGTGCTGTTCACACTACCGCAAACACCATTCGTCCGCCGCTGCAACTGATCAAAACCGCACCGGGTAGCTCGCTGGTTTCTTCCGTGTTCTTCATGCTGCTGCCGGAACAGGTTTACGTTTACGGCGACTGTGCGATCAACCCGGATCCGACCGCTGAACAACTGGCTGAAATCGCGATTCAGTCTGCTGATTCTGCTATCGCTTTCGGTATTGAGCCGCGCGTGGCGATGCTCTCCTACTCCACCGGTAACTCCGGCGCAGGTAGCGATGTAGAGAAAGTGCGTGAAGCGACCCGTCTGGCGCAGGAAAAACGTCCTGACCTGGTTATCGATGGTCCGTTGCAGTACGACGCCGCAGTAATGGCTGACGTTGCGAAATCCAAAGCGCCGAACTCTCCGGTTGCCGGTCGCGCTACTGTGTTCATCTTCCCGGATCTGAACACCGGTAACACCACCTACAAAGCGGTACAACGTTCTGCCGACCTGATCTCCATCGGGCCAATGCTGCAGGGTATGCGCAAACCGGTTAACGACCTGTCCCGTGGCGCTCTGGTAGACGATATCGTCTACACCATTGCTCTGACCGCAATTCAGGCGTCTCAGCAGCAGTAATTGTGTCGGATGAGGCCGCGCATTATCCGCCCTACGGGTTCTGTAGGCCGCATAAGCGTTAACGCCATCCGGCAATAATCAAAAGGCGATCTCCGGGTCGCCTTTTTTATTGCCAACTGAAAAGCACGCCCTGTGGGCGTACTCAATGCCGCCTTCTATGAAGGCGGATTATTACTTACAGCAGCTCCCGCGCGGCGGATACAATGTCATGCGCCGTCAGCCCATACTCTTTTTGTAGAAAATCCTGCGTTCCCACCTGACCATAGCGCTCTTTCACGCCCACGCGCCGCATCGGCACCGGGCACGTTTCCACTAACACTTCCGCCACGGCCGAACCCAGCCCGTTATGAATGCTGTGATTCTCACAGGTGACAATCCGCCTGGTCTTCTCGGCGTAGTTCTTCACCAGCATGCGGTCGATAGGTTTTAAGGTAAACATATCAATTACCGCCGCACTAACACCTTCCTGCCCCAGTTGCTGCGCTGCCGCAAGCGCCTCAGCCACCATTATGCCGTTGGCAATCAGCGTAATATCCGTACCGTCACGCAGAACATTGCCTTTGCCGATGGTGAAGTGTGAACCTGGCTGATAAATAGTGGGCGCCTGTTTACGAATGGTGCGCACCCAGTAGAACCCTTCCAGGTGAGCCAGTTGGTTCAGAATATCGGCAAACATCACCGCATCCGTCACCTCCAGCACCACTGAATGAGCCAGACCGCGCACAATCCCCATATCTTCAAACGACATGTGTGTACCACCATTGTGGCAGGCGGTCACACCGGCATCGGAGGCGATGACTTTGACATTGTTACGCTGATAATCGAGCGACATAAACAACTGGTCGAAACAGCGGCGGCTGGCAAATGCCGTAAAGGTATGCACAAAGGGTTTGCGTCCGGTCAACGCCAGACCCGCTGCCGTACCAATGACATTTGCCTCCATGATGCCGCAGTTGATCACCTGTTGCGGATACTTTTTATGCACACCATCCATTGCCATCGAACTCATCAGATCGGCTTCCAGCGCGATAATGTCGCTGCCTGCTTCAATCTGATCGCTGATAAAACCGGCATAAATTTTGCGCATCTCGATACTGTCTTTGCTACCGATTTCGGCCACCTTAATCATGCGCCGCCTCCAGTTGTTCGATGGTTTCGTTAAGCGCCTGCTTCATCTCTTCTGTCAGGCGTAAGTGGTGCGAGTTACTCATCTTTTCGAGATACGGCACCCCTTGCCCTTTAATGCTGTCAAGGATCACCAACCGTGGTCGGGCATCGGCAGTCGGAACCGGCTTCACCACTTCCAGAAGCGCGGCGATGTCATCACCCTTCACCGTATAGACATCAAAACCGAAGGCGCGGAATTTCCCCTCCAGATCAAAAGCGCAAATGATCTCATCCAGCTCGCCGTCCAGTTGCTGCTTATTCCAGTCCACAAACACCGTCAAGTTGTTGAGCTTGTGATGAGCAATAAACTGGAACGCTTCCCAACACTGCCCTTCGTTCAACTCGCCATCACCAACGATGCAAAACACACGGTTGGGCCTGCCCGCCAGTTTATGTCCCAGTGCCATTCCTCCGGCAATAGAAATGCCCTGACCAAGCGATCCAGTGGTCGCATCCACGCCCCGGGTTTTTAAGCGATCCGGATGGCTTGGCAAGCGGGTGCCGTTCTCATTGAGCGTTTGCAGCATCTCCTGTGGGAAATAGCCTTTCAGCGCCAGCGTGCTGTAAAGCGCCGGGCCAGCATGGCCTTTCGACAGCACGAAGTAATCGCGCTCCGGCCAGTCCGGATCGGCCGGATCAATTCGCATGACGTCGCCATACAGTACGCCAAGCGTTTCCACCACTGACATACTGCCGCCATAGTGACCAAAGCCCAGGTGTGTCAATGCTTTCAGGGTTTCGATGCGAATATCCCGCGCAAACTGTTTCACTTCTGCAATTGTGCTCATGACTTCGCTCCGCTCTTTTCTTCCGTGCCATTGGCAGCAGGTTTACCCTTCGACATCAGATTCCAGATGACCAATGCGACGAATACCGCCACCACCAGCCCGGTAATCGCCAGCGGCGACAGGTAACGCGCCAGATTGCCCAATACAATGCCGATAAAGCCAAAGTCAGCATCAGAGAAGGTCGTATTGGCAAAGCCCAGCGCACCGAGCACCGGCAACAGCAAGACTGGCAGGAAAGTGATGAGTAATCCGTTGGCGAAGGCGCCGATCATCGCACCACGTCGTCCGCCGGTAGCGTTACCAAACACACCCGCCGTCGCACCGGTGAAGAAATGCGGTACCACGCCAGGCAGGATAAGTACCAGTTTCATCTGGCCGAGCAGGAATAACCCTACCAGCCCGCCGAGAAAACTGAACAGGAAGCCGACCAGCACCGCATTTGGCGCATAGGGATAAACCACCGGGCAATCCAGGGCAGGGCGAGCGTTGGGCACCAGTTTTTCGGAAAAACCGGTAAAAGCAGGTACAATTTCCGCCAGAATCAGACGTACGCCTTGCAGGATAATAAATACGCCAGCAGCAAAGGTGATGGCCTGAATAATCGCGTAGACGAGGAAGTTCTGCCCGGCGCTGAGTTGACTCTCAACGTAATCACGCCCGGCGCAAACAGCTAAGATCATGTAAATAATGATCATCGTCAGCGAGATGGAGATCGAGCTATCACGCAGGAAGCTCAGGTTTTTCGGCAGGTTCATCTCTTCCGTTGAGCGTGAGCCCTTACCGCATTTACTGCCGATCCAGCCAGACAGCACGTAGCCAAGCGTACCGAAATGGCCGAACGCGATGTCATCGTTGCCGGTGATCCGTTTCATATAACGCTGCGCTATCGCCGGGAAGAACGCCATCACCAGGCCAAGGATCAGCGAACCAGTGAACACCAGTCCGACACCTTCAAAGCCAGCGACGGTGAGGATCACCCCAATCATGCACGCCATATAAAAGGTGTGGTGTCCGGTCAGAAAAATATATTTCAGACGCGTAAAGCGCGCGACAATAATATTCGCCACCATGCCGAACGCCATGATCAACGCCGTTGATGCACCATATTTCTCCAGCGCAATTGAAACAATCGCTTCGTTATTTGGAATGATCCCCTGAATATTAAAAGCATGTTCAAACATGCCACCCAGTGGATTTAACGAGCCGACTAATACTGTTGCACCACCGCCCAGTACGATAAAACCGAGAATCGTTTTGACCGTGCCTTTCACGACATCGGAAAAGGATTTTTTCTGCGCTACCAGGCCAATCAGCGCAATTAATCCCACCAATATGGAAGGGACTTTCAATATATCAACAACAAAGTTTAGCGTTTCAAGGATAAACATATCCACCTCGCTTTATGCATGCCGCACCGTTGTGCAGCGCATCCGGTTGATGTTAACGGTTGGCGAAGAAAGCGCTGATTTTCGCTTCCAGTTCATTGATATCAATGATGTTGCTGAGGACAACTAACTGGTTTTCCGGCACGCTGGCGCTGGCGGCAATATCTTTTGCCATGACAAACACATCGGCGGCACCGGGTGTGGCTGAAGAGAGGTCGGAATGCTCGACCTCAGCTTCGATATTCAGTTTTTTGAGAACTTTCTTAATATTCATTTCGACCATAAAGCTACTGCCCAGGCCGGATCCGCAAATTGCCATTATTTTCATTGTATTTACCTTTTTTGAGTAGAGTACGACCGCATCACCCATAGCAGGCAATGTGTAATCACTGGTGAAAAATAAAAAATCAGAAACGCTGAATAATGTTTTTAATTTCCTCCAGGCTGTTTGCACGATGTAATTGCGCCATATCCTTATCACTTGAAAATAGTTCCGCCAACGCGGCGATCATTTCAATATGGCTATGTTTATCCGGCGCGGCCAACATAATGATAGTGTCAACCGGATCCGCATCCTCTGCGCCAAAATCGACGCCGCGAGACAATTTTAATAACGATAATCCTAACCCTTTAGCCCCCTCTTCCGGCCTGGCATGCGGCATTGCCAGCCCCGGTGCCAGTACATAGTACGGCCCCAGTTTCTGGTGCTGGGCGACAATGGCTGTCACATAATCCGGCGCGATCGTGCCGGATGTGAGCAGCGGTCTGGCACAAATCTCCAGCGCCTGCGGCCAATTCTCCACGCCATCAAGCACCTGAATCGTCTTGTCGTTAAGCCATTGGTCTAACACTTCACACTCCTTATCAGGGATAAGATGGGCAAACTTTATGCAAGTCAGCGTCGCTTATCCGTGATGATAGTCGCAAAGATAGCGCTACCAACAGTAATGATCGAAAAATGTGATAGCGCTATCAGATATGAAAACGCAGGGGAATTCGCAGAAAAAGCAGGGCTTTCCGGCGTATACTGCCTTGAGATGACTCATAACTCAGCGCCTGAGATATCAGGGCTGTCAGGAAACGGAATGGCAATTACCCGAAAACGTCGGAGCACAGGAAAAGTCACCCTTGCCGATGTCGCCCAGCTTGCTGGCGTCGGCACCATGACGGTCTCGCGGGCATTACGTACCCCGGAACAGGTTTCAGATAAATTGCGTGAGAAGATAGATGCTGCCGTGCAGGCGTTGGGGTATATGCCCAATCTGGCGGCCAGCGCGCTGGCTTCGGCGTCATCCTGGACTATCGCGATGGTGGTACCGAGCCTTGCCGAATCCGGCTGCTCGGAGATGTTCGCCGGTTTGCAGCAGGTTTTGCAGCCTGCCGGCTATCAGATCATGCTTGCCGAGTCGCAACACCGACTGGAGCAGGAAGAGAAATTGCTGGAAACGCTGCTCGCGTCTAATCTGGCCGCCGCCATTCTGCTCAGCGTTGAGCACAGCGACATGGTACGCCACTGGCTGAAAAACGCCTCCATTCCGGTGATGGAAATTGGCGCAGTGCGCGCTGATCCGATTGATATGAATATTGGCATCGATAACGTTGCTGCGATGTTCGAGCTGACGCAAATGCTGGTACAGCGAGGGTACCAGAATATCGGCCTGTTGTGCGCCAACCAGGAACAATGGATTTTCCAGCAGCATTTGCAGGGCTGGTACAAAGCGATGCTGCGCCACCATATGTCGCCGAACCGGGTTATTAATGCCGCCGCACCGCCGGTTTTCTCCACGGGCGCGGCACAACTGCCGGAGTTTTTGCTGGCGTGGCCGGAACTGGATGCGCTGGTGTGTGTCTCGGATGAACTGGCCTGCGGCGCACTGTACGAGTGCCAGCGGCGCCGTATTAAGGTACCGGATGATCTAGCGATAGTCGGCTTCGGCGACAGCGACGTCAGCCGGGTATGCCAGCCGCCGTTGACCACTATTTCCGTGCCGCACCGCAAGATTGGTATTGAAGCAGGCCGCGCGCTGCTGGCACGCCTGAATGATGAAACCTGGGAGAACAAAACGCCGATAGCACCGACGTTTTGCCTGCGTGATAGCTGCTAGGCTGTGTCCCGTAATTGGTCGTGGTGGCGACGCTGGGCACAGCCTAGTCGGCTTCCGGGGTTTTTTCCGCATCGTTGCTGGCATTGCGGCTCATCCATAACGCAAGCGCTTTCAGGGAATCAGGAGTAAATTCATCACAGCGGGTAGTGATCTCTTCCGGTGTCATCCAGAAGACCTCGCTCACCTCTTCTTCCTGCAACGCGAAAGGCCCGTGAGAAACACAACTGAACAATCCGCCCCAGACGCGGCAATGTTCATCTTCAAAGTAGAACTGGCCATGTTCGGCGAAGGGAACACCGGCAATACCCAGCTCTTCTTCAGCTTCACGGCGTGCGGAATCCAGTAAAATTTCACCGGCCTGCACCACACCACCAGCGGTGGCATCCAGCATACCGGGCATGAAATCTTTGATTTCGGTACGACGCTGCACCAGAATTTTGCCCATTCCATCATGCACCACAATGTAGGTTGCGCGATGACGCAAACACTGCGCCCGCATCTGTTGCCGGCTTGATTGCGCGATCACTTCATTGTCTTCATTGACAATATCCACCCACTCCATGCCTGCAAAATGACTCTGTTCCACCATCGGGAAATCTTCTCTTTGTGGCGCTCTTTTGGCGCGTTTCGGTTGAAAGGTAAATTACGGATTAATCGCGACCTGCGCAATAATCCGCTGATCATTAAGTGCGATCACGCGCAATACGCCCTCTTCCAGCATGCCATAACTGGCGGCAAACCCACCTTTGGGAATACTCACCGAGCCGGGATTGAAGTGGAAAATGTCGCCCCGCTGTTCCGCTACCGGAATGTGCGTATGGCCATAAACCAGCACATCTCCTGTCGCCAGCGGCGGTACATTATCCGGGCCAAGCAGATGTCCATGTGTCAGAAACAGACGGCGTTCTGCTAACAGCACTTGCTGCCAGGGCGCGGTAATCGGGAAATGCAGTAACATTTGATCCACTTCGCTGTCACAGTTACCGCGCACGGCGATGATGTGGCTGGCCTGCTCATTAAGCCGCTCAGCCACTTGCGCCGGTGCATACCCCTGCGGCAGCGCGTTGCGCGGCCCGTGATTCAACACATCGCCGAGGATCACCAGCCAGTGTGCATCGCTTTGAGCAAACAGTTCCAGTACGCGCTCCGTCGCGGGCAACGACCCATGAATGTCCGATGCAAACATCAGTTTCATCACTGCACCTCATGTGGAAGAAAACAGCCCATGATAACGGAAGTCTGCGGGCTTATCAGCCTGAACGCTTAGCGGAAAGTGCAACATAGCGCTGAACGGACGAGCGCTGCCACTGGAATGTGGCATACTCCGCCAGCAGCTCCGGCACCGTATCGCCATTCATCACCAGCCGGTTGAGCATCAATGCCAGATCGACATCCGCAATACACCACTCGCCAAACAGATTCGACTTACCGTGCGCCAGCAGATCGCCAGCGATAGCAAACAATTTTTCCGCACTCACCTGCCCACCAACGCTGAGCGGCGCTTTCTTCTCGCCAGCGAAAACGACCTCTGTCGAGCGCTCTTCACGGATAGGCATTAAATCGCTACGCAGCCAGGCCTGGATTTGCCGGGCTCGGGCGCGTTTTTGCAAGTCGTGTGGGTAGATGCGCTCCCATTCCGGCGGCGCGAAACGCTCTTCGAGATATTCCGCAATCGCCGTCGATTCGCTGAGTTCGAAGCCCTCAATCGCCAGAACCGGCACACGATGCGTCAGGTGGTAACCCGGCCAACCCGGCGTATGCTGAGCGCCGCTGGCCAGATCGACGGTTTTAAGCGAAAAAGGTAAACCTTTTTCATGCAGCGCGACATATGCCGATAGAACATACGGGGAGAAATAATTGGCATCGGACCATAACGTGATAGCCGGTTCGTTCATAACATCCTCGTTTAATGATGAGCTTTTTCTTCAAAATATAACGTCCTGTTCAGGCTGTCACTTAATGAAAACTCAGCAGCCAGAGGGAACATCTATACTCTGGGAGTGACGATTATTCTTAGAGCCTGGCCCATTAGGCTATTAGACCTGGAGTATTGATGATAGACCTCTATTTCGCACCCACACCAAACGGCCATAAAGTAACACTATTTCTGGAAGAAAGCGGGCTAGAATACCGCCTGATCCGCGTCGATATCAGCAAAGGCGACCAGTTTCGTCCGGATTTTCTGATTATCTCCCCGAACAATAAAATCCCGGCTATTGTCGATCATATGCCAGCCGATGGCGGCGCGCCGTTGAGCGTGTTTGAATCTGGCGCGATTCTGCTTTATCTGGCGGAAAAAACGGGAAAATTACTCAGCGATGAACTGCGTGAACGCCATATCACCTTGCAGTGGCTTTTCTGGCAGGTTGCCGGTTTGGGCCCAATGCTCGGGCAAAACCATCACTTTAACCACTTTGCGCCGCAGCCAGTACCATATGCCATTGAGCGCTATCAGGTCGAAACCCAGCGTCTGTATCAGGTCTTGAATAAGCGGCTGGAGCGGGTGCCATGGCTGGCAGGCGAGCATTATAGCATTGCGGATATTGCCGCCTGGCCGTGGATCCACTCTCACCAGCGCCAGCACGTGAATCTTGAGGATTATCCCGCCGTGTTTAACTGGTATGAGCGCATCCGTACCCGTCCGGCTACCGAGCGGGCGCTGCAAAAAGCACAGCAGCTATGAAAGCCAGGTAACCTGTTCTGATAGTTAAAAAAATCCGTGAAATGTGTTCGGTATCGCATGCGAATTTGAGCCGCTCACTTATGCTGAAATGGAACATCACCAAAGGAGGGAAACATGAAGATACTGATTACTGGCGGGACTGGCCTGATTGGTCGTCATCTCATCCCTCGGCTGCTGGAGCTTGGGCATGCCGTTACCGTTGTCACACGCAGCCCGGCCAAAGCGCAACAGCTACTTGATGGCCGCGTGACGCTGTGGAAAGGGCTAAACGATCACACTCATCTCAATGAGTTTGATGCAGTGATCAACCTGGCAGGCGAGCCGATCGCCGATAAACGCTGGAGCGAAGAACAGAAGCAGCGTCTGTGCAACAGCCGCTGGCAGATAACGCAACAGCTAGCGGATTTGATTAAGGCCAGCGACACACCGCCGCACGTGCTGATTTCTGGATCTGCGACAGGCTACTACGGCGATCTCGGTGAAGTGGTGGTCACGGAAGAGGAACCACCACATAACGAGTTCACCCACAAACTTTGCGACCGTTGGGAGCAAATTGCCTGCGAAGCGCAAAGCGAACGCACCCGCGTTTGCCTGCTGCGTACCGGTGTGGTGTTCGCACCACAGGGCGGGATCCTCGGCAAGCTGCTGCCGCTGTTTCGTCTCGGTCTCGGCGGCCCAATTGGCAATGGCCGTCAGTATCTGGCGTGGATCCATATCGACGATATGCTAAACGGCATTCTCTGGCTGCTGGATAACGATCTGCGCGGGCCGTTCAATATGGTTTCACCCTATCCGGTGCGCAATGAGCAGTTTGCTCACACACTCGGCCATGTGCTGCACCGACCGGCCATTATGCGCGCGCCCGCTTTTGCCGTGCGCCTGATGATGGGCGAATCCTCCGTTCTGGTGCTTGGCGGCCAACGCGCACTGCCGAAACGCCTCGAAGCCGCCGGTTTCGCTTTCCGCTGGTACGATCTGGAAGAGGCGCTGGAAGATATTGTAACCTCTTAATTTTCGTGGCTCCGCCAGCGCGTTTGCAGTGGTAAGATAAGACGCGTTACCACCGTAAGGGCGCTGGCATGACGTTGTACACTTCCCGTTTGATCCTCTCCTCGTTTGAACCTTCCGACTGGCCATTTTTCCTGCAACTGCGCAGGAATAGCAGCGTGATGCGCTATATGGGCGAGATCGCCTCTGAAGATCATATCCGCACCTTGTTTGACGATCGTCTTGCCGATCGTCACGCTTTTATTATTCGCAACGAGCAGCATGCTTCGGTGGGTGATATCGGTCTGCGTATCAGCCAGCACAACCCACAGGAAGCCGATGTCGGCTACGCAATTGCACCCGCAGCGCAGGGGCAAGGCATTGCATCAGAAGCGCTACAGGCGCTGTGCAATTACGCGTTTGATAGCAAGGTACAGGCACTTAACGCCTGGGTGCTGGCAGAGAATCAGGGGTCGGTGAGAGTACTGGAAAAAAGCGGTTTTCAGCGTGTACAGGTGCTGGAAAAAGCCTACCTGCTGCACGGCGAATACCATGACGACTGGATTTACCGGCGAGAAAAAGCATAGATTGAGGCCGCCTGTACGGCGGCCTTATATCACTTCAGTGAACCCTTGAGGAACTGTTGCAAACGCGTGCTTTTCGGGTTACCGAACAGCTCATCCGGCGCGCCCTCTTCTTCAATCTTGCCCTGGTGCAGGAAGATAACGTGGGTGGAAACATGGCGGGCAAAGCCCATTTCATGCGTTACCACCACCATGGTTTTCCCCTCTTCCGCCAGTTGCTGCATAATGCGCAGCACTTCGCCCACCAGCTCAGGATCGAGTGCCGAAGTCGGTTCATCAAACAGCAATACTTCCGGTTCCATCGCCAGTGCGCGAGCAATGGAAACACGCTGCTGCTGACCACCGGACAAATGCACCGGATACTTTTGCTGCTGCATCTCATCAATGCCGACTTTAGCCAGATATTTCACCGCGCGCTCGCGGGCTTCCTGCTTGCTCAAGCCCAGCACCTGAATCGGTGCTTCCATGACGTTCTCCAGCACCGTCATATGGCTCCACAAGTTGAAATGCTGGAACACCATCGTCAGACGCGTGCGCAGCAGACGCAACTGGTGTTTATCCGCAACCCGCAACTGGCCATCTTTATCACGTACCAGATTGATATTCTGGCCATTGACCACGATGGTACCTTCGCTCGGTTTTTCGAGGAAGTTAATACAGCGCAAAAAGGTACTTTTGCCGGAACCGGAGGATCCGATAATGCTAATGACATCGCCCGCGTTGGCCTGCAACGAGACGCCCTTCAGCACTTCATGTTCGCCGTAGCGTTTGTGCAGATCGATAACGTTTAATTTATTCTCAGACATCGTGTTCTCAGTGCGTCGAAGAAGGTTTCATATGCTGCAACCAGCGCTTTTCCGCCTTGCGGAATAAGCTAATCAGCACATAAGAGATAATCAGATACAGCACCGCAGCAATACCAAACGCGGTAAACGGCTGGTAAGTTGCAGAGTTGATATCACGGGCAATTTTCAGCAGATCCGGCACCGTAGCGGTAAAGGCCAGCGCCGTTGAGTGCAGCATCAAAATCACTTCGTTGCTGTACGCTGGCAGCGCAATGCGCAGTGCCGACGGCAGAATAATGCTACGGTACATTTTGAACGACGAAAAACCATAGGCCCGCGCCGCCTCAATTTCGCCGTGCGGCACCGAACGGATCGCCCCGGCGAAAATCTCAGTGGTATAGGCACAGGTATTGAGCGTCAACGCCAGCACCGTGCAATTCAGGCCGCTACGAAAGAAGGCATTCAGCAATTCGGTGCCCTTGACGATCTCCAGCGTGTACATACCTGAGTAGAACACCAGCAACTGAACATAGAGCGGCGTACCGCGAAACACGTAGGTAAATAACCAGATCGGGAAGCGGATAAATTTATTGCTGGAAACACGTCCGATAGCCAGAAACACCGCCATCACGCCACCCATCGCCACCGATGAAATCAACAGCCACAGGGTAATTGCCACGCCCGTCAGGCGATAACCGTCGCTCCACAGCAGCGATTGCCAGTACTCGTGAATGATCTCGATCACAGATCAGCCCTCTTCACACCCACGGAGTAGCGATGTTCGAGAAGAAGCAGCACACCATTGGAAACCGTTGTAAAAACGAGGTAAATCACCCCGCAGACGATAGCAAAATAGAAGGGTTCCCAGGTGCTTTTCCCGGCGAGCTGAGTGGCTTTGACCACATCTTCCAGCCCCAGCAGAGAAACCAGCGCAGTCGCTTTCAGGATCACCTGCCAGTTGTTACCAATCCCAGGCAGTGCATAACGCATCATCGACGGGAACAGGATGCGGCGGAAGATTTGCCGACCAGTAAAACCAAACGCCGTTGCCGCTTCAATATGTCCTTTCGGTACCGCCATATAGGCACCGCGGAAGGTTTCCGTAAAATAAGCGCCGTAAATAAAACCGAGAGTAATAATACCAGCGACCATCGGATCGATATCCAGTTGATCCATACCCAGTGCATCCGTGATGCTGTTGAGAGCGATTTGCAGGCCGTAAAAAATCAGCAGCATCAATACCAGATCCGGCACACCGCGAATAAGTGTGGTATAGCCTTCAAAGATCAGCGCCAGCAGCCGGTTTTTCGACAGTTTCGCCCCAGCACCCACCAGACCAATAAGCACCGCCAGCACCACCGAGCTGATGGCCAGCTCCAGGGTGACTAACGCACCGTGTAATATAACTTGAGAAAACCCGTACAGCATGCAGCCAGTCCTGTCGTATGTGGTGTTTTACCGTGTCTCTTCCCCTCCCAATATGAGAGGGGCTGCACGTTAAGCACGGGTGGTATTAGCCACCATAAACATCAAAATCAAAGTATTTCTTCGCCAGCTTTTCGTAAGTGCCATCAGCGCGCATTTCAGCAAACGCTTTGTTCAGCGCATCGCGCAGTTCGGTGTCGCCTTTGCGCATGCCCATGCCAGTACCGACGCCAAACAATTTCTCATCTTTGATGGACGGGCCACCAAATTTATAATCTTTGCCAACCGGCGTTTTCAGGAAACCTTCACTGGCTGCCACTTCATCCTGGAACGCGGCATCAATGCGGCCGGCAGTCAGGTCAGAGTAAATGTTGTCCTGGCCCTGATAGGAGACGATTTCCACCCCTTTTGGTGCCCAGTTTACGTTACCGTAAGTTTCCTGCGTGGTGCCCTGCAACACACCAATGCGCTTGCCTTTCAGCTTGTCCAGATCCGGCTGGACGTCAGAGTTTTTCGCTACCACCAGTCGGGAATCCGCCGCGTAAAGCTTGTCGGTGAAATCAATTTCCTGCTGACGTTTTTCGGTAATGGAGAGCGATGACATGATGGCGTCGATTTTTTTCGCTTTCAGCGAGGGGATCAGTGCATCCAGCGGGTTCTCAACAAACACACACTGGGTTTTGATGCGTTTGCACAGCTCTTTCGCCAAATCGATGTCAAAACCGATCAGTTCCCCTTGCGCATTCTTCGATTCGAAAGGCGCATAAGTGGGATCAGTACCAATACGTAATTTTTGCGGAATGGCTGCGAACACAGTAGAAACGCTGGAAAACGCAAGCACCAGCGAAAGAGAGAGCACCAGTTTTTTCATCATTATCCTCAACAGACTGTCTTTCCTAAGGGAATTTTTATAACAATACGGTGCCGTTATCGTGCCATCATATGCCCTGGCAAGGCAAAAAATTATGCCCGCGCGCTGGCTTTTTTTTGCAGTATGAATGCTTAACTATGCATTCATGCACCACCGCAGTGCAATGAGCGCACCACAACGAGACATTTACCGTATAAATGCACCACGCCAGTTATTTCACGTGGTGCATATTTCCCTCATCCCGGATAAGCCGGGTTATGCAGCCTTAATCGCCATAGACATTAAAGTCGAAGTACTTTTTGGCGAGTTTGTCGTAGGTACCATCTTTACGCAGTTCGGCAAACGCTTTGTCGAACGCAGCTTTCAGCTCAGTATCATCCTTGCGCAGACCAATACCGGTGCCGTCGCCGAAGTATTTCTTATCTTTCACTGACGGGCCAGCGAAAGCGAAGCCTTTCCCGGCAGGTTGTTTCAGGAAGCCTTCGCTGGCAGCGACTTCATCCTGGAATGCAGCATCCAGACGGCCCGCAGCGAGGTCGGAGTAAATCAGATCCTGGTTCTGGTAGGCCACGACATCAATGCCTTTGGTACGCCAGTTATCATTGGCATAAGCTTCCTGAGTAGAGCCCTGCAATACACCAACATGCTTGCCTTTCAGCGAATCCAGCGTCGGCTGAATAGATGAACCTTTGGCGGCGATCAGGCGGGAATCGGCGGCGTAGAGCTTGTCAGAGAATGCAATTTCCTGCTGACGTTTTTCCGTAATCGACAGGGAAGAGATGATGGCGTCGATTTTCTTCGCTTTCAGCGACGGGATCAGCGAATCAAAATCGCTGCCGACCCAGGTGCATTTCACATGAATGCGTTTGCACATTTCGTTGCCGAGATCGATATCAAACCCCACGAAGTCCCCTTTCGCATCTTTCGATGAGAACGGCGCATAGGTTGCATCAGTACCGATGCGCACCGTGTGGGGAAGCGCTGCAAAAACGCTGGCTGTCGCTGACAGGCCCAACAGTAAAGACAGAGCGAGAACCGTCTTCTTCATACATTACCCTCAAGTGTTCTGTTTTTTATTCTGTATTACGTTGTGTTGTGTTGCTGGCAGTTACCTTGCACGTCTTATGCCAGTTTCCCGCAGTCGGAAAAAGACCGCGTTAAATTTGTTAATAAAACGTTGCAAACTTACTTAATGATGAAAGATAGCAGGTCTGCTGAACGAACCGGAGCGTTAGCACGGTGAAAAGAGGATTAAATGTTGAGGATATGATCGCGCTTGCAGAATTGCCCCAAAAAAGCGCATGCCGGGTAGCAGCGCACTACTTTGCAGCATCGCTCCCTTGCCAGCGGGTAAACAGATCTTCCGGCAACGCAATGTCAAATTGATCGAGCACACGGTTAACGGTCTGATCAATCACCGCCTCCAGGCTTTGCGGACGGTGATAAAACGCCGGTACCGGCGGCATGATCACTGCGCCCAGTTCCGCCGCTTGTGTCATCAAGCGCAAATGCCCAAGGTGCAGCGGCGTTTCACGTACGCACAACACCAGCGGCCTGCGCTCTTTCAGCACCACATCTGCCGCCCGCGTCAGCAGGCTATCGGTGTAGCTGTGCACAATGCCGGAGAGGGTTTTGATCGAACAAGGAAGGATCACCATACCTGCAGTTTTAAACGAACCGGACGAGATGCTGGCGGCGATATCACGCGCATCATGCACCACATTCGCCAGCGCCTGTACATCGCGCAGAGAAAAATCAGTTTCCAGCGCCAGCGTCTGGCGGGCCGCCTGACTCATTACCAGATGGGTTTCAACCTCGGCCACATCGCGCAGCACCTGCAACAGGCGAATACCGTAGATTGTGCCACTGGCGCCTGAAATCCCCACAATGAGTCGTTTCATGATTGTTGCCCCTTTTTTATCGGACGAACTTTGCCTGATTATAGAGGGCGTTGCAACAGATTGCGCCCCTCACGATGGAGGGGCACGGCAGGATTAACCTTCGTTATGCATCTCTAAGCTTTCCACTTCGTTCTGACGCTGCACCGCTTTGGCATCGTCATTACGCAGGGAGTCGAGATAATCAAGGTACTGCTGATCAACATCTTTGGTGACATACACACCGTTGAACACCGAGCACTCAAACTGCTGGATATCCGGGTTTTCAGAGCGGACAGCTTCGATAAGATCGTTGAGATCCTGGAAAATCAGACCGTCAGCACCGATGATCTGGCGGATTTCATCCACTTCGCGCCCGTGAGCGATCAGCTCATTGGCCGTTGGCATATCGATACCGTATACGTTCGGGAAGCGAATCTCCGGCGCAGCAGAAACGAGGTACACTTTTTTCGCCCCGGCTTCGCGAGCCATCTCGATAATCTGCTCGGAAGTGGTGCCGCGCACGATGGAGTCATCGACCAGCAACACGTTTTTATCGCGGAACTCGGCACGGTTTGCGTTCAGCTTACGGCGTACGGATTTACGACGCAGTTGCTGGCCCGGCATGATAAAGGTACGGCCGACATAGCGGTTTTTCACAAAGCCCTGGCGGTACGGTTTACCGAGGATACGCGCAATTTCTAGCGCGATATCGCAGGACGTTTCCGGGATAGGAATGACCACATCGATATCCAGGTCTTCCCACTCTCGCGCGATTTTCTCGCCCAGCTTAGTACCCATATTGACGCGGGCGCTGTAGACGGAAATTTTGTCGATAAAGGAATCCGGACGCGCGAAATAAACGTATTCGAACAGGCACGGGTTGCTGACCGGGTTATCCGCACACTGACGGCTGAACAACTGGCCTTTTTCGGTGATATACACCGCTTCGCCCGGCGCGACATCACGCAGAAATTCGAAGCCCAGCGTATCCAGCGCCACGCTTTCAGACGCCACCATATATTCAGTACGGCCATCGCCGATTTCACGCTTGCCCAGCACTAATGGGCGGATGCCATTCGGATCGCGGAAAGCCACCATACCGTGGCCAATAATCATCGCCACGCAGGCATAAGCACCACGGATCTGGCGGTTAGTGCTGGCAATGGCGGCAAAAATGTTATCCGCTTCCAGTGGGTAGTGGCGGAAGTTATCCAGCTCGCTGGCAAACACATTGAGCAGGATTTCAGAATCAGAAGTGGTGTTAATGTGGCGGCGCTTTTCTTCGAACAACTTTTTACGCAGCTCATGCGCATTGGTCAGATTGCCGTTGTGCGCCAGCGTGATGCCGTAAGGGGAGTTAACGTAAAAAGGCTGCGCTTCAGATGCGCTGGAACTACCCGCGGTAGGATAACGTACGTGGCCAATCCCCATATTGCCCTGCAGACGCTGCATATGGCGGGCCTCGAATACATCATTCACCAGACCGTTCGCCTTACGCAGACGGAAACAGTTGTTTTCGTCGATGGTGATGATGCCTGCGGCATCCTGCCCACGGTGCTGAAGCACCGACAACGCGTCATAAATCGACTGGTTTACCGGCATAAAACCGGCGATACCGACAATACCGCACATACGTCTTTTCCTCGTTAAGCCACATCTCAGGGCCTATGCCCTGGGCAAGAAACTCGACGAACTTTGCAGATAGTCAAAGAACCATCTGATGATGAAGCTGAATTGCGGGATAAGCTGCGACTTCTGCCAGTCTTCACTTTTCGACAGCCCGGTAAAGGTATCGAGAAAGAACAGAATGGCGGCGACGATCAGTACGCCGCGTAGCGCGCCAAAACAGATCCCCAGTACTCTGTCTGTACCCGACAGGCCAGTCTTCTCGACCAGCGCACCAATCACATAGTTAACGATAGCACCGACAATCAGCGTCGCGATGAACAGTACCGCGATGGCTATCCCATTGCGCACCAGTTCGTCTTCAAAGCCCGTGAACCAGACAGACAGGTAAGTGTAGTAATGACTGGCGACAAAGAAAGCACAACCCCATGTCACCAACGATAACGCTTCACGAACAAAGCCGCGGATCAGGCTTACCAGACAAGAAAAACCAATCACCGCAATGATGGCGTAATCAATCCAGACCATATGTGTCCCACGATTTTACGCCCTGTCGTCCAGTTCGGGGCGCATTCTAACAGAAAAAGAAAACGTTTGCGTAGGGATTTCCTTCCCGCGCGGAAATAAAAATGGCGCTGAAAAAATATTCAACGCCACGGTTCCGGTTGCCTGTCGTCAGGGCTTTATTTCCCCTCATCCCTGCCCGCTTTGCCGTGCAGAGAGGGATGAGAAGCGGCGCCGTTTTTTATCTTCAGCCCTTAGTTCGGCGTATACCCCATCACCACACCACTTAGCCCGGAGAGCTGTTTCAACTCCTCCAGTGAGCCTTTCAGCTTATCCCGTGACGCATCCGGCCCCACCAGAATACGGGTGATTTTACCCTGAACCGGCGTCGTCGGCGATGTGTAAACGCGATAACCTGCGCTACGCAATTTACCAACGATTTCATTCACTTTATCCGCATTCTTCAGCGCGCCAAGCTGTACCACATACGCTTTACCGGTCGGTACCGTTTTGTCGTCCTGCGCTTTTGCTGGCGGCGCGGATGTTTCGTTTGCCACAGCGAGTTGCTCGCTGGCTTTATCACGCGTTGCAGACGGCGCAGTTTGTTGCTGCACCTGCGGTTTTGGCTGTGGTTTAGGTTTCGGTTGTTCAACTGGCGTGCTGGTGGCTTCCGGTCGTGGAGTACCGTTCGCCGCCAGTCTTGAAGCATCCAGCGATGGTGCTTCTGCATCGCCAGCGCGTACCTCTTCGGCCGCGCCTTCCGGCGGCTGCGCCGGGAGCGCCTGCGTCACAGCTGGCATCATGTCCGGCTCATCACGATCGCCAGGTTTCGGCACCAGCGGGATCGCGGCAAATTCATCCTGATAATGTTTTTTCTGCCCGTCGAGAAGCCCGGGAAGAATTATCACCCCGAGCGCAACCAGCACAATGGTACCCATCAAACGGTTCTGAAACTTACTTGCCACCGGCTCTCCCCGCGTCCATCGCTTCCATGACATGTGCCACCGTGTGGAACGACCCACACACCAGAACAGTATCGTTGCTGCCAGCATCGGCCATCGCCGCCTGCCAGGCCTGCGCAACATCCGGCCACGCCCGGCCAGAATTCAGATGCTCCAGCAGTTGTTCTGCCGTTGCGCCGCGCGGCCCTTCCAGTGGGGCACAATACCAGCTATCGACCACCGGCTCCAGACAGGCAAGCGTCCCGGCGATGTCTTTGTCATGCAACATACCAATCACCGCCAGTACGCGGCCATTCTTCGGCAACATAGCAAGACGGCTGGCAAGGTAACCAGCAGCATGAGGATTGTGAGCAACATCGAGGATCAGACGCGGCGACTCGCTGACAATCTGGAAGCGTCCAGGCAAAATAGCATCGGCAATACCGTCACGGATCGCCTGCTCGCTGACCGCCAGCTTACTGGCGCGCAGCGCAGCCAGTGCGGTTGCCGCATTTGGCTGCGGTACCTGCGGCAGCGGCAAATTGGTAAGCTCGCCCAGGGCATCGCGAAAACGCCAGCCCTGCGCATTAACGTCATAATCCCAATCAACGCCCCGACGCAGCAACAGCGCACCCTTCTCCTGCGCCACATCGGCAATGGACTGCGGCATATCAGGTTCGCCAACCACAGCCGGTTTACCACTGCGGAAGACGCCCGCTTTTTCGCGGCCAATGCTTTCGCGATCCGGGCCGAGCCAATCGGTATGATCCAGCGCAATGCTGGTGACCACAGCGACATCCGCATCCACCATATTGGTGGCGTCCAGCCGACCGCCCAGCCCTACCTCAAGGATCACTACGTCGAGTTGCGCCTGCTTAAACAACCATAGCGCAGACAAAGTGCCATATTCAAAATAGCTCAGTGAAATCTCGCCACGAACGGCTTCAATCTCCGCAAAAGAGCGGGTATGTTCGCTTTCAACCAACTCCCCGCCCTGGATGCGCACGCGTTCGGTATAGCGCACCAGGTGCGGTGAACTGTAGACGCCAACCCGATAGCCCGCCGCCAACAGAATCGACTCCAGCGTACGACAAGTGGTGCCTTTGCCATTGGTTCCGGCGACGGTAAAGACAAACGGTGCGGGGTGTAGCACATCAAGGCGCGCCGCCACCTGGCTTACGCGCTCAAGCCCCAGATCGATGGTTTTACTGTGCAGGTTTTCCAGATAAGAAAGCCACGCGGCCAGGGGCGACGTGGCTTGCGGAATGCGTTTAATGTCCATGATGCCCGTTGATAATGTACGGTTTGTAAAGCAAAAGGGCAGCGCCTGGTGGCCCTGCCCTTCGGTATTATCAGGCTTCGCCTTCCTGATCGACCGGTAACGGAGTCACCGTGCCAACATGCGATTCATCCGGATTCGGCGCTGGTAGATTCATCAGCTTCGCCAGAATCCGCGCCAGCTTCAGACGCAGTTCCGGACGGCGGATAATCATATCAATCGCGCCTTTTTCGATCAGAAACTCACTGCGCTGGAAGCCCGGCGGCAGTTTTTCACGCACGGTCTGCTCGATAACGCGCGGGCCAGCAAAGCCAATCAGTGCTTTCGGTTCGGCGATGTTCAGATCGCCCAGCATCGCAAAGCTTGCGGAAACACCACCCATGGTCGGGTCGGTCAGCACGGAGATATACGGCAAACCGCGCTCCTGCATTTTCGCCAGCGCAGCGGAAGTTTTCGCCATCTGCATCAGCGACATCAGCGCTTCCTGCATGCGTGCGCCGCCGGAAGCGGAGAAACAGATCAGCGGGCAGTTGTCTTCCAGCGCCTGCTCGACGGCACGCACAAAGCGTGCGCCAACGACGGAGCCCATGGAGCCGCCCATAAAGGAAAACTCAAATGCCGCAGCCACAATCGGCATGCCGTGCAGCGTGCCTTTCATTACTACCAGCGCGTCTTTCTCGCCGGTCTCTTTCTGGGCTGTTGCCAGACGGTCTTTGTATTTTTTTGAATCGCGGAACTTGAGCACATCTTTCGGCTCAAGCTCGCTACCCAGTTCTACCAGCGAACCTTCATCCAGCAAGCTATGCAGGCGATTACGCGCTGACATCCGCATGTGGTGATCGCATTTCGGGCAGACTTCAAGGTTACGCTCCAGCTCGGCGCGGTACAGCACCTGGCCGCAGCTATCGCATTTTGTCCACACCCCTTCAGGGATACTTGCCTTTCGGGTGGGAGTGATGTTGCTCTTAATTCTTTCAATCCAGCTCATTGATAACCTTTATACATGAACCTGGTAGCCCATAAATGGTGCACATTAAAACATAACAGTTCGCAACTTGGGATAAAAAAATGGTCGAACCGCCATTGCGCCCTTATTTTATCTGCTTTGCCGCAGCGCGTCGGTGACGAATAATCTCAATCACACCCGGAAGTATAGACACTACGATAATTGCCACAATTAATAGCTTAAGATTTTCCTGAACCATCGGCAGGGTGCCAAAGAAATACCCGGCGTAGGTAAACAGCAGTACCCATAACAGCGCGCCCGCTACGTTGAAAAGGGCGAAGTGGCGGTAGGACATATGCCCCATCCCGGCAACAAATGGCGCAAATGTCCGCACAATCGGTACAAAGCGCGCCAGAATAATGGTTTTGCCACCATGCCGTTCATAAAACTGATGGGTTTTATCAAGATAGCTACGACGGAAAATCTTTGAATTCGGGTTACTGAATAATCGATCGCCAAAGAGTCGCCCAATGGTGTAGTTCACCGCGTCACCGGCAATTGCGGCGATAAGCATCAGTACAACCATCAGATGCACATTCAGATCGTTCGTGCCGAGAGAGGCCAGCGCACCAGCGACAAACAGCAGCGAATCCCCCGGCAGGAAAGGCGTAACCACCAGCCCGGTTTCGCAAAAGAGGATCACAAACAGGATCGCATAAACCCAGATGCCATACTGTGCGACCAGTTCCGCCATATGCACATCGATATGCAGGATGAAATCAATAAGGAAACGTATTAAGTCCATATTTATTTATGCCTTTTATGAATTGCGACTAGTCCGCAAGGAACAGCGGGCCCATTGGCGCAGTCGGAAGGTCGAAGCGCGCTGGGTAATCCACCGCCACCAGATATAGCCCTTCCGCTTTCGCCGTTGCTGCCGCCAGCGTGCGATCCTTGACCGCCAGCAACTCTGCTATCCAGCTCTCCGGCTGGTTGTTGGCACCCACTTCCATCAGGCTACCGACAATATTCCTGACCATATGATGTACAAAGGCATTGGCTTTTATATCAACCACAATGTAATTGCCGTAGCGACTGACGTTGATATGCATCAGATTGCGCCACGGCGTGCGCGACTGGCACTGCACCGCGCGAAACGAGGTAAAATCATTTTCGCCAAGCAGGCACTGGGCGGCGCGATGCATCCGCCCGGCATCCAGCGGCTGGTGATAATGCGTAACCCCGTGGCCTAACACCGCCGGACGTAAACGATGGTTGTAAATAATGTAGCGGTAACGGCGAGCCGTAGCGCTGAAACGAGCGTGAAAATCATCGGCAACAGTTTTTACCCAACGCACCGCGATGTCACCAGGCAAATTCGCATTAACCCCTAACGTCCAGGCGGCATCTTTGCGCAGCGAAGTCGTTTCGAAATGCACAACCTGCCCTGTCGCATGCACACCCGCGTCAGTTCTCCCGGCGCAGAACACGTTGATCGGTTCATTAGCAACCTGCGAGAGGGCCTTTTCCAGCCTCTCCTGCACACTGCGCACTTCTTGCTGACGCTGCCAGCCGTAATACTTGCTACCGTCGTACTCAATACCCAGCGCAATTTTGTAGACTGGCGCTTTGACTTCGTCCTGCATCAGTACAAATACTCCTGCACCAGTTTCTCGGCGGTTTTGACCGCCATCAGCGCGCCTCCGAAGCGTACGTTGTCGGCCACCGACCAGAACTGGATCTGCTCCGGCATGCCGTAATCATTACGGATGCAACCCACAGAAAGATGCGTCTGACCGGAAGCATCACCCACCTGAGTAGGAAACTCATTCTCTTCAGACAGCACAATTTCGTCAAAACGGGCAAATGCATCGCGCGCTTCTTCGGCAGCCAGCGGACGCAGTGCTTCAAAACTGACCATCTGCGCATGGCCGTAAAATACCGGCGACTGTACGCAGTTTACGGAGATCATCAGACCGTCATCCTGCAAAATTTTGCGCATCTGATCGATAACCACCCGCTCTTCACGCACGCTACCTTCGCTATCCGGCAGCAGCGGCAACATGTTGAACGCTAGCTGGCGGCCAAAATAGTCATCTTCATCAATCGGGATACCGTTCAGCAGCCTGGCGCTCTGCCCTGCTAACGCATCGACCGCCTGTTTGCCGCTGCGTGAAACAGACAGCATGCAGGTGACGGATACACGCGAAAAACCGCCTTCGTCAATCAGCGGTTTAATACCGGCCAGCAACTGGCTGGTCAGGCTGTCTGGCACGGCAACAATATTGCGGTTTCGGTAATCCGCAAGCACAAAGGGGTTTACGTCCGGCATGACCAGCGGCACATCCGGCTCCAGCGCAAACAGACCGCTGGTATCGATCACCAGGCAACCGGCGTTGGTGGCCTCTTCAATCCAGGTCGCAGATGCCTGCGCACCGGCGACGAAAAATGCCAGTTGCACCTGCGTCCAGTCAAAACTGGCAACATCTTCAACGCGCACGGTTTTACCCGCAAAACGTAAGTTTTCGCCCGCGCTCTCTTCTCTGGCCAGCGCGTACAGTTCGCCTACCGGGAACTGGCGTTCCTCCAGCGTTTCGAGCAAGGCTTCTCCGACAGCGCCAGTGGCGCCAAGAACGGCAATATTCCAGCCTTCAGACATGGTGATTTACTCCAGGAAATAAAGCGTCCCTGCGGCATTGTTCCGCAGGGAGCATTAAGAAGACATTAACGGGCCGGGGTGTGCGTGGCGTTAAAACCCAGTTGCCGCAACAGCGCGGCGGCACTGGCATCATTACACTGCACATACAGTGATGACCATTCGCGACGCTCAAGATAGTTTTTACGTAACTTATCAAATTCACCCGGCATACCTGCCACTTTTCGCAGCAGCGCATCGTCACGGCGCACATCATACACCAAATGAACCAGCCTTTTTAGCGTTGACTGATCGAGAGGACCGTGCAGCGTTATGCGGCCAAATTCCGGCGCAGGCAGTAGCGTATCGAGCGCTACCTGGGTACGTTTACCGATGAATTCACTATAAGCTTCAAACACTTGTGTTGTGCCACGAGCTTTGCCTTCAAGGGTATATCCGGCGATATGCGAGGTGCCAATGTCAACGCGTTGCAGCAGTTCCACGTTGAGGTCAGGCTCCGGCTCCCATACGTCCAGCACCACATGCAGCGCCTGTCCCGCCTGCAAACGCTGCAACAGCGCCGCATTATCTACCACCGGGCCACGACAGGCATTAATCAGAATAGTGCCAGGCTTCAGACGCGCCAGCAGGGCATCATCCGCCAGGTGCAGCGTTTTATACGGACCATCTTTAAACAACGGTGTATGGAAGGTCAGCACATCCGCTTCACGCACCAGCTCATCAAGTGAGCGGAAATCACCGCCATCGCCACGATCGGCGCGCGGCGGATCGCATAGCAGCGTGCGGATCCCCAGCGCTTCGAGGCGCGCCTGTAAGCGTCCGCCCACATTGCCCACACCGACAACCCCGACTGTACGATCTTTAAGAGCAAAGCCTTCGCGCTCTGCCAGCATTAATAGCGAAGAGAATACATACTCTACAACCGCAATGGCGTTGCAGCCTGGCGCTGCGGAAAAGCCGATCCCCGCTTGCTGCAAATATCCTTCATCGACATGGTCAGTTCCGGCGGTTGCCGTACCGACAAATTTGATTCCCGTCCCCTGTAATAATGCCTCGTTGACTTTCGTCACGGAGCGCACCATTAACGCATCAGCATCGGCCAGTTCCGAAAGCGGAATTGGACGACCGGGAACCGCTTTCACTTCACCCAGACGGCTAAAAAGATCGCGGGCATAAGGCATATTTTCATCAACAAGGATTTTCACGCTACAGTACCTGTTTGAGAACGGGAGTTGAGCGCGCAAGTGTGCCATAATCTCGCCGCCAGGCATACCTGCAATGCCGACCATCGCCATGCGACATGCGAGAGTGAGAGGAAATCCATGATGCAACCCATTCCGGGGACGCCCGCGCGCCCTCCCGGGCAAGAGCCGATACAAGCCGCGAGTAATGCCGGCGAACAGCCCTTATCCACCCTGCAACGTACCGTGCTGGAGCGACTGGTTATTCGCTTAATCGCGCTTACGCAGCAGCAAAGTGCAGAAGTATGGGCTGGTGTGAAACACGATTTGGGGCTGAAGAATGACGCTCCGCTGCTCTCGCGCCACTTCCCTGCTGCTGAGCAGAACCTCAATCAGCGCGTGGAAACTGCAACGCAGAACCACACCAACCGCCAGGTGGTTTCACAACTGACGGAGCTGTTAAGTCAGGGGAATAATCGCCAGGCGGTGAGCGATTTTATTCGTCAGCAGTTTGGTCAGACGGCGCTCAGTCAGTTAACGCCTCAGCAGTTAAAAACCGTGCTGACCATGTTGCAGAATAACCAGATCACCATCCCGCAGCCGCTGCAACGCCCGGCCACCGAGCGTCCACTGCTGCCTGCCGAGCACAACTCGCTGAACCAGGCAGTGACGAAACTGGCGGCAGCAACAGGCGAATCCGGTAAATTAATCTGGCAGTCGATGATGGAGCTTTCCGGCGTCAAAACCGGTGAGCTGATCCCGGCAAAACATTTCGCGCCGCTGATGACATGGTTGCAGGCGCGCCAGACATTAAGCACGCACAGCGCGCCCACGCTGCACACTATCCAGAGCGCCCTGAAACAGCCGCTGGATGATACAGAAATGCGTACTATTACCGAGTATGCCCGGCAGACATGGCAGGCCACGCCGCAGACAATCCTGACGACGGCACAGGTTCAGGACATTCTTAATCAGGTCTTTTTACGCCGCACAGAACGTGCGACGGGCACATTTGAGGTTCGTGATATTCAGCCCATTTACAGCCCGTTTGTCGCACCCATTGTCGAAACGATAAAATCGATTTCCACGCGCCCAGGGTTCTTTTTCATCGTCCTGCTTATCGTATTAGCGCTATTCTGGCTAGTGAGTTAAAAAATTCCCCTCCGGACGAGGTAATGCCGATCAGTTAAGGATCAGTTGACCGATCCAGTGGCTGTGTAAGAATCCGGAAACGCTCACTCGTTTCCGGATTTTTTTATGTACATTGGACAGGCCCTTGATTTGGTATCCCGTTACGATTCTCTGCGTAACCCACTGACTTCTCTGGGGGATTACCTCGACCCCGAACTCATCTCTCGTTGCCTTGCCGAATCAGGTACAGTAACGCTACGCAAGCGCCGTCTTCCCCTCGAAATGATGGTCTGGTGTATTGTTGGCATGGCGCTTGAGCGTAAAGAACCTCTTCACCAGATTGTGAATCGCCTGGACATCATGC
>NZ_FMBC01000040.1 GCF_900094795.1 Kosakonia oryziphila
ATTTTTACTAGCAGATGAACATGATCTAACTGAACATTCAGCTCCACTACTTCTATTCCGAGCTGTTCACTTGAAATCCTTATCTGTTTGTAAACTTCTTTGCCAACATTGTTCCGTAGGATGCGAAATCGGCATTTGGGTGTCCAGACTATATGATATTGACAACACCAAAGCACATGAGATGCTTTTGTGAACCTACTCATGGTTAAATCCTTATCAGTTATGGGGATAACGGATTCGGATTTTCCCATGGGTAGCATTACTGGCAGAGCCAACTTTTTGCTGACCACCTCCACAGGAGGTGGCATTCAGATGAGCGTAAAAAAACCGGGTTCACATGAGCCCGGTTTTTAGTTGCTAACAACAGAGATTAATGCGCCGCTTCCGGTTTGTGCTTCTGAGCACTCTGGAAGTCATACTCCAGCACACCTTTTTCCTGATTCAGCGTCACGGTTACCTGACCACCATCAACCAGCGAGCCGAACAGCAGTTCGTTGGCCAGCGGTTTTTTCAGGTTGTCCTGGATAACACGCGCCATCGGGCGAGCACCCATGGCACGGTCATATCCCTTCTCGGCCAGCCAGTCGCGAGCTTCCTGGCTGACTTCCAGCGACACGCCTTTCTGATCCAGTTGTACCTGGAGTTCGACAATAAATTTGTCGACCACCTGATGGATCACCTCGGTAGACAAGTGATCGAACCAGATAATGTTGTCCAGACGGTTACGGAACTCTGGTGTAAAGATCTTTTTAATCTCTTCCATCGCATCGGTGCTGTTATCCTGGTGGATAAGGCCGATGGATTTACGCTCGGTTTCACGCACCCCAGCGTTGGTAGTCATCACCAGCACCACATTGCGGAAATCGGCTTTGCGCCCGTTGTTATCGGTCAGCGTACCGTTATCCATCACCTGCAACAGCAGGTTAAAGACATCCGGGTGCGCTTTTTCGATTTCATCGAGCAACAACACCGCATGCGGATGTTTGATCACCGCATCGGTCAGTAGACCGCCCTGATCGAAACCGACATATCCCGGAGGCGCACCAATCAAACGGCTGACAGTGTGACGCTCCATATACTCGGACATATCGAAGCGCAGCAGCTCAATACCCAGCGCTTTCGACAACTGTACCGTCACCTCGGTTTTCCCCACACCGGTTGGGCCGGCAAACAGGAAGGAACCGACCGGTTTATGGTCCTGCCCCAGCCCTGCACGGCTCATTTTAATGGCTTCGGTTAACGCCTCAATGGCTTTATCCTGGCCAAATACCAGCATTTTCAGGCGATCGCCGAGATTTTTCAGCGTGTCGCGGTCGCTCTGAGAAACACTTTTCTCAGGAATACGCGCGATGCGCGCAACAACCGATTCGATATCCGCCACATTGATGGTTTTCTTACGCTTGCTCACCGGCATCAGACGCGCACGCGCGCCCGCTTCGTCAATAACGTCAATCGCTTTATCCGGCAAATGACGGTCATTGATGTATTTCACCGCCAGTTCTACCGCTGCACGCACCGCTTTCGCCGTATAACGTACATCGTGATGCGTTTCATACTTCGGCTTCAGGCCATTGAGAATCTGCACCGTTTCCTCAATGGACGGTTCAGTAATATCAATTTTCTGGAAGCGACGCGCCAGAGCGCGATCTTTTTCGAAGATGTTGCTGAATTCCTGATAGGTGGTAGATCCCATCACGCGGATTTTACCGCTGGACAGCAGCGGCTTAATCAGGTTAGCCGCATCAACCTGCCCGCCGGACGCAGCGCCTGCACCGATGATGGTATGGATCTCATCGATAAACAGAATACTGTTACTGTCCTGCTCAAGTTGTTTCAGCAGCGCTTTGAAACGTTTTTCAAAATCACCACGGTATTTGGTACCGGCCAGCAGCGAACCAATATCAAGCGAATAGATAGTGCAGTCGGCCATAATTTCCGGCACATCACCCTGCACAATCCGCCAGGCCAGCCCTTCGGCAATCGCCGTTTTACCGACACCGGATTCGCCAACCAGCAGCGGGTTGTTTTTACGGCGGCGACACAGCACCTGCACCGCTCGCTCAAGCTCTTTACTACGGCCAATCAGCGGGTCGATACCGCCGACACGAGCAAGCTGATTAAGGTTGGTGGTGAAGTTCTCCATACGTTCCTCCCCGCCTGCTTGCTCTTCGCTGTTCACCTGGCTGCTACTGCTGCTACCTGCATCCGATGACGGCCCCGGTTCGTCTTTACGCGTACCGTGTGAAATAAAGTTCACCACATCAAGGCGGCTCACTTCATGTTTGCGCAGCAGGTAAGCCGCTTGCGACTCCTGCTCGCTAAAAATGGCAACCAGCACATTCGCCCCGGAGACTTCACTACGACCGGAGGACTGAACGTGAAACACCGCGCGCTGCAAAACACGCTGGAAGCTGAGCGTCGGCTGCGTGTCGCGCTCCTCTTCGCTCATGGGTAGAACGGGTGTGGTTTGTTCGATGAAGGCTTCGAGTTCCTGCCGCAGCGCCACCAGGTCCACGGAACACGCTTCAAGCGCTTCGCGGGCCGAGGGGTTACTGAGCAACGCCAGTAACAAGTGCTCGACGGTCATAAACTCATGTCGGTGCTCGCGCGCTCTGGCGAAAGCCATATTTAAACTGAGTTCCAGTTCTTGATTGAGCATAGGGCACCTCCCCCAAGTTTCATGCCTGCATTCAGGCTCTTTCCAGCGTACACAGCAACGGATGCTCGTTCTCCCTCGCGTACTTGTTCACCATAGAGACCTTAGTCTCGGCAACTTCGGCGGTGAAAACACCACAGATAGCCTTGCCGTGATAGTGAACCGTAAGCATCAGTTGCGTTGCACGTTCTACATCATAAGAAAAGAACTTTTGTAGCACGTCAATAACAAATTCCATCGGCGTGTAATCATCGTTCATTAACAAGACTTTATACATGGATGGCGGTTTTAGCGCATCGCGCAATTTTTCTTCCGCCAATTGGTCGAAATCCAGCCAGCTATTACTCTTACCCATCGTTAGCGCTTCATCTTAGGTTACAGGTTCCGGCGGCGTTTAATCGGCCGATTACATGAGTCTGGATGTATTTTTAATCTATACCCGTCATGCTTCAAGTTGCATGTGTGTTGACTTTTTTATTCGGCTCATCCCTGAGCCTCACTCCTTCGGGGCCGCTGCTTACAGCGTTCAAATCTGCTCCCGGCAGATTTGTCACTCACCCCAGTCACGGACTTATGTAAGCTGCTGGGGGTTACTGAGAGACATCCTGTCTCTCACCGGAGGCCAACCTTCGGTTGGGCAAATTCGTTCCCGACGAATTTGTCGCTGCGTCGCCGCCTTCCTGCAACTCGAATTATTTAGGGTATACATCAGATGTCAGATAACAATCATCTATCGTTGCCATCCGCGACGGCTGTCACATTCTGTTGTCATAGCGTTAACTGCATCAAAATTTTGATGCGTCGCCTCCCAGAACCCCAGCCAAACGCTTGACGCAGTATACGATTTATCTAAATTGTACAGTCGAGAGTTGGTGAGGTTTTGAACAGCCCGCTCGCTCTGCCACCGGTTCATTCCATCTTACTTAAATAAGATTTACGAAGGATGTCGAAGCATGGAAACGGGTACTGTTAAGTGGTTCAACAATGCCAAAGGGTTCGGTTTTATTTGCCCTGAAGGCGGCGGCGAAGATATCTTCGCGCATTACTCCACCATTCAGATGGATGGTTACAGAACGTTAAAAGCCGGACAGACAGTCCGGTTTGATGTACACCAGGGCCCTAAAGGCAATCACGCCAGCGTTATCGTGCCCATCGAAGTGGAAGCCATGGCCTGACGCCAGCAACCGCAACCTCATTGTGTACATGCCGCAGTTAAAATGCCAGCCCAATCGGCTGGCATTTTTATTACTCGCGAGCCAACGCATCCACGGGATCCAGGCGCGCCGCATTGCGCGCTGGCAACCAGCCAAACAGCACCCCGGTAAACGTTGAACACAAAAAGGCAGTGATCAACGCAACCGGTGAAAAACCAATTTCCCAGCCCGGTAAAAAGAGCTGCAAAATAAACGCGATCAACATTGAAAGCGTTACGCCGAGCGCGCCACCCACCAGACAAACAAACACAGCCTCAATCAGGAACTGCGACAACACATCGCCCGCTCTGGCGCCCACTGCCATCCTGATGCCGATCTCGCGGGTTCGCTCGGTCACCGAGACCAGCATGATATTCATCACACCGATACCACCAACCAGCAGGGAAATCACCGCCACCAGCGTCAGGAACAATTGAAGAGTACGTGTGGTCTTTTCCGCGGTTTTCAATACCCCGTCCATATTCCAGACGAAGAAATCTTTTTTTCCGTGCCGCAAATTCAGCAGCCGGGTGAGTTGCTGTTCAGCCTGCTCACTGCTGTAGCCATCTTTCACCCGAACGGTAATAGAGTTTAGCCACGACTGGCCCATAATGCGCCCGGAGATAGTCGTGTAGGGCAACCAGACGCGCAGTATTTTGCTGCTGCCGAACATAGATTGCTTCTCTTCCACCACGCCAATCACCGTTGCGGGCATATTGCCGACCAGAATCACCTCACCCACAACGCTGGTTTTATTGGGAAATAGCTGCCGGCGGGTATTACTGTCGAGCACCACCACCTGCGCCCGTCTCTTCTCCTGCTCGGCATTAAACGATGCCCCTTCGCTGAAGGCCATGCCATAAACATTAAAATACTGTCCGCTCACACCATTCGCGCTGGCCGCGACATCAATATTGTCATTGCGCAGACGCAGGTTTTGCGAAACCGATGGTGTCGCCGAGCGCACCCACGACTGTTTCTGGATCGCCAACAAATCGTCATATTTCAGCGCCTGTTGGTATTGCGGCTTGTCATCGCCAAAATCCTTACCGGGATAGACATCAATGGTGTTGGTGCCGATCGAACGGATATCCGCCAGCACAAGCTGCTTCGCCGCATCGCCCACGACGACAATCGAGACCACGGAGGCGATACCGATAATAATGCCGAGCATGGTCAACAGCGTGCGCATCTTATTTGCCGCCATTGCGCGCCAGGCCATGGTCAGCGCTTCGTGAAAACGGCTGATAAACTGTCGCCAGCCCTTTGCCTGCACAGACACTGCATCTCGGTTATCCGCTGTAATCGCTTGTTCGCGGGCCGGAGGATTACTGATAAGTACACCATCGCGAATTTCAATCACTCGCTCAGCCTGTGCCGCCACTTGCGGATCGTGGGTAACAATAATCACCGTATGCCCGCGATCGCGAAGTTGGTGGAGGATCGCCATCACCTCTTCGCCTGAGCGGCTGTCCAGCGCACCGGTGGGTTCATCGGCCAGAATGACCTGCCCTCCGTTCATCAAAGCCCGGGCGATGCTGACGCGCTGCTGCTGGCCGCCAGAAAGCTGAGAAGGTTGATAATCCGTCCGCTCGCCCAGGCCAAGGCGCGTAAGTAACTCTCTGGCGCGTATCAGCCGCGCTTTACGATCGGTTCCGGCGTATACCGCGGGCACTTCAACATTCTGCGTGGCCGTCAGATGTGAAAGCAGATGATAACGCTGGAAGATAAAACCAAAATGCTCGCGCCGCAGTTGCGCCAGCGCATCGCCGCTAAGCGTGGAGACATCTGTTCCGGCAACGCGGTATGTACCGCTGGAGGATTTATCCAGACAACCAAGTATGTTCATCAGCGTCGATTTACCGGAACCCGAAGCGCCGACAATCGCCACCATTTCACCGGCATTAATACTGAGGGTAATTCCCTTCAGTACCTCCACTTGCTCGTCACCTGAAGGATAATTGCGGCGAATATCCGTCAGTTCAAGAAGTGCCGTCATCGGGCAGCTCCGCGATTCAGCTCGCCGATCACCACTTCATCACCGGCATCCAGCCCTTTCACCACCACCACATCAGTATCATTACGCGCGCCCAGCATCACTTCGCGCTCACGGGGTTCGCCGTTACGCAGCACTTTCACTTTATAGCGATTATCGCCAACCGGATCGCCCAGCGCCGACAATGGGATAGTCAGTACATTTTTCAGGCCGGTCAGTTGAATATGCACCTGCGCGGTCATATCCAGGCGCAATATGCCCTGCGGGTTAGGCACTTCAAAGCGAGCGTAATAGAAGATAGCGTCATTGACCTTCTCCGGCGTCGGCAGAATGTCTTTCAGTTCCCCTTCATAGCGGGTGCCGGGATCGCCCAGCACGGTGAACCACGCCTTTTGCCCAGGCTTCAGATGGATAACATCCGCCTCTGAAACCTGTGCTTTAACCAGCATAGTGCTCATGTCGGCCAGCGTCAGGATGTTAGGCGCCTGTTGTACCGCAATCACCGTTTGCCCTTGCAAGGTGGTAATTTGCGTCACTTGACCAGCCATCGGCGCCAGAATGCGTGTGTAGTCGAGATTTTTTTTTGCGGTATCCTGTGTCGCCTGGTTGCGTTTTATCTGCGCATCAATAGTGCCGATCTGCGCCTCTTTAACCGCCACATCGGTGGCCGAGGTATCCAGATCCTGGCGGGAAATAAGATTGCGTTTCACCAGTTGTTGCTGACGCGCCAGTGTCACCTGCGCCAGTTTCAGTTCCGCCTGCGCCTGACGGCGTTGCGCACGCAGCTCCATTAGCGTGGCGCCCACTTCTTTGATCTGGTTTTCTGCCTGATCCGGATCGATAACCCCGAGCAACTGATCCTTTTTGACTTTATCGCCAATATTGACCAATAGCGTTTTCAATTGACCATTCACCTGTGCGCCAACGTCAACTTTACGTAATGCATCAAGCTTGCCCGTCGCCAGTACGCTCTGTTGCAATTCGCCAGGGCGGACAATTAGCGTCTGATACTGCACCACCGGTGCGTTTAATTTTCCCCACAGCCAAAAGGCGGCCAGTAAAATGACGACCACCAGTACGATAAATACCGTCCTGCGTTTTCCCTTAAGTTTCATAAAAATCCCGAATAATGTGGCACGCGGCCTGTAGTAACATGTTTAAATAAACAAAATATCAACGAAACAGAAAATTCTTAATCTCTCCATTTTTTATTTAAATGCTGTTGAAGCGCAGCCTGATGGAATAGCGATCTCTGTTGAGATAAATGGATTTCACTATGTCCACCATTGCCGACACAACACATACCGATATGCCTCTGCCGAAAACGGCCTGGCAACTCTTTTATTCCCTGTCTTCTGGCAAACTGATGCCTGGTCTGGCATGGCATCACCCTGCCTATCGCGGCAAATTTCTGCTACGTTCGCTGGCCACACCGTTCAGCACCGCCCGTTTTCTCACGCGCCTGATACGTCAGCCCATGCTGGCAAAAATATTACAGGTGCAGCCTGGTTTACCTTGCCGTCTGCATCGCCCATGGTTGTCCGTGAATATCAATCGTACACAAGCGTCCGACGCGGTGTGCTGGCATTACGACGCGATAACGACTCTGCTGCCCACCAGGATGGTCAACGGCTATCTTACCAAGGCAGGAATCACCGTTGCACTGTTAAACGGTAAAGACGAGCAGCAGTATTCGTTGCGTCTGTGTTCAGAAACCATGCTGGGCAAGGAAGGTGAAGCAACGCTGGTATTCTGCGATGCGCAGAATACCGTACTGGCCGGGCTGACATTTACCCTGTGCCAGTTTGCCGGGAAAAATACGCTGTATATTGGCGGGTTACAGGGAGCCAAAGCCCACGTGCCGCATGAACTTATTCAGGCGGCGACCAAATCCTGTCATGGTCTCTTTCCAAAACGCCTGCTGGTAGAAGCAGCGATGACGTTGGGACAGTTTGTGAACGTGCAGCAGATCCGTGCTGTCAGCAACGAAACACATATCTATCGTAATATTCGTTACCGCCGAAAAAAGCAGGGGCAATTGCACGCAGATTACAATAGTTTTTGGCAATCGTTGGGCGCCGTAGCTGACGCGTCGGGTGATTATATCCTGCCACTGGAGATACCGCGTAAACCGATGGAGGCGATCGCCAGTAAAAAACGCGCAGAGTACCGACGCCGTTACGAATTACTCGATAGTCTGCATACCCAGACTGTCAGCCTCTGCCGGAACTAATCCGCTCGCCCGCGCGCCAGCCACAGCACGCGGGAAAACATCCTGCGCAGCAGAGGCGGTACAGCATCTATACCACGGCGCCCCGCCTCCATTGCCACTTCTATCGCCAGATCCGGCTTCGATGAGCGGTGAATCGCTTTGATGATCACCCGGCGCATATTCATTCGCACGTTTTCCGGCAGTTGCGCCACCCGATGATAAATGTCGGCAAAACCTTCCCGATACATAAAATGTTCCATATCCCGCGCCGGTAACTCAGTCAGATGCTCCCGTGTCTTGACGTGATCATTATCCAGCAGGCCGCGCACCGTCTCGGCATACTTTTTCCCCGCTTCATCGCCGTCCACCAGCACATGCCATTCAATGCCCATACGGCGGGCAAACTTCACCAGCGGTTTTAACCCGGACTGGGCAAATTCAATAACTTTCACCCCTTCAGCATCAAAATGATGACCACACTGGCGCGCCAGTTCGTTAATCACCCAGGTTTCTGTCTCACCTTCCACCAACAGCCAGCAGCGGGCAAACAGCGAAGAGGCGCGATTGAAGCGGATATGGAAAGCGATACGCCGCGCATCTTCGGAATTTAAGCCGCTGGGCCCAAGGCGCCAGGCTGCGACACGTGACGATTCGCGCACCAGTCGACAGACATGTTCAACCGGCGTCATTGACAACAGCTCGCCAGAATTGGTCGTTGTCACTTGCTGCAACGGCAACAAATTCAGCAGTTGCCAGGCAACCGATAGCATTATCGGATGCAGCCGTGTTTCAGGATCTTCCACCAGCAGCAACGGCCGCGCATCACGGTCGAGACGTACGGTTCCTTTCGCCTGCAATAAAGTGGCAAAAAAACTCAGCAGGATCACCCGGTACATACGGCCGCCGGGTTTGTCGATCATACGGTTGATAATATCCAGATAGCGCCAGCTAAGCTGTTCATCATGGGAGCGACGCCGCATCAGACGCTGGTGCGAAGCCCCGCTGCCTTGTTCAGCAAAGTAGTGTTCCAGCAGTTGCACCATCGCAGAAAGACCGTGACGGATCTGCCCGTCCGTCAAATTTTGCGGTCGGGAGACCAGCTCGCGGGAGAGAAAGTCAAGCTGCCGGGCAGTGGTTTCCATTTCGGGTGTATCAGGCATCGTACCGCTGCGGATACGCCGTAAAAATCGCGCATCGCGCAGACGCAACACCGGCATCAATCGCACCAGATGACGGGCACATTCGTCGATATCGGGAAGATTGAGCAACTCTCCCTTTTCATCCAGAAAACCGCGTAATGTCATCACGCTGCCATCCTCAGACAGCTCACCTTCATGGCGATAAAACAGGCGATGGTACCCGTCATGACTGGGTACCCAGCATTCGGCAAGAGGACGATAGCGTCGCACGCGGTAGCGCCCCGGCTCGGACTCACGGAAAGTCAGGATAATGTGCAGATGGTGCTCACGCCCCAGAATATCTCCCGGAGGGAACCAGAAATCCTCGCGAACAAAATGGTAGAGATCGGTTTCCGGTGACAGTAATAACGTTAACGCATCTAGCAAGCTGGATTTACCCCAGGCATTCTCACCAATCAGCACGTTATTCTGCTCAAGTAGCAACGATAAACGGTTGATGCCGCGGAACCCGACAATTTCTACACGCTCCAGAATCATTCTTCCCTCCGGCTAATTCCGTCTTTTTCGTCTATGCTCTTCGGGAAGTATAGCGGGGTGAGAGGCGCCATGATATGCGCTAAGTACAAAATTTTATTGAAAAATATGCAGCACGCCGGGCTTTTCTTTACGTTATGACTACGTCTTTTCACGGCTTTACTCAGTTACTGCCTTTCGGTAGTGTGTTCGGCGCTTACTCATATTTGCAAGGATTCAGGCCGTTCATGCTTTCAGGATTGCTAATTATTCTTCTGCCGCTGATCGTCGGCTACCTCATTCCCCTGCGTCATACAGCAGCTCTTAAACTGATCAATAAATTACTGAGCTGGATTGTTTACCTGATCCTGTTTTTTATGGGGATAAGCCTCGCATTCCTCGACAATCTCAGCGCCAATCTGCTGTCGATATTTCACTATTCAGCGGTAAGCATCGTGGTGATCCTGCTGTGCAATGCCGTTGCATTGTTATGGCTGGAGCGTACTCTACCTTGGCAGCACCAACATCAGCAGGAAAAACTGCCTTCGCGCCTTGCCATGGCGCTGGAATCCCTGCGTCTGTGCGGCGTGGTGGTCGCCGGTTTTGCCATTGGCCTCAGCGGGCTGGCGTTTTTACAGCATGCCACTCAAGCCAGCGAATATACGCTGATCTTCCTGTTATTGCTGGTCGGTATCCAGCTACGTAACAGCGGTATGACGCTGAAGCAGATTGTCCTCAACCGCCGCGGAATGATTATCGCCGTGGTGGTAGTGCTCAGTTCGCTGGTCGGCGGCGCAATCAACGCATTACTGCTTGGCCTGCCGCTCCGGACAGGTCTGGCGATGGCCTCCGGTTTTGGCTGGTATTCGCTGTCAGGGATTTTGCTGACCGAATCTTTTGGCCCGGTCATTGGCAGCGCAACTTTCTTTAATGATCTGGCGCGCGAACTGATCGCCATTATGCTAATCCCCGGCTTAGTACGCCGCAGCCGCTCCACGGCGCTAGGCCTATGCGGTGCAACGTCAATGGATTTTACTCTGCCGGTACTCCAGCGAAGCGGCGGTCTGGAGCTGGTGCCTGCGGCCATTGTTCATGGTTTTATCCTCAGCCTGCTGGTGCCATTGCTCATGGCCTTCTTCTCTGCCTGATACCTCTTTGGCGGTAACTTTTTGCCGCCAAAATTGCGCTAAATCAATCTCCCTGTAAGTTGCACCGAAAAGCGCTTTTAAGGCTTCGCTCACCAGCATAATCTTAAACATGCATTTAAAATATAACTTTAACTGTGAAGGTGTGACCATGTTTTGTGTGCAATGTGAACAAACCATTCGAACCCCGGCAGGTAATGGCTGTGCCTACGCGCAGGGGATGTGCGGTAAAACCGCCGAAACATCCGACCTCCAGGATTTGCTGATTGCCGCGTTACAAGGGCTCTCTGCCTGGGCCTGCAAAGCCCGTGACTACGATCTGATCGATCATGAAATCGACAATTTCGCGCCACGTGCCTTCTTCTCGACGCTGACCAACGTAAACTTCGACTCCGTACGCATTGTCGGTTACGCCCGTGAAGCGATCGCCAAACGTGAAGCGCTGAAAGCGCTCTGCCTTTCTATCGACCCGAACGCCAGTGTTGATAACCCGATGGCTGAGCTGCAACTGGTCAGCGACGATCTGGGTGAATTACAGCGCCAGGCAGCAGAATTCACACCAAACAAAGACAAAGCCACGATTGGCGAAAATATCCTTGGTCTGCGCCTGCTCTGCCTGTACGGCCTGAAAGGCGCAGCCGCCTATATGGAACATGCACACGTTCTCGGGCAGTACGACAACGATATTTATGCCCGCTACCATAAAATTATGGCCTGGCTGGGTACCTGGCCTGCGGACATGAACGCTCTGCTCGAATGTTCGATGGAAATTGGCCAGATGAACTTCAGCATCATGAGCATCCTCGATGCCGGCGAAACCAGCACTTACGGCCATCCAACGCCAACCCAGGTAAACGTTAAAGCCGTCGCCGGGAAATGCATTTTAATCTCCGGTCACGACCTGAAAGATCTCTATAACCTGCTGCAACAGACCGAAGGCACCGGCGTTAACGTCTATACCCACGGTGAAATGTTGCCGGCACATGGTTATCCTGAACTGCGTAAATTCAAACATCTGGTCGGCAACTACGGTAGCGGCTGGCAGAACCAGCAAGTGGAATTCGCCCGCTTCCCAGGCCCGATCGTGATGACCTCCAACTGCATCATCGATCCAACCGTCGGTTCTTATGACGACCGCATCTGGACCCGCAGCATTGTTGGCTGGCCGGGCGTGAACCACCTCGAAGGCGACGATTTTGCACCGGTGATCCGCCAGGCACAGCAAATGTCCGGTTTCCCGTTCAGCGAAATTGAACATCTGATCACCGTCGGGTTTGGTCGTCAGACCCTGCTTGGCGCGGTGGATTCGCTGATAGACCTGGTGAGCCGCGAAAAACTGCGCCACGTCTTCCTCGTCGGCGGCTGCGACGGCGCTCGCGGCGAACGTAATTACTTCACCGATTTTGCCACCCAGGTGCCGGATGACTGTCTGATCCTGACGCTGGCCTGCGGTAAATATCGCTTCAACAAACTCGACTTCGGCAACATCGAAGGGCTGCCGCGTCTGATCGATGCTGGTCAGTGTAATGACGCTTATTCGGCGATTATTCTGGCAGTGACGCTGGCGGAAAAACTGGGCTGCGGCGTGAATGACCTGCCGCTATCGCTGGTGCTCTCCTGGTTTGAACAGAAAGCGATCGTCATCCTGCTGACCCTGCTGTCGCTGGGCGTCACCAATATCGTTACCGGGCCAACCGCGCCGGGCTTCCTGACACCGGATCTGCTGGCCGTGCTGAATGAGAAATTTGGCCTGCGCCAGGTCACAACCGTTGAACAGGATATGCGGCAGTTGTTGAGCGCATAAGGAGATAACGATGACCATGCCAACCCCTCAATGCCCGTGGCGCATGCAGGTTCACCATATCCGTCAGGAAACGCCGGATGTCTGGACGCTGTCGCTGTTATGCCACGATTACTACCCGTATCGCGCCGGGCAGTACGCGCTGGTAAGCATTCGCAACAGTGCCGACACGCTGCGTGCTTACACGCTTTCATCCACGCCGGGCGTGAGCGAATACATTACGCTGACTGTTCGTCGTATTGATGATGGCGCAGGTTCCCGGTGGCTGACCCGGGAGGTAAAACGCGGCGATTATCTGTGGCTTTCCGATGCACAGGGAGAATTTACCTGTGATAAGGAACCGAACGATAAGTTGTTGCTGCTGGCGGCAGGGTGTGGCGTGACACCGATTATGTCGATGCGTCGCTGGCTGGCGAAGTATCGACCACAGACCGATGTGCAGGTGATCTTCAACGTACGTTCGCCGCAGGATGTAATTTTCGCCGACGAATGGCGTGAATACCCTGTCACGCTGGTGGCAGAAAATAACGCCAGCGCCGGTTTTGCCTCTGGCCGTCTGAGCCGCGAACTGCTCAGCCAGGTGCCGGATCTGGCCGCGCGCACGGTGATGACCTGCGGCCCGGCACCGTATATGGATTGGGTTGAGAGCGAAGTGAAAACGCTGGGCGTAACGCGTTTCTTTAAAGAGAAATTCTTTACCCCTGTCGCGCAGGCTGCCACCAGTGGGTTGAAGTTCAACAAACTCTCGCCGATGAAAACTTTCTATGCGCCGGTAGGCAGCACGCTGCTGGAAGCGATGGAGAGCAATAAGGTGCCAGTAAATGCCGCCTGCCGCGCCGGGGTTTGCGGATGTTGTAAGACGCAGGTGATTTCCGGAGAGTATAGCGTTAGCAGCACCATGACGCTGACGGAGCAAGAGATTACCGATGGTTATGTGCTGGCCTGCTCCTGCCATCCACAAGGGGATTTGGTGCTGGCATAATGCTTTCTGCGTAAAATAAAACGCCCTTCCTGTGTGGAGGGCGTTTTCCAGGTCTCATTGACCGGGTATTGTCTTGACGATCCGGCTCTCTGTTAACGCTGTACTACTTCCACGCCGGAGCCACGGAATAGCGGCCCGCGCCAATAAAAGCAATCACCAGCGCAGCAATAAAGAAGTAAACAATACTCTCAATCGCCCACGCGCCAGTCGCATCCAGAGTACCCGTTTTACCAATGCCAACCAGTAACCACGCCACTACCATAGTAAACGCCAGCACCAGCGCGGAAGGACGGGTCAGAACGCCCAGAATGATCAGGATCGGGCACAGCACTTCGCCAATCAGCACGCCATAAGCAATAAAACCCGGCAACCCTTTTGACACCAGCATACCCGCAATACCATCAATACCGCCGATTAATTTATGCAGCCCGTGAAACAACATCAATCCGCCAACCAACAAACGCAGTAATAGTCGGCCAAGATCTTCATGTGAAAACATATTATTAACTGCATTTAACAATGATTTAACCATTTGAAATGATTCCCGTTTTCATCGATCCTTGTCAGAGTAGGAGTTTGAGGTTCAATCGTGTAAAAAACCACGATAACAGCCTAACAAATTGTTTTTATTAAAAATAAAATTCCTGTTTTGATCTGTGTGAATGATTTGTTTTTTAGCTTTATTTAAGAAACCCGGTATCAACCGGGCTTAGAGCCTATCCCATTAGGCTATTTTATTTGCCATTTTGGTCCTGGGCAGTGCTCACACAAAATGCCATAACATTTTGAACGCCGCTTGCGGCGGCCCTTTAGGGCGAGCGAAGCGAGTCATCCTCACGTATTGAGTGTACGCTCCGGTTGTTGCGCGCTGTCCGTGCCCAAACTGGCTGCAACAATATACGCCTACTGGGCCAGGCTCTTACTCTATTCCTTATCTACCATCTCGACACGAATGGCGTTTGGGTTTTCATCAACACCCACCGATACTGTGACATTCGGATCTTTGCCTATCCAGCAATCCCCATTGCTATTGCACATTCCTGTTTTTTTATACCCGTTTTTCTCCAGGTAGGAGTCAATTTGGCTTGAATCCGTTGTGCCGGAAAATATCGCCTGATAAATCAGTGCAGGATTAGGTCCGGACACATTGCTGTAATGGAAGCGGTAGGCGTTACTGACGCGAGGCATATTTTTAAGCAATTCCGGAGTATAAAAATTATATTCCTTCTTATCTTGTTCTGTATAATCAGCACCATCAGCAAATTCCATTCTTAGATATTTTAAGCCATAAAAAATACTAATTACGCATACCACCAGAACGGCCAACATAATCTTCACTGACTTCTTCATGCTCGCGGTTCTCCCCTGCCAAAACGGATAAAGCCCCGATTAGGGTCAATAATACGGACATCTTCAGATTTCCACCTGTTATAAGGAGTGATGGTTTTCATGAAGTTTGGTAATTGCCCAAAGTGTGGTCTGCTGTTGGGAAAATGGGCAGGATCAGGGAACAGCAGTGGCTTAAAAGTTTCATTTTTCCATGAGCCTATTTTTCCGTAATGATCCCACCGTTTTAAAGCCTCTTTCTTGCTTACCGGTTTCAGGTAGCTGAACACGTTGTTCATACACGACATCACCCGGTAGAAACCGAGCAGGTCCGATACCAGATCTTCACCGCTGAATCCGCTATCAGTAGCCCAGCTGAAAGGGAAAGAACCCTGAAGCCCCTCAAACCTTCGGGCTACTGTCATCATCATGGCCAGAGCAATGCTTTGTTTTTGATGATATGGCAGGCCTTTTTTGAGGCGCCAGGTAATTGATTTACCGACCGTCAGACGACGCTTGAGACCAACCATTGATTGTTTATATGTAACATTATAAGTTTCCCCGCTTTGGGATTCACCCCGCAGCATTTGAGCCCACATATTTCGGATATCTGTACCCTGCGCATGTCCGAGATCCACCCAGCCCAATACTTCCGTATATATCAATCCGTATGAACTTCTTTGTGCCAGATTACCATCAATAATTTCGCTTCTTATACTCATCCTTATTTCCCTTCCATTTGGTATCAGACATCAGTTATTGAACCGATATTTTCCGTTTTCTTTATAAATTAAGATGCTACTTTAGCATTAATTTTTATGCTGCCAGAAATAATTACGATAAGAAAAGCTACCAACTTAATCGGTACGCTTTTTCAGACGAAAATAGGTAGCACGAGAGATACCTGTTTTCTCCGCCACCATTTTCAATGCTACCGTGAAGGGCAGGAAGATCAGTTGGGTGCGCTTGGTCTTGTCACTAACTCGGTAGTACTGTGGAATTCTCTTTATATGCAGGAGGCGCTTTCACACCTTCGCTCAACAGGCGAAACGCCAGAGGATAAGCATATTGCCCGGCTTTCGCCACTGATGCACGGTCATATCAACATGCTGGGGCACTATACGTTTACCCTGCCGGAAGAGATTTTGAAGGGAGAATTGAGGTCAATAAATTTCAATTTAAACAATGAATTATCTTCTTAACGTGTTTTTTTACACTATTGGACCTCAGACCCCGAGTATTACGGAATGTAACTGAAATAAACCCCTGTTTTAAAAAAGGACATCGTTAATCTCATGGCAGGGAGAATCATTGACTAAGCTTGTAAGCAAGATCACAAAAAGGAGCTTTCCATGAAACAGACTGTGGCTGCTTATATTGCTAAAACCCTTGAACAAGCGGGTGTTAAACGGATTTGGGGAGTAACCGGCGATTCTCTTAACGGGCTGAGCGACAGCCTGAATCGCATGGGCACTATTCACTGGATGCCGACGCGTCATGAAGAAGTCGCCGCCTTCGCCGCCGGAGCGGAAGCACAACTGACCGGGGAGCTGGCCGTTTGTGCCGGTTCGTGTGGGCCGGGAAATTTGCATCTGATCAACGGCCTTTTCGATTGCCACCGCAACCACGTTCCGGTGCTGGCAATTGCCGCCCACATTCCCTCAAGCGAAATCGGTAGCGGCTACTTCCAGGAAACCCATCCCCAGGAGCTGTTTCGCGAATGTAGCCACTATTGCGAACTGGTTTCCAATCCGGAACAGATCCCGCAGGTGCTGGCGATCGCCATGCGCAAAGCCGTGCTTAATAAAGGCGTTTCCGTCGTTGTACTGCCTGGCGACGTGGCGCTGAAACCCGCGCCGGAAAGCGCCAGCAGCCACTGGTACAGTGCGCCGCAACCGGTGGTCACACCGACACAAGAAGAGTTACAAAAACTGGCGCAGTTGCTGCGCTACTCCAGCAATATCGCCCTGATGTGCGGTAGCGGCTGCGCTGGCGCGCACAAAGTGCTGTTGGCTTTCGCCGGGAAACTGAATGCGCCCATCGTTCACGCGATGCGTGGTAAAGAGCATGTGGAGTACGACAACCCGTACGATGTCGGCATGACCGGGCTGATTGGCTTCTCTTCCGGGTTCCACACCATGATGAATGCCGATACCTTAGTGCTGCTCGGCACACAATTCCCCTATCGCGCCTTCTACCCCACCGATGCCAAAATCATCCAGATCGATATCAATCCGGCCAGCATTGGCGCGCACAGTAAAGTGGATATGGCGCTGGTAGGTGATATCAAAGCCACTCTTGCCGCGTTGCTGCCGTTGCTGGAAGAAAAAACCGATCGCCGCTTCCTTGATAAAGCGCTGGCGGATTACCGTGAAGCCCGCAAAGGGCTGGATGATTTAGCGAAGCCGAGCGAGAAATCAATTCACCCGCAATATCTGGCGCAGCAAATCAGCCATTTTGCCGCTGATGACGCGATTTTCACCTGTGATGTCGGTACGCCAACGGTGTGGGCTGCGCGATATCTTAAAATGAACGGCAAGCGCCGCCTGATCGGTTCCTTTAACCATGGTTCGATGGCCAACGCCATGCCGCAGGCGCTCGGCGCAAAAGCGACCTACCCGGAAAGACAGGTCGTGGCACTCTGCGGCGACGGCGGTTTCAGCATGCTGATGGGCGATTTTCTCTCCGTTGTGCAGATGAAGCTGCCGCTGAAAATTATCGTCTTTAATAACAGCGTACTCGGCTTTGTGGCGATGGAGATGAAAGTAGGCGGATACTTAACCGACGGTACGGAGTTACAGGACACCAACTTTGCCCGCATCGCCGAGGCTTGCGGCATTACCGGGATCCGCGTGGAGAAATCCGCCGAGGTTGACGAAGCGCTCCAGCGCGCCTTCTCGATCGATGGCCCGGTGCTGGTAGATGTTACTGTTGCCAAAGAAGAACTGGCGATCCCGCCGCAAATCAAACTGGAGCAGGCCAAAGGCTTCAGCCTCTATATGATGCGCGCCATTATCAGCGGACGCGGCGATGAAGTCATCGAACTGGCGAAAACCAACTGGCTCAGGTAAAACAGATGCTTAACCTGGGCCAGAGAAAGGAAATGCCGTGATTGATTTACGTAGTGATACTGTAACCCGCCCGGGGCGCGCCATGCTCGAAGAGATGATGGCAGCCCCGGTCGGGGACGATGTTTATGGTGATGATCCCACCGTTAACGAATTGCAGCGTTACGCAGCAGAACTTAGCGGCAAAGAAGCCGCACTCTTTCTGCCGACCGGAACACAGGCCAACCTGGTAGCGCTGTTAAGCCACTGTGAGCGCGGCGAAGAGTATATTGTCGGCCAGGGAGCGCATAACTATCTCTACGAAGCGGGCGGCGCAGCGGTGCTCGGCAGCATTCAGCCGCAGCCAATTGATGCCGCAGCCGACGGGACGCTGCCGCTGGACAAAGTCGCGGCAAAAATAAAAGCCGATGACATCCACTTCGCGCGTACCAAACTGCTCAGTCTGGAAAACACCCACAACGGCAAAGTGCTGCCGCGTGACTACCTGAAACAGGCGTGGGAATTCACTCGCGAGCGCGGGCTATCGCTGCATATTGACGGCGCCCGTATCTTCAACGCTATCGTGGAATACGGCTGCGACCTTAACGCAATCGCGCAATATTGCGACTCCTTCACCATCTGCTTGTCGAAAGGCCTCGGCACACCGGTCGGTTCATTACTGGTGGGCGACAAAGCCTGGATCACCCGCGCCAACCGCTGGCGCAAAATGACCGGCGGCGGCATGCGCCAGTCCGGGATCCTTGCCGCAGCGGGTCTGTATGCGTTGAAGCACAACGTCGAGCGGCTGAAAGAGGATCACGAGAACGCCGCCTGGCTGGCCGCTCAGCTACAGGAGATTGGCGCCGACGTGATGCGCCACGACACCAACATGCTGTTCGTCCGCGTTGGTGAACCCGCCGCTGCGCTGAGCGCGTTTATGCGCGAACGCGATGTGCTGATCAACGCGGCGCCAGTGGTGCGGCTTGTTACCCATCTTGACGTCAATCGCCAGCAGCTAACCGAGGTGGTTCATCACTGGCAGGCTTTTTTACAGCACTAAGGAGCAGATGTGGCGCAGCGGATCCTGGTGCTTGGTGCCAGCGGTTATATCGGGCAGCGGCTGGTAGCCGCGCTCAGTCAGCAAGGCCACCAGGTCAAAGCGGCGGCGCGCCAGTTAACACGCCTGCAAAAGCAGCAGTTGCCGGGCGTGACCTGCCACACTGTCGATCTCTATTGGCCGCAGGATCTTCCGGCACTGCTTGTCGGTGTCGATACGCTCTACTATCTGGTGCACAGCATGGGCGAAAGCAGCGATTTAGTGGCGCATGAACGGCAAATCGCCCTGAATGTGCGCGATGCGCTGCGGAAAACCCCGGTCAAGCAGGTTATTTTCCTCAGTTCGTTGCAGGCAAAAGAAGCAACGGATTCTGATCATCTACTGGCGCGGCAATATACCGGCGATCTGCTGCGGGCAGCCGGTGTCCCGGTTACTGAATTGCGCGCCGGGATTATTGTCGGCGCAGGTTCGGCGGCCTTTGAAGTGATGCGCGATATGGTGTTTAACCTGCCGGTGCTAACGCCGCCGCGCTGGGTGCGTTCGCGTACCACACCGATTGCGCTGGAAAATCTTCTGTATTATCTACTGGAGTTGTTGCATCACCCGGCGGTGGAACACCGCGTGTTTGAGGCTGCCGGGCCACAAGTATTGAGCTATCAGCAGCAGTTTGAGCACTTTATGCGCGTCAGCGGCGTACACCGCCCATTGATCCCCATTCCGCTGCCAACGCGGCTGATCTCCGTCTGGTTTTTACATCTCATCACTTCCGTGCCACCAACCATCGCCAGGGCGCTGATCCAGGGTTTGAAACACGATCTGCTGGCCGATGATCGCGCACTGCGTCATTTAATCCCGCAAACACTGATCTGCTTTGATGATGCGGTGCGTCAGACATTGCAGGAAGAAGAAAAGCTGGTGAATTCCGCAGACTGGGGCTACGACCCACAGGCCTTCTCACGCTGGCGCCCACAATATGGCTACTATCCGAAACAGGCCGGTTATCAGGTAAAAACCACAGCCAGCCTCAGCGCACTGTGGGAAGTGGTTAACCGTATCGGCGGCAAAGAGCGCTATTTTTTCGGCAATCTGCTGTGGGAAACCCGCGCCGCGCTTGATCGTTTAATCGGCCACCAGTTGCCGCGCGGGCGTCCCGATCGCGCCTGGCTGCAAACCGGCGATGCAGTGGATAGCTGGAAAGTGATCATCGCCGAGCCAGAGCAGCAACTGGCATTATTGTTTGGCATGAAAGCACCGGGGCTGGGGCGGCTGACCTTTACGTTGAGCGACAAGGGCGACCACCGGCTGCTGGATGTCCGCGCCTGGTGGCATCCACACGGTATGCCGGGTTTGTTTTACTGGTTACTGATGTTTCCGGCTCATCTGTTCATCTTTCGAGGTATGGCGCAACAGATTGCCCGTCTGGCAGAAAAAAATAGTGAAAAAGTCTGACGGTTAACGTTTTTCTTTTACTTATCCCATTGCATCGCGGCGTAATTCACGGAAGAATGCGCGCGATAATTGCTTTTCAACACAGTGGATTGATATGAAGGTACTGGTCACGGGCGCAACCAGCGGTTTAGGCCGAAACGCCGTCGAATATCTGCGTCAAAAAGGGATCAGCGTCAGGGCGACGGGCCGCAACGAAGCGATGGGCAAGTTGCTGAGCAAGATGGGCGCCGAGTTTGTGCATGCGGATTTAACCGAGCTGGTTTCATCACAGGCTAAAGTCATGCTCGCCGATATCGATACGCTGTGGCACTGTTCCAGTTTCACTTCACCGTGGGGAACGCAGGAAGCGTTTGACCTGGCGAATGTGCGCGCCACGCGCCGTCTGGGTGAATGGGCTGTCGCCTGGGGCATACGCAACTTTATCCATATCTCCTCGCCTTCGCTCTATTTCGATTATCATCACCATCACAATATTCCGGAAGATTTTCGCCCGGCGCGTTTCGCCAACGAATTTGCCCGCAGCAAAGCCGCAGGTGAGCAGGTTATCGATCTGCTGGCGCAGGCGAACCCCAACACCCGCTTTACCATTCTGCGTCCGCAAAGCCTGTTTGGTCCGCACGACAAAGTGTTTATCCCACGGCTGGCGCAGATGATGCACCACTACCGCAGCGTGTTACTGCCGCGCGGCGGTGATGCGCTGGTGGATATGACCTACTACGAAAATGCCGTACATGCGATGTGGCTCGCCAGCCAGCAACAGTGCGACATGTTGCCCTCCGGACGGGCATATAACATCACCAACGGCGAGCCACGCTCGCTGCGCAGTATCGTACAGCGGCTGATTGACGATCTGGCAATCCCTTGTCGTATTCGTTCCGTGCCCTACACCATGCTGGATATGCTGGCCCGCAGCATGGAGCGTTTTGGCGACAAGCGCGCGAAAGAACCCGCATTCACCCACTATGGCGTGTCGAAGCTCAATTTTGATTTTACGCTGGATATCACGCGCGCGCAGGAAGAGCTGGGCTATGCGCCGATCGTGACGCTGGATGAAGGCATCAAACGCACGGCGCACTGGTTAAAAGACCACGGTAAACTGCACCACTGACAAACTCAGAACGGCCCGGATTTAATCTCAGATATCCGCTGGCCGCTCTTATCAATGTAGTACCACTCCCCGCCGCTCAAAGAGATATGCTCGCCTTCGCGCTGCGGTTTGCACCCGATGCAGACCAGCGCTTTGCCGCCATCAAACTGCGAAGCGTAATCATAGCGGGCGGCAATGTGGTTGCGAAAACTGTCATCCCAATAGCCCACTTTACCGTTCTGCGTTGAGCGCACCAGCCCCTCGACAAACCAGTCCGGCCCGTTCTCGAAATGAATCACTGGCAGATACTCGTGTGCAGAACGCACATAATAATCCGCATCCTGCTCCCCTGCTCCACGGGTATAACCGTGCAGCCCGACCCACGACATGCCATCGACATCATGGGTTTTGGCAAATAGCGCGGGTAAAAATACCAGCTTGCCCTCTTTCAGTACGGCGCACTCATCCAGCGTTTTCACACTGTCAGTTTGTTTGTCCCAGTAGGAACATGCGTACGGCGGGTTTGGCGCAGCGTGGACAGCAAAAGCCGCCATCAGCAATGCACCTGTCATGATGCGAAACACCATTTCCATTAACCTCGTCATAAAAAACCAGCGGCTGTCACCCCTGGCCATATTTTTCCAGTAATGCCTCGGCAATCGCCTGGCTTTCGGCATCCGCTACGCCGTTCCATAACCCCGGACGAAAATGCATTTGAAACGCCTCGATCACCCGTTTCTGCTGCGCAGGCGTCATTTCTGGTTTCACTTCGTAACCGTAACGCGCCAGCAAATCAAGCAGCGACGCCGTTTCAACTGGTTGATGGGGAGAACGACCATTCAGGTAAAACGCCACCCTTGCTGCATCCGGCCAGGCGCCAATCCCTTGAGCAGCCAACGCCTGCCACGGGAATAACGGGCCGGGATCGTCTTTACGCTGCGGCGCGATATCGGCATGCGCCACAACGTTTTGCGGCGCGATGTTGTAGCGCGCGATAATATCTTTTACCAGCGGAATCAATGCACTAATTTGCGCAGGGGCAAAAGGCGCGAAAGTTTTCCCGCCCGTGCTCTGTTGCCAGCCGCGGTTTTCTAACTCAATGCCAATGGAGGTATCGTTGATACGCGTCGCGCCGCGCCAGAAACTCACGCCCGCATGCCAGGCGAGATCCTGCTCCGGAACCAGTTGCCAGATTCGCGGTTTACCGTGATACAGCGGCGGCCTGGCAGGAACCAGATAATGGGCGCTCACCTGCTTGTCGGTGAGCGTCGCCAGCGAGACATCAAAATCATCCGCCGTGTAATGAATCACCAGCACCTTGATACGCGGGTAAGCTGCTTGCGCCTGACGCCGCGTATCCAGTTGGTAGCCAGGTTTATCAATAATTCCTTTTTCACTCGCACATCCAGCCAGAAGCAGCGCCAGCAATGCTAATACATACTTTTTCATCGGCGCGTTTTAACCGCCGTACCGCTGACGCTCACCATTAGCATGCTGCTGTCTTTGCCGACGGTTTCATAATCGATATCAATACCGACCACCGCATCTGCACCGAGCTGCTGCGCCTGTTCACCCAGTTCACGAAAGGCTATTTCCCGCGCTTTACGCAGCTCTTTCTCATAGGCGCCAGAACGTCCGCCGACGATATCGCGGATACCGGCAAAAAAATCGCGGAAAATATTAGCGCCCAGAATCGCTTCGCCCGTCACAACGCCGCAATATTCGATAATCGGCTGCCCTTCGAGAGTCGGCGTGGTTGAAAATTGCATAAAGTTCTCCTTTTAAGTGCGCACGTTACGAGACACATTATCAGATCAATACACTATTCTTGAAAGGTCGTGTCTTCTGAAGAGAAATAAGGAAATCAACATGCGCTATTCAGTTTTGACTCTTGTAATGCCGTGCGCGCTGCTGCTGAGCGCCTGTACCACCGTGACCCCGGCCTATAAAGATATCGGCGTCCATAGCGGGCAGTGTGTGGAAGGCGGTCCTGACAGTGTTGCACAACAATTTTATGACTACCGCATTGCCCATCCGGGCAGCAACCTGACCGCATTGCGCCCATACCTGAGCGACGATCTGGCGAAAATGCTGAATAACGCCAGCCGCGATCCGCAAACCGCTTCGCTGCTAAAAACCGATCCCTTCTCCAGCCGCAGCGTTGCAGCCGATCATGCCGATGTCGCCAGCGCTTCCACCATTCCCAATAGCGATGCACGGAATATTCCGCTGCGCGTAACGTTAAGTCAGGGAAACCAGCGCTGGCAGGATGAAGTACTGATGATCCGTGAAGGACAGTGCTGGACGGTGGACGATGTCCGCTATCTGGACGGCTCGGTACATGCGCCCGCAGGGACGCTGCGCCAGTCAGTGGAACATCGCTAACGGTTATCACAACATGTGCTAACCCCCCGTAAATTGTCTGGCATTCCCTGGGGAATGCCGACATTTATGCCTGGTTACCTCACCGTCCGGTATTTTGTGCTAACTTCATCGCATAACTTGGTTTATTTTTAAGTTTTAACGCACAAATATTGCATAACTATTCTGTCAACGTTACTATTTGCGGCCTCAATTGCTATCAGACTGCTTCGATGAGTATTAAATTAAACAGCATCAATTGCTTTTATGGCGCACACCAGGCGCTTTTCGACATCACACTGGATTGCCCACAGGGTGAAACTCTGGTGCTGCTCGGCCCAAGTGGTGCGGGTAAAAGTTCGCTGTTGCGCGTACTCAACCTGCTCGAAATGCCGCGTTCCGGCCAGTTAAGCATTGCAGGCAACCATTTTGATTTTGCCAAAACCCCGTCAGATAAAGCGATTCGCGAATTGCGCCAGAACGTGGGTATGGTGTTCCAGCAATATAATCTTTGGCCGCATCTGACCGTGCAACAAAACCTGATTGAAGCGCCGTGCCGCGTGCTCGGTTTAAGCAAAGATCAGGCTCTGGCTCGCGCTGAGAAGCTGCTGGAGCGTTTACGTCTTAAACCTTATAGCGATCGCTACCCGCTGCACCTGTCCGGCGGACAACAGCAGCGTGTTGCCATCGCCCGCGCGCTGATGATGGAGCCGCAGGTTCTGCTGTTTGATGAACCCACCGCCGCACTCGATCCGGAAATCACCGCGCAAATTGTCAGCATTATTCGTGAACTGTCGGAAACCGGCATTACGCAGGTCATCGTGACCCACGAAGTGGAAGTGGCGCGCAAAACCGCCAGCCGCGTGGTGTATATGGAAAACGGTCACATTGTTGAGCAAGGGGATGCAAGCTGCTTTGCCGCGCCGCAGACCGATGCGTTTAAATACTACCTATCTCACTGAAGACTCGGGAATAAAGACAATGAAAAAAGTATTGATTGCCGCACTACTTGCCAGCATCAGCCTTAGCGCTACAGCAGCCCAGACCATTCGTTTTGCGACGGAAGCGAGCTACCCTCCGTTTGAATCCACCGATGCTAACAACAAGATCGTCGGCTTTGATGTGGATCTGGCGAATGCGCTGTGTAAAGAGATCGATGCAACCTGTACCTTTACCAACCAGGCCTTTGACAGCTTGATCCCGAGCCTGAAATTCCGCCGCTTCGACGCGGTGATGGCCGGTATGGATATCACGCCAGAGCGTGAAAAACAGGTTCTGTTTAGCACACCGTACTACGATAACTCTGCGCTGTTCATCGGCCAGCAGGGTAAATTCACCAGTATCGATCAGCTGAAAGGCAAACGTGTTGGCGTGCAGAACGGCACCACCCACCAGAAATTTATTAACGATAAACACCCAGAAATCACTACCGTGCCGTACGACAGCTACCAGAATGCGCGTCTGGATCTGCAAAACGGTCGTATTGATGCCGTCTTTGGTGACACCGCAGTGGTAACCGAATGGCTGAAAGCTGATACCAAACTGGCTGCGGTAGGCGATAAAGTGACGGACAAAGATTACTTCGGTACTGGTCTGGGTATCGCCGTGCGCCAGGGCAACACTGAATTGCAGCAGAAATTCAACGCTGCGCTGGAAAAAGTGAAGAAAGATGGGACTTACCAGACCATCTACAGCAAATGGTTCCAGAAGTAATCCTTAATGAACGAAATGTTTCCATTAGCAAGCGCCGCCGGGATGACCGTCGGCCTTGCCGTTTGTGCGCTGCTCATCGGCCTGGTGCTGGCGATGATCTTTGCCGTGTGGGAGTCCGTTAAGTGGCGTCCCATTGCATGGATCGGTACCGCTCTGGTCACGCTGTTGCGCGGTCTGCCGGAAATCCTCGTGGTGCTGTTTATCTATTTCGGCGCTTCGCAACTGCTGCTGACGCTCTCTGATGGTTTCACCATCAATCTGGGCGTGGTGCAGATCCCGGTGCAGGTACAGATTGAAAACTTCGATGTCAGCCCGTTCCTGTGTGGCGTGATCGCCCTCTCCCTGCTCTACTCTGCTTACGCTTCGCAAACCCTGCGCGGTGCGTTAAAAGCGGTGCCGGACGGTCAGCGCGAATCCGGCCAGGCGCTCGGTCTGTCGAAAGGGGCGATCTTCTTCCGTCTGGTGATGCCGCAAATGTGGCGTCATGCGCTACCGGGTCTGGGTAACCAGTGGCTGGTGCTGTTGAAAGATACCGCACTGGTATCGCTGATAAGCGTTAACGATCTGATGCTGCAAACCAAAAGCATTGCTACCCGTACCCAGGAGCCCTTCACCTGGTACATTGTGGCGGCAGCGATTTACCTGGTGATCACCCTGCTCAGCCAGTGGATCCTCAAGCGCATTGACCTGCGTGCGACGCGCTTTGAACGGAGGCCGGGATAATGCTTGCCTATTTACCAGAGCTGTTTAAAGGTCTGCATACCAGCCTGACGCTAACCATCGCGTCACTGATTGTGGCGCTGATTTTGTCACTGCTGTTTACCGTCGTACTGACGCTGAAAACGCCGGTGTTGACGCACATCGTACGTGGTTATATCACGCTGTTTACCGGTACGCCGCTGCTGGTACAGATCTTCCTGATTTACTACGGCCCCGGTCAGTTTCCGTCGTTGCAGAACTATCCATTTATCTGGCATCTGCTGTCGCAGCCGTGGCTGTGCGCGCTGCTGGCGCTGTCGCTGAACAGTGCGGCATACACCACACAGCTATTTTATGGTGCGATCCGCGCGATTCCACAGGGTCAATGGCAATCCTGTAGCGCGCTGGGAATGAGCAAGAAAGACACACTGGCGATCCTGCTGCCTTACGCCTTTAAACGCGCCCTTTCGTCCTATTCCAATGAAGTGGTGTTGGTGTTTAAAAGTACATCGCTTGCTTACACCATCACGCTGATGGAGGTGATGGGACACGGCCAGTTACTGTACGGCCGCACCTATGACGTAATGGTGTTTGGCGCTGCCGGCTTGATTTATCTGGTGGTGAACGGTCTGTTAACACTCATGATGCGTCTGATTGAGCGCAAAGCGTTGGCTTTCGAACGCCGCAACTAATTGCATAAATAATAATCAACGGCGAGATAATGCTTTCATTTCTCGCCTTTTTTATACCATCGAAAATATATTTAAGCATTTTTATTGCATACAAATTCAATTAGTGGCATCGTGGACGCCATGCTGAAGACACGGCAACAACAAGAAGATTGATCGACAGGAGTTCGAAAATGAAAAAACTGATGCTGGCCGCCGCCCTGATCGCGACTTTCGCTGCGAGCGCCTCTGCTGCTGATAAAATCAATTTCGGCGTTTCCGCCACCTACCCGCCGTTTGAATCGCTGGACGCCAACAATAAAATCGTCGGTTTTGATATCGACCTGGCAAATGCGCTGTGCAAACAGATGCAGGCAGACTGCACCTTCACCAACCACGCGTTTGACAGCCTGATCCCATCACTGAAATTCAGAAAATATGATGCGGTGATCTCCGGTATGGATATCACGCCAGAGCGCGCCAAACAGGTCTCTTTCACCGATCCGTACTACGCAAACTCCGCCGTGGTGATTGCAAAAAAAGACGCGTTTAAATCGTTCGACGATTTGAAAGGAAAACGCATCGGTATGGAAAACGGCACCACACATCAGAAATATTTGCAGGATAAGCACCCGGAAGTAAAAACCGTGGCTTATGACAGCTACCAGAACGCGATTATCGACCTGAAAAATGGCCGTATCGACGGTGTGTTTGGTGATACCGCCGTGGTTAATGAGTGGCTGAAAACTAACCCGCAGCTTGGCGTTGCAACACCGAAAGTGACCGATCCGCAATATTTCGGCACCGGTCTCGGCATTGCTGTTCGCCCGGAAAACAAGGCACTGCTCGAAAAACTGAATACTGCCCTGAAAGCGATCAAAGCTGACGGTACGTACCAGAAAATCAGCAACCAGTGGTTCCCACAGTAAGTTCTGCCTTGCCCGGTAGCGTTGCACTTACCCGATCAACGGACTTCTAATCAGTACTTCGGGTAACCCGAAGTTAATTTAGACACGAATGTGTTATTCCTGATTCAGGCGGACTGAGGACAGCACACCATGAGCGCACAACCCCATAAACCCCGCCTTATCTCTAATGCCGATCAGCTAAGGATCGGTTGAACGACCCAGCGGCTGTGTAAGAATCCGTAATCTCACAGGGATTACGGATTTTTTTATGTTACTTAGCCAGGCGCTCGACACCGTCCACAAATTTACCCCGCATGAATTCGCGGCACTCGCAGATCTGTTCTCTCCCGAACTGATTGATGAATGTCTGGCAGATACCGGTGTCGTCACGCTCCGTAAGCGCCGCCGTTCAGGGTTTACGCAGCCCGAATTGCAGAAGATAAAAAGCAATATTGAAAAATATGGAGGAACGCCTGGAGAGACCATAAATCACCTCGCCAGGCGATTTGTTACCCTGGCGGGAGTGGTGGCTGTGTGTGCCTTTATCCTACTGCTACTTATCGTCTTCAGCTCACCTGATAGAGCAGTTGCATGGGGGTTGGCGATGATCTTTGCGGTTGCCATTATGTCCTTCGCACAGCCGCCGGTAATTTCCTATAAATCATGGCGTTACCGCAAGGGTGACTATTTCAAACGGATATTGCCTGGGAGCGGAGTCTCTTAACATGGCGGTCAGCCCATTTTTTATACTGGCCTTATGAGATCAAAGTCCGAAGCCGCTTACGCGGCTTTTTACTGCTTAACCAACAGCGTCAATACCTCGTAATGCGCGGTATGCGGAAACATATCAAACAGTTGCACGCGTTCGATGCGGTAGCCCGGAAGCTGGCGAATGTCTCTCGCCATCGATTGTGCATTACAGCTTGAATAGACGATAAAAGGCGGCGCCATACGGCTTAAGTAATCACATAATTCCGCCCCGATGCCGCGTCGCGGTGGGTTAACCAGCACCAGATCCGGCACATCTTGTTGCGCAGTAGCGAACTGCGTGGAATCGAGCGCCTGAAAATGCAGATTGTGCAGCCCCAGCACCTGCGCCGACTGCGTTGCGCAGGCGATCGCTTCCGGGGCGATCTCGATGCCGGTCAACCGCATTTCAGGTGTAGCGCAGTGCAGACCAAAACCACCGACGCCGCAGAACAGATCCCACATATGTGCAACCGGTAAAGCGCGCACCCAGTCACGGGCAGTGGCGTACAGCGCGCTGGCGACGACCGGGTTGGTCTGGAAGAAGCTTTGCGGGCGGATCCACAACGGCACACCATTGAAATTTTCCGCCAGCGCCTGCTGTTCGGTGAGGAAAATTTCCGTCTCCCCTTCCATGATTGCCATATGTACTGGCTGGATATTTACCGAAATGACCTTTAGCTGCGGTAATTGCGCCTGCAACCACGGCAGCGCAGCGCGCAGTTGCGCCAACTTAGTTTCAGAACGCAGTACAAAACGCAGCATCATGCTGCCATCCTGCTGGCTTTCGGTCAGCAGCAGGTATTTCAGTTCGCCGCGCTTACGCGCCACGTTGTAAGGCGTTAACCCCGCGCGAGCAATAAAGGGTTTAAGCACAGCAAAAACCGGGACAAAAGCGTCGGGATAGAGCGGGCAATCTGTGAGATCCTCCGGCGTGCCGTCGCGATGCAGCATACCGAGCAACGGTTTCTCTACGCTGCCGCTGACCACCATTTTGGCTTTATTGCGAAACCCCTGTTCCGGGCCGCTCACCGGCGTGCGCCACTCTGTTACCGGCAACCCCGCCAGCAGGTGATGGAGGTCATCCATTTTAGCGGTAAGCTGGGTGGCAAGCGGTTGTTCGATCCACTGACAAGAGCGACAGCGACCAGCGTCGTAGAGAGCGCACTGCATAATAAAGCCTTTCGTTTTGCGGGGCCGGGATTGTACCACCGTTATTGCAGGCGGAAAAAGCGTCGGCTGGGCGTGGGGATAAACAGCAGGAACAGCACCAGCATATCGGGCAGTTTTTGCAGCATCAGCGAACGGAAAATCTCCCGGCGCGACCCACCGGCAATACTGAACAGCTCCGGATAACCATAACCGAGCGAGGCGGCCCACAAATAGCCAGTGGCAGTAAGCTGCGTCAGGAGATAGAGCCAGCGCGCCCAGTTGCGTCCTTTCACCACCGAAAACGCGCAGAGGATCTCGATAAATACCAGCAACAGACTGCCGAGAAAAATCAGCGTCAGCGCCCAGGTCTGTGCGCTGCGCTGGACAAAATCGATAATACCGCGCCCGCCCAGTACATTGAGCACCATCAGCACATCGACACAGCGAATGGTGATGATGGCAATAGCCGCCACCTGCACCATCGCGGGTGCATTCAGTTTCGCGTGATGGGTGGTTTTCTTAAAGAAGCCCAATCCTGTGATTTCCTTGTGAAAAAATGCCGCGACAAGCGCGGCATCAGCGACACAATTTCCCGATTTTAATGAGAATAATCTTGTCTTGCACGCTGGATATCACGAATCCGCTGCTTTTCCGTGCGCGCCATCAGATACCAGGCGATTAAACCAACAATCCCGACCACGCCAAGGATCAGCGTCGCCAGCGCGTTGATTTCCGGGTTTACCCCCATACGTACGCTGGAGAAGACCAGCATTGGCAGTGTCGTCGCGCCCGGCCCGGAGACAAAGCTGGCAATCACCAGATCATCCAGCGACAGCGTAAAGGCCAGTAGCCAGCCGGAAATCACCGCGGGCATGATCATCGGCAGCGTAATGACAAAGAAGACTTTCAGCGGCGTGGCGCCCAGGTCCATCGCCGCCTCTTCAATTGAGCGATCGAGTTCACGCAGGCGTGAGGAGATCACCACCGCCACATAAGCAGTACAAAACGTGACGTGCGCCAGCCAGATGGTTAACATCCCGCGATCCGAAGGCCAGCCAATCGCATGCCCGAGCGCCACAAACAGCAGCAGCAGCGACAGACCGGTAATCACATCCGGCATTACCAGCGGCGCGGTGATCATAAAAGCGAAACCGTTGGAGCCACGGAAACGGCCAAAGCGCACCATCACAACAGCGGCTATGGTGCCGAGGATCGCCGCCATCGTTGCGGCACAGGCGGCAATGGTCAGGCTTAAGCCCACCGCGCTCATCATCGCATCATCGTGGAACAGTTCACCGTACCAGCGCGTTGACCAGCCCGCCCATACCGTTACCAGCTTTGAACTGTTGAACGAGTAGATAACCAGCATCAGCATCGGCGCATACAGGAATGAGAATCCAAGCACCAGGATCAGGATGCGCCACGGCGATCGCACTACCGGTAAGTTGTTCATGCGTGATCCCCCGCCTGTTTCTGCTGATGTTTGTGGAACCACATGATCGGTACAATCAATAACAACAGCATGATCACCGCTACCGCAGAGGCCACCGGCCAGTCGCGGTTATTAAAGAACTCCTGCCACAGCACGCGCCCAATCATGATACTGTCCGGGCCGCCAAGCAGTTCCGGGATCACAAACTCACCTACCGCCGGAATAAACACCAGCATCGACCCGGCGATAATCCCGCCCCTGGTCAGCGGCACAATCACGCTGAAGAAAGTTTTCAGCGGCCGCGCGCCGAGATCCAGCGAAGCTTCCACCAGCGAATAGTCGATACGCGTCAACGCGGTATAAATCGGCAGCACCATAAACGGCAGGTAGGCGTAAACGATGCCAATATAGACCGCCAGGTTGGTGTGCAGAATATTCAGCGGCTGATCGATAACGCCCAGCCACATCAGAACGTTATTTAGCACGCCATTGCTCTTCAAAATGCCCATCCACGCATACACGCGGATCAGGAACGACGTCCACGACGGCAGGATCACCAGCAACAGTAGTATATTGCGCGTTGATGGCTTACTGTGCGCCACCGCCCAGGCCAGCGGATAGCCAAGCAGCAGACAGCACAGCGTGGAGATCGCCGCCACTTCCAGCGATTGCAGATACGCCTCGATATAGAGCGGATCGTCGGTCAGTTGCAGGAAGTTGCCGATATTCAGCGTGACCGTAAGATGGCTGTCGGCCCACTCAATCAGATCGGTATACGGCGGGATCTGGCGCGCCATTTCCGCAAGGCTGATTTTGAAGACAATCAAAAACGGCAGCAGAAACAGCAAAATAAGCCAGATATAGGGCAGTGCAATCACCAGCTTGCGCCCGTGGCGCATCTGCATACTCGCCAACCACAGTGTTAAACCGCCCGCTTTTTCAACGCGGGCCGGCGGCTCCAGTGTACTCATCACCGCTCCTTAAACCGTCAGAACCACACAACTATCGGCATCCCAACAGAGACGAACTTCGTCGCCCCAGGTGGGTGCGCCTTTACGGTAGCGATGCGCGTTTTGCAACTGGGCGCTGATCATCTGCCCGCTTTGTACACGCACGTGATAAATAGAAAGGTCGCCAAGGTAAGCAATATGCACCACTTCGCCGACGGCAAAGTTGTAGCCATCAGCTGGCGGCTCGTCGCAGAGCATGATTTTTTCCGGCCGCAGCGCCACGTACACCGGCACGTTGTCCACCACCGAAGCATCCGGATCGACCTTCAGCGGATGCACCAGCCCCGGAGACTCGATCACCAGACCATCATCCTGACGTTCTTTCAGCAACCCTTCGAAAACATTGACCGAGCCGATAAATTCAGCGCTATAACGGGTGGTCGGATGCTCATAAATCTCTTCCGGCTCGCCAATCTGCACGAATTTACCGCGATTCATGATGGCGATACGGCCAGCCATGGTCATCGCCTCTTCCTGATCGTGCGTCACCATCACGCAGGTCACGCCAACGCGCTCGAGGATATCCACCACTTCCAGTTGCATACGGTCACGCAGTTTTTTATCCAGCGCGCCCATCGGTTCATCCAGCAGCAGCAATTTCGGACGTTTCGCCAGGCTGCGCGCCAGCGCCACACGCTGACGTTGCCCGCCGGAAAGCTGATGCGGCTTACGTTTGGCGAACTCGCTCATATGTACCAGATTGAGCATCTCCGCCACGCGGCTGGCAATTTCCGCTTTTGGCAACTTGTCTTGTTTCAGGCCGAACGCGATGTTCTGTTCAACCGTCATATGCGGGAACAGGGCATAAGACTGAAACATCATATTGATGGGGCGCAGATACGGCGGCACGTGCGCCAGATCGACGCCGTCGAGCATAATTTGCCCCTGCGTTGGCTGCTCAAAACCGGCCAGCATACGTAGCAAGGTCGATTTGCCGCAGCCGGACGCACCGAGTAGAGCAAAAATTTCGCCTTTGTAGATAGTGAGACTGACATCATCAACGGCATGCTGGCCGTCAAACGATTTGGTCAGATTGCGGATTTCAAGCAGCGGCGTCAGATCCTTGCGGCTCTTCGCCTGCGGGCGGGGAATAGCGTCGTTCAATCCAGTGCTCTCCGGCATAAACATCATCCTGTTTCAACAGGTTGACTTACAAATAGCTGAACAGAGGCGCAGTACCTCTGTCCAGCTTTGGGGCAATTGCACTATATTAGTGCACTCAAATCACCGATCAGGTAATTGATTTACTTGCCGCTTTTAACTTTAGTCCATGCGCGGGTTCTTACGCGGTCAATCTTCGGATCCTGGACTTTCAGCGTAAACAGCTTGGCGAAGACATCCGGCGGCGGGAAGATCGCCGGGTTGTTACGCACTTCTGCGCTGATCAGTGGAACAGAGGCTTTGTTGCCGTTCGCGTAGAACACGTGATCGCTGATATGGGCAATCACATCCGGGCGCATCAGATAGTTAAGGAACTGGTAAGCTTCATCTTTATTTTTTGCATCGGCAGGCATCGCGAAGACGTCAAAGAACGCCAGCGCGCCTTCCTTCGGAATGGTGTAGGTCACGTTGACGCCGTTTTTCGCTTCTTTCGCGCGGTTAGCGGCCTGCCATACGTCCCCTGCCCAGCCAATCGCCACGCAGATGTCGCCGTTAGCCAGATCGTTGATGTATTGTGAAGAGTGGAAATAGCGGATATTCGGACGCAGCTTCAGCAGCAAATCCGTTGCCGGACCGGTGTAATCATCCGCTTTGGTGCTGTTCGGATCTTTACCGAGGTAGTTCAACACGGTGGCAAAAATTTCTTCCGGCGCATCAAGGAAAGAGACGCCGCAGCTTTTCAGTTTTTCCAGATTTTCCGGCTTCAGTACCAGATCCCAACTGTTCACCGGCGCGTCTTTGCCCAGTACGGCTTTAACTTTATCGACGTTATAACCAATACCGGTGGTCGCCCACAGGTACGGCATGGCGTACTTGTTGTCCGGATCATGCTTAGCGACCATCTTCAGCACATCTGGATCGAGGTTTTTCCAGTTTGGCAGCTTGCTCTTATCCAGCGGCTGGAATACTCCGGCAGCCAGTTGACGTTCAAGGAAACTTGCCGATGGCACCACAAGGTCAAAGCCGGTGCTGCCCGCCATCAGTTTGCCTTCCAGCACTTCGTTGGAATCAAACACGTCATAAACGACTTTAATACCGGTTTCTTTTTCGAAATTTGCGACGGTGTCCGGCGCAATATAATCAGACCAGTTGTATACATGCAGCGTCTTTTGCTCGGCTGCGAGCGTGCTGGCAGAGACAGCCATCAACGCACCCGCGACAAGACCTGATACCCATTTTTTGCTCAAGGCGGTCATATCTCATTCCTTCTGGAAAAGCCAGTTAACATACGAACCAAATGTACGCGTTTTAAGGTATGCAAGAATCATGCATATTTTGCCATTCTGCACAGACTCGGAGGAGAAAACGCTTCCGGCAGACACCGCATGCTATTGTATACCCTAAATAATTCGAGTTGCAGGAAGGCGGCGACGCAGCGACAAATTCGTCGGGAACGAATTTGCCCAACCGAAGGTTGGCCTCCGGTGAGAGACAGGATGTCTCTCAGTAATCCCCGGGAGCTTACATAAGTCCGTGACCGGGGTGAGCGACAAATCTGCCGGGAACAGATTTGAACGCTGTAAGCAGCGGCCCCGAAGGGGTAAGGCTCAGGGATGAGCCGAATAAAAAAGCCAATGCACATGCAACTTGAAGTATGACGGGTATAAACAGCGCAAGAATAACTGTAGCCAGGGTTTGAGGCTATAGGTCAGATTAAAAAACGCCGTTTATCAATTTTTTATGCAGGATATGTCTATGGGATAAGCCTTCACCGCCGGAATTGCGGTGAATAGTTCTTTAAAGAAAGGTTAAAAGCGAAATAAAAATATTTATTTTGCAGCCGCACTGGCAGCGACTGCATGAATTGCGGCGAAGAGTCAGTGGAGAAAATGGCGCGTTGCGTCACCCACGACGACCTCTTCTTCCCCTTCTGTCGCAAGAAACAGTATCTGATGTGCGTTGGCTTCCATAATCACCATGGAAATCTGCTCCTCACTCTGGCGCATAAACCAGGCGAACTGCTCGAAGGTCACACCCGGCCCAACGCATAAGGACTGGCACACTACCAGCTTCGGCAGATTATCATCCTGAATATCGAGAAACGCTTTTACGGTCAACGAACTGGCGTTAATGGCAGAGAGATCCGCTGACAGCGCCAGCAGCGCCGAAGGTTTAACTTCCGCCATTGCCGTAAACAGCATGATGTCATTAACCAGGTCGAGTTTCGCATCGAACACACCATCAAAATTTTGCATATGCGGCAGGTGCAGCGCCTGACAGTTATCGCACTCAAAAAAAGTGATGCCCAGTTCGTCGAGCCAGTGACGAAGCGTGCCCAGACCAGGAACGACGAGTGAATCCATAACGTAATGCTCTCTTACAGAAAAATTGCCCATAGCTTACGCAAAAAGCACGCCAGGTACCATTAATAGCGCAGGAAAATGCCCTAGCCGCCTGTTTTCAGGCTAAATCCAGGCGTTGCCTGACGCTCAATCCACTCGATCATTCGCCCGGCGATATCAATACCGGTAGCCTTTTCGATACCTTCCAACCCCGGCGACGCGTTTACTTCCATCACCAGCGGCCCTCGATTCGCGCGCAGAATATCCACACCCGCAACATCCAGCCCCAGAGTATGCGCGGCAGCCAGCGCGATTTCGCGTTCGCGCGGCGTGATATTAGCGACGATCGCCTGCCCGCCCCGGTGCAGGTTAGAGCGAAAATCCCCCTCTTTCGCCCGGCGTTCAATGGACGCAACCACTTCATTGCCGACGACAAGACAGCGGACATCACACCCTTTGGCTTCGGCGATAAACTCTTGCACCAGGATATGTGCATTCAGACCGCGAAACGCATCAATCACGCTTTCTGCCGCCTGCCGGGTTTCCGCCAGCACCACGCCGATCCCCTGCGTGCCTTCCACCAGCTTTACCACCAGCGGCGCGCCGCCGACCATATCGATCAGATCACTTGTGTCATCCGGCGAATGCGCAATGCCGGTCACCGGTAAATCGATCCCCTGGCGCGCCAACAGTTGCAGCGAGCGCAGTTTATCTCTGGCGCGGGTAATGGCAACGGATTCATTGAGCGGATAGCTGCCCAGAATTTCAAACTGGCGCAGCGCAGCCGTACCGTAAAAGGTAATGGCGGAACCAATGCGTGGGATCACCGCATCAAAATGCGGGAGCTGACGACCTTTATAGTGAATGGACGATGCCGCAGGGCTGATATTCATGTAGCAGGAGAGAGGATCGAAAATTTCGACCAGATGGCCGCGCTGCGTAGCAGCTTCGCGCAGGCGTTTACATGAATAGAGCGTTCCATCCCGGGACAATATGGCAATTCTCACCCTGCACCTCGCTAAATAAGAGCCGTTAAAGCCCGCGTATCATACACGTAGAGAAGTGCAGGATGAACGGGAATTAGCGTGTTGCCCATCCCTGTTTATGCAAATAATCGAGAATAAAAGGACGATTCTCTTTAATCAATGTGCGACGGATATGATCGCTCCACGTATCGCGACGCGTATTGCTGCCACGCGTCAGATAGTAGTTGGCGATCTCTTCGTCATACTGCGTCAGTACCTCGCGATCCAGCGGCTGATAATGGTTTTCATGCACCAGCAGCGACGCCGGCATACGCGGTTTTAAACCCGGATCGTCCGCCGGCCAGCCAAGACACAGGCCAAACAACGGCAACACATGTTTTGGTACCTGTAACAGTTCACCTACCGCTTCAATATTGTTACGAATACCGCCGATATAAACACCGCCGAGGCCCAGAGATTCCGCCGCCGTAAAGGCGTTTTGCGCCATCAGCGCTGTATCCACCACACCCAGCAGCAGTTGTTCCGCAAGGCCGGGTTTCGCTTCCGGGCTGATCTCAAAGTTACGATGGAAATCCGCGCAGAACACCCAGAACTCAGCCGCCTGAGCGACATGCTGCTGCCCGCCGGTCAATGTCACCAGTTGCTCACGCATCGCCATATCGGTTATGCGAATGATCGAGCTGCATTGTAAAAAGCTGGAGCTGGAGGTCGCCTGCGCGCTGGCGATAATTGCCTCACGCTGTTCCTGTGTGACAGGTTGATCGGTAAAGTGGCGAATGGAACGATGGGCACACAGCAAGTCAATCGTTGGTGTCATGATCAATAATCCCCGTATAACCAAGACTCCCGAGTATAGGACAGAGACGGAGGATTGCAGTAAGCCGAAATTGTCCTGAAAGGTTGCAGAGATTAATGCAACAGGCAGAACCTTCTTTCCATCTGGCCAGGGGTTGTTCAAGATAGCGGCTATTAACCTTCAGGTTTAAGGAGAGAGTATGTTTGCTGTAATTTTTGGCCGCCCAGGCTGCCCGTACTGCGTACGCGCAAAAGAGCTGGCAGAAAAACTGACCGCTGAACGTGATGATTTCAACTATCGCTATGTCGATATTCATGCGGAAGGGATCACGAAAGCCGATCTGGAAAAAACAGTCGGTAAGCCGGTCGAAACCGTACCGCAGATTTTCCTCGACCAGCAACACATTGGCGGCTGCACAGATTTTGAAGCTTACGCCAAACAGCATTTCGGCCTGTTTGCATAGCGGCCCGACGACCGCCCTCATCTCCGGGGGCGTTCAGTGCCTGAACATTCTGCTTACAAACAGACACACCAGACCGCCTATCCCACACCAGAACACTGCGCTGAACAGCCAAGCCAGCTCTTGCCAGACCGATCGCGACGGCAGCAGGAACAGATGAATCAGAACATAACAGAACGGTAGCGCCAGTAGCGCCCCCAGCAGCGCATTAACCACTCTGCGACGGCGAGCAACAAGGCCGCTGGCAATCCCGGGCAATATAAAAAACAACAAACCTGTTTCAGGTTTACCCGAACGTGGCAAATCTCCTTCCATGCTAACGATCAAAGAAAGGCATACCGCAATAAAGGGTAGAAAACTACAAATAACACCGAGCCGACGTCGTCTGAGTTTCAAACAATCCTCCTGACTCTCTATCCCACACCAGTTCGTTCAAAAGAATGTCCGGACAGATAAAGGGGAACGGTAATCCATATCTGAAATGGCCTGGCCGTAAAGACGCGATTCTCACTAGCCGTTGTAATCTAATCCGATTAAACTATCGCCCTGTTTTTGTTTTGCGAAGAATGTCTGGTGCAATGCCGCTTTTTTATGCCAGCACACGGGCAAAACACTAGCCCAAATAACCATTTCTTTCAACAAGTTACAAGTAAACAAGAAGTTAGCCTCCGTGAATATAAACGTCGCAGATTTGTTAAACGGGAATTACATACTGTTATTGTTTGTCGTACTGGCACTCGGCCTGTGTCTTGGTAAATTACGTCTGGGTTCGGTACAACTCGGTAATTCCATTGGCGTTTTAGTCGTTTCGTTATTATTAGGCCAGCAACATTTCAGCATAAACACGGATGCATTAAATCTTGGCTTTATGCTGTTTATTTTTTGTGTGGGTGTTGAAGCTGGCCCCAACTTTTTTTCGATTTTTTTTCGCGACGGCAAAAATTATCTGATGCTCGCACTGGTATTAGTTGGTAGCGCGCTATTAATCGCCTTAGGTCTGGGAAAATTGTTCGGCTGGGATATTGGCCTCACCGCCGGGATGCTGGCAGGTTCAATGACCTCAACCCCCGTTCTGGTTGGCGCAGGCGATACGCTGCGCCATACGTCGATGGAGAACGGTCATCTTGCCAAAGCGCTGGATAACCTCAGCCTTGGCTACGCGTTAACCTACCTGATTGGTCTGGTCAGCCTGATTTTCGCCGCGCGTTATTTGCCGAAGCTGCAACACCAGGATCTGCAAACCAGCGCCCAACAGATCGCGCGCGAACGCGGCCTCGATACTGATGCCCATCGCAAAGTTTATCTGCCGGTGATCCGCGCTTACCGCGTCGGGCCGGAGCTGGTGGCCTGGGCAGACGGCAAAAATCTGCGCGAACTGGGGATCTATCGCCAGACCGGTTGTTATATTGAGCGTATTCGCCGCAACGGTATTCTCGCCAGCCCGGACGGTGACGCGGTGCTACAAATGGGCGATGAGATCTCGCTGGTCGGTTACCCGGACGCGCACGCACGCCTCGATCCCAGTTTCCGCAACGGTAAAGAGGTGTTCGATCGCGATCTGCTGGACATGCGCATCGTGACGGAAGAGGTGGTGGTGAAAAATCACAATGTCGTTGGCCGCCGTCTCGCGCAGTTAAAATTGACCGATCACGGTTGCTTCCTTAACCGCGTGATCCGTAGCCAGATTGAGATGCCGATCGACGACAATATCGTGCTCAATAAAGGCGACGTGCTGCAAATCAGCGGCGATGCCCGCCGGGTGAAAACCATTGCAGACCGTATCGGCTTTATCTCGATTCACAGCCAGGTTACCGATCTGCTCGCCTTCTGTGCCTTCTTTATTGTCGGCCTGATGATCGGCATGATCACCTTCCAGTTTAGCTCGTTCAGTTTCGGCGTTGGGAACGCCGCCGGTCTGCTGTTTGCCGGTATCATGCTTGGCTTCCTGCGTGCGAATCATCCGACGTTCGGCTATATCCCTCAGGGTGCGCTGATGATGGTGAAAGAATTTGGTCTGATGGTGTTTATGGCCGGTGTAGGCTTAAGCGCCGGTAGCGGCATTGGTCATGGCCTGGGCGCCATCGGCGGGCAGATGCTGATCGCCGGGTTGATCGTAAGTCTCGTTCCGGTGCTGATCTGTTTCCTGTTCGGCGCATATGTGCTGAAAATGAACCGCGCCCTGCTCTTTGGCGCAATGATGGGCGCACGTACCTGCGCACCCGCCATGGAGATCATCAGCGATACCGCGCGCAGCAATATCCCGGCACTGGGCTACGCCGGAACCTACGCGATCGCCAACGTGTTGTTAACCCTGGCGGGGACGCTGATTATCATCATCTGGCCGGGGCTCGGATAACTCCGAAGCTGAAAATATTTCTGTTATGCGCAGAACTTTTTTCTGGGGTATCAGTCATAACTAGTGCCACTGCTTTTCTTTGATGTCCCCATTTTGTGGAGCCCATCAACCCCGCCATTTTGGTTCAAGGTTGATGGGTTTTTTGTTGCCTGCCATTATTAATTCTATAAATCATTTGGTTACATAGCCCACGCGTAGCCTTTGGCGACAGAATGGCGGCAGCGATTTGTGCCGTTCACATAAAGGAAAATTTTTGTGTCATCACAAAGTCAATCCAGGTACTCTTCACTAGTTTTCTATCTCCCGGAAGATATCAAACAGACATTCATAAATGAATGCGCCGAGGTTGGTCTTGAAGCAAGGAGAGTACAATGCTTTTCGGCAAACCCCAGTGTTCGTGAATACCTCAGCATTCTTTATGAACGCGGTCAAAGATATGCACCACAGGTGCTAAAGGTTCTAAGTATGCTACAAAGGAAAACCAGCATAAGGATAAATCCCAGTACCGGCTGGACTATATTTCTGACCGGGTTGATCCCTGGACGCTTACCCGGCGTTCCTCAATGGATCGCCCTCAGTCCATGTTCTGCTGTAATCTGCGTGGCCAGGGTGAAAAGATTACCCGGCAGCAGTGTGCCGCAATGCTGTTTGATGAATTCCGCTCATTATCCCGTAAGTTTTCTCTTTATGGGCCATACCGCCACCTGATCGAAAAGATGATCACCCACATGCAGAACGGCAATGGTACACCCTTCCATGATGTGTCGCTGAACCAGGCGTTAAAAGAGCACATTCTCAGAGATAATTCGACAGAGAACAGTACCAGGCTTCTTTTAAAAGAGGCGTTTGACACCTATATAGATTGGGATAAAAAATATTACCCGACTAACCAAAAAAACGAACTACCAAAAGCCATCCTTGAAGGGCGACTACCTAAATTTGACAGATTCCAGGATAATTATAATGGTATGGGGATAATCATTCATGATACCTGGGCAACGCATATCACCATTAAATCACTGCATATTGAAAATGACCGATACCGGGCAGTGGTACATTACAAAGTACAGGATCACTTTGGTCTTGATAGTGAAGATATACTGAAAACAAAATTCAGCCAGTTACATTTCTTTCGTATCTGGTTTGTTCTCCAGAGGTACAATCAGTTTGGTTTTAAACCTTTTATGACCAATATGGAAGCCACCGTAGAAATCACTGGAGGGCGCAATGACAGTAAAAAATAAAAAAATCTTGATTCTGGTTTTCCTGGCTGGCTGTGTTCTGCTGGGTTACTGGCTTTGGCTATCACTGCGCCCGGCAGAGGTTGTTGCGGTTCATGACAACGGTAATCATAGCTATGTTTTAGTCAGGAGCTTCCCGCTGACAGATAAGGGGAAAATAAATTGGTGGCTAAAAAATAAAGATATACTCAAAAATAATTATGAAGTTCCCAAGCCTGATACTGATGGTTTTTTTACTGTTGTCTTTTGGAATTTTGGCGATAGTTATAAAGAAAAAGGTAAGTATGACAGACTTTGTTTCGAAGACATGAAATCACCAAGAAACTGTATAGATAAAGATAAAGTTTTTACTGTCCGTTTCGGTAGGAATATGGGACTCTCTTTTACTACTAATAATAAAATATATCGCATGAAAGAAAACGGACAGATCGTAAAAGACGAGTCCGATTAGGTTTGCCCCTCGCGTAGAGACAGCAATAAAATCATCCTCCCTGCCCCTGAGGAATCCCCAGTAATGGGCGGGCAAAAAAAGACAGGCATAGAATTTTGTGATTTTGCAAGGAAATCGCCACTGAATTGTTTTTCATCGCGCTATTTTGCTTTATTACCGGACGACAACTAATGTCGTTTTCCACCTGCGTCAGCCTGGCAAATGGTAACGACTCGCTTATCTATCCATGGCCGTGGAAAGATGGCAGCCGCCGTGCCTGCCGGTTACAGGATAACGCATACCGCTCAGAGCCCGGCGATCCGGCCAATCATTAGGCGGATCGCTTCGCGGCTCAGCGGCTGCCTGTCGGTCACAAAGTGTAGCGTCATCCCTTCGATAAAGGCATCCAGCGCACGCGCCGTGACCGGATCAAACCAGTGTTCAAGCGTCGTCTGGCTGGATCGCATCCAGTTTTGCATCACGCTTTTCAGCACGGGCTGGCGGCTCATAAAGGCGTAAAGCTGGTACATCAGTTCCATATTGCGCGCGGTAGTAACCTGCACGCCATAGATCAGATCCGTCACCGCATCGCAGGCCCGCGCCGGGCTGTCGACACCATCAAAAAAAGCAGCGTACTGCGCCGACATCTGCCCGGTAAAGCGGCTGAATGCCTCCTCAAGCAGCGCGTCAATGCCGGAGAAATAGTAGGTCATTGAGCCGAGCGGGACATCCGCACAACTGGCGATTTTGCGATGGGTTACCGCCTGGATGCCGTGTTCGGCGATGGTGTCCAGCGTCGCCTCAAGAATACGTTCGCGCCGCTGCGGGTCATTTGGTCGTCGTGCCATAGATCCTCTCTCTGATTTATGTACAAATGTACACTTACTTGCTAGTGTTGTCTCACCTTTTCATTTTCCGAAGAGAAGTTATGACCGTAACTGCCTCCCGCATAGCCCTGCGCAACCGTCTGTGGGCACTGTTTACTTTCTTTTTTCTGCCTGGATTATTGATGACCTCCTGGGCAACACTGTAAATAGACCCGTTTTAGTTCCATGCATTTTTTGAGATCCCGGCCAAATAATGGTGCTGTCGATACTCCTCCGGCGTCATATTGTTCAGTGATTCATGAGGGCGTTCACAGTTATATTCTGACACCCATCTTTCCGTGATTTCCCGCACTTCATTCAGCGTTCTGAACAGATAAAAATCGAGTATTTCTGTACGGTATGTTCGGTTAAAGCGCTCAATAAAAGCGTTCTGCGTCGGCTTACCCGGCTGGATAAACTCCAGTTTTACTGCATGTTGCTCTGCCCATTCAGCCAGTGCAAGTGAGATAAAT
>NZ_FMBC01000055.1 GCF_900094795.1 Kosakonia oryziphila
GGGGTTTGAAGTCCAACCGTACGAGATCATACGCTAAGTGCATTTTTGAGCAGAACAGGTGAGTAAAAAAATGGGATTTTATTTACTCTTTTCGTTGACGCCAGTAAACATGCGACGTGCAGCATTCTCACTGTTCATAGATCCGGTAATGAAATCAATGTAAATCCGTCCAACAACCTCATGAGGTTATAGACTTAAAACCATAGGGTTACGTTCTTAACGTACGTTTCCGTACGGTTGGGCTTCAAACCCCGAGTCCAACCCGGAAAGACACGCAAAAGCGCCACTGGCAGCAGCCATTGGTAACTGAGGATTAGTGGATTTAGATATTCTGAGACTTGAAGTGGTGGCCTGAGTGCGGCTACACTGAAAGGACAGTTTTGGTATCTGTGCTCCACTAAAGCCAGTTACCTTCGGAATAAAGAGTTGGTAGCTCTGAATTCCGGCAAACGAACCACCGTTGGTAGCGGTGGTTTTTTTGTTCACAGGGCCAGAGATTACGACTCTCCGAAAAGGATCTCAAGAAGATCATTTAGAATCAGCTAATGACTTCGTATAGGGACTTCGATATATCTGGACAAAAATTTCCTTTGGTGACGTAAAGTAAGCAATAGAAATAACGTCATTATTCTTATAACTTCGCCAACATTCAGCTTCAACATCACACGTTTTTTGTAGCTCATACCCTTCAGACTTTAAGTAATTAATAATTACGCTACTATCTTTGACCCCGTAAAAATGTATTGTAAAAACAAATTCATCTCTGCCAGAACCTTTACTGAAATCAAACCGATAGTTATCTGAGACTCTTGGCATTCTTTTTAGTATGTCAGGCGTGTAATACTCATACTCACGTTTATCTTGCTCGGTATAATGCGCGCTTGTGGCAAACTCCATCCTCAAATACGGCCAGCCAACAACCAGTGCAATACTAACGATGATAATTACACCAGTTAGGATAATGATAGTTTTCCTCATAATCCCATCCTACCGTTGCTAGCACCAAGTATTACAAATGTCCCGTCATGCTGTGGCAGAATCACATTCCCGGCTAGAAAATCATTATAGGGGACGACCGTCCGCATAAACGGTGGCAGTAATCCCTTATGTGGCCTTGCATGAGGATTCTTTTCAGGATCAGGAAACAACAGCGGCTGGAACGTCTCATTTTTCCAGCTACCGATTTTTCCGTAATGATCCCAGCGTTTTAGGGCTTCCTCCTTGCTAACAGGCCGGAGCTGAGGGAAAGGATTCTGAATCGAAACCACTCGGTAGAACCCCAGCAGATCTGACACCAGATCCTCACCACTAAAGCCACTGTCAGTCACCAAGTTATTGGGAAACGATCCCTGAAATGCCTCAAACTTTCGAGCCATCGACATCATCATTGCCAGAGCGATGCTTTTCTGTTCCCAGTGAGGCCTGCCGCGACGTATCCGCCATGTCATCACCTTTCCTGACCGAATCAACCTGAAGGGCGACGTCATCCCCTGCGCATACCTGACATCATAAAACTCCTTCCCTGATGACTCTCCCTTAGCAATTAACCTTAGGAGATCGCGAATATCCTCCCCCCTTGAATGACCTAAATCCACCCAACCAAGCACTTCCGTATAAATTAATCCGTCTCTAGATGTCGCTGCATACTTCCCATCAATGATGTCTGATCGCTTACTCATCCTGAATATCCCACTCCATATTGATTCGATGTAGCCTAATTTAACCACAGAAAACCCTATTCCCAGAGGTTTTACCCCAGACTGGGGCCATCATAGCTTCTCTGTCGCTGTGCTCGCTCAAGCTCCGGCGCTTTCTGGTGCTGCGCCGCCCGCTCATGCTGACAGTGTGCTTCAATCGCGTTCAGCCTTGCGACAACCGGCGCAGCTGCTCGCTCAAACTCTGCACCTGCCTGCTCAAGCCCGTGACGCGCTCGCTCAGCGCCGCGTTCTCCCGTTGCATAAGACCAGACATCGTCCGCCATTCCGCGAAGGCGCTCTCCCACTCGTCCAGCCTTTTCGAGTAGTCCTGCTGTAGCTGCTCTAATGCGCTCAGCTACTGTTTTTCCAGCTCCGTCATGTGCTATTTCCCCGCCAGTATAATCCAGCTCGAATCCTCTCCGAATCGTCCCGCTTCCGGGTTCACCCTCACGCAGCGGCGTCTCTGCTCTCCGCAGGTTGAGAGCTGCACGCCGCTGATTCTCTTCTCGCTTTCGCTCAGTTCCGCTCTGACAGACTTCTCGTGCTCGCTGAATGCGGATTTCAGCATCTCGCCGATAGTCTGCTGCTGCGCTTTCGATTTCTGCTCTAAGTCCTTCGCCAGCGTTAAAATACTGTTCATAGATGGCTCCCTTCAGTCGGATGTTTCGCCCCCCGTCCGGGTCGGCAATGCTGATACTGCTTTTTGTGGTGCGCACCACCTCAAAACCTGCGCTTTCCAGCGCCTCAGTGATATCCTGACGGGTTTTCAGCTCCCCGGACGAGGCCTAAGGCCAGTAAACCTCGCGTAATCGCCTGGGCAGCTTCCTGCTTCGTTTCCGGCAGCGCGGACGGTCGGCGCGGTCATAGTAGGGGTTTGAAGTCCAACCGTACGAGATCATACGCTAAGTGCATTTTTGAGCAGAACAGGTGAGTAAAAAAATGGGGTTTTATTTACTCTTTTCGTTGACGCCAGTAAACATGCGACTTGCAGCATTCTCACTGTTCATAAATTCGGTAATGAAATCAATATAAATCCGTCCGACGACCTCACGAGTTTATAGACTTAAAACCATAGGGTTACGTTCTTAACGTACGTTTCCGTACGGTTGGGCTTCAAACCCCAACCTCGGCGGCAGGGTTTTATACGCGCTTCGGTTTTACCCCTGAGGGCGAGACGTTTTATAAAAAAGGGGGGCAGTACATTCGTATGTTGCGCACGCTGTAAAACACCCGGCGGCATTCACCGCCGGGCTGTGGATCAACGCGGGATTTGCTGGGTAATGCAGTGAATATTGCCGCCGCCGAGCAGAATTTCGCGCGCCGGAACGCCAGTGATGACGAAATCCGGGAACATCTCCTCAAATAGCGCCTGCGCCGCGCCATCGGTGACGGGGTGTAACTGCGGATAGATAATCTGCTGGTTGCTGACCAGATAGTTGACGTAGGAACCCGCCAGACGATTGCCTTCGTGACGCTCAATCGCCGTGCCTTTTTCCACATCACTGGTCTCTTGCGCACTGGCGTACAGCGCTGGCGGTGACGGGACTTTCCACACTTTCAACGTACGACCCTGCGCATCTTTGGTATTTTCCAGCACCTGCAACGCCGCAGCGGAGCGGGCATACTGCGGGTCATTCTGATCATCAGTCCAGTGCAGCGCCACTTCGCCTGGGCGTACGAAGCAGCACATGTTGTCGATGTGACCGTCGGTCTCATCGTTAAACACGCCTTCCGGCAACCAAATGATCTGCGACACGCCAAGGTATTCGCGCAGTTGTTGCTCGATCTTCGCTTTGCTCAGATTCGGGTTGCGGTTCGGGTTTAACAGACATTCGGCGGTGGTCAGCAGGGTGCCTTCACCGTCAACATGAATGGAGCCGCCTTCCAGCACTAAATCCGTGTTGTAGCATGGCATATGGTGGTAATTCGCTACCTGACCTGCCACTAACTGATCGCGATCCCAGCTTGCATAAAGCCCACCGTTCAGACCGCCCCAGGCGTTGAACGTCCAGCTAATACCGCGCTGTTCGCCCGCCTGATTCAGCACTACGGTCGGGCCTGTATCGCGCATCCAGGCGTCGTCGCTCTCCATTTCAATCAGCGTAACCTCTGCTGGCATGGTGCTGCGCGCTTTCGCCATTTCGGCTGCGGGAACGCCCATGATGACAGGCGTATTGCGGGAAATCGCTTTTGCCACGGCCGCAAACGCCTGCTGGGCTGGTGCGGCATTGGCGCGCCAGTTATCAGTGCGATAAGGCCAGATCATCCACACGGCCTGATGCGGTGCCCACTCTGCCGGCATTGCGAACCCGTCTTTTACGGGCGTGGTCAGCTGCGCCATCGCTTAGCTCCTTACGCTGCCGTCAGAGGTCGCAATCGCGCCGTACATGTTCGGGCGGCGGTCACGGAACAAACCCCAGGCGGCGCGCTGTGCGGCAACGGCATCCAGATCGAAGGTGTGCACCAGCACCGTTTCGTCGGTTTTATTGGCCTGCGCCACCAGTTCACCGGTTTGATCGGCGATGAATGAGGAACCGTAGAAGGTCATTTCCAGGCCTTCAATGTATTTACTGGCTTCGGTACCGATACGGTTAGACGCGATCACCGGAATGACGTTGGCGGCAGCGTGGCCTTGCTGAACGCGGGTCCAGTGTGGCTGGCTGTCGATGTCCGGGTAGGCCGGTTCAGAGCCAATAGCGGTTGGATAGAAGATCAGTTCTGCGCCCTGCAATGCCAGGCAACGCGCAGTTTCCGGGAACCACTGATCCCAGCAAATGCCGACGCCGATTTTGGCGTAGCGGGTGTTCCAGACTTTGAATCCGGTGTCGCCTGGGATGAAGAACTGTTTTTCCTGGTAAGCCGGGCCGTTCGGAATATGGGTTTTACGGTAGGTGTCCAGCACGCTGCCGTCGGCATCGATCATCACCAGCGAGTTGTAGTAAGCGTTATTGCATTTTTCGAACAGGCTCAGCGGCAGCACCACTTCCAGTTCTTTCGCCAGCGCTGAGAAATGCTTAATCAGCGGGCTGGTTGCGACTTCCTGCGCCAGCGCATAGTGCTCCGGGCTTTGATCGATGCAGAAATAAGGGGTAGCAAAAAGCTCCTGAATCAGGATCACCTGTGCACCCTGGCGGTGCGCTTCGCGAACTAAACGTTCCGCGTTCTGTACGTTTTTTTCCAGTTCCCAGGTGCAGGCCATCTGGGTCGCGGCAATAGTTACATTTCTCATCAATTCTCTCCCGTTGGTCTCGGTTCGGACAGTGCAAATTATCCGCACTTATTTTGCTGCAAACTATAGCAACGATCTTCGTTATGCATAAAATGTATTGTTATCATGAAAACATGAAAAAGGTGCATAGCGGTGGTCGATCTGAATTTGCTGCGGCTGGTGCCGATCCTGGCGAAAGAAAAGAACGTGACCCGGGCGGCGCAGAAGGCCAATCTTTCACAATCTGCGTTTAGCCATGCGTTGAACCGTCTGCGCGAGCAGCTCAAAGACGAAATGTTTATTCGCACGCGCAACGGTATGGAACCGACGCCGTACGCAGCGATGATGATCCCGGTGATTGAGAATGCGCTCAGCAAACTGGATACCGCCACGCGCGGGCCCAGCCACTTCGATCCCACTCGCGATGCGCATACTTTTTACATTGGCGCGGTGGATTACTTCGAATTTATGTTTATGCCGGTGCTGACCGCCCGCTTTAAAACCATCGCCCCGAACGTGCGGCTTTCGGTCGATATTCTTTCGGAAACCATCAAGGTTGAGCGGGTAGAGAAAGGTCAGCTCGACGCGTTTATCGGCGTTGATACCGTGCAGCATATTCCGCACTACTTTAATCGCTATCCGCTGATTTCCGACCATTTTGTGGCGATCGCTTCCGTGGAGCGTACCGATTTGCCGGAAACGCTGACGCTTAAACATCTGGTCAGCGAATCACAGATCCATTTACCAGCGGTCAGCTCTGGCGCTGATCATATTGATAGCTGGCTACTGTCGCAGCATCTTTACCGCCCGCTGGCGACAGTAGTGCAAAGTTATGCTGTGGGAGGGCGTGTGGCTGTCGCGACCGGGTATTTGATGTGCGTTCCGTTCCGTATTGCCCTGGAGCTGGCAAAAATGCTGCCACTGCGCATTATGGCGCTGCCCGACGGCGCGCCATCGTACGATTTACTGCTGCTGACCCACAGGCTTTATGATTATCAGCCTGCGGTGCAGTGGCTGATCAATGAATTGAAGGTGGTGCGGGTTTAGATGAAAGCGCTATTAATTCGCCATCCGCAAACTGAGTGGAACCGCGCCGGGATTATCCAGGGGCGGCTCGACAGCCCGTTGACGTCGCGTGGGTGGGAAGAGTGCAACGCACTGATTTCCGGGTTACAGGCCGAGGGGATAACGCCTGATGCTGTTATCTCCTCTCCGGCAGGCCGGGCACAGCAGATTGCGGCGAGGATAGCCGGGCATTTCGCCTGCGATTGTCAGTTGCACGATGCGCTACAGGAGCAGCATTTTGGCGGGCTTGAAGGGCGTAGTCTGAGCGAAATACAGCGCGTATATCCACCGTTTATAGACGATGAACATTTCTGTCCGCCACAGGGTGAATCGCTGACACAGGCAGCGCAGCGGCTGCTCACGTTTCTGCACAGGTTGCCGGATGTTTGCTCGCAGGAAACGGTGGCACTGGTATCGCATGGTCATGTGATTCAGGCGGCTATTGCGCAACTGATGGAAAATTCACTGAGCAATGTTGCACGTTACCACCACCCGAATGCCAGTTTTTCACTGCTGGCGATAGATGAGAAATCTTGCCGGGTAATACGCTGGGGAATCGCCAGCCATTTATTGAATCTGCCCGCGTGATACGTTTTGTAGTTCTGCTTACTTTTTAAAAAAGTTGCTGATTTCTCGCATCAGTGACGCTTCGCTTTTCGACCAGTATTCCCCTCAGGTGATATACATTTCCCGGCCCATCTGAAGCACCTTCTCTGTTGCTGAAATAATGACACTATCGCGACAGAAAATAACAATATAAGCGACATGAGTGGAAAAAAAAGAAGCCCTGTCCGGGGCTTCTCTGGCGTGTCGCGTTTACCGCTGGCGCTTAGCGCATCGTAACAAACTCTTCTGCCGCTGTCGGGTGAATGGCGACGGTGTTGTCGAAGTCTTTTTTGGTGGCGCCCATCTTCAGCGCAACCGCAAAACCCTGCAACATCTCGTCCATACCGGAGCCGATACCGTGGATACCGACGATTTTCTCTTCCGGCCCGACGCAGACCAGTTTCATGCGGCACGGCTGACGGTGAGAGGTGACAGCGGTATACATCGCGGTGAACGACGATTTATAAATTTTCACCTGATCGTCGCCGTACTGCTCGCGTGCCTGCGGTTCGGTTAAACCTACGGTGCCAATCGGCGGGTGGCTGAACACAACAGTAGGAATATTGTTGTAGTCGAGATGCTCATCCGGCTTGTTGTTAAACAGGCGTTCGGAGAGGCGACGGCCAGCGGCAACGGCAACCGGGGTCAGCTCTACCGCACCGGTGTTATCGCCCACTGCATAAATCCCCGGCACGCTGGTGTTCTGGAACTTATCGACAACAATATAGCCTTTGTCATTGGTTTTCACGCCAGTGGCAGCAAGGTTGAAGTTATCGGTCGCCGGTTCGCGACCAATCGCCCAGATCAGGCAATCAACGGTTTGTGAGCGGCCATCATCCAGCGTGATGGTCAGGCTGCCGTTGGTGTTTTTCACCACCGTTTTCGGTACCGCGTGGGTATGCAGTGTCGGGCCTTCCGCCGCCATCACTTCGACCAGCGTTTCGGTGATCAGCGGATCGAAGTTGCGCAGCGGCGCATGTTTACGCACGAACAGGTGCGTTTCCGCGCCAAGACCGTTCACCACGCCCGCCAGCTCAACGGCAATGTACCCTGCGCCAACAATGGCAACGCGTTTTGGCAGCGCGGGCAGGGCGAAGAAACCATCGGAATCAATACCATATTCCACGCCCGGAATATCCGGGTGGCTCGGTCGGCCACCGGTAGCGATCAGGATATGATCGGCGGTGATCGTTTCACCGTTCACTTCCACGGTTTTGGCATCAACAAAGCGGGCAAAACCACGGATCACATCGACATTATTTTTACCCAGCACGTTCTCGTAAGAGGTATGGATACGGTCGATGTAAGCGCTGCGGCTGGCAACCAGTTTGCCCCAGTCAAAATGGTTGACGGTGGTGTCAAAACCGTAGTCCGGGCCATAGAGATGAATGGCTTCGGCGATCTGTGTGGCGTGCCACATCACTTTTTTCGGAACACAACCCACGTTCACACAGGTGCCGCCAAGTTCTTTGGCCTCAATCAGCGCGCATTTTTGACCGTACATGGCTGCACGGTTGATCGATGCAATACCGCCGCTGCCGCCGCCAATGGCGATGTAGTCATAATGTTTGCTCATGGTTTTTTCCTTAATCCTGAACGAAGTCGAAAATTGTCGCGATTGTAACGCGCAACCCGAAAGGTTCCACCGATAGCTGCGATTACTCCGGGACGACTTGGTGAATCAGCGTGTGCCCGGTACCGGCTGGCACCAGCTTGCTGTGTAGCCACGGCAGCAGGTTGTTCATCTGCGCTTCCAGTTTCCACGGCGGGTTAATTACGATCATGCCGGAAGCCGTCATGCCGCGCTGATCGCTGTCCGGTCGCACGGCCAGCTCAATTTGCAGAATATTGCGAATCCCGGTCTCTTCCAGATCGCGCAACATGCGTTTGATCTGCTGACGCAGCACTACCGGGTACCAGAGTGCGTATATGCCAGTGGCAAAACGTTTATGGCCATCCTGAATACCGCTCACTACTGCCTGGTAGTCGGTTTTAATCTCATACGGCGGGTCGATCAGGATCAGACCACGACGGGAAACCGGCGGCAGTTTAGCCTTCAACTGCTGATAACCGTCGGCGCGTTCAACGCGGGCGCGGCTGTCTTTCTGGAACTCCTGGCGCAGCAGTGGGTAATCGCTCGGGTGCAGCTCTGTTAATTGTAGGCTGTCCTGCTCGCGCAGTAATTGACGGGCAATCAACGGTGAACCTGGGTAATAGCGCAGTTGCTCACCGCGGTTGAAGTGGCGCACGGCATTCATGTACGGCTCCAGCTCAGCCGGTAAATCGTCCTGCTGCCAGATGCGGGCGATGCCTTCCAGATATTCGCCCGTGCGCTCCGCATGTTCGCCAGAGAGCAGATAGCGTCCGGCACCCGCATGGGTATCGAGATAGAGAAACGGTTTCTCTTTTTCTTTCAGCGCTTCGATGATCAGGCTCTGAACGGTGTGTTTAAGGACGTCTGCGTGGTTGCCAGCGTGAAAGCTGTGGCGATAACTGAGCATGGGGACTGAGATTCCGGAAAATAAACGAGATTCTGCACAGTTTACCGCAGATTGCCGCTGCACCGCAGGCTTGTTTCATTTCAGCGGAAAAGGTTTCAAAACATAACGGTGTCATGAAAGTGTCAAACTGCCGCGCTAGCGTCGGGTTCAGGCAAGGTAATTGTTTGAATAAAAGGATAAAAAATGAAAATCCGTCTCACTCTTTTAACTGCCGCGCTGCTATTGACTCACCAGGCGATGGCAAAAGATATTCCGCTGGGGCAGGCGCGCGATATCGCGAATACCACCACGCCAGCCTCGGAAAGTCAGGCGTATGTTGCGCTGGAAGCACAATCACTGGCCGGGCTGCGCCAGGCATTGCAGGGTAGTGCTGCATCGCTGACCCGCGAGCAACTGGAGCACTCCGCGCAGAGCGCTAAACAGGCAGACAGCGCCTGGCTGAAGGCGCGCGGTTATGATTTTCAGACCAAAGTGAATCAACAGGTGGATATTGCGCTGCTCTCCAGCTTTAGCGCTCTGCCAAAACCGGTGCTGGATGCCAACCTGCACACCGTTGAAGCGATTAACCGTGATGCCACGCAAGGTTTGCGCCGCCAGGCGCTGGCCGATGCTGAAGGGATCAATTATCTCTATTTTATTGCCGATGCACTGGGGCCAAAACTGGGCAACGCTTTCCTCGCCGCCTATGACAAAGGCGAGTTAGGTAAAGCAGCGGCGTTAATCAAAGCCAGCGAAGTTAGCACTGGCGCGGCGAAAAAACATTTCGACTATAAGCGTCCATTCCTGATCCAGAACAACAGCATCCACCTGGTGCCGGACGACGTGGTGGTGAAGGATAACAAAACCTATACCGCGGATGGCGGCTCGTTCCCCAGCGGGCATACCAATACCGGTTATACCGATTCGTTGCTGATGGCGGAGATGATCCCGGAACGTTTTGACGCTCTGCTGACGCGTGGCGCACGCTACGGTTATTCCCGCGTGGTGCTGGGCGTGCACTATCCGCTGGATGTCATCGGTTCACGGATGGTAGCTGAGCGTAACGTCGCTCATTATCTGAATGATGCGAAATACCGTGCCCTGTTTAATGAAGCCCGCGACCAGCTCCGCGCCGCGCTGGAAAAAGAGTGTGGCACGTCACTTGCGCGATGTGCGCAGAGTGCCGGGAAAGACGATCCGTATCGCGACCCGGCGATGCGTAGTTTCTACAGTTTCACCATGACTTACGATTTGCCACAGCAGAAAGGGGCAGAGGAAAAACTGAAAGTGCCTGAAGGGGCTGACGTGCTGCTGGAAGCGGCGCTGCCGAATCTTTCCGCCAGCCAGCGTCGTGCGCTGATGGTGAAAACGGCGCTACCGGCGGGTTACCCGCTCTCTGGCAATAGCGATGAACAGCGCTTCTGGCAGCGCCTGAACCTGTCTGCGGCCTATGAGATGGCGCATAAATCCCGCTGAGATTTGCATGTGTAATGCCCGGCGAGCGCAATGCCGTCGGGCATTTTCTTTGTTGTTGCTTATTGCAGCGATACCCTGGTATGCGTAGTGCGCGGGATTGAAATCTGCGGGACTTGGCCCCATGCTTAACCAATATTCCATACCAAGGACTGCGCTATGACCAACCCATTATTGACGCCTTTTGTGCTCCCCCCATTTTCGAAAATTCTTCCTGAGCATGTTGTTCCTGCGGTGACCAAAGCGTTGGACGACTGCCGGAGCGCAGTGGAGTGCGTTGTTGCGCAGGGCGGTCCCTACACCTGGGATAATCTTTGCCAGCCGCTGGCTGAAATGGACGATCGCCTTGGCCGTCTCTTCTCACCGGTCAGCCATCTGAATTCAGTGAAAAACAGCCCGGAACTTCGCGAAGCGTACGAACAAACGCTGCCGCTGCTGTCGGACTACAGCACCTGGGTCGGGCAGAACGAAGGGTTGTACAACGCTTATTGCGATCTGCATGACGGCCCACATTATGCTGCGCTGAGCATAGCGGAGAAAAAAGCGGTAGATAACGCGTTGCGCGATTTCAAACTGTCGGGTATCGGTCTGCCAAAAGAGAAACAGCAGCGCTATGGCGAAATCGCCTCGCGCCTCTCTGAACTGGGCAACCTCTATAGCAACAATGTGCTCGATGCCACTATGGGCTGGAGCAAGCTGGTTACTGACGAAGCAGAACTCTCCGGCATGCCGGAAAGTGCCCTGGCGGCGGCAAAAGCGCAGGCGGAAGCCAAAGAGCAACAAGGCTGGTTGCTGACGCTGGATATCCCGAGTTACCTGCCGGTAATGACCTACTGCGATAACCAGGCGCTGCGTGAAGAGATGTATCGCGCTTACAGCACCCGCGCTTCCGATCAGGGGCCGAATGCAGGCAAGTGGGACAACAGCCCGATCATGGCTGAGATCCTTGCGCTGCGTCACGAACTGGCGCAACTGCTCGGTTTTGAAAGCTACGCCTTTAAATCGCTGGCCACCAAAATGGCGGAAAACCCGGCGCAGGTGCTGGAATTTTTAACCGACCTCGCCAAACGCGCGCGTCCGCAGGGCGAAAAAGAACTGGCACAACTGCGCGCTTTCGCTAAAGCCGAATTTGGTGTTGATGAGCTACAACCGTGGGATATCGGTTACTACAGCGAAAAACAGAAGCAGCACCTCTATAGCATCAGCGATGAGCAACTGCGTCCGTACTTCCCGGAAAACCGCGCGGTGAACGGCTTGTTTGAAGTGGTGAAACGCATTTACGGCATCACCGCCAAAGAGCGCAAGGATATTGATGTCTGGCATCCGGACGTGCGTTTCTTCGAACTTTACGATGAGAGCAACGAGCTGCGCGGCAGCTTCTACCTCGATCTGTATGCTCGCGAACATAAACGTGGCGGCGCGTGGATGGATGACTGCGTTGGCCAGATGCGTCGCGCCGACGGTTCGCTGCAAAAACCCGTCGCGTACCTTACCTGTAACTTTAACCGCCCGGTCAACGGCAAGCCGGCGCTGTTTACTCATGATGAAGTAATCACCCTGTTCCATGAGTTTGGCCACGGTCTGCACCATATGCTGACGCGCGTTGAAACCTCCGGTGTGGCAGGCATCAGCGGTGTGCCGTGGGATGCGGTCGAGCTGCCGAGCCAGTTTATGGAAAACTGGTGCTGGAAGCCGGAAGCGCTGGCGTTTATTTCTGGTCATTATGAAACCGGCGAGCCGCTGCCGCAGGAACTACTGGACAAAATGCTGGCGGCGAAAAACTACCAGGCGGCGATGTTTATCCTGCGTCAGTTGGAGTTCGGCCTGTTCGACTTCCGCCTGCACGCCGAATTCAGCCCGGAACAGGGGGCGAAAATCCTCGAAACGTTGGCTGAAATCAAACGCCAGGTCGCCGTGGTGCCAGGGCCGTCGTGGGGCCGCTTCCCGCATGCCTTCAGCCATATCTTCGCGGGCGGATATGCGGCGGGTTACTACAGCTATCTGTGGGCCGATGTGCTGGCGGCAGATGCCTTCTCCCGCTTTGAAGAAGAGGGCATTTTCAACCGTGAAACCGGGCAGTCGTTCCTCGATAACATCCTGACCCGTGGCGGTTCGGAAGAGCCGATGGAGCTGTTTAAACGCTTCCGTGGTCGCGAGCCGCAGATTGACGCCATGCTTGAACATTATGGTATCGAAGGCTGATGCAGTGAAAATCTGTTTGCTGGATGAAACAGGCGCCGGAGACGGCGCCTTATCTGTTCTTGCGGCCCGCTTCGGGCTGGAGCCGGATGACGACAACCTGATGGCGCTGGTGTTAACGCCGACACATCTGGAACTGCGTAAACGCGATGAGCCGAAACTGGGCGGCATTTTTGTTGATTTTGTTACAGGCGGTATGGCGCACCGGCGTAAGTTTGGCGGTGGTCGCGGTGAGGCTGTTGCTAAAGCGGTTGGCATCAAAGGCAGCTATTTACCGGATGTAGTGGATGCCACGGCAGGGCTGGGTCGCGATGCGTTTGTGCTGGCGTCGGTGGGTTGCCGCGTACGGATGCTGGAGCGTAACCCGGTTGTCGCTGCGCTGCTGGAGGATGGTCTTAATCGTGGTTATGCCGATGCTGAAATCGGCCCGTGGCTGCGCGAACGGTTGCAATTGATTCATGCTTCCAGTCTGACAAGCCTTGCGGATATCACGCCGCGCCCGCAGGTGGTTTATCTCGATCCGATGTTTCCGCATAAGCAAAAAAGTGCGCTGGTCAAAAAGGAGATGCGGGTGTTCCAGTCGCTGGTTGGCCCGGATCTTGACGCCGATGGCTTGCTGGAGCCTGCGCGCAAGCTTGCCATCAAGCGCGTGGTGGTGAAGCGCCCGGATTATGCGCCGCCACTGGCTGGTGTTGCTACACAGTCAGCGGTGGTGACCAAAAGCCATCGTTTCGATATCTACCCCGGCGCCGGGGAGTAAAAAAGCCCGGCCGCGTTGCGCGTACCGGGCTATGTTCAGGCTAACGGCTAATCGTTAGCGGCAATATTAATCTTCTTCTTCATCCCGCAGTGGGACAATCAGCATATCAACGTGAACCGTGTTGATAAGCTGGCGCGCGGAGGACATCAGTTTGCTCCAGAAATCCTGGTGATGGCCGCACACTACCAGATCCATATCGTATTTTTTAATCGCATCAACCAGTACCTGGCCCAGGTCGCCGCTACCGCTCAGGGTTTCGGTGATCGGATAACCCGCGCCAGTGGACAGCTCGGTCAGCGCCTGGTGAGTTTCATCGGAAATGCGTTTTTGCATATCGCCGAGATTGACGTCGATAAGACCGGTGTAAAGATCGGAGTAGTTTACATCGACATGAATCAGGGAAATCTTCGCGTTGTATGGCCGCGCCATTGATACTGCTTTCTCAACCAGCAATTTGCTTTCGGGGGATAGATCGACTGCGATGAGGATATGTTTGTAAGCCATAGTGGTACTCCTTCCATAAGTTGTCGATGACCATCGGGGTGTTTGCCCCTGATATAGTTACACTGCGCCCGCATCCTGCGTTTCACGTGAGCGTAGTGACCGGCCTTCAGGATCTTTTTCAGCAGATATTTCTACCTTATAACGCTCTTTTCACACCGTCAATTAACCTGGATCACGAATCACTTAAGCAATATTTACAGCCAGATGCATTGATAGTGGTTAAGCTTGTGGAAAAAAAATAAATGGATCTCCTACACTATAAATAAACCGTACGGAAACAGACGGCGTCCCCCAGTTATCCCCGTAAGGAAATGTGGTCAATTGCGGGACTCCGCCTGTGTTTGTCATCCCGTCCGGCAATTGGTAATACTATTCGTTGTCAGACTTGGTTGAGTATCCAGGCGCGAGCGTTCCGGAGTATTTCTCTGTGGGCGATCGCTGGGGAGGGGATATGGTGATCAACACTGTTGCGCTGTTTTGGGCTTTATGTATGGTGTGTTTGGTTAACATGGCGCGTTATTACTCATCACTACGCGCGCTGTTAGTGGTACTTCGTGGTTGTGATCCCTTACTCTATCAGTACGTGGATGGCGGCGGCTTTTTTACCACGCATGGCCAGCCCAGTAAGCAGATGCGTCTGGTTTGGTATATCTATGCCCAGCGCTACCGCGATCACCATGATGACGAATTTATCCGCCGCTGTGAGCGTGTTCGCCGTCAGTTTATTTTAACCAGCTCGTTGTGTGGTCTGGTGATCATCAGCCTGATTGCGCTGATAATTTGGCATTAAGCGCTGCGCTAATCAGAGAATAAAAAAACGGGCCAGTTTCCTGACCCGTTTTTTATTGCGCCTGCGCTGCGTTAAATCAGATGCAGCGAGAGCCAGTACAGCACGCCGGACAAAACAACCGAGGCTGGCAGAGTGAAAATCCAGGCCATCAGAATATTGGTCACAGTTTTGCGCTGTAAGCCGCCACCGTCGACAATCATTGTCCCGGCCACAGAAGAAGAGAGTACGTGCGTGGTGGAAACCGGCATCCCGGTATAACTTGCCAGCCCGATAGACACCGCCGCAGTCATCTGCGCGGACATCCCCTGAGCGTAGGTCATACCTTTCTTACCAATTTTCTCGCCGATGGTGGTCGCCACGCGGCGCCAGCCGATCATGGTACCGACACCTAACGCCAACGCTACCGCCATAATGATCCAGATTGGCGCGTACTCAATGGTGCTCAGCATATCGCCTTTCAGTTTCTTCAGCAGGCGCTGGTCGTCTGCGCTGATATCCGGTTGCTTCGCCACTTTATCCGTAATATCGGAGAGGCAGAGCATAATGCGGCGCAACTGGCTGCGCTGTTCTGGCGGAACCTGCTCGTAGTTTTCGATATCGGTCAGCATCAACTTCGCACGATCCAGCGCCATAATTACGCGACCCGGATGGCAGTGGAACTCGCCAGGCTGCGTCTTCACTTCTTCCGACGCCGGAATCAGCGGGTCAACGCCGGTGGCTTTTTGCAGCAGCGCCGGGTGTTGCTGGAAGTAAGTTTCCACGTTGTTAACGGCGTCACGTGTACGAGTGATGTCATAACCCGACGCGTTCAGATTCACTACGAAGCCAGCAGGCGCAACGCCAATCAGCACCAGCATAATCAGGCCGATGCCTTTCTGGCCATCGTTCGCGCCGTGGGAGAAACTCACGCCGATAGCGGAAAGAATCAGGGCGATACGCGTCCAGAACGGTGGCTTTCTCTTGCCATCGATCTTCTCGCGTTCAGCTGGCGTCATATGAATACGTGCGCGTTTTTTGGTATTGCTCCAGTAGCGGCGCAGGATAAATATCAGGCTGCCGGCAATCAATAGCCCGACAATCGGCGAAAGAATGAGGGAGGCGAAGACTCCAAGCACTTTCGGGATATTTAATGCATCCACCACTGAAGTGCCGGTCATCAATGCATTGGTTAAACCAATACCGATAATCGCGCCAATCAGGGTGTGGGAACTGGAAGCCGGCAGACCCAGATACCAGGTGCCAAGGTTCCAGATAATCGCCGCCAGCAGCATGGAGAAGACCATTGCCAGGCCGTGCGCGGAGCTGACATTCAGCAGCAGATTGGTTGGCAACATATGCACAATCGCGTAGGCAACGCTTAACCCGCCCAGCAAAACGCCGAAGAAGTTAAACACCGCCGCCATCACCACCGCCAACTGAGAACGCATAGCGCGTGTATAAATTACGGTTGCCACGGCGTTTGCTGTGTCATGGAAGCCATTGATTGCTTCGTAGAACAGAACAAAAACCAGAGCAAGCAAAAGTAATAACCCGGTATGAAGATCCAGGCCAGCAAACAAATGTAGCATAGGACGTTAAGCCATTTTGAGGTCATGAACGCGGCGCATTATCAGGGACATTAGCGGTGTCGGCAAAGTGAAATATGTATTTTTTTTGACATTGTTTCTTACATTCCGCTAAAACTTTAAAATTATCGTATATTTTTCAATGCCATGTTGTTTTTGACTCTCTTCGTGCTGGTGCGACCAGCGTGAACTCTTTACAATCCGCCACGATTTTTTTTAATAAGGGTGCAGGTGTGGAAAGGTTTGATGCCATTGTTATCGGCGCGGGTGCAGCGGGCATGTTCTGTGCGGCGCTGGCCGGGCAGGCTGGCTGCCGTGTGCTATTACTGGATAACGGCAAAAAACCGGGGCGCAAAATCCTGATGTCCGGCGGCGGTCGCTGCAACTTCACTAATCTTTATGTCGAACCCGCAGCCTATTTGAGCCAGAACCCGCATTTTTGCAAATCTGCGCTCGCGCGCTATACCCAGTGGGATTTTATCGATCTGGTCGGCAAGCACGGTATCGCCTGGCATGAGAAGACGCTGGGACAGCTTTTCTGCGACGACTCGGCGCAACAGATTGTCGATATGCTGGTGGCCGAGTGTGAAAAAGGCAATGTTACTCAGCGCCTGCGCAGTGAAGTGCTGAGCGTGACGCGCGATGATCAAGGTTATACGCTACAACTGAATGGTGACAGCGTGCAGGCTGCGAAACTGGTCATTGCGTCTGGCGGCTTGTCGATGCCGGGGCTTGGCGCTTCACCGTTTGGCTATAAAATCGCCGAACAATTTGGCCTGAAGGTACTGCCAACACGCGCTGGCCTGGTGCCTTTTACGCTGCATAAGCCGCTGCTGGAGCAGATGCAGACGCTCTCCGGCGTGTCGGTGCCTTCGGTTATTACCGCCGAGGACGGCACGGTTTTCCGGGAAAATCTGCTGTTTACCCACCGCGGGCTTTCAGGCCCGGCAGTTCTGCAAATTTCCAGTTACTGGCAACCGGGCGAATTCGTCAGCATTAATCTGTTACCGGAGTGCGATCTGGCAAACTTCCTGAATGAACAGCGTGAAGCGCACCCGAATCAAAGCCTGAAAAACACACTGGCGATGCAGTTGCCGAAACGATTGGTTGAATGCTTGCAGCAACTGGGGCAGATCCCGGATGTATCGCTCAGGCAGCTCAACAGCCGTGAACAGGAATCACTGGTCGAGTTGCTCACGCACTGGCGCGTACAGCCAAACGGCACGGAAGGGTACCGTACGGCGGAAGTGACGCTTGGTGGCGTCGATACCCACGAGCTCTTTTCCCGCACGATGGAAGCCCGCAATGTGCCGGGGCTCTACTTTATTGGCGAAGTGATGGATGTCACTGGCTGGCTGGGCGGCTATAACTTCCAGTGGGCGTGGTCCAGCGCGTGGGCCTGCGCGCAGGCGCTGGCAGAGTAATGTCTTTGCGCTAAACCCCGGCGCTGCCTGATGGGTAAGTCACCCCTTCCTGTCACTTTTAGTCACTGCGTAACTGATCTGACCGGTTTACGCTCAGTTATCCCGACAACTAAGGCCGCTATTCTGCGAATTGTTTGTTGGCGTTATGTCGCATCATAAGCGATATGCACCATACAAACAGGATTAACCACCATGCCACAAACGACCGAATCAGGCGTTTCGTCGGCGCGATTCCTCGGAATGGCGCCTTTTTTGCGTATGAGTATTGCGGGCGTTGACTTCACTTCTGCTACGCAGGAGATGATCGCGCAGGCGCAAAATGCCCCTGAAGATGCCGTGTTATGGATGAATCTCGCGACCGCGATGATGAGCCTGAAGCACGAAGAATTGGGCCTGCAAATCCAGGCGCAGGCACTGGACATGCAGCGTGTTTATCACTGGCCAGCGCGTCAGCCGACAAAATTACGCCTGCTGATGTTAATGGTGCCGGGCAATCTCTCGGCAAATATCCCGCTCGACTGCCTGATGGAAGATAGCGATATCGACCTCATCTACTATTACGTCGATCCGCTGAACGACAACCCACTGACGGCACCGGTACCGGAACATGATGTGGTTATGGTGGCGATTGGCGCCAGCGATGAGCAGGAATCCGTGCTGCTGCGTCTTGAATATGTTCTGCGCAACTGGCCAAAACCGGTACTGAACCCGCCGAAAAACGTCCCGACTTCTGAACGCCATAACGCCAGCCTGCTGCTGCAAAATGTCCCTGGGTTAGTGATTTGTCCGGTGCTGCATGTTTCCCGCCAGGCGCTGCATGATGTTGCTTGTGGTCAGAAAGCGCTGGCAGATATCGCCGAAAACCACGACTTCCCGATTATTGTTCGCCCGGTAGGTAGTCACGGTGGCCACGGCCTGCAAAAAATCGACTCTGCCGCTGCTGTTACTGCCTACCTGGAAGAGACGGCCGGAGAGGAATTTTTCGTTTCGCGCTTTGTTGATTACAGCGGCGAAGATGGCCTGTTCCGCAAAATGCGTGTGGTGTTGATTGACGGTAAACCGTTCGCCTGTCATATGGGCGTCTCTTCGCACTGGATGATCCACTACGTCAACGCCGGGATGTACGAAGATGCGGATAAACGCGCGCAGGAAGGCCGTTTCTTCAACGAGTTTGCTGACTTTGCGCAACGTCATCGTGAAGCGCTGGCTGCTATCAGCCAGCGTACCGGGCTGGAGTATATCGGCATCGACTGCGCTGAAACGCGCGACGGCGAACTGCTGATTTTTGAAATCGATCCGGCGATGGTTATCCATGCGATGGACGATGAAGAGATGTTCCCGAATAAGCAAATTCACATGCTGAAAGTGAAAACCGCGATGCGGGAAATGCTGCTTAAGTACGCCGGTCAGGCCCTTTAAAACGATAACCATGACTCAGGAAATAACATGTCATTAAATCCTAACAATACCCTTAATTTCTCCGGCGGGCCGGGCGCATTACCTGACGTCGTATTAAACCAGGTACAGCAGGCTATTATTAATGTTCCGGAAGTGGGCCTGTCGATTCTTGGTATCAGCCATCGCTCCGCATGGTTCGAAAATGTGGTACGTGAAACCGAAAATAATATTCGCACGTTGCTGGGCCTGCCTGCGGATTATCACATTCTGTTTTTACAGGGCGGCGCAACGCAGCAATTCTCGATGGTGCCAATGACCATGCTGCGCGGCAAAAAGCACCCGGCTGAGTATTTCGATACCGGTTACTGGAGCCGCAAAGTGATCACTGAAGCAATGCGCGAAGGGCCGGTACGCGTGATCTGGAGCGGTGAAAAAGAGGGCTACCGTCGTCTGCCGACCGACGAAGAGCTGGATTTCTCTCCGGATGCGCCTTACATCCACTATGTTTCCAACGAAACGGTGGAAGGCTTACAGTTTGATCGCGTGCTGGGCCGTGATGATGTACCGCGCGTTTGCGATATGTCCTCTGATTTTCTCTCCAAACCGTGCGATGCCGGTAAATTCTCACTGATTTATGCTCATGCGCAGAAAAACATCGGCCCGGCAGGCGTGACCATCGTACTGGTTCGCGACAGTGTGGTGCAAAACGGCCCGACTAACCTGCCGGCATTCCTCGATTACCGTCGCCAGGTGGAAGCGCACTCTAACCTGAATACACCACCGGTCTTTGCCATTTATGTGGTGATGCTGGTGACACGCTGGTTGCTGAATGATATTGGCGGTCTGGAAAACATGGCGCGCATCAACCAGCAGAAATCAGTACTGCTCTACAGCACCATCGATAACAGCAACGGTTTCTATCATAACTGGGGAGATGCGGCTTTCCGTTCAGATATGAATGCCGCGTTTACGCTGCCGACGCCAGAGCTGGAAGATAAATTCCTGCATGAAGCGGAACTGGCGGGTTTCTCTGGTCTGACGGGACACCGCGCAATCGGCGGCATCCGTGCCTCGATCTATAACGCGCTGACGTTGGGTGCCGTGGAGAAACTGAGTAATTTTATGGATGATTTCCGTTTCAAACAGCACGGAAAATAAGTCCTCAAGCCATGCGTTGCGCGGTAAGCCAACGCATGGCAACCTCAGTAGCGGCGAAACGATGACAGCTTATGCAACTGGCGGCTGCGGTCATCGAAGTTCTCTTCGCGCAGCCAGCCGGTTATCATTGACGAGATCGCCGGCCATTCGCGTAAGGTAATCGAGAACACCGAAATATCCGTCAGATGCCCTTTGCGAATTCGCTTATCTCTTAAGACGCCTTCTTTCACAAAACCAATTCGCTCTGCCGATTTAATCGCTTCTGTGTTATAACTGCTGGTGCGCCATTCACAGCGACGGTATTTTAATTGATCAAAGAAATAAGCCAGAACTAAATAAAGACTTTCGGTACTGATACGTGTCCTTTTCATTAATGGCGTCCAGTTAACACCACCAATATCGAAGGAGCCATTCTCCGGATCGAATTTACCGACATAAAATATCCCTTTTATTTGCTCGTCGGCTTTATCCTGTACAGCATAATAAATTCTTTCTTTGTGCGTAGACAGATTTCTTAAATAGGCATAACAGGCCGACATGTCTTTTGGCCTGACATCCTCAAGGTAGGTCCAGTCGCGGTCATCGTCGATGCTCTGCCACTCCGGGAAGAGGTCTTCGGCGTGATCGACCGCCAGTGGAACAACGTTACAGTATTGGCCAGCAAGAACGACTTTCTCGGGCATCGCCCGCTTTGCCCATTCCGAAAATTCCTGACCAATACGTTGTCCATACTGATTATACGTTTCCATTATTCCCTCCAGTTTAGTACTGATTTAATCCTGCTTAACGACCATTAAATGGGTGTTAAATATTTATGGGGTGTAGCCTTGGGCATATAATGGCTTAATTTGATATAAGTAAAAAATAAGGATGCGATAGTAATGAAAACGTTATACCGTGTTTCCGGTTGGCTGTCTCATCTTTAATGTGAAAGTGCGAAAGTAGGCGGGAAAACGTTATCACTGGGGTAGTTTTATCTGCGGTAAATAACACAGGTATGACAGGTTTACGCGAGCAAATGTGATGAAAATTTCGCATAAGAGCCTAATGGGCCAGGCTCTAAGTATTATTTCCAGATAGTGCTATAAACTAACCCCCTAAAAATTGGCGGGTTTTCTGGTGTTTAGATACCTGATTAGGACTATTCCTGGCATTTCTTGCGCCGAAAAATTAGACAATAACGTCCTTTTTCATTCACAGAAACTGTGCGGTAGCGTGTCAATTACTCCGTAACGTTAAACTTACAGGCGAGGCCCGGAGCGGCTTGCGTCGTTATGTCAGGAACCGATTTATGAGCAATCGTATTACTGTTCAGTTGCCCGTCGAAGGACTGCTTTTCTGGAAATTTTCGGGTCGTGAGGCGTTATCTGAGGCGTTTGCATTCAATCTGCAACTGCTGGGAACCGACGCGCGCATGGATCGCAGCCAGTTGCTTGGCAAAGCGGTCACCGTTACCGTGCCCACGCAATCGCTTTCCGGCTCCCGTTACCTCAACGGCAAAATTACCCGCGTGGCAGTTAGCGCGGTGGAACTGAGCGGGACGCGCTATGCCGTCTATCAGCTTACCGTCGAGCCGGATCTGTGGCCAATGAAACGCGACCGTAACCTGCGCATCTTCCAGGGGCAGACGGTGCCGCAAATCGTCAAAACCCTGCTTGGCGAATACCAGGTCAATCTGGAAGATAAGCTGAGCGGCAGTTACCGTGTCTGGGAATATTGCGTGCAGTACCAGGAGAGCAGCTTCGATTTCATCAGCCGCCTGATGGAGCTGGAAGGAATTGCTTACCACTTTACGCATCAAGCAGACAAACACACGCTGGTACTGACTGACGCTGCCACGCAACATCAACCGTTCAGCGGCTATGAAATCATTCCTTATCACCAGACGCCGTCCGGCGGCAGCACCGACGAAGAAGGCATCAGCCAGTGGGCGCTGGAAGACAGCGTCACGCCGGGCATTTACAGCCTTGACGATTATGATTTCCGCAAGCCTAACGCATGGCTGTTCCAGGCGCGGCAAAACCCTTCGTCGCCACAGCCGGGCAGCATTGACGTTTACGACTGGCCGGGGCGTTTTGTCGAACATGGTCATGGCGAGTTTTATGCCCGTATCCGCCAGGAACGCTGGCAGGTTGAACATCAGCAAATCGAAGGCACCGCCACGGCGATTGGCATCGTGCCGGGTAGCACTTTCCAGTTGACCAATGCTGCGTTTTTCAATGATAACGGCGAATACCTGGTGACCGCCGCGCGCTACAATTTTGAAGAGAACCGTTATGCCAGCGGTGCGGATAGCCAGACGGTACACCGCATTGATTTCAGCGTCATTCCCTCCTCTGTGGTTTTCCGCCCCGCGCAGCAAACCGCCTGGCCGCGAACTTATGGCCCGCAAACCGCGCGCGTCGTCGGGCCGCAAGGCGAAAGCATCTGGACGGACAAATATGGCCGGGTAAAAGTGAAGTTTCACTGGGATCGGCTGGCGAAGGGCGATGACACCAGCTCCTGCTGGGTGCGGGTTTCCAGCGCCTGGGCAGGGCAGGGCTTTGGTGGCGTACAAATCCCACGCGTCGGCGATGAAGTGGTTATCGACTTTATCAATGGCGATCCGGACAGGCCGATCATCACCGGGCGCGTCTATAACGAAGCCAGCATGCCGCCGTGGGTACTGCCTGCGGCCGCGACGCAAATGGGCTTCCTCAGCCGCTCGAAAGATGGCTCGGTCGATAACGCCAACGCCCTGCGCTTTGAAGATAAAGCCGGGGAAGAGCAAGTTTGGCTTCAGGCCGAGCGCAATCTTGATACCAACGTCAAAAACGACGAAACCCACACTGTCGGCGGTTCGCAGACCGTTAACGTGACGCGGGATTACACCGGTGCAGTGGCGGGAACGCACACCCAGGCCACGCAACTGGCGCATGAACAACTGGTCGGCGGCGGCTTTACCCAAAAAGTGCAGGGCGCGCTGGTACAGGCTTCTGACAGTGGCATCATGCTGGTGGCGGGGAAATCGGTGCTGACGCTCGGCGCGAACGGTACGGTCTCGCTGCAATGTCTGAATTTCAGCATCGATGCGCTGAGCAATGGTGAAATCAACACTGGCGGAACGCTGGATCTGAATATTACGCGGCCAGAGAGCCTGCCGACTGTTGAGCCGACACCGGAACAAATTCAGGCCGCGGTAAAAGCCGCATTCAATCAAGGGACGGATAAATAATGGCGACTTTTACACACTCTGAAGGCGTGCTGGCGCTGCCGGGCGCATATCAGGACCACAGCATCAACGTGCTGAAATTCAAAGAGCAGGGCGCAACGCTTGTCATCACCCGCGCATGGGATATCAAATCTGGCGAAGAAGAGAACTTCCTCCAGCAGCAGTTGGCGAAAGTGAAGCGCAGCATGAAAAAAGTGGTGCTGGGCGAGGTGCAGGATAGCGACATCGGCGGGCTGCCTGCCCGTGAAGTCGCGCTGCGTTTTGAAAATCAGCATGTCACGGTGTATGAAAAACTCGCCGTCGCCCGCGTGGAAGATCACCTGATGGTGTTCACACTCAGCCGTGTCGCCCCGTTTGATGCCGACGCAGAGGCGTTCTGGACGGCGGTAAAAAGCGGTGTGCAGCCGGGGGCGTAACGGATGACGGATTACCTTGCAGCGCGCATTGATGACCCCCTGATCCATAGCTCCGCACTGGCGGATTTTGTCGGTGGGTTAGTGGAAGGGGCGATTGTCGCCGCAATCTTTATTGCCGCAACCACGCCAATCGGTATCGTCGTCGCTGGTGTGGCGGTGGCTGGTTTGATGTTCAGCGGCGCGCTGGAGAGCGTGGGTAATGCAGCGGGAAAACTCGTCGATAGCCTGATAGACCCTGGGCCTCCCGATGCACAGATCGTCACTGGCTCGGACAACGTGTGGATCATGGGCAAAAAGGCAGCGCGTGCTGCTGGCACCGTCGATCGTGATTACCTTAACGCGACTGCTTCTGCGGACGAGAGTAGCTTCGACTGGGCCGGGTTCGGCATGATGGCGCTGGCAGGCGTCGCCGCAACGCTGAAAACGGCGCTGATGCCGGGTGAAGCGTTGATGGCTATTGCTGAACGCGCCAGCAAACTGACCCTTGACGATGTCAAACAGTGGGGCAAAAACACCTGGGATGACCTGACGCAGCCGCTGGTGGAGAGCGCCAGCCCGTATGCGTCCCCCGCGCCGCACGATAACGTGGCCTGCAAAAAAGGCCATATGGTCACCAGCAGCAACTTTGTCGCCCAGGGTTCAAAAGCGGTGCTGATCAACAACCAGCCTGCTGCCCGCAATGGTCACCTCAGCACCTGCGAAGCGGAAATCAAAGTCAGCGAAAACCCTCGCGTACGTATCGGTGGCGACACCATTACCGTGCGCGATATCCACAGCGGTAAAAACCAACTGGCTTACCTCGCGGGTAACCTGCTGGGCAGCGCGGTTGTGGCGATTCTCCCATCGCTTATCAAGATGGGCTGTAACCGGCTGATCGTGAACCGCCTGATGCGGGAAATTATCTGTCCGCTTGGTGCTTATGTCGCCTCGGCAGGCGTCATGCCGGTACTGGCGGCGGCAGTAAACACCGTGCATCCGGTCAATATCCTTACCGGCGCGAAAATCCTCAGCAAAGAAGAGGATCTCGATTTCGTGTTGCCGGACAGAATGCCGCTCTACTGGCAGCGTATTTACCACAGCCGCAATCTGGCGACCGGCATGCTCGGCATCGGCTGGATGCTGCCGTTTGAAACGCGCCTTTATCGGCAGGCGGATAACCAGCTGATCTTTCTTGATATGACTGGCCGCGAGCTGGGCATGGGAAATGTGCAGTCGGGCGACATGATCGATTATCAGGAAGATGGCATTAAGCTGTTCTGTAGCCCGAACGGGGCGATGGTCATTCAGCAAAATGACGGCGAGCACCAATTGTACGAGCCGGATCCGACACACCCTGGCGAGTGGCGCATTCAGCGCATTTATGACCGCCATGAAAATGTACAGCACTTTAACTGGAACGAGCACGGGCAACTGGTGCGTATCTCTGGCGATAACGAGGCGCTGGATGTTGAGCTGGAGTATGACGCGCTTTCCGGGCGCCTGTGCGCGGTTTATCAGGTGTACGATGGCGCGCGCCATCTGCTGGTTTCTTACCGTTTCAACGAACAGGGGCAACTGATCGCCGTCACCGACGCCGACGGCATCGTCACCCGTCAGTTCGGCTGGGATCAGGCCAGCGAAATGATGGCCTGGCACGCCTATGCCACCGGGTTGAAAGTGCAGTACCAGTGGCGGCCCGACGCCAACTCGCGGCACTGGCGCGTTGAGGCGTATCAGGTGCTTGACGATCGGGGCGAAGTGCTGGAGCGCTGGCGCATCGATGCCGATGAAACACAGCGTCGCGCGCGCGTCAGCAACGACGAAGGTGTATCAAGCGAACATCACTGGGATGAACTGTTTCGCATCACCGCTTATACCGATCCACATGGCGGCAACTGGCAATTCCGCTGGGCGGGCAACTCTGAGCAACTGCTGGCAATGGTGCAGCCGGACGGCGCAAGCTGGGAATATGCATGGGATGCGCGTGGCAATCTGACCATGGAACGCGATCCGCTGGACCGTACGACGCTAACCAGTTGGCATCCGCTGTACGCCTTCCCGTTGAAAGAAGTGCTGCCCGATGGCGCAATCTGGCAGTACGAATATAACGTTGCGGGCGACGTGGTGAAGCTGACCGACCCGGAAGGCGGCGTAACGCGCTTTGAGTGGAATGTGCAGGGCGATCTGCTACAGCGTATTGATGCGCTGGAGAACAGCCACCGCTTTTGGTGGGACGCGCTTGGCCAGCTTATCCGCGAAGAGGATTGTTCCGGCTACCAGAGCCGCAGCCAGTACGATGCTTCCGGCAAACTGATTAGCACCACTGATCCGCTCGGCAACAGCGAGCGTTACATCTGGAGCCCGGCAGGCCGTCTGCAAACCTGGATCCGCGCAGACGGGCGTGAAACCCTGTTCAGCTACAACCGCGCCGGGCTGCTGTGCGGGCAGAACATTGATGGTCTGCTGGAGCGTAAAGTGACGCTCAACGCGCGTGGTCAGGTGATTGAGGCTATCGATCCTGCCGGGCAGGCCACGCGTTTTCGCTTTAACCGCGCGGGCCGCCTGGTGACGCTGACCAACGCCAACAACCAACAATGGCGCTTTGACTATACGCCGGGCGGCTTGCTGACCCGCCAGCACGATTATGCCGGGCGGCAGACGGAGTATCAGTACAACGCCATGCAGCAGGTGGCGACGCTGGTGCGTCATCCCGCCAGCGGTAGTGGCTTGTCACCGCTGGTGACGAATTATGAGTACGATGCGATCGGGCGCATGGTGGCACGGGAAACCGAGCAGTATCGCACCGAGTATCGCTACAACGCTCTGAGCACTGAAATTCACCGTTTTCCTTACAGTGCGTGGCGGCAGGCAATGATCGACCAGCGCGAGCCGGAGAGTGGCGAAGTGGTGGTTTTCCGCCGCAATAAACTCGGCGATCTGGTGGGTGAAGATAACCATTCTGGCGCGTATCTGCATCAGTACGACGCGTTAAGCAACCTCAGCGCCACCACCTTCCCGGACGGGCGGCAGTTGCAGTATCTGCGCTACGGTACCGGACATCTGCTGGAGATGCAGCTTGCCATTGGCGGTAATACGCTGCCGGTTGCCAGCTACCAGCGCGACAAACTGCACCGCGAAACCCGTCGCACTACGGGTGCGGGGGAGCTGGAAACGCACTATGACATCGCCGGACGCATCAGCCAGCGGCGCTGTGTTGATAATGTGCGCCAGCGGCTGGTATTTGAGCGCCGCTACCAGTGGGATCGGGCCGATCAAATCGTCCGCCAGATGTACACCGATGGTGCGCCGCCTACGCCTGCGGATAAATATCGGCAGTCGCTTTGGGGATACGATGCAGCAGGACGCATGACGCAGAGCATTCAGCCTTCCGGGGAGGAGCGTTTCTGGTATGACGCGGCAGATAACCGTACAACGGCCGATTTGCCGCCGATCTGGGACAACCTGCTAAAACGCCTCGACGGCGTGCGCCGTGAATATGACGACTTCGGGCGCATGACGGAACGCCACGACACGCATCGCGGCATCGTGCAGCGCTTCAGTTATGACGATGAGCAGCGCATCAGCCAGGTCGTCATCGAAGGCAACGCGGAGTTCAGCAAAGCGGAATACCGTTACGACGCGCTGGGCCGCCGCACGGAGAAACAGGTGTGGCGACGCCACAGCCGCACGCCGGAGCGCACGCAGTACGCATGGTCCGGGCTGCAAATGGTTGGTGAAACCTGCGACCGCGACCCGAAAGCCGCCGTGCAGTATATCTACACGGAAAACAGCTACGAGCCGCTGGCGCGCGTAGACAGCCAGCAGCAGTACGCGGAAATTTACTGGTATCACAGCGAAATCAATGGTCTGCCACAATCGGTCACCGACAGTAACGGCGATATCGTCTGGCGCGGCGCGTTCAGCGCATGGGGACGCACCGAGCGGGAAAACGATGCACTGAGGTGGGACACCCCGCAGAACCTGCGCTTCCAGGGCCAGTACCTCGACCGCGAAACCGGGCTGCACTACAACACGTTCCGCTACTACGACCCGACCGGCGGCTGCTACACCCAGATGGACCCAATAGGGTTACTGGGTGGGCTTAATACGTATACCTATGTGGTTGACCCGCTGGTGTGGGTGGATCCGCTGGGATTAAAGTGTTGGAGTGCAGCTAAAAAGGATTACTGGAAGGATGTTGCAAAGAGTGAGTTAAAAAATCCTTCAGGAATATATTCTCCAAGGAATATAGCGGAAATGGCTCGGGGTAATGCTCCTAAGATAACTGCAAAAGTTAGAATAAATAAAACTGGAGCCACAGAGACTAGAGATATTCCTTATGAATTACATCATACCAATATCCCTCAGCGAGTTGGTGGTCCTAATGTCCACAATAATAGTAATCTGTCTGAGGTTGATCCTTGGCAACACGCAGATATGGATCCCTATAGGTACCCGGGGATGGAGCTATTAGAAATAATTAAAGGTGTAAACTCATGGTGATTTTATGAATCAAGAATATATTGTTTTCAGTTCTGTATTATCTGATGTGGCAGAAAAGAACTACGCTGCTGGCGTGGCTCATGAAGAGGCTGGGCAATTTGTAAATAAAATATTCAGTCTTTACAAGGAATCAGGATTACCTACTCCTAATATTGATTGGATAGATAAAGTACCCGCAAATGTAAATAAGTGGATAAAAACTGTTCTTGGTAACGAGTTTCACTATATGAAAGAACCACCGATTTGGCTGCATGATGCAAGTTGGCGGTTCATCAATGAAGAACCTATGATATTTATATCTCAGGTTGAATTTATTGATAATGAAGTGATGGAAAATAAATTATCCACTGATGATGTTTTATATACATTTGCGGGAAGAAAAAAAACAAATGATGGTTGGGAATTAATTATAAAAATGGTCAAGCAGAGTAAGACATCTGTTGGTACGACTTATATTTACTGAATAAAAAACCGGAAGTGATCTGAACGATCCTTCCGGCTATTTTTTACCTGCTGTTTCGTTCAAGGCGTCAAAGATTAATCTCCGTCTCAATAATCAGCCTGCCACGCTCAACCGTCACCGTTATTGGCATCCCGGTCATAAATCCCGATTCTTCCAGCCAGCGGCCTTTAAGGTTAATCGCGGACGGCGGGTTGGGTCTGCCGTTATGCGGGGCGTATCCCACTGTGTAGTAACGTTCTGTTTTGGTTGCTTTATTAACGGTGACGCCTGACTTAGAATGTGCCTTAGCCATAGTCAACTCCTTGTTAGTTGCTTGTGGTGAGCGGCGTGGGTAAGGTGTGAACTCATCTGCGCCGCGTTACTTGTCCGTCAGTTATGCGCCTGAGCTATCGTGCTGGCGAATCGGTTAGTGCACGAGATATTCGGCCGGACGCAGGAGAGCTACCGGGAGCGACTGCTGCCGTTTGTGGCGTGGTGTGAAGACAGAGGACTGAACCACGCGTCGAAGGTGTTCTCTTCCACTTGGGCGGGTGTATTTACCTCCGGTCGTATCCCCATGGTGAATATCAGGAATAGCCGCAATGCCAGGTCTTAATCCATTGATTATTAGTAAAATTAATGAGGCTAATAACCTTTACAAAGATGGTGATATTGATGGAGCAGTGAAAAGCTATATTACAATTCTGGATGAATTAGATGAAGCTCCAGGTGGACGTTATAAGAGCACTGAGGCTCGCCTAATTGTCATGAGCTTGTATAAAATCTATTTTTCTCGCGAAGATTTCTTATTGGCGAAAAAATGGGCTGAAGAGGCGTTCAAATTTGATGTGCCTGAGAGAGCTACATCTGAATTGATAAACCTGGGCGCTGCACATCTGAAGTTGGGTGAGTTCAATGAGGCTTACGAATGTTTTCTGAAAGCATACGAAAAAGGTAATCAACGAGCATTCAGGGAGGAAGACCCTGTGAATCGCCACGGGTTTAACAGACACCTCAGAGTCATTTAAGATGACTTAAAGAGAGGTGCCCATGAGCGGTAAACGTTATCCCGAAGAGTTTAAAATTGAAGCAGTCAAACAGGTTATTGATCGCGGTCACTCTGTTTCCAGCGTTGCAACACGTCTCGATATCACCACCCACAGCCTTTACGCCTGGATAAAGAAGTACGGTCCGGACTCATCCACTAACAAAGAACAGTCAGATGCTCAGGCCGAGATCCGCCGACTCCAGAAGGAGTTGAAGCGGGTTACTGACGAACGGGACATATTAAAAAAAGCCGCG
>NZ_FMBC01000047.1 GCF_900094795.1 Kosakonia oryziphila
TGCGCAGGAACCAGCGGTACGCTGTATTGACCTGGATTTCCTTCACCAGCCGGCGTTCAGAGGGAATGCCAAAGAGATAGCCTGGCAGCATCATCTTAATCAGGCGTACCGGGTCAATGGCGGGCCTGCCGTTATCAGCGCAGTAGAGGTGTTTTACGGCATCGCGGATAAATTCAAAGTCGATGGTGGCATCAATTTTACGTACCAGATGGTCTTCGGGAACGAGTTCCTCAAGGGTGACCATTTCAAACTGGTACTGTTGTGGGGCAGGTTCTCTGAGCATGGCGGTCAGTCCGTTAATTGTACTGACCTTATTAGATCAAAGTCCTGACCTTACGGCCAGGACTTTGTCAGCAGTCTGAAAGGGCGCTGCTGCGCCCTTTTTTGCTTCCCTGGATTCACGCGCTATCAGAACAGTTCGTGTGTTTCCCCGTTATCAATTATCGTCGTGCCCACTTCATGTACTGCCTGCTGCGTTGGCTGAGTTCCTTCTATGAAGTACTCCTGACGGCTGCTGCCACCACTGGCCAACTGGCCAGTGCTGCGGTCGATGTTGACGGTGAGCACGCCTGGCGGCGGCGTTAACGGATCTTCCGGCACACCATCCAGCACCACTTTCATGTAAGCATCCCAGGCTGGCTGGGCGCTTTTCGCCCCGCCTTCATAACCGGAAATTTGATCTTTAATCGCTCCGGAAGCAGTGGTTCGCCCCAAATCGCGACGATGATCGTCAAAACCGATCCACACGGAAGTGACAACACCCGGACCATAACCAGAGAACCAGGCATCTTTCGAGCTGTTGGTGGTACCGGTTTTACCGCCGATATCGTTACGCTTGAGATCGCGTCCCGCGCGCCAGCCCGTACCCTGCCAACCTGGTTCGCCAAAGATGTTGCTGTTCAGCGCGCTTTTAATCAGGAATGACAGCGGCGTGCTAATCACATGCGGCGCATACTCTTCGCCACCGCTGCGTTGAACCAGCGCCTGATTTGCCTGCTCCAGTTGTGGCTGTGGCACTGAGCTGTTCTGCTGCGCCTGTGACGTGGCGACGTTTTCCATGTCTTTATTTTCAAGCACATTTGATTTCGGCGTTTCGCCGTAAATTACCGGAATGTCGCAATCGGCACACGCCACTTTCGGGTGCGCTTCAAATAGCACGTTACCCTGATCGTTTTCGATTTTCGTGATGTAGTACGGATCGACCAGGAACCCACCGTTAGCCATCACCGAATAGCCTCTTGCAACCTGCATCGGCGTAAATGAGGCTGAGCCCAGCGCCAGTGATTCGGTATGCACAATGTTTTGCGCCGGGAAACCAAAACGCTGTAAATACTCTGCGGCATAATCGACGCCCATCGCACGCATCGCACGTACCATTACTACGTTCTTCGATTGCCCCAGCCCCTGGCGCAGACGGATTGGACCGGCATATTCATCCGGCGAGTTCTTCGGCCGCCAGTCGGAACCCGCACCCACATCCCAGCGGGAAATCGGGGCATCGTTAAGAATGCTTGCCAGCGTCAGGCCTTTATCCATCGCCGCCGTGTAAAGAAACGGTTTGATGTTCGAACCCACCTGGCGCAGCGCCTGAGTCGCTCGGTTAAACTTGCTCTGGTTAAAATCGAAGCCACCGACCAGCGCCAGTACCGCGCCATTATGCGGATTGATAGAGACCAACGCAGAGTTTACATCCGGCACCTGCGCCAGCCACCAGGCGTTATCGACCTGGCGTACCCAAATCTGCTGCCCGGCCTGTATAGCATCCGTCACTTTACGTGGCGTAGCGCCCTGCTGCGTATCAGAGCGGTAAGGGCGAGCCCAGCGGACGCCGTCCATGCGCAATGAAACCGATGTACCATCAGCCATCATCGCCACGGCTTCTTGCGGATTTGCGCTGGTGACGACCGCCGGAGAGAGTGGCCCATATGTCGGCAGGGTTTTCAGTGAGTCCGTGATTTTTTTACTGTCCCATGCGGCTTCACCGATTTTCCACAACACATTCGACGGACCGCGATAGCCGTGGCGCATGTCGTAATCCATCACGTTATTGCGTACGGCAGTCTGCGCAGCCTGCTGCACTTTACGCGTAATGGTGGTGTAGACGCGGTAGCCATCCTCATAGGCTTTGTCGCCATAACGGGCGACCATATCCTGACGTACCATCTCGGAAAGATAAGGCGCGGAGAAAGCAATTTCCGGCGCATGGTAGTTTGCGTCTATCGCCTCGCTGCGCGCCTGGTCGGCTTGCTGTTCAGTGATATAACCTTCACTCTCCATACGCGCCAGCACAACGTTACGACGTGCGGTTGCCCGTTCAAGCGAATAGAGTGGATTAAAAGTAGATGGCGCTTTCGGTAAACCGGCAATCACCGCCATCTCACTTAGCGTCAGTTGATCAACTGACTTACCAAAATAAACCTGCGCCGCAGCGCCCACGCCATAAGCGCGATAGCCGAGGTAGATTTTGTTGAGGTAAAGCTCAAGGATCTCGTCTTTGCTTAACAACTGCTCAATACGGATCGCCAGGAACACCTCTTTGATTTTACGCATCATGGTGCGTTCCGGGCTCAGGAAGAAGTTACGCGCTAACTGCTGCGTAATCGTACTTGCTCCCTGTGAGGCATGGCCGGAGAAGAGCGCTATGCTGGCGGCACGGAAAATCCCCACCGGGTCAACACCGTGGTGCTCATAAAAACGGCTATCTTCAGTAGCGATAAACGCTTTTACCAGTTCTGGCGGAATTTGGCTCAGGGTCAGCGGGATGCGGCGCTTTTCACCATACTGTGCAATCAATTCGCCATCTGCGCTGTACACCTGCATTGGAATCTGTAACCGGACGTCTTTGAGCGTCGCGACGTCGGGTAACTGCGGCTCAATATATTTGTACAGACCGTAAATCGAGCCTGCTCCCAGCAGAATGCAAAAGACTGCAAGGATGAATAAATACTTTACGAACTTCACTGGAGATTTCCCATTAAGAGTCATTTGGGCAGTTTATAAACAACCGCGCGGTAGTATAAAGGCAACCCTGATGCATTGATATAGCGTCATCCCCGTAGACGATAAGGAGATCGTAACTTATGGCATTCAGACACTGGCAAATTGGGCTGCATATTCAACAAGATGGTATATATATTGTGGCGCTTGCCGCCACACGTGGTGGTCAGGCTTTACGCCGCTGGTGGCACTTTCCTTTACCAGCAGGAACGATTGTTCAGGGGCGTATTAAAACACCTGAAACGCTTCTCGTCGCGCTGCGTCCCTGGCGACAATCCTTACCGCAACGGCACTGTGTTCGACTAGCCTTTCCCGCCGTACAAACTCTGCAAAAAAAGCTACCGCGCCCGGTTATTGCGCTGCGCGAAGAGGCGATTAACCGCTGGGTATCACAGACGATGGCGCGAGAGCTGGAAATGGCGGAAAACGAGCTCTGCTTTGATTTTACGGAAGATGAGTCAGCGAAAACTTATGGTGTGACTGCGGCGCAGAATAAAGACGTAGCGGTGCTACTCGATATGGCGCAGGCCCTCTCGCTGCACCTCTCTTCTATTACGCCTGATGCCAGTGCGTTGCAGGCTTTACTGCCCTGGCTCGCGCCACCTGCCCGTTGCCTGGTGTGGCGCGACGAACGGCAATGGTTATGGGCAACAAAAGAGAGTTGGGGCCGGCGTGTGCAAGAGGATGCCGATAGCGTTGTTCAGTTAGCCAGTGTGTTGGGGCTACCTGCGGATGAAATGGTACAGTGCAGCGATTTACCCGGGGGCTTCGATTGCTGGAGCGTAGTACATTCACGTCAACCGCCGTTGCCGGCAGTAGGTGATCGCTATGCTGTCGCTCTCGGGCTGGCCATCGCCAGGGGATATTGATGGCTGGCGTGAATTTTCTGCCCTGGCGGCAATACCGGCGGCGACGCAGCGTACGTCTTTGGGCGAGCGTCTTTATCGCCAACCTCCTGCTGACAGGCGGCGCAGGTGTGCTTTGGCGGGCATCAGTAGCTATCGAGCTTTACGGGCGGGTTCTCTGGCAGCAAGCCGATGCGACATTGCTCGCCTCGCTGGTGGCAGCTAAAGAACCTTTGCTGGCGCGGCAGGAAGCGTGGCGCAAGGAGCAGGTTCGCCGGCAGCGCCGACAGGATACGTTGGCGTGGCGGCTTCGTTTGCTTAGCCTGGCCGCAAATCTCCCACAGAACACATGGCTGACGCAACTGCGTTGGCAGCAACATCAATTGTCGTTATCAGGCCTTGCCAGTTCGGTTAGGGCATTAGCTGTACTTGAGCAGCAACTGCGTGGCATCGCGGGGTTTCAGTTACAACAAACCGGTGCAATGGAGCGGGATGTACAGGGGCGCTGGCAATTTCACTACCAGCTTAAGAAGGAGATCGATGATGCCCCTGAACGCTGATTTCTGGTTTGTGCTGCCGCCATGGCAACGTACGGCATGCTGGCTGCTGAGCATTTTTTGCGGCTTGCTTTTGGTGTGGTGGTTAGCCATTTCCCCGCTTAATGCAGCGCAGGCACAGTTAATCATTCAGCAAAGCGCTCAACAGGCGGCATTACAGGCTCAGTGGCGCACACTACGTGCATTATTCCCACCGACAGAAAGTGTGTCCTTACCCGCTGCGCAACCTTTTAGCCCTCTGGATTTTCAGGAGACCAACAGGCAGCTCATCCGCTGGCAGCCTGGAAAAAATGGGGGGGAGCTGGTGCTGGAAACCCGCTGGGAAGCGGTGACAGAAACCTTTGTGCGCCTGGCCAGTTGCGACATACAGGTTCCGGCATTTTCGCTGACAGCGGGTACTGATTTGTTGCGTTTTACCCTGCAATTGGAGCATGACGATGATCGTTGAACGCGTGGTTTTTGCCTGTGCGTTATGCCTGCTGCTGAGTGGAATGCGCGACCCCTTCCTGCCGCCGCCGGATACCTGCAAGATCGCCCAACTGGATCAGTGGCTGTTTCGCGGCACGATTCAGGGCAAGCATATGGTGGGCATATTGCGTGACGCCAATAAACACTGGCATCGGGTCGCTGTGGGTGAGTTATTGTCAACGGGCTGGCGCGTTATTTCTATCACCGTGGATGAACTGCAAATTTCCACGGGTAAGGATTGCATCCCGGCGCAATGGCGCTGGAAACGAGATGGAACTCAGAATGAAAAAATGGATAGTGGGCCTTATGCTCTTCGCCCTGCATCACGCCAGCACAGCGACAACGCAGCTCGTCACACTGATCGTTGATGATGTACCGGTTACACAGGTGCTACAGACGCTGGCCGCGCTTGAAAAGCAAAATATGGTGATCCAGAAAGACATCAGCGGCACGTTATCGCTGCACTTAACCGATGTCCCCTGGCGGCAGGCGTTGCAAACCGTGGCGGAAAGCGCCGGATTAACGCTCAGTCAGAAAGGGACAATCTGGCAGGTTCACTCCGCGTCATGGCAGCAACAAAAGCAGGCGGAACAGGATGCCCGGCACGCCCGACAAAAAAAGAATGCCCCGCTGCAAACGCGTAGCATCGTGTTGCGCTATGCGGAGGCAGAAGAACTGGCAAAAGCGGGAGGAAAATTGCTTAGTCCGCAAGGCGCGATAACCGTGGACTCGCGGCTTAACCGCTTGCTGATCCGGGATAATAAAGAGGGGCTGGCAACGTTTGAAAAATGGGTGGCGCAAATGGATTTACCGGTCGAGCAGGTTGAGCTGGCGGCGCATATTGTCACCATCAACGAAAAAAGCCTGCGTGAGCTGGGCGTGAAATGGGGGTTGGCGCAGAGCGCCGAAACAGCGCGTGGGCAGATAAATGCGTTATCTGCGGATCTCTCTGCTCCCAATGCCAGTACACGCGTGGGGTTCAATATTGGCAGTATTAATGCCCGTTTGCTCGATCTGGAGCTTTCCGCGCTGGAGCAAAAGCAGCAGTTGGAGATTATCGCCAGCCCACGTCTACTGGCTTCCCACCGTCAGCCCGCCAGCATCAAACAGGGAAGCGAAATTCCTTATCAGGTTGCCAACGGCGAAAATAATACCTCGGTCGAATTTCGCGAGGCAGTACTGGGGATGGAAGTGACGCCAACGGTGTTGCCTGATAAACGTGTTCGTCTGAAGCTGCGTATCAGTCAGAATATGCCAGGTCAGGTGCTACAACAGTCCGGAGGCGAAGCCCTGGCGATTGATAAGCAGGAAATTGAAACACTGGTGGAGGTAAAAAGCGGCGACACGCTGGCGCTTGGTGGAATTTTTTCGCAAAAGCGCACCACAAATAAAAACCAAATTCCGGGGCTTGGGTCTCTGCCTGGCATTGGCCAGCTATTCCGTCAGGATGGAAAGAATAGCGAACGACGAGAGCTGGTCGTATTCATTACCCCACGGTTGGCGGCGGTACATTAAACCTGCCGTAATCCTCCTTTTTCTGCGGAACTTGGTTCAGGTGTTTGACGTGAGAGATGATTTAGCTTACAAGGAGTACCGATTTGAGCGTCAGTGGTCTCCGTCGTATAGCAAGCAGCATGAAGGATAACGTGTTTATTCAGTTGCCAAACAAGCCGGAGTACTGAGATAATTTTCGATCTGACTCTCGCACTATCGCATATGAGGTTTCAGTTCATGTCCTGCTACGCTGGGTATCTGTGAAGCGGGTTTATCATCAACGAATAGTCTTAGTAGTACCGAAAAAATGGCAGAGAAACGCAATATCTTTCTGGTTGGGCCTATGGGTGCCGGCAAAAGCACTATTGGGCGTCAGTTAGCTCAACAACTCAATATGGAATTTTACGATTCTGATCAAGAGATTGAGAAACGAACCGGAGCTGATGTGGGTTGGGTCTTCGATGTTGAAGGTGAAGAAGGCTTCCGTGATCGCGAAGAAAAAATCATCAATGAGCTGACGGAAAAACAGGGCATCGTTCTGGCGACTGGCGGTGGTTCTGTGAAATCTCGCGAAACCCGTAATCGTCTCTCCGCCCGTGGAGTAGTGGTGTATCTGGAAACCACTATCGAAAAGCAATTGGCTCGCACTCAACGTGATAAAAAACGCCCGCTTCTGCAAGTGGATGCGCCACCGCGAGAAGTACTGGAGGCGCTGGCTGACGAACGTAATCCTTTGTACGAAGAAATTGCAGACGTGACCGTTCGTACCGACGACCAGAGTGCTAAAGTGGTCGCAAACCAGATTATCCATATGCTGGAAAGCAACTAATTCTGGCTTAATAACAGGCCTGCGGGTTTAAGCAACTAAGGTGGATGTCGCGTCATGGAGAGGATCACCGTCACTCTTGGGGAACGTAGTTACCCGATTACCATCGCGGCTGGTTTGTTTAACGATCCAGCTTCCTTTTCGCCTTTGAAGTCTGGTGATCAGGTTATGCTGGTTACTAATGAAACATTGGCTCCGCTCTATCTTGATAAGGTTCGCCACGTTCTTGAACAGGCTGGCGTGAAGGTCGATAGCGTGATTCTTCCCGACGGCGAGCAGTACAAAAGCCTGGCGGTGATGGATACCGTATTTACTGCTTTGTTGCAAAAACCACACGGGCGTGACACGACACTGGTTGCTCTGGGCGGCGGCGTAATCGGTGATTTAACCGGTTTTGCAGCGGCCAGTTATCAGCGCGGCGTACGCTTTATTCAGGTTCCAACCACACTTCTGTCTCAGGTCGATTCCTCCGTTGGTGGTAAAACGGCGGTAAATCACCCCCTTGGCAAAAACATGATCGGTGCCTTCTACCAGCCTGCGTCTGTCGTTGTTGACCTTGATTGTCTTGCCACCCTTCCCGCCCGTGAACTCTCCTCCGGTCTTGCTGAAGTGATCAAATACGGCATTATTCTTGACGGTGAGTTCTTTGACTGGCTGGAACAAAATATGGATGCGCTTCTGCGTCTCGACGGCCCGGCGATGGCATACTGCATCCGACGTTGTTGTGAGCTTAAAGCCGAAGTTGTTGCTGCCGATGAGCGGGAAACCGGCTTACGTGCTTTACTGAATCTGGGGCATACCTTCGGCCATGCTATTGAAGCGGAAATGGGCTACGGTAACTGGCTACATGGCGAAGCTGTCGCGGCTGGCATGGTGATGGCGGCGCATGCTTCTGAGCGTCTTGGCCAGTTCAGTAAAGCAGATACGCAGCGTATCAAGACGCTGCTCAAGCGTGCTGGTCTGCCAGTGCAGGGACCGCATGAAATGACGGCGGAAGCCTATCTGCCACATATGATGCGCGATAAAAAAGTGCTGGCGGGGGAAATGCGCTTAGTGCTCCCGTTAGCCATAGGGAAGAGTGAAGTTCGCGGCGGAGTGTCGCACGGCGTAGTACTTGGCGCTATTGCTGATTGCCAGCAGGCGTAACTATTAGAAAGGTCTGGTCACCTATTGCGTGACGTTTAACTTCGGGCGCTATGCATGTTGTGGCATACGCCTTTGTGTGGGGTGTTAAATGGATGAATACAAACCAGAAGACGGGCTGAAAACCGATCCCAGTGATCGTCGTACTGGTCGTTCTCGTCAATCTTCCGATCGTGTTGATGAACCGCAGATCAATTTTGATGACGTTGATCTCGATGCCGACGACCGCCGTCCTTCTCGTACCCGCCGGGCGCGTGATGAGCGCGAAGAAGAGGGTTATACTGAAGGAGACGACGCTCTGGACGAAGAGCGTGAAGAACGTCGTCCGCGCAAGCGTAAGAAAACGGATGCCGCAAAACCTGCTTCGCGCCAGTACATGATGATGGGCATTGGCATTCTGGTGTTACTATTGCTTATTATCGGTATCGGTTCAGCGTTAAAATCCCCTGCGCCTTCCACGGCCAATCAACAGAATGCTCCGGCAGAGAAGAATATCGATCTCTCCGGTAACAATGGAAGTGCGGGCGGCCCCGCCGCCGCTAACCAGGCGAATAACGCGCAGCCCGCTACCGGCTCGTCGCCTGCTCAACAACCTGCTGGCAATGCACCAGCGCCGCAGGATGTTACCTTACCGCCAATCTCCTCGACACCATCCCAGGGTGAGTCGCCTGCAACGCCTGCTGGTCAGCAACGTGTAGAAGTTCAGGGCGATCTGAACACCGCGCTGTCGCAGCCGCAAAACCAGTCGCAGATTGACAATGCGGTAAGCTCTACGCTGCCGACAGAACCTGCAACAGTAGCGCCGGTGCATAACGGCAATGCTCGACAGACGACAGAAAGTCATTCGGCTGCAACGCGTCCCGAGCGTAAACAGATGGTGATTGAGCCAAAACCGGTGGTTAAAGCGCCGGTCGCGAAGGCCGAGTCAAAACCGGTTACCCAGCCGCCAAAACGCACTGAAACTACGGTAACCGCTCCAGTGAAAGCACCCGCGACAGCAACAACGGCCGCGACTGCTACGCCGGTACAACAGCCGAAGGCTGCCACTGCTGCAAGCAACGCCGTCTCAACCGGGAATGTTGGCGAGCTGAAATCGGCTCCGGGTAGCCACTACACGCTGCAACTGAGTAGTTCCTCAAATTACAGCAACCTGAATTCGTGGGCGAAGAAAGAAAATCTGAAAAACTTCGTGGTTTATCAGACGACGCGTAACGGCCAGCCGTGGTATGTGCTGGTAAGCGGCGTGTATGCATCAAAAGATGATGCAAAACGTGCAGTTGCTACACTTCCCGCTGATGTGCAGGCGAAGAACCCTTGGGCCAAGCCGCTGCATCAGGTTCAGGCAGATCTAAAGTAATGTTTAAAGCGCAGGATGCTGTCGGAGCTTTTTCCACAGCCGGAGAGAGTGTAAGTAATCAGTCAGCATGAAAAAAAATCGCGCTTTTTTGAAATGGGCAGGGGGGAAATACCCCCTGCTGGAAGATATCGGAAGGTATCTGCCGAAGGGTGAATGCCTGATCGAGCCATTCGTCGGCGCGGGTTCGGTGTTTCTTAACACCACATACCCCCGCTATATCCTCGCTGATATCAACAGCGATTTGATTAGTCTCTATAACATCGTCAAAGACCGTCCTGATGAGTACGTTCAGCATGCGCGGGAATTGTTCATGCCTGCGACGAATCAGTCTGTGATTTACTATCAGTTGCGCGAGGAATTTAACCAGTGCCAGGATCCGTTCCGGCGAGCGCTGCTGTTTTTGTACCTCAACCGACATGGTTATAACGGCCTGTGTCGTTATAATCTGCGCGGCGAATTTAATGTGCCGTTCGGTCGCTATAAAAAACCCTATTTTCCGGAAGTGGAGTTGTATCAATTCGCGGAAAAAGCGCAGAATGCCTTTTTTTACTGCGAATCCTACGCCGACAGCATGGCGCGCGCTGACGAGAATTCAGTCATCTACTGCGATCCGCCTTATGCCCCGCTTTCTGCAACGGCAAACTTTACGGCGTACCACACAAACAGCTTCAGTCTGGAACATCAGGCGCACCTGGCTACTATTGCCGAGAACCTGGTGCAGAACCGAATCCCGGTATTGATTTCCAACCACGACACCGCGTTGACGCGTGAGTGGTATCATCAGGCAAAATTGCATGTGGTGAAAGTGCGCCGCAGTATCAGCAGTAACGGCGGCACACGCAAAAAGGTGGATGAATTGCTGGCGCTTTATTGCCCGGCGACACTTTAACCCGCTTTCGCCGCGTTGCCAGACCCTATTTTCTCAAGGAGATGCGGATGAAACAGTATTTGATTGCCCCTTCGATTTTATCGGCTGACTTTGCTCGCCTGGGTGAAGACACCGCCAACGCGCTGGCCGCCGGTGGCGACGTTGTCCACTTTGATGTGATGGACAACCATTACGTACCGAACCTGACTATCGGGCCGATGGTGCTTAAAGCGCTGCGTAACTACGGCATCACCGCACCTATCGACGTGCATTTGATGGTGAAACCGGTTGACCGCCTGGTGCCGGATTTCGCTGCCGCAGGTGCGAGCATCATTACCTTTCATCCCGAAGCTTCCGAGCACGTTGACCGCACGCTGCAACTGATTAAAGAGCAGGGTTGTAAAGCGGGGCTGGTGTTTAACCCGGCAACGTCGCTGAGCTATCTCGATTATGTGATGGACAAGCTGGATGTGATCCTGCTGATGTCGGTGAACCCCGGTTTTGGTGGTCAATCCTTTATTCCGCATACGCTGGATAAACTGCGCGAAGTTCGCCGCCGTATTGATGCTTCCGGTTTTGATATTCGTCTGGAAGTCGATGGCGGGGTTAAAGCCAGCAATATCGGCGAGATTGCCGCTGCTGGTGCGGATATGTTCGTGGCAGGTTCAGCGATTTTTGATAAGCCGGATTACAAACAGGTTATTGATGAAATGCGTAGCGAACTGGCGAAGGTAAGTCATGGATAAATTGCAGTCAATTCAAGGTGTAGCGTTCGATCTGGATGGTACGCTGGTGGATAGCGCGCCGGGGTTGACGGCCGCCGTAGACAGCGCGTTGTATGCGCTGGAACTCCCTCAAGCCGGTGAAGCTCGCGTGGTGACCTGGATTGGTAACGGCGCGGACGTGCTGATGGAACGTGCATTCAACTGGTCGCGCCAGGAACGTGCTATTCAGCGTGCGACGCAGGGCAAGCCAGATATTGAAGATCATGATGTTCCGCAGGAAGAGCAGATTCGCATGCTGCGTAAGCTGTTTAACCGTTATTACGAAGAGACGGTGGAAGAAGGTAGTTTTCTGTTCCCGGACGTGGCAGACACCTTGATTGCACTGCACGCTAAAGGCCTGCCTCTGGCGCTGGTGACCAATAAACCGACGCCGTTTGTCGCTCCGCTGCTGGAAGCGCTTGATATCGCGCAATTCTTCTCTTTTGTCGTTGGCGGTGACGATGTGGTGAACAAAAAGCCACACCCGGAACCGTTGCTTCTGGTGTGTAAAAAGCTCAATATTCAGCCTCACGAGCTACTTTTCGTGGGTGATTCGCGTAACGATATCCGGGCTGCGAAAGCGGCAGGCAGTGTTTCTGTGGGCCTGACTTACGGTTATAACTACGGCGAAGCAATCACCCTGAGCGAACCAGACCTCGTCTTTGATCACTTTAAGGACTTACTGCCCGCATTTGGGCTTTCGCATATTGAACATCAGGAAATGAAAAATGACTAAGCCCATCGTCTTTAGTGGCGCACAGCCCTCAGGTGAACTAACCATTGGCAACTATATGGGTGCGCTGCGTCAGTGGGTAAACATGCAGGACGACTATCACTGTATCTATTGCATCGTTGACCAGCACGCGATTACCGTGCGTCAGGATCCGCAGACGCTGCGTAAAGCGACGCTGGATACGCTGGCGCTGTATCTGGCCTGTGGTATTGATCCGCAGAAAAGTACCATTTTCGTTCAGTCGCATGTGACTGAACATGCCCAGTTGGGCTGGGCGCTGAACTGCTACACCTATTTTGGTGAGTTGAGCCGTATGACGCAGTTCAAAGACAAATCCGCCCGCTATGCGGAAAACATCAACGCTGGTCTGTTTGATTATCCGGTACTGATGGCGGCAGATATTTTGCTGTATCAGACCAATCTGGTGCCGGTTGGGGAAGATCAGAAGCAGCATCTGGAACTGAGCCGTGATATCGCCCAGCGTTTTAACGCGATCTACGGCGAAATCTTTAAGGTGCCGGAGCCGTTCATTCCGAAATCCGGTGCGCGCGTGATGTCGCTGCTGGAGCCGACGAAGAAAATGTCCAAGTCGGACGATAACCGTAACAACGTGATTGGCCTGCTGGAAGATCCGAAATCCGTGGTGAAGAAAATCAAACGCGCGGTGACCGATTCCGACGAACCGCCGGTTGTGCGTTATGATATCGCCAACAAAGCGGGCGTTTCCAACCTGCTGGATATTCTCTCTGCCGTTACCGGCCAGAGCATTCCGCAACTGGAACAGCACTTCGAAGGCAAAATGTACGGCCATCTGAAAGGCGAAGTGGCGGAAGCGGTTTCCGGCATGCTGACCGAGTTGCAGGAGCGTTATCATCGCTACCGCAATGACGAGGCCTTCCTGCAGAAGGTGATGAAAGAGGGGTCTGAGAAAGCCAGCGCGCGCGCCTCTGAAACGCTGAAAAAAGTCTACGAAGCGATAGGCTTTGTCGCCAAACCGTAATTGATGACCGTAATTGATGATAGCCGGATGAGCGAAGTCGCCATCCGGCAATTTATGTTAAAACCACTTCAGCTTATCGCGTAGCGCCACGACGCGACCCACTATAATTAGCGCCGGGCTTTCCACCTGCTGCGCTAGCTCGCCGAGTTGCGATAAATCACCGCTCACCACCCGCTGCTGCACCGAGGTTCCGTTCTCTACCAGCGCGACCGGCATATCGGCCTGCATACCGTGCTCAATGAGCTTCGCCTGGATGGTGGCGGCCTGATTTAAGCCCATATAAAATACCAGCGTCTGTTTTTCTGCCGCCAGGTTGGCCCAGTCCAGCTCGCAGCCGGTTTTCAGATGACCCGTTACCAGCCGTACGCTTTGTGCATAATCGCGGTGGGTCAGGGGAATGCCTGAATAGGCCGAACAGCCGGATGCTGCGGTAATCCCCGGCACAACAGAGAAGGGAATTCCTGCATGGCACAGGGTTTCCAGCTCTTCGCCGCCGCGGCCGAAAATGAACGGATCGCCGCCCTTCAGACGCACAACGCGTTTGCCGCTCTGTGCTTCACGCAGCAGGATCTGGTTGATCTCTTCCTGCGGCACGCAGTGGTAACCTGCGCGTTTGCCGACAAAGATACGATCGGCATCGCGGCGCACCAGATTCATGATCTCATCCGAAACCAGACGATCGTAGACCACCACATCGGCCTGCTGGATTTGCTGCAAACCTTTCAACGTCAGTAATCCGGCGTCGCCAGGACCCGCGCCCACCAATACTACTTCGCCCCGGTTATCCAGTGGTTCAGCCAGTAGCTGTTCGGTGATTTTTTCTACCGCAGCAGTATTCTGGTTCGCCAGAGATTGCGCCAGCCGGTCGTTAACAAACAGTTTTTCCCAGAAACGGCGGCGTTCGCCGATGCTGGCGAACTGGCGCTTTACACGGCTACGTAGCTTGCCAGCAAAGTGCGCAACATGGCCGAGATGTTGCGGCAGCAGCGATTCCAGTTTCTCACGCAGTAACCGTGCCAGTACAGGCGAAGTGCCGCCGGAGGAGACGGCCACCATCAGCGGTGAGCGGTCAATAATTGACGGCATGATAAAACTCGCCTGCGTGGGAGCATCGACCACATTACAGAAGATGCGACGTGCTTCAGCCGCTGTGCTGACCTGCTGGTTAACGGCTTCGTTATCCGTGGCGGCGATCGCCAGCCAACAATCGTCAAGCAACCTTTCTTCGAATGCGCCTTCTGCCAGCGTCAGCATGCCTTCTGCTGCCCAGACGGTAAACTGCGGCGTAAACGTGAGTGCGTTAACGGTCAGTCTGGCACCTGCGTCCATCAACAACCGGGCTTTGCGTTCGGCGATATCGCCGCCGCCAACCAGCAGGCATGCGCGATCGCGTAATTGACAGAAAATGGGCAAATGATCCACGACATTACCTCTGTATTGTTGTTGTTCAACGTAGCATACCAGCAAGAGAACTGCGGAAGTTAAGGGAATCTTGAAGAAGCGGGAGCGTTGCACTCCCGCAGGAGAATCAGGCTTTGACCTGGACTTCGCTCTCTTTTACTCGCACGTCGAAATGCGCAACAGAACGGCTTTCATCCTCCATACACAGGCCATCACGCAGACGGAAACGCTGTTTCTTCAGCGGGCTTGCCACCCACAGATCGCCCTGATGTTCGGCGATAATCCCACGTGAGAGTACGCTGGCTTCAAAGAAGGGATCGATATTACTGATGGCAAAAACCTGTTCATCATGGCGCGGGCGGAAAACAGCGACTTGTTTGCCGTTTACCAGCGCGCAGACACCGGTGGCAGGCATAATGTCATCGATTTTGCAGATAGTGTTCCACTGGCTCATGCGTTTTCCTCCACTAACACGACCGGAATACGTTCATAGGGCGTTGCCGGGCGATGTTGTTCGCGTTCCGGCACCACTTGCACATTCGGGTCGCGGCGATCGCTGTTGATAAAGTGTTTGAAGCGCGTCTGGGCTGCAGGCGTGTTCACGGTTTCTGTCCATTCGCAAATTACTGCTTCACGCAGGCGGGTCATCTCTTCTTCCAGTTGCGCGTCAAAGCCCAGCTTGTCATCGATAATCACGCTTTTCAGGTACTCAATGCCGCCTTCCATGCTCTCCAGCCAGGAGGCGGTGCGGGTTAGTTTGTCGGCGGTGCGGATGTAAAACATCATAAAGCGATCGAGGTAGTGCAGCAGAGTTTCACGGTCGAGATCGGCAGCCAGCAGATCCGCATGGCGTGGTTTCATACCTCCGTTACCACAAACATAGAGGTTCCAGCCCTTTTCGGTGGCGATAATGCCGACATCTTTCCCTTGGGCTTCCGCACACTCGCGGGTACAACCGGAAACGCCGAATTTCATTTTGTGCGGTGTTCGGATGCCTTTGTAGCGATTCTCCAGTTCGACGCCAAAGCCGACGCTGTCGCCAACACCGTAGCGGCACCAGGTGGAGCCGACACATGTTTTCGCCATACGCAGCGCCTTGGCGTACGCGTGGCCCGTTTCGAAACCAGCGTTGATAAGCTGCCGCCAGATTTCCGGCAGATCGTCTTTTTGCGCGCCGAACAGGCCGATACGCTGCGAACCGGTGATTTTGGTGTACAGGTTGAATTCACGGGCGATACGGCCCACTTCCATCAACCCTTCCGGCGTGATTTCGCCGCCTGCGGAACGTGGGATCACTGAATACGTACCGTCTTTCTGGATATTGGCGAGGAAGTTGTCGTTGGTGTCCTGCAACGGCGTATGTTGCGGTTTCAGGATGTACTCGTTCCAGCAGGAAGCGAGCAGTGAACCAATGGTCGGTTTACACACTTCGCAGCCGTAGCCTTTACCGTATTTTGCCAGCAACTCGTCGAAGGATTTAATCCCTTCCACGCGGATCAGGTGATACAACTCCTGGCGCGAGTAGGCAAAGTGCTCGCACAGATTGTTGGTGACTTCGATACCCTGTTTTGCCAGCTCCGCGTTCAGCACTTGCGTTACCAGCGGAATACAGCCGCCGCAGCCGGTACCAGCTTTGGTTTCAGCTTTCAGCGCAGCAACGGTATGACAGCCTTTATTGATGGCGGCGATCAGAGCGCCTTTGGTGACGTCGAAGCAGGAACAAATTTGCGCGCTGTCTGGTAGCTTGTCGACGCCGATTGACGGTTTGCCGCTTGACGCATGTGCAGGCAGGATCAGCGCATCCGGGTTCTCTGGCAGCTCAATAACGTTGAGCACCAGTTGTAGCAGGTTACCGAAATCGCTGGTGTCGCCCACCAGCACCGCGCCGAGCAGAGTTTTGTTATCCGGGCTAACGATCAGGCGTTTGTAAACTTCTTTGCTTTCGTCGAGATAAACATAGCTACGTGCGCCCGGCGTACGACCATGCGCATCGCCGATACCGCCCACATCGACGCCGAGCAATTTCAATTTGGCGCTGAGATCTGCCCCTTCAAAGGCGTTTTGCGTACCCAGAATATGGTCTACAGCGACCTGCGCCATTTTATAACCTGGCGCGACCAGACCATACACGCGATTATTCCAGTTGGCGCATTCGCCGATGGCGTAGATGTTCGGATCGGAGGTCTGGCAGTTATCGTTGATCACGATACCGCCACGTTGAGCGACTTCCAGGCCGCACTGGGTTGCCAGCTTGTCGCGCGGGCGGATACCGGTTGAGAAGACGATAAAGTCCACTTCCAGCTCGCTGCCGTCGGCAAAGCGCATGGTTTTGCGCGCTTCGCTGCCTTCCTGCACGATCTCTTTGGTGTTTTTGCTGGTATGAACTCGCACGCCCATGCTTTCAATTTTACGCTTCAGCTGTTCACCGCCCATCTGGTCGAGCTGCTCTGCCATCAGCATCGGGGCGAATTCGATCACATGCGTTTCGACACCAAGGTTTTTCAGCGCGCCAGCGGCTTCCAGGCCCAACAGGCCACCGCCGACCACCGCGCCACGACGACTACGACGCGCGCAGGCTTCGATAGCGTTTAAATCTTCAATGGTGCGGTAGACGAAGCAGTCCTGCGTTTCTGAACCTTTGATCGGCGGGATCCACGGATAGGAGCCGGTGGCCATGATCAGTTTGTCGTAATAGACCGTGCGCCCGGCGCTGGAGTGGATCACTTTTTCCTGCCGATTGATAGTGATGGCGCGTTCGCCTGGTAGTACTTTCACACCGTGTTTTTCATAAAAGCCTTCACGCACCAGCGACAACTCTTCGGCAGTATGGTGAGAAAAATAGGAAGAGAGATGGACGCGGTCGTAGGCTTTACGCGGCTCTTCACAAAAGACAGTAATATCGAACTGAGCGGTGTCGGTTTTATCGAGGAGATCCTCTATAAAACGGTGGCCGACCATGCCGTTACCGATAATAGCGAGTTTGACTTTGCTCATTTTTGCCTCGATTTCTTTTCTATTACCTCCTACCTTAACGATTCAGCTCCTCCACTTATTGATGTGCATCAAATACATCTTCGCCTACCACTTAATGGGTAGATTATTGATTTTTATTGATTTTTATAAGCTGTGGATATCAATGGCTTTTATGGTTTGCGCTAAATGCGTGCAAAAAAAAGCGGGTTTTTGCTCACGTCTCTGATACAAGATATCTGATGAAAACACGGAGGCATGCTATGTCGGCAACACCGCTTTGGTTGGTTCAGAATGTGCATTTACCCGATCGCGAAGGGTTGTGGCAAATTGCCATTGAGCAGGGGAGTTTTGGCGAAATTACGCCGATGGGCGCAACGCACAGCGACAGTCTCGAAGTACTGAATGCCCGTGGCGGCCTGGCGCTGCCGCCGTTTATTGAACCGCATATCCACCTGGATACTACGCAAACCGCTGGTGAGCCGAACTGGAACCAGTCCGGTACGCTGTTTGAGGGGATTGAACGCTGGGCGGAACGCAAAGCGCTGCTTAGCCATGAGGATGTGAAAGCACGTGCCTGGCAGACATTGAAGTGGCAAATGGCCAATGGTGTGCAGCATGTGCGCACCCATGTTGATGTCTCTGATCCCACACTGACTGCGTTGAAAGCGATGCTGGAAGTGAAAGCGGAGGTCGCGCCGTGGATCGATTTGCAGATTGTTGCGTTTCCACAGGAAGGCATTCTCTCTTACCCCAATGGTGCGGCGTTGCTGGAAGAGGCGTTACGTCTGGGCGCCGATGTTGTCGGCGCGATCCCGCACTTTGAGTTTACCCGTGAATACGGCGTGGAATCACTGCACATTGCCTTTGCACTGGCGCAAAAATATGACCGCCCACTGGATATTCACTGTGATGAAATCGATGACGAGCAGTCGCGTTTTGTTGAGACGGTGGCTGCACTGGCGCTGAAAATGGGGATCGGCCCGCGCGTGACGGCCAGTCATACCACCGCCATGCACTCTTATAACGGCGCTTACACCTCGCGGCTGTTCCGCCTGCTGAAGCTTTCCGGCATCAATTTCGTCGCCAATCCGCTGGTCAATATTCATCTGCAAGGGCGTTTTGATGATTATCCGAAACGTCGGGGCATCACGCGGGTGAAAGAGCTGCTGACAGCGGGGATCAACGTCTGCTTCGGCCATGATGATGTGTTTGACCCCTGGTATCCGCTCGGTACGGGCAATATGTTGCAGGTGCTGCATATGGGGCTGCATGTCTGTCAATTGATGGGCTATCAGCAAATTGATCAGGGGCTGCGTTTAATTACCCATAACAGCGCCAGAACCTTCGGTCTGACACAGTACGGCATCGTCCCCGGCAACCCGGCTAATATGATTATTTTGCCGGTGGAAAGCGGGTTTGATGCTGTGCGTTGCCAGGCACCGGTGAGATGGTCCATTCGTCAGGGGCGAGTGATTGCCAGTACGCAGCCTGCGCAAAGTTGGGTGCAGATGGACAACGGCGGTGAAGAGGTGCAGTTCAGCCGTTATCACGCACGATAAACTGTGGCGTCAGACCTTATTCTTGCGGTTGTGAGCGGTTTGACGTTACATATGTTTCCAAATACGTAAAATTAAGTAAAAGGCTGGCCTGCTGGCTAACTGCTCTTTAGAATCAAGCCACTTGCTTTCTTTACTGCACTTCGTTAAGGAAACCCTATGGTTAAATCGACTCTGGCGGCTGTTGTGGCTGTGTTTGCCCTTTCTGCTCTTTCCCCTGCTGCGATGGCTGCAAAAGGCGAACCCCATGTTCTGCTCACCACCTCCGCCGGGAATATCGAACTGGAGCTGAACAACCAGAAAGCCCCTGTGTCGGTGAAAAACTTCCTTGATTACGTTAACAACGGTTTCTACAACAACACGACGTTTCATCGTGTGATCCCGGGGTTCATGGTACAGGGCGGTGGTTTCAACGAGCAGATGCAGCAAAAACAGCCTAACCCGCCGATCAAAAACGAAGCGGATAATGGCCTGCGTAACACACGTGGCACCATTGCGATGGCGCGTACTGCAGATAAAGACAGCGCGACCAGTCAGTTCTTCATCAACGTTGCGGATAACGCTTTCCTCGACCACGGCCAGCGTGATTTCGGTTATTCGGTCTTCGGTAAAGTTGTGAAAGGGATGGATGTGGTGGATAAAATTTCTCAGGTACCAACACACGATGTCGGCCCGTACCAGAATGTCCCGTCAAAACCGGTTGTTATCCTTTCCGCAAAAGTACTGCCGTAACACACTCCCCGCACGGGTTTTTCGCCCGTGCTGGTTTGCTTCCCTGCGTAACATTAAATTGCTGCTTATAATTTGGGCAAGTACATGTGCAAACAGGGAGGCGCTATGCCGAAAAAACTCACTGACAGGCAAAAATCCCGTCTCTGGGAGCAACTGCGTAATGTCAACTTTCAGGCCAGCCGACGACTGGAAGGCGTTGACAGCACGCTGGTAACGCTCACTGCCGAAGAAGCCAATCTCCGACTCGCAGAACTCCGGGGGCACTATGAGCGATAAATTTGGCGATGGCCGTGATCCTTACCTCTATCCAGGCCTGAATGTGATGCGCAACTTGCTGGGTATTCACCAGGCGCAGCGCCTGGAACAAGCCGCTTATGAGTTGACGGCATTACGCGCAGCGACGCTCGAACTGGGGCCTCTGTCGCGCGGGCTTCCACATCTGTGCGCTATTCATCATCACCTTTATCAGGATGTATTCGACTGGGCCGGGAAGTTCCGGGAAGTGGACATCTACGAGGGCGATACGCGTTTCTGCCATTTCGAATACATTGAAAAAGAGGGCAACGCGCTGATGCAGCAACTGGAAGAGGAAGAGTGGCTGTGCGGCTTGTCTGCGGATGCATTTATTGAACGGCTTGCGCACTACTACTGTGAGATCAATGTGCTGCATCCATTCCGCCTCGGCAATGGCATTGCACAGCGCATCTTTTTTGAACAGCTTGCGCTGCATGCCAATTATATTCTGGACTGGCGCAGTATCGTTCCTGAACGCTGGAGCGCGGCGAACCAGGCCGGAGCGATGGGGGATGTGGATCCGTTGTGCGCCATCTTCCGTAAAGTAGTAAGCGAAGCTGTTGAAAGTGAGTAAACTAGCGCGGTTTATTTTACCGAGGCCGCTATGATCCTGCTTATCGACAATTACGACTCCTTCACCTGGAACCTGTATCAATACTTTTGCGAACTGGGCGCAAGGGTGGAGGTAAGGCGTAACGATGAGCTGGCGCTTGAGGATATAGCCGTGCTGGCGCCGCAAAAAATCGTTATCTCGCCTGGCCCCTGTACGCCGGATGAGTCCGGAATTTCGCTGGACGTCATTCGCCATTATGCAGGCAAGCTTCCTGTTCTGGGCGTCTGTCTTGGTCATCAGGCTATTGCCCAGGCCTTTGGCGCGACGATCGTCCGTGCGGCAAAAGTGATGCACGGCAAAACATCGTCCATTACCCATAACAACAGCGGCGTGTTTACCGGGCTTAATAATCCGTTAACTGTCACCCGTTACCATTCTTTGGTGATTGACCCGCCTACGCTACCTGCATGCTTTGAAGTGACCGCGCGTACCGAAAGTGGGGAAATCATGGGGATTCGCCACCAGCAGTGGGATCTGGAAGGTGTACAGTTTCACCCAGAAAGCATCCTTAGCGAGCAGGGTCACCAGTTACTGGAAAACTTCCTCAAAAGGTGATTTCTGGTTGCCATGCAGTGATTTTTTATGCATATTTCGTGATTATATTTTCATTAACAATGCAACAGAAAACTGGATGGGCAAGACATGGCAACTCAGCAAGACGCGGTGACGCGTGCAAACTTCGATGAAGTGATTCTGCCAATTTACGCACCGGCCGAGTTTATCCCGGTGAAGGGAAAAGGCAGTCGTGTGTGGGATCAGCAGGGTAAAGAGTATGTTGATTTTGCAGGTGGAATTGCGGTAACTGCTTTAGGACACTGCCATCCCGCGCTGGTAGAAACGTTGAAAACTCAGGGTGAAACGCTGTGGCATATCAGCAATGTATTCACCAACGAACCGGCACTGCGTCTGGCGCGTAAACTGATTGACGCGACTTTTGCCGAGCGTGTGGTGTTTATGAACTCCGGCACGGAAGCGAATGAAACTGCCTTTAAGCTGGCGCGTTTTTATGCATCCACTCGCCATAGTCCGTATAAAACCAAAATTATTGCCTTCCACAATTCCTTCCACGGTCGTTCGCTGTTTACCGTCACGGTTGGTGGTCAGCCAAAATATTCCGACGGTTTTGGCCCGAAACCTGCCGATATCATTCATGTGCCGTTCAACGATCTGCACGCAGTGAAAGCGGTGATGGACGATCATACCTGCGCGGTAGTGGTCGAACCGATCCAAGGGGAAGGTGGTGTTACGGCGGCAACGCCGGAGTTTTTGCAGGGGCTGCGCGAACTGTGTGATCAGCACAACGCGCTGCTGGTATTTGATGAAGTGCAATGCGGCATGGGCCGTAGCGGCGATCTGTTTGCTTATATGCACTATGGCGTGACGCCGGACATTCTGACCAGCGCAAAAGCGCTGGGTGGCGGCTTCCCGATCAGTGCGATGCTGACGACCAATGAAATCGCCAGCGTGTTCCACGCCGGTTCTCACGGCTCTACCTATGGCGGCAACCCGTTGGCCTGCGCGGTAGCGGGAACGGCTTTTGACATTATCAACACGCCGGAAGTGCTCAACGGTGTGAATGCCAGGCGCCAGCTTTTTGTTAAGCATTTGCAGCAGATCGGTGAAAAATATCAACTCTTCAGTGAAATTCGCGGCATGGGGCTGTTGGTTGGCGCTGAATTGGCTGCGCCGCTCAAAGGCCGCGCGCGTGATTTTCTCTATGCCGCCGCAGATGCGGGCGTAATGGTGCTGAACGCCGGCCCGGACGTAATGCGCTTTGCGCCGTCGCTGGTTATTGATGAGCAGGATATCGATGAAGGGATGCGCCGCTTTGCCAGCGCAGTTGAGAAAGTGGTTAATGGTTAAGACGTCGGCTTAGCCAGATGCCGTGATGCGGGCGCTGACGCCATGCCACTGATGATATGGTGTGCATGGTGTTCAGATGCCCGATAACCCGTTGTAAATGCTGTTCGAGCGTGCTCATTGGCCCGTGAGTCAACGTTTCCGGCGCTTCCAGAATATTCACATCACCAGACTCTCCCGGCCCGTCATACTCCAGCCGCTGCTGACAACGTTGCAGGGCAATCTCGCAGGACTGCAAATAGCGCTGCGCCAGTTCCGGCGTTAGCATCGTATGCTCACGCGCCAGCGTGGTCATCGCATTGATATGTTCGACAATAAACTGACTGTGCGTGACCCACAGCTTCATATCTTCCAGATAGCGAGTATTAAAGCCCGGTTCCTGCATCGCCTGATTGAGCGAGTTAAAGAGTGCATTATGTGCCTGGTTGACGCGCATACGCTGCCAGGCGAGCGGCGTTGGCTGTGGGTCATCGCTGAGGATCAGGCGAATCGCCTGCTGGTCTGTTTCCAGCGCGTCGTGGGCATTCTGGCGCAGCAAACCGCTTTGCCATTGCGGCCACAGCCAGACCATACCGCCAAAAGCGATCAGGCAACCAATTAACGTATCGATTAGCCGCGCGACAATAAATTCTTCGCCGTTTAATGTCAGCAGTTGCAATGAGTACACCGCAGTAATAGTAAAGCCGACCATCGCCCAGCCGTAGTTTTTACGGATAATCAGATAGCTAACCAGCGTAATCAATAACATGGCCGTTAGCGTGAAACCGAGCGGAACATGAAAGTGCAAAGTGACCCCGGCGATAACCAGCCCGGCAATGGTTCCTGCCGCCCGATGGACAATGCGCACTCGAGTAGCGCCATAACCATTTTGCGTGACAAACATAATTGTCATCATGATCCAGTAGGGTTTCGGCAGATGCAGAGCGCTGCCCATCAGACCGGCAGTACTGAGCATCACACTGATGCGCGCTGCATTACGCAGTGCGGCGGATTTCAAGGATAAATAGCTTTTTAGCGCCGGGAGCAATGGCAATCGACGCTGCTTCTCCGCCATCAGATCGCGGATGTACAGAGGGCGCTGCGTACGCAATACGCGGGCAATGCGGCTGAAGTGCCAGGCGCAGAATTGACCGACAGGATTATCCGGGTGCTGGCGGGCGATTTTTTCCAGCGCGCCGATTTGCTTCTCCATCGTGAAACGCGCCGGATAACGATGGTAGAGAATGTCGTCTGCCAGCACGCGTAAACGGGCGGCGACGGTCTGCGCATTCCAGCGGATCACCTGCTCGGCATGGGTTTGTTCCACCAGTTTTTGTACTTCTTCCGGCTGGTGCAGGCTGACGGAAATATGCTCCTGCAAATCCAGCGCGACCTGGAAAACGCGCAGCAGGCGTTTGTAGTCGTTATGCTGATTGGCCGCCAGCATATGCAATTGCTGGTAGCACTGGCTTATCATATCCACCGCTTTTTGCTGGCGAGCAAGCAGTGGTGGCAGGGCTTTTTCCGGATCGGCGTGCTGCGTTAGCAGGCTATATTTGGCCTCGCAATAATCAGCCAGTTGCCGGTAGAGCAGGCTTAACGATTCGCGCAGCGGTTGTTCCCGCCACATCCAGAACCAGAACCAGTTAAACAGCCCGTACCACAGTGTGCCCAGCGCGTAGATCAGTAGCGGCTCCCACACCGGCATATTTCCGGCGAGGCTGAGCGTGAAGATGGCGGCAATTAGCGAGGCGGGCAATAAGCGCCCGTGCAATGCGCTGATCTCAGCAGTAACGCCCAATAGCAGGGTCAGCATGGTAAAGATCAGCGGCAGCGGAAGATCTTCCGCCAGCAGCAACTGCACCGCCAGGCTGCTACCTGCAAACAGACAGCCGCCAATAATCAGGCGTTTAAAGAAACGCTTATGCGGCGTGTCGAGACCGGCAATATTGCAGCACGCGGGAACGAGTGAGAAAAGCAGACCCTGTTGCAGATGGCCGACGAGCAGACCAATTGCCACCGGCAGACATAACACCAGCGTTTGTCGCAGTGCGTAGTTGATTTCGGGGTGATAAATCAGCCTGCGCCACATGAGGAGAGAAAAACGGCGCGCCGGGTAAACGATGCGCCGTTTTACGGATTAACGTGTTCCGTATACCACGATGGTTTTACCGTGGGCGGAGATCAGATTCTGATCTTCCAGCATTTTCAGGATGCGGCCGACAGTCTCACGGGAGCAGCCAACGATTTGGCCAATCTCCTGGCGAGTGATTTTAATCTGCATGCCGTCCGGGTGAGTCATAGCGTCCGGCTGTTTTGCCAGATTCAGCAGCGTCTGCGCGATACGGCCCGTTACGTCCAGGAACGCCAGATTGCCGACTTTCTCCGAGGTCACCTGAAGGCGACGCGCCATCTGCGCGGAGAGGCGCATCAGAATATCCGGGTTCACCTGAATAAGCTGACGGAATTTTTTGTAGGAAATCTCGGCGACTTCACAAGCGGTTTTGGCGCGTACCCAGGCACTACGCTCCTGACCTTCTTCGAACAAGCCCAGTTCACCGATAAAATCACCCTGATTAAGGTAAGAAAGAATCATCTCTTTACCTTCTTCATCCTTGATTAGCACTGCCACTGAGCCTTTAACGATGTAGTACAGCGTTTCCGCTTTTTCACCCTGGTGAATCAGCGTGCTCTTCGACGGGTACTTATGAATGTGGCAATGAGACAAGAACCATTCGAGAGTCGGGTCTGTTTGCGGTTTGCCAAGCACCATGCGCGGTTATCCTCTGTTATAAGCTGGCTCCGAAAGCGGGATGTAAGTTTCAGCCTGCTTCCGGGGTTGCAATCAAAGCTTCTCATGTCCTGAGAAGTGGGCCGTCAGCGTTATCTGCGGCCTCTAATATACGATGTCATGCATACATGCGTAACATCCATTTATCTCTGTAGCATCCAGATTGTTTTAGCATAGCTTTTCACGCCTGTCTCCTGGTGTCTCGCTTCAGCTTGACGTAGGTCGCCTTCCGTTGCGAGTTTTGTTATGTACGCGTAATCTGTGAATAAAATTATTACTCCGGAGTGAATAAAATGCAGGCACGTGTGAAATGGGTTGAAGGGTTAACCTTCCTGGGGGAGTCGGCATCTGGCCATCAAATTCTGATGGACGGTAATTCCGGGGATAAAGCGCCAAGTCCGATGGAGATGGTACTGATGGCGGCGGGCGGTTGCAGCGCAATTGACGTCGTTTCCATCTTGCAGAAAGGGCGCCATGACGTAATCGACTGCGAAGTGAAGCTGACTTCTGAACGACGTGAGGAAGCGCCGCGTCTGTTTACACATATCAATCTGCACTTTATCGTCACCGGTAAAGCGTTGAAAGACGCAGCGGTTTCTCGCGCAGTGGATCTGTCAGCGGAAAAATATTGTTCTGTTGCGTTGATGCTGGAGAAGGCGGTGAAGATCACCCACTCCTACGAGGTTATTGAAGCCTGATACCCTGGCCCGGCGATCGGTTTGCCGGGCTACTTAATCTTTTTCCCTTCCATCAGTCGTTGCACCAGCGGCGTCATAATCAGTTCCATCGCCAGCCCCATCTTGCCGCCCGGTACCACCAGCGTATCCATATGGGAAATAAACGAACCTTGCAGCATCGCCAACAGCCACGGGTAATCAATGTCCTGCAAATTCTGGAAGTGAATGACTACAAAGCTTTCATCCAGCGACGGAATGCCTTTTGCAGCAAAAGGGTTAGAAGTATCGACCGTCGGCACGCGCTGGAAGTTGATATGCGTTCGGGAAAACTGCGGGGTGATAAAGTTGATGTAATCTTCCATGGAGCGAACCACCGAATCCATCACTGCTTCACGGGAGTGCCCGCGTTCGCTGGTGTCGCGAATCATTTTCTGGATCCACTCCAGGTTGACGATCGGCACAACGCCAACCAGTAAATCAACATGCCGCGCCACATCATTTTGCGGTGTCACTACACCGCCGTGCAGCCCTTCATAAAACAGCACGTCGGTAGGTTCCGGCAGCGGTTGCCAGGGGGTAAACGTTCCCGGCACCTGATTCCACGGCACCGCTTCATCATAGGTGTGCAGATATTTACGCGTTTGCCCGGTTCCACTCTGGCCATATTCGCTAAAGGTTTGTTCGAGCAGACCAAAGTCATTGGCATCCGGGCCAAAGTAACTGATATGCCGCCCAAGATCGCGGGCTTTGCGGATCGCCATATCCATTTCCGGACGGGTGAAGCGATGGAAGCTATCACCTTCTACTTCTGCGGCATGCATATTGAGCTGGGCGAAGATTTTGCGAAAGGCGACGCTGGTAGTGGTGGTTCCCGCGCCGCTGGAACCAGTGACGGCGATGACCGGATGTTTGGCGGACATAGCAACTCCCTGAATAAAACTGTGTTTGCAGTATAGTCAGCCGCCATCTACCCGGTTAATCGTGGAACTGCCCCCGCGGCATAATATTTACCGTCTCGTGCAGCTCTGACCACACCAGTACAGCCTCACCGCGTTGCAGTTGACGTTTAACGTCAGCGACCTTTTGTTCTAGCGAACGTTCATGTTCACCATAATCGGTGCCTTCGCGCAAGACAAAGCTCTCAATCAGATTGTTCAGCGTGTCGGCGTCAATCTCTTGCCAGGGAATAATCATGATGTTCTCAGCCAGGTGGAAAGCCAGTCCGGAATACGCTTTTCCAGCCACATTTCTGGTCGGCGCAGCGTACCGCCGACAAACCCGACATGGCCGCCGTGTTCTGTCAGTTGGTACTCAATATTCGGCGGTAAATGTTCAGCATCCGGGATGACGTTGTGATCCATAAATGGATCGTCTTTAGCGTGAATAATCAGCGTCGGTTTGCGGATCAGCGGCAACTGCGGCATGGCGCTACAGCGGCGATAGTAATCCAGTGCATCAGCAAACCCGTGGATTTTGGCGGTGATCAGATCGTCAAACTCGCGGATACGCCGCACTTTCCGCAGCGCTGACAGCGTCGTCGGCAGCGAGCCGGGGTAGGCTCTTAATTTGCGTGCGGCGTTCGCTTTCAGCAAATTCAGCAGATAACGCTGATAGAAGCGGGAAAACCCTTTTTCCATATGATAACTGCACGCTTCCAGCATCAATGGTGCAGAGACGATCACGGCGGCATCAACAGGAAGAGAATCTTCGGCTTTGGCCAGCAAACAGCCGAGCATATTGCCGCCCAGCGAATAGCCGACTGCCGCAGTCGGCGCCGGGCCGAAGGTTTCTGGTAGCCAACGTAAAAACCAGGTGCCATCTTCGGTTTCGCCGGAGTGATAGATGCGGTTAAGGCGGTTGGGAATGCCGCTACACCCGCGAAAATGCATTACCACGCCCAGCCAGCCGCGCTCTTTTGCCGCATGGATCAGACCATGCGCATACGGGCTGTGCAGGCTACCTTCCAGACCGTGAAACACAACCAGACGCGGTTTGTGTTTTGCCAGCCAGGGCTCTTCGCTCCAGGCGAGATCGATGAAATCGCCGTCCGGTAGCTCCAGACGCTGCCACCAGGGATCAAACTGTAAGCGGCGGCGTAGAATGCGAGGCAGCATCGTTTGTAGATGCGGATTCCGCGCACCCGGCATCGGATGAAAGTTGTGCGAATCTTCCTGATTTTCAAGAATATTTGCAGGTGTAATATCTGCCATCGTGTTAAATCATCTCAATGAATTGACGTTTATTATACTTGCGAATATTTACGCTGTTTAATACTTTGCTGCTGTTGTACCGTACTACGCTCCAGGGACAGCCTTATAACGATTTAATAAATCAGCAATTTCATTCCAGCTTTTTACTCATTGAGGACGACGGAAAATACCTCGCTTGACCTTGCGGCGCCACAGCAACGCAATCAGGCAATAACGACTTACCCGGCAGTGAAAATTTAACCCCGACCGAGCAAGCGCAAATCCAGAATATCGTTGAAGAAATTAATATTAACGATCCGGTGTTCTCGCTGGCCTTTGGCGCCAAAACAATGAACAGCATCTCGCAGTTTTCTGAATCGTTGATGCAGGAAGTTCAGGCGAAAGATGCTGGTGTGATTGGCGTACAGTTGACCGATCTCCTGATGAAAATCAAACAGGTAGATACCATCACCGCAAAGCTGAATGACGCGATGGTGGATCTGCTGCGCAATATCTCGGTTCTGGAGATCCTCTTTGATCGTAACCGCGATGTTTTTCAGCAAATTACGCTGCATATTATTGCCGGTAAGCAAAAGCTGGAGCAGATCAAACAAAACGAATTACCCGCTTTGCAGGCGCAGGCGGCAACCGATCCGATGAACGCGCAGCGCCTTCGGGATCTATTGGATGGCATTCAGAGCTCAGAACCCTGGATAAGCTCCTGAAAACAGACGGCTATGTGAAATAAAAGCGCGCCTGCTCTCGCAATAGCTTGGGCAGGCCTTTTTCTTTTGCCGCCACACACTCTCATCCCTCGCGGCATAATACTTTTCTTAGCCGGCGAAACTGATCCACATCATAGATTGTTTTGTTGATTATTACTCTCAGGCTAATGGTTTTATCGCCTCCTTAATTGATGTCTTTCTCAGCAAAGCACACACTGAATTCAGTGTTAAACAAGTCAAAATAATTAGCTGAATCAGTAGGTTAATAATGTTATCTGGGCAAACGCCAGCACAGGTATGGAACACGCGGCGCAGCGAGAAACAGCGTCGTCCATAAAAGTCATGAAAATGCCCAGCTTGCGAAACGTAATGTCGTTGGTGATATCCAGATTCATAACTCTCTCGCCCGCTGTTATCGCCAGTTATTCCCCTTGCAGCATCGCTTCCAGCTGCTCGTGCGCTTCAAGCCATGCCATTTCACACTCTTCCAGACCGGCTTTCGCCGTCGCCTGTTGTTGCAGGCAGGTGGTTAGCTCAGCTTTACGGCTTTGATCGTACAGCCCGCTGTCACTGAGCTTCTCTTCGGCTTGCGCCAGCTTTGCATTGAGCTTTTCCATCTCTTTTTCCAGCCGGGCGATCTCTTTACGTAGCGGCTGGGTCTGTGTGCGCAGTTCCGCTTCACGGCGTTTTTGATCTTTGCGTGCCTGAGCGCTGTTGCCGTTATCTTTTGCGGCTTCCGCAGGCTGACTTTCTTGCTTCTGCACGTCGCTCAGCCATTGCTGATAATCTTCCAGATCGCCTTCAAACGGCTCCACTTTGCCGTCGTGCACCAGATAGAGATCGTCAGTGGTGGAGCGCAACAAGTGACGATCGTGCGAGACGACAACCAGCGCGCCTTCGAATTCGATCAACGCTTCGGTCAGCGCCTGGCGCATATCAAGATCCAGGTGGTTGGTCGGTTCATCGAGCAGTAACAGGTTCGGGCGCTGCCAGACGATTAGCGCCAGTACCAGTCGCGCTTTTTCGCCGCCGGAGAAGCGTTCCGTTACCTCGGTAACCTTGTCGCCCTGAAAACCGAAACCGCCGAGATAATCGCGCAGCTTCTGCTCCAGCTCCTGCGGCGCCAGGCGTGCCAGGTGTTGCAGCGGCGACTCATCCGCGCGTAAAAACTCCAGTTGATGCTGGGCGAAATAACCCAGCTTGATGCCTTTCGCTAGGCCGATTTCACCACTTTGCGGCGCCAGTTCACCGGCTAACATTTTAATCAGCGTCGATTTACCCGCGCCGTTGCGCCCCAGAAGGCCAATACGCGAACCGGGTACCAGGTTCAGTTTGATGGCATTCAGAATGGTGCGATCGCCATAACCCGCGCTCACTTTTTCCATTTTCAATAACGGGTTCGGCAGACTTTCCGGTGCGCGGAAGCTGAAATGGAATGGGTTATCGACGTGCGCTGGCGCAATCAGTTCCATGCGTTCAAGCATTTTGATACGGCTCTGCGCCTGCTTGGCTTTGCTGGCTTTCGCTTTAAAGCGATCAATAAAGCTTTGCAGGTGCGCTACGCGCTGCTGCTGGCTTTCGTAAGTGGCCTGTTGCTGGGCGAGACGCGTTGCACGCTGGCGCTCGAACGAACTGTAGTTGCCGGTATATTCGAACAGGCTTTGCTGTTCGATATGCAGAATTTTGTCGACCACCGGATCGAGAAAATCACGGTCGTGGGAGATCAGGATTAGTGTGCCCTGATAGCTCTTCAGCCACTTCTCCAGCCAGATCACCGCGTCCAGATCGAGATGGTTCGTCGGCTCATCGAGCAGCAGTAAATCTGAACGGCAAATCAGCGCCTGTGCGAGGTTCAGACGCATACGCCAGCCGCCGGAGAAGTCGCTCACCGGACGCTCGAGTTGCTCGTTGGTAAAGCCCAGACCGTGCAACAGGCTGGAGGCGCGGGAACGGATAGTCCAGGCGTCAATGGCATCAAGTTTGCCGTGCACCGTGGCGATGGCATGGCCGTCGTTGCGTTCGTTGGCGTTGTTCAGCTCGCCTTCCAGTTTGCGATATTCACGATCGCCGTCTATCACATAGTTTATCGCCGCCTCGTTCAGGGCCGGGGTTTCCTGATTCACCCACGCCAGTTGCCAGGTGCCTGGAAACGTGAGGCTGCCGCCATCGGCGCTCATCTCGTTTTTCAGCAGCGACAGCAGCGTTGATTTGCCGCAGCCGTTTTTACCCACCAGACCGACTTTCTGGCCCGGGTTAATGGTGGCCGTGGCGTTGTCCAGCAGGACACGCACACCGCGACGAACTTGTAACGAGGAGAAAACAATCATAAGGCGCCGTATGTTCAGACTATGTTAATTTGTGATTATGATAATGTAAGGTTACGGCCAAATGCCGTACCGGGGCCGCAATGGTAGCCCAAAATGAAGGCGATAGACAAAATCATTCTGGGCAGGCAAAAGTGGCTGCGCCGGAAGAATAACAGGTACGACACCCGGGAGGGGAATGATGTCGCAGACAGCCAAAGTGTTGCTGCTGTATGCCCATCCGGAATCTCAGGACTCGGTGGCTAATCGGGTTTTGCTTAAACCGGCAATGCAGCTCCAAAACGTCACGGTGCACGATCTCTACGCGCGCTATCCTGATTTCTTTATCGATATTCCTCGTGAACAGGCGTTGCTGCGCGAGCATGACGTGATTGTCTTCCAGCACCCGTTGTATACCTACAGTTGTCCGGCATTGCTCAAAGAATGGTTGGATCGCGTATTAAGCCGCGGTTTTGCCAGCGGTATTGGCGGGAATCAACTGGCGGGAAAGTACTGGCGTAGCGTGGTCACCACCGGCGAGCCGGAGGCGGCTTATCGTCATGATGGCCTGAATCGCTACTCAATGAATGACATTCTGCGTCCGTTTGAATTGACCGCCGCTATGTGCCGTATGCACTGGCTTAGCCCGATCATTGTTTATTGGGCGCGCAGGCAATTGCCGCAGGAACTGGCGAATCATGCCAAAGCTTACGGCGACTGGCTGGCGTCGCCGCTACCGCCAGGAGGTCGCTGATGGAAGGTTCCGCGCTGTTACTGGCAGGTGTGCTGTTTCTCTTCGCTGCTGTCGTCGCCGTACCGCTGGCCGCCCGGCTTGGCATTGGGGCCGTGCTTGGTTATTTGCTGGCGGGGATAGCCATTGGCCCGTGGGGTCTGGGGTTTATCAGTGACGTTGATGAAATCCTTCACTTCTCCGAGTTGGGCGTGGTGTTCCTGATGTTTATCATCGGGCTGGAGCTGAACCCGGCCAAGCTTTGGGAGCTGCGGCGCTCGATTTTCGGTGTCGGTGCCGCGCAGGTGTTACTTAGCGCAGCAATTCTGGCCGGATTGCTGATGTTGACGCAATTCGCCTGGCAGGCCGCCGTGGTTGGCGGTATCGGCCTTGCGATGTCATCGACGGCGATGGCGCTGCAACTGATGCGTGATAAAGGCATGAATCGCAGCGAATCCGGGCAACTGGGTTTTTCTGTGCTGCTGTTTCAGGATCTGGCGGTGATCCCGGCGCTGGCGCTGGTGCCGCTGCTGGCGGGAAATGGCGACAATCACCTTGACTGGATGAAGGTCGGCATGAAGGTGCTGGCCTTTGCCGGCATGCTGATCGGCGGGCGTTACCTGTTGCGCCCGGTGTTTCGCTTTATTGCCGGTTCAGGCGTACGCGAAGTTTTTACTGCAGCAACGCTATTGCTGGTGCTCGGTTCGGCGCTGTTTATGGATGCGCTGGGGCTGTCGATGGCGTTAGGCACTTTTATTGCCGGGGTGCTGCTGGCAGAGAGTGAATATCGCCACGAACTGGAAATCGCTATCGAGCCGTTTAAAGGTTTACTGCTCGGTCTGTTCTTTATTTCTGTCGGTATGGCACTAAATCTGGGTGTGCTTTATACCCACTTGTTATGGGTGGTGATGAGTGTCGCGGTGCTGGTGGTGATCAAAACGCTGGTACTGTACGTGCTGGCACGAGTGTATGGGCTACGCAGTTCGGAGCGGATGCAGTTTGCCAGCGTGCTTAGCCAGGGGGGCGAGTTTGCGTTTGTGCTCTTCTCTTCTGCCTCGTCCCAGCGTTTGTTTAAGCACGATCAGATGGCGCTGTTACTGGTGACCGTCACCCTGTCGATGATGACCACGCCGTTGTTGATGCGAGGTATCGATAAGCTGCTCTCATGGCGCTTTAACACGCCGGAAGATGAAGACGAAGCGCCGTGGGTGGACGATGACAAACCGCAAGTAATTGTGGTGGGGTTTGGCCGCTTTGGCCAGGTGATTGGTCGCTTGCTGATGGCGAACAAGATGCGCATTACCGTGCTGGAGCGGGATATCAGTGCCGTCAATCTAATGCGTAAGTACGGTTATAAAGTTTATTACGGCGATGCGACACAGGTGGAACTGCTGCGCTCGGCGGGCGCGGAATCAGCGCAATCCATCGTCATTACCTGCAATGATCCGCTGGACACGATGAAACTGGTGGAAATCTGTCAGCAACATTTCCCCCATCTGGTCATTTTGGCGCGGGCGCGCGGGCGCGTGGAAGCGCACGAGCTGTTGCAGGCCGGTGTGACGCAGTTTTCCCGCGAAACCTTCTCCAGTGCGCTGGAGTTGGGGCGCAAGACACTTATTTCGCTGGGTATGCACCCTCACCAGGCGCAGCGCGCGCAACTGCATTTTAAACGGCTGGATATGCGTATGCTGCGTGAACTGATGCCGGTGCATACCGATACGCTACAAATTTCCCGCGTACGCGAAGCGCGGCGCGAGCTGGAGGAGATTTTCCAGCGTGAAATGCAAAAAGAGCGTCGCCAGCTGGATGGCTGGGACGAGTTTGAATAAGGGGATTCGAATGGCGGTACGTAAACGTTTTATTGCCGGGGCGGTTTGTCCGTCATGCCAGGCTAAGGATTCGCTGGCGATGTGGCGTGAAAATAATGTCGATATTGTTGAGTGTGTTAAGTGTGGACACCAGATGCGTGAAGCCGATAAAGAGGCCCGCGATCATGTTCGCAAAGATGAGCAAGTTATTGGTATTTTTCATCCGGACTAGCCATATCGGGCAGCTTTTTTTAAGCTAAAGGGTACACGGGTGCAGAATTCCGCTACAATCTGCGCCAGTAATTTTCCCACGCTCAGGAGATATCATGAAAGTAGCAAAAGACCTGGTGGTCAGCCTGGCTTACCAGGTACGTACAGAAGACGGTGTGTTGGTTGATGAGTCTCCGGTGAGTGCGCCGCTGGACTACCTGCACGGTCACGGTTCCCTGATCTCTGGTCTGGAAAACGCGCTGAACGGGCACGAAGTCGGCGATAAATTCGATGTGGCGGTTGGCGCGAATGACGCTTACGGTCAGTACGATGAAAACCTGGTACAGCGCGTACCGAAAGACGTTTTTATGGGCGTTGACGAGTTGCAGGTTGGCATGCGTTTCCTGGCGGAAACCGACCAGGGCCCGGTACCGGTAGAAATTACCGAAGTTGAAGACGACCACGTTGTGGTTGATGGCAACCACATGCTGGCTGGCCAGAATCTGAAATTTAACGTTGAAGTTGTTGCGATCCGCGAAGCGACGGAAGAAGAGTTGGCTCATGGCCACGTTCACGGTGCGCATGACCACGATCATGACCATGATCATGATGGCTGCTGCGGTGGTCACGGCCACGATCATGGTCACGACCATGGTAAAGGCGGTTGCGGTGGTAACGGCGGCTGCGGTTGCCACTAATAAAATCCCGTCGTCTTTCGCACAGCAGGTGCGTTGGCTTCACTTTCAAACCCCGGCCACATAGTTTTCTATGCTCCCGGGGATTTTCAAGTTTGCCGCCTGCCTGCAATACGAAATACTTAGGGATTTATGCACTGAGCGGGGAAACCCGCTTTTTTTACGCCATTAATAATGGGGCGGCGGTGTTTCTTCTGATGGCGACGCCATATGGGAAGGCTGGCTGGCTTTGAGCTTTTCTGCCATTAGCCGCAGGTGCTCACGCAACTTTGCCATCTCCAGTTCGTGGGCGATAACCGTCTGATTTAGCTCTTCGATTGTCATCTCCTGAAAGGCCAGTTTGCTTTCCAGTTCAGCCAGTCGCGCTTCTGTTGTTAGCTCTTGCATTCTTCACCTCGGGTCTGCTTCCGGCTCAAATTTCATAAATCGAGCGAATTTTACTGAAGTTTGTCATGCGGTACAGTATTAAGTCAGAAAATCAGAAACTAATTTAAACAAAAATAGTCTGAAAACAGGTGAATTCAGGTAGCGTCCTTATGTTGATTTCTACCGCAACGCTTTATAGTACGCTTCTTACTTTTATGTTTAACCCTGGGGCGAGATGCCCCGGCCCCTGGAGAAATGGATGAAATCACTGTTTAAAGTCACGCTGCTGGCGACCACAATGGCCGTTGCCCTTCATGCACCGCTCTCTTCCGCTGCGGAAACGGCGAAGAAAGAGACTGCTACAGCAGTTGACAGTAAAGCGGCATTTAAAAATGACGACCAGAAGTCTGCTTATGCGCTGGGAGCGTCACTGGGCCGCTACATGGAAAATTCCCTGAAGGAGCAGGAAAAACTGGGTATCAAACTGGACAAAGCACAATTGATTGCTGGCGTTCAGGATGCGTTTGCTGATAAGAGCAAACTGAGCGACCAGGAAATTGAGCAAACGCTGCAAGCGTTCGAGACGCGTGTGAAAACTGCCGCGCAAGAACGTATGGAGAAAGATGCTGCTGATAACGAAGCGAAAGGTAAAACCTTCCGTGACACTTTCGCCAAAGAGAAAGGTGTGAAAACGACTGATAGCGGCCTGCTGTACAAAGTCGAAAAAGAAGGGACTGGCGATGCGCCGAAAGACAGCGACACTGTCGTTGTGAACTACAAAGGTACGCTGATTGATGGCAAAGAGTTCGATAACTCTTATACCCGTGGCGAACCGCTCTCCTTCCGCCTCGATGGTGTGATCCCTGGCTGGACTGAAGGCCTGAAAAACATCAAGAAAGGCGGCAAAATCAAGCTGGTGATCCCCCCGGCTCTGGCTTATGGTAAAACTGGCGTTCCGGGCATCCCGGCTAACTCCACGCTGGTGTTTGACGTAGAACTGCTGGATATCAAACCGGCTCCGAAAGCTGACGCCGCTACACCTAAAGCGGATGCTGCTGCGTCAGATGCGGCTCCAGCCACCACAGATAAACCTGCTGATGCGAAGGCTGCCGATACCGGTGCCAAGTAACAGTGTGAAAAAACGCCGCCTTCGGGCGTAATGCCGATCAGTTAAGGATCGGTTGACCGATCCAGTGGCTGTGTAAGAATCCGTAATCTCACAGGGATTACGGATTTTTTTATGTTACTT
>NZ_FMBC01000024.1 GCF_900094795.1 Kosakonia oryziphila
GACCTCTGCTGACTTCTCGCTCCGGTTAATGACCGTTGCCCTTTCAGACATAAGGCGAGATCTCCCCAGGTAAGAACGCACTCCTTCATCACACAACCGCCGCATCTACGCCGTTTTGCCCTGGTCACAAGAGTTTCGCGGTTCCTTGCCCGCTCGCCCTGCTCGACAGCGCCTCCTATGCGATTTTTGTTCATCGGCTCATGATTTATGCTCCACGCTTCCTCCCCACATTCGGTCGCCCTCATGCAGTTGCGCTTCACTTCTTTCGCTATGACCAGCTTAAGGCGGGACTTTCACCCACAGGAGTGCGCCCATGCTGGGCGCACAAAAAAGAAGCCGCAACGCTACGCGTCACGGCTACCTTCAAAAGATTAACTGACAAGCATTAGAGCGGAGACTCTTTTTTATCGCTAACTGTTGCTTACTCGCCTTTGACACGCTCGATTTTTGCACCGAGAGCACTGAGCTTATCTTCAATGCGTTCGTAGCCACGATCGATATGATAGATACGATCGACGATAGTTGTCCCTTCAGCAATACAACCTGCGAGCACCAGGCTTGCAGAAGCACGCAGGTCGGTCGCCATTACCTGAGCACCAGAAAGTAGTTCTACGCCGTGGCAAATCGCCGTATTGCTTTCGATTTCCGCATGCGCACCCATGCGGATCAACTCCGGAATGTGCATGAAACGGTTTTCGAAAATGGTTTCAGTAATGACACCGGTTCCTTCAGCGACCAGATTCAGCAGCGTAAATTGCGCCTGCATATCAGTCGGGAAACCCGGATGCGGTGCAGTTCGCACATTCACTGCTTTCGGACGTTTGCCGTGCATGTCCAGGCTAATCCAGTCTTCCCCGACCTCAATTTCAGCCCCTGCATCACGCAGTTTCGCCAGCACCGCATCCAGCGTATCAGGCTGAGCATTGCGGCAGACAATTTTGCCGCCGGAGATTGCCGCTGCAACGAGGAAAGTCCCCGTTTCAATACGATCAGGCAACACACGATAAACACCGCCGCCAAGGCGTTGTACGCCTTCGATAGTGATTCGGTCAGTACCCATGCCGGAAATTTTCGCGCCAAGCGTGTTGAGGAAGTTTGCTGTATCGACAATTTCCGGCTCGCGAGCAGCATTCTCGATGATGGTCGTACCTTCCGCCAGAGTGGCTGCGGACATAATCGTAACCGTCGCGCCGACGCTCACTTTGTCCATCACAATGTGCGCGCCTTTCAGGCGACCATTAACAGAGGCTTTTACATACCCCTCTTCCAGTTTGATCTCGGCACCCAACTGCTCCAGACCGGTAATGTGTAAATCCACCGGACGCGCGCCAATTGCACACCCCCCCGGCAGTGAAACCTGTCCCTGCCCGAAACGGGCAACCAGCGGCCCCAGCGCCCAAATAGAGGCACGCATGGTTTTCACCAGATCGTACGGTGCACAGAACACATTCACTTTGCTGGCGTCGATCCATACGGATCCGTTACGCTCCACCTTCGTACCTAACTGGCTCAGCAGCTTCATGGTGGTGTCGATATCTTTCAGTTTCGGAACGTTGCGGATTTCGACCGGCTCTTCTGCCAACAGGGTAGCAAAGAGGATCGGCAGTGCGGCATTTTTCGCACCTGAAATTTTCACTTCGCCCTGGAGACGCGTTGGCCCCTGTACACGAAACTTATCCATTCATCTGATCTCTGTTAAGAATTCACACGCGCAGCGGGGCAAGCCCCACCTACGCTCAAAAACCGTTTAGTTTACGATCGCGAGCCCACTCTTGCGGCGTATACGCTTTGATCGACAGGGCATGAATACGGTTATCCGCGATGTATTCCATTAGCGGGCCATAGATGGTTTGCTGTTTCTTTACCCGGCTCATGCCGTCAAAAATCTCACCCACAGCGACAACCTGAAAGTGGCTGCCATCGCCAGTGACGTGGGCTTCCTGGAGAGAGAGTGCGTTCATAAGCACTGTCTGAATTTCATGATTTTCCATGGGCGTAAATATCATCTGATAGTGAAAACAGTCACACATCTTAGAGGAAAGTGACGCAGTCTTAAACAAGCAAAAAGCCCCATCAATATGAAGGATGGGGCTTTAGATAGTAACGCTTTGAAAAAATTAGCGAGGGAGTACATCTCCGGGCAGGTTATACAGTGCCGCAAGCGTCGCAACACTGTCACTCATGCCAGCCAGCGAAATAGCAGCACCCTGATTTTTTCCTTCAGCAATAAGATGAATCAATAAAGCGACACCAGCCGTATCAACGCGGGTCACGCCCTGTAAATTGATGCACGTTACACCTTTCATTGCCTCGACGCGTGCATTATATAGTGGGTCGAGAACGTCCTGGTCCAGTTCCCCCTGCAACATCAGGCTTTCACCCTCGCGCGACCAGCTGAGCTGCGGCGTCATTGCTTCTTCTCGTCCAGGGTAATTTTCTGGCGGGAAATAGACTGCAATTCCGCAGTCAGACCATCTATACCTTTCGTACGCAGCAGATCGCTCCACTCATTCTGTTTTGTGGTGATCATACTGACCCCTTCGGCAATCATGTCGTAGACCTGCCAGCTTCCGCTCTGAGTGTTTTTACGCCACTGGAAATCCAGTCGCACAGGCGGACGGCCATTTGGATCAATAATGGTTACGCGAATCGGCACAATAGTGGCATCGCCCAGCGGCTGTTCCGGCGCGATCAGATAAGTCTGTCCATGATACATCGCCAGCGCCTGGCCATAAGCCTGTTTCAGATACTCACGGAAAGCGGCAAAATACGCGTCTCGCTGCGCTGGTGTAGCTTCTTTATAGTAACGGCCCAACACCAGCGCACCAGCATACTTCACCTGCACATACGGCAGCAGTTCCTGATCGACGATGTTACGCAGGTAATCTGGGTTAGCGCGGATCTGCGGTTGTTCATTTTTGAGGCGATCGAACGTTTTCTGCGCCGCATCTTTCATTGCAGCATACGGGTTGCTTTGATCGGCAGCGACTGCCGCACCCAGCGGTGCCACTATCAACAGGGCAACCATTAATAAGCGTTTAAACATAACTCGATTCTCCTCTTAATTCGTCTGACCAGCAGATGGTGCTGCTTGAGTATTCCCTTCGCCATGCACGGCCGCATCGCCTGAATTCTTATTTTCACCGCCTTTACTGTTGTAAAGGAATTGTCCGATGAGATCCTCAAGAACTATCGCGGACTTGGTGTCCTGAATTGTGCTGCCATCTTTGAGCATTGAGGTTCCCATTTCTGGATCGTCAAACCCGACATTCAGCGCCAGGTACTGTTCCCCCAGCAAACCCGACGTACGGACAGCTAGTGAACTGGTATCCGGGATCTGGTTATAGCGATCTTCGATATCCAGCGCCACGCGCGGCAGATAGGTTTTAGGATCGAGCGAGATATCAGCAACGCGACCAATAACTACCCCGCCAATGCGGATCGGCGAGCGCACTTTCAGGCCGCCAATATTGTCGAATGTCGCGTAAACGCGGTAGGTCGGTTGAGTACGCATTGACGTGACATCCGCCGCCTTCAGGCAAATGAAGAGTGCGGCCAGAAGCGCCAACACCAGAAAAACACCTACCCAGATTTCACTTTTTTTCGTTTGCATGAACTCAATTCCCAAACATCAATGCGGTGAGCACAAAATCAAGACCGAGTACGGCCAGCGAGGAGTGTACAACGGTGCGCGTTGTCGCACGGCTGATCCCGGCAGAAGTAGGGATCGCATCGTAACCGTTAAACAATGCAATCCAGGTTACGGTAATAGCAAAGACCACGCTTTTTATCAGACAGTTAACTAAGTCCAGGCGTAGCTCAATGGCGTTTTGCATCGCCGTCCAGAAAAAACCGCCATCAATACCTTTCCAGTTAACCCCGACCAGCGAACCGCCCCAAATCCCGACCGCGACAAAAATAATCGTCAGCAGCGGCAGCGAGATAACACCGGCCCAAAAACGGGGAGAAATCACGCGACGTAGCGGATCAACCGCCATCATCTCCAGGCTGGAGATCTGCTCGGTAGCTCGCATCAAGCCAATTTCGGCCGTCAAAGCAGAACCCGCGCGGCCAGCAAAAAGCAGCGCAGCAACCACCGGCCCCAGTTCACGCAGCAGCGACAGTGCCACCAGCATGCCAAGGCTCGTTTCTGCACTGTAAGTTGTCAGCACCAGATAGCCCTGTAGGCCGAGTACCATACCAATAAACAGGCCGGAGACAATAATGATGAGCATGGACAACACGCCGATGTTATAGAGCTGGTGAACCAGCAACGGCGCATGCTTACGGAATTCTGGCTTGCCGACCACCGCGTTGAACAACATCAAACCGGCACGCCCAAATGTGGCGATCGTTTTGATACCGCGATGTCCTAGCGTCGCCAGTGCATTTAACAGCATGAGCGTCTTAACTCCCTGAATCTAATAAATCGAGCTGGTAATCACCAGCAGGATAGCGGAACGGCACCGGGCCATCAGCAATGCCATCAAGGAACTGACGCACGCGAGGATCGGTATTTTCCTGTAACCCCTGCGCGCTGCCATGGGCAACGACCTGACGGTCAGCCACAATGTAGGCGTAATCAGCAATGCTCAACACTTCCGGCACATCATGGGAAACCACGATGCATGTGACGCCCAGAGCGCTATTGAGTTCAGAAATTAATTTTACCAGCACGCCCATAGTAATTGGATCCTGGCCAGCAAACGGCTCATCAAACATGATGAGATCCGGCTCCAGCGCAATAGCGCGCGCCAGCGCAGCACGTCGCGCCATGCCACCGGAGAGCTCCGATGGCATCAGCCGTGCGGCGCCGCGCAAACCAACGGCTTCCAGCTTCATCATTACCGTGCTGTGCAATAGCGGTGCGGGCAGATGCGTATGCTCACGCAAGGGATAAGCAACGTTGTCAAAAACGTTCATATCGGTAAACAGCGCGCCCGACTGGAACAGCATGCTCATTCGTTTACGTACGGTAAAAAGACGTGAGCGGCTCATTGCCGGCACGTTTTCGCCATCAAACAATATCTCGCCTTTGTCTGGCGCGATCTGGCCGCCAATCAGGCGCAGCAGCGTTGTTTTGCCGATCCCCGACGGCCCCATAATCGCGGTGATCTTACCGCGCGGTACCGTCAGTGAAATATTGTCGAAGATGGATCGATTACCACGGGAAAAACTAACACCACGGACATCGACCAGATTCGCCACAGTCTGGCTCATTTTCTTTTCCTTTCGACCTTATCGGATATAAGCATGACGCTTGCTAACATTTAAAACCCACTATTTTTGCAGAATATTACCTGCGGAGGTTAGCGAAAGCTGGCATTTGTTTTACTTTTGAGCCGCATAAAGTCAAAATTAGGAATCATTACGCTATGCGTAACGTCCGGTTTCACACGACATAGCGGCCTGCAAACCGGCAGAATTATACCTTAAGAAAGGACGTTAGATGCTTTTAGCCACGGCGCTATTGATAATTGGTTTACTCCTGGTGGTCTACAGTGCCGATCGTCTGGTGTTCGCAGCTTCGATACTTTGCAGGGCATTAGGCGTACCGCCTTTAATCATCGGGATGACCGTTGTCAGTATTGGCACGTCATTACCAGAAATTATCACTTCGGTTGCAGCCTCCTTTCATGGCCAGCTTGATCTGGCTATCGGTACTGCCATCGGCTCTAACATTACTAATATCTTATTGATTCTCGGCGTCGCGGCGCTGCTGCACCCTTTTACCGTGCATTCTGATATTCTGCGTCGTGAATTACCGCTAACCTTGTTAGCCAGCCTGCTGTCTGGCGCTGTGCTTTACGATGGGCAGCTAACGCGCGTAGATGGCATTATTTTATTGTTATTAGCCGTGCTATGGCTGGTTTTCATTGTTAAAATTGCCCGCCACGCCGAGCATCAGGGCAATGATAGCCTGACACGAGAGCAACTGGCTGAATTGCCTCGCGATGGCACGCTCTCTGTAGCCTGCCTGTGGCTGGGCGTCGCGCTGATTATTATGCCGATGGCTACGCGCATGGTGGTGGATAACGCCACCGTGGTGGCGAATTATTTTGCGATCAGCGAACTCACCATTGGCCTGACGGTTATTGCCATCGGTACCGGGCTTCCAGAACTGGCAACAGCCATTGCGGGAGCACGCAAGGGGGAAGACGATATTGCGATAGGCAATATCATTGGATCCAACATTTTTAATATTGCTATCGTGCTTGGCTTGCCTGCACTGATTGCGCCGGGCGCGTTTAACCCGATGGCTTTTACGCGTGATTATGGCGTGATGCTACTGGTCAGCGCCATTTTTGCCCTCACCTGCTGGAAACGTAAGCAGATCAGTAAGGGCGTGGGCGCGCTGCTGTTTAGCGGGTTTATCGTATGGCTGGCGATGCTGTACTGGCTGTCGCCGCTTTTGACTGGATAATCGGATACGCATTATGTCGCAAATAGATTTGCAGCCGGGTTTTGACTTTCAACAAGCAGGCAAAGACGTCCTCAAGATTGAACGTGAAGGCCTCGCACAGCTTGATCAATATATCAACCATGACTTCGCTCAGGCGTGCGAGAAAATGTTCTATTGCTCTGGCAAAGTGGTAGTGATGGGGATGGGCAAATCCGGCCATATTGGCAGAAAAATGGCGGCGACATTCGCCAGCACGGGCACCCCTTCCTTTTTTGTCCATCCCGGCGAGGCGGCTCACGGCGATCTGGGTATGGTCAGCCCACAGGATGTGGTGATCGCCCTGTCAAACTCTGGCGAGTCAAACGAAATACTGGCGCTGATCCCGGTACTGAAACGGCTAAAAGTTTCGCTGATCTGTATGACGAGTCGCCCGGAAAGCAGTATGGCGCGCGCAGCGGATATTCATCTCTGCGTGAAGGTGCCTAAAGAAGCCTGCCCGCTGGGCCTGGCGCCGACTTCTAGCACTACTGCCGCACTGGTAATGGGCGATGCGCTGGCGGTTGCGCTGTTGAAAGCACGCGGGTTTACCGCAGAGGATTTCGCCCTCTCTCACCCTGGTGGCGCGCTGGGACGCAAGCTGTTGTTGCGGGTAAACGATATTATGCACATCGGCGACGAGATCCCGCATGTCCGCAAGACTGCCAGTTTGCGCGACGCACTACTGGAGATCACGCGCAAAAATTTAGGTATGACGGTGATCTGCGACGATCTGATGAAGATCGAAGGTATCTTTACCGACGGCGATTTACGTCGTGTATTTGATATGGGTGGAGATGTACGCAACATGGGTATTGCCGACGTGATGACACCTGGCGGCATCCGCGTACGGCCTAATACGCTGGCAGTCGATGCGCTGAACCTGATGCAGTCCCGCCACATTACCTCGGTTATGGTTGCCGATGGCGACCAGTTACTGGGTGTGTTACATATGCATGATTTGCTACGCGCTGGCGTAGTGTAAAGAAGGACATCAGAATGAGTAATGCTGGCGCGTCGCTTCCAACCTGTTATGGGCCGGTTAGCACGCAAGTCATGAGCAAAGCGGAAAAAATTCGCCTGTTGATCCTCGATGTGGACGGCGTGCTATCCGATGGCCTTATCTATATGGGCAATAATGGGGAAGAGCTAAAAGCGTTTAACGTTCGCGATGGCTATGGGATCCGCTGTGCGCTAACTTCCGGCATTGAGATCGCCATTATTACCGGTCGAAAAGCTAAACTGGTAGAAGATCGTTGTGAAACACTGAAGATTAAGCACCTGTATCAGGGCCAGTCAGATAAACTGCTGGCCTACCGTGAATTACTGACCAGGCTGGCGCTAACGCCGGAGCAGGTTGCCTATGTGGGTGACGATTTAATTGACTGGCCGGTGATGGCCGAAATTGGTCTAAGCATTGCTGTCGCCGATGCGCATCCTTTGCTGTTTCCGCGTGTCGATTACGTTACGCGCATCAATGGAGGTCGCGGCGCAGTCCGTGAAGTGTGTGATTTGTTGCTGCTGGCGCAGGGCAAGCAGGATGAGGCCAAAGGGCAATCGATATGAGTAAAACCAGACGTTGGGCCATCATTCTACTGGCGCTGGTCGCTTTGGTACTGATTGGTATTAACCTGACTTCTCAGGATGAACCTGGACAAACCACAACTGACGACAAAGCGCCAACCTACACCAGCAAACATACCGACACGGTGGTTTATACCCCGGAAGGTGCGCTCAACTACCGCTTGATTGCGCAAAATGTCGAATACTACTCCGTCGATGGCGTGAGTTGGTATGCGCAACCAGTGTTGACAACTTTTGATCAGAACAAAATACCGACCTGGTCGATTAAGTCAGATAAAGCGAAATTAACAAGCGACAGAATGCTTTACCTTTATGGGCATGTTGAGGTCAACGCATTGACAGCAGATTCGCAGCTACGAAAAATCACCACAGATAACGCCCAGATCAATCTGATAACACAGGATGTTACTTCCGATGATCAGGTAACATTGTACGGAACAACATTTAATTCCACCGGCCTGAAAATGCGCGGCAACTTACGCAGCAAAAACGCCGAGCTGATTGAAAAGGTTAGAAGCTCCTATGAAATTCAAAACAAACAAACTCAGCCTTAACCTGGTTCTCGCCAGTACGCTTCTTGCCGCTGCGCTTCCGGCTTTTGCCGTGACCGGTGATACCGAGCAGCCGATCCATATTGACTCCGATCAGCAGTCACTGGATATGCAGGGCAATATTGTCACCTTCACCGGCAATGTCGTGGTGACGCAGGGAACCATTAAAATCAACGCCGATAAAGTGGTGGTAACGCGCCCGGGCGGCCAGCAAGGTAAAGAGATTATTGATGGCTATGGCAACCCAGCCACATTTTATCAGATGCAGGACAACGGCAAGCCGGTGAAAGGTCATGCTTCACAGATGCACTACGAACTGGAAAAAGATTTTGTCGTGCTGACTGGCAAAGCCTATCTCGAGCAGTTGGACAGCAACATCACTGGCGACAAAATCACCTACCTGGTGAAAGAGCAGAAAATGCAGGCGTTCAGCGACAAAGGTAAACGCGTCACCACAGTACTGGTGCCGTCGCAGTTGCAGGACAAGGGCAACACCCAAACCCCGGCTCCTAAGAAGAGTAACTAATTCGTTATGGCAACATTAACTGCAAAGAATCTCGCGAAAGCCTATAAGGGTCGCCGCGTGGTTGAAGACGTCAGCCTGACCGTTAACTCCGGCGAAATTGTTGGGCTGCTTGGCCCTAACGGTGCAGGGAAAACGACCACATTTTATATGGTGGTCGGGATTGTTCCGCGTGACGCGGGCAATATCATTATTGATGACGACGATATCAGCTTGCTGCCACTGCATGCGCGCGCGCGTCGCGGCATCGGTTATTTACCGCAGGAAGCATCTATTTTTCGTCGTCTGAGCGTGTATGACAACCTGATGGCGGTGCTTCAGATCCGTGAAGATTTAACTTCCGAGCAGCGCGCCGATCGCGCTAACGAATTGATGGAAGAGTTCCATATTGAGCATCTGCGCGACAATATGGGGCAGTCCCTTTCGGGTGGTGAACGTCGCCGCGTTGAAATTGCACGCGCACTGGCGGCAAATCCTAAATTTATCTTGCTGGATGAACCCTTCGCGGGTGTCGATCCTATCTCGGTTATCGACATCAAACGCATCATTGAACACTTACGTGACAGCGGGTTAGGTGTGTTAATTACTGACCACAATGTTCGCGAAACGCTGGCGGTGTGTGAACGTGCATATATCGTCAGTCAGGGGCATTTAATTGCTCATGGCACACCGCAGCAAATCCTTGAAGACGAACACGTTAAGCGCGTATATCTTGGGGAAGACTTCAGACTCTGATAGGGTAGAGTTTATTGAGGTATTTTGTCGGAGAGTGCTGCTCTGAATATGAAGCAAGGTTTGCAATTAAGGCTAAGCCAACAGCTAGCTATGACGCCACAACTGCAACAGGCTATCCGCTTGTTGCAGTTGTCCACGTTAGAACTTCAGCAGGAACTTCAGCAAGCGCTGGAGAGTAATCCATTGCTGGAACAAGCCGATCTTCATGAAGAAGTGGATAGCCAACAAACTCAGGAAAATGAAGGCCTGGATACCGTAGACGCGCTCGAACAGAAAGAGATGCCTGAAGAGTTGCCGCTTGACGCCAGTTGGGATGAGATTTATACCGCCGGAACGCCTTCCGGCAGCAGTCATGATTATATCGATGATGAACTACCGATTTATCAGGGTGAAACGACACAGTCTCTTCAGGATTACCTGATGTGGCAGGTGGAGTTAACGCCGTTTTCCGATACCGATCGCGCCATCGCAACCTCTATCGTCGATGCAGTCGATGAGACAGGCTATCTTACTGTGTCGCTTGAGGATGTACTGGAAAGCATGGGCGATGAAGAAGTCGGTCTTGATGAAGTTGAAGCAGTGTTAAAGCGCGTCCAGCGTTTCGATCCGGTTGGCGTAGCTGCGCGCGATCTGCGTGACTGCCTGTTGATCCAACTTTCCCAGTTCGCGAAAGATACCCCCTGGTGCGAAGAGGCCCGCCTGATCATCAGCGATCACCTCGAGCTGCTCGCCAACCACGATTTCCGCACGCTTATGCGCGTCACGCGTCTTAAAGAAGATGTGCTGAAAGAAGCAGTAAATTTGATTCAGTCGCTGGATCCGCGCCCCGGCCAGTCGATCCAGACCGGCGAACCAGAGTATGTCATTCCGGATGTGCTGGTGCGTAAGCATAACGGGCGCTGGACGGTAGAACTGAACTCTGACAGCATTCCCCGTCTGCAAATCAACCAGCACTACGCTTCAATGGGCGGCGGCGCGCGTAATGATGCCGACACCCAATTTATCCGCAGTAATTTGCAGGAAGCGAAGTGGCTGATCAAAAGCCTTGAAAGTCGTAACGACACGCTATTGCGCGTCAGCCGCTGCATCGTCGAGCAGCAGCAGGCATTCTTTGAACAGGGTGAAGAGTTTATGAAACCGATGGTGCTGGCGGATATCGCCCAGGCCGTCGAAATGCACGAATCCACGATTTCCCGTGTGACAACTCAGAAGTATCTGCACAGTCCTCGCGGCATTTTTGAACTGAAGTATTTCTTCTCCAGCCATGTGAATACGGAAGGCGGCGGCGAAGCCTCGTCAACAGCCATTCGCGCGCTGGTTAAGAAATTAATCGCCGCAGAAAACCCTGCAAAACCACTGAGCGACAGTAAGCTGACGACGCTACTTTCCGATCAAGGAATTATGGTAGCGCGGCGTACCGTTGCGAAGTACCGAGAATCTTTATCCATTCCGCCGTCTAACCAACGTAAACAGTTGGTGTGACCCAACCGATAAGGAAGACACTATGCAGCTTAACATCACAGGACAAAACGTCGAGATCACTGATGCTTTACGTGAATTTGTTAACAGCAAATTTGCCAAGCTTGAGCAGTATTTCGAAAGGATTAATCAGGTCTATATTGTGTTGAAAGTGGAGAAAGTGATCCATACCTCGGATGCAACCCTGCATGTAAATGGAGGCGAGTTGCATGCCAGCGCGGAAGGACAAGATATGTACGCTGCCATTGACGGTTTGATTGATAAACTGTCGCGGCAACTCACGAAACACAAAGATAAACTAAAACAACACTAATTGTCCGGGCGTTCGGTTGACGCGTTGCACCCTACCGCAACCCGGTAGGGTGTTTAGCTCTGACGGCGCTTAGGTGAAATTATGATGAATAACGATTCCGCTCTTCAACTGAGCAATGTCCTTAACCAGGAATGTACACGTAGCGGCGTTCACTGCCAGAGCAAGAAACGTGCTCTGGAAATTATCAGTGAACTGGCGGCAAAACAGCTCGGCCTGCCGCCACAGGTCGTTTTCGAAGCCATCCTTACGCGTGAGAAGATGGGCAGTACCGGTATTGGTAACGGTATTGCTATCCCCCACGGTAAGCTCGAAGAGGACACGCTGCGCGCCGTCGGCGTTTTTGTACAGCTCGAAACGCCCATTGCTTTCGACGCTATCGATAATCAACCCGTCGATCTGCTGTTTGCACTGCTGGTGCCTGCGGATCAAACCAAAACGCATCTGCATACGCTCTCACTGGTAGCCAAACGGCTCGCGGATAAAACCATTTGCCGTCGCCTGCGCAGTGCGCAGAACGATGAAGAGCTGTATCAGATAATCACGCAGACAGAAGGCGAAAGCGACGATGCGTAACGGGAAGAACACCTTTTTTGTCGTTGTAGGGAGAAACGGTTCATGGTCCTGATGATCGTAAGTGGTCGTTCTGGCTCAGGCAAATCCGTGGCCCTGCGCGCCCTGGAAGACATGGGTTTCTATTGTGTCGATAATCTGCCGGTAGTGCTGCTACCGCAGCTGGCGCAGACGCTCGCCGAGCGTCAGACCTCTGCCGCCGTCAGTATTGATGTCCGTAATATGCCGGAATCACCGGAAATTTTTGAACAGGCGATGAGCAGCCTGCCTGATGCATTCTCGCCGCAGTTGTTGTTCCTTGATGCTGACCGCAACACGCTGATTCGGCGCTACAGCGATACGCGCCGCTTACATCCTCTTTCCAGCAAAAATTTATCGCTGGAAAGTGCTATTGATGAAGAGAGTAACCTGCTGGAACCACTGCGTTCCCGCGCGGACTTGATCGTCGATACCTCAGAAATGTCGGTACATGAACTCGCCGAAATGCTGCGCACCCGCCTGCTCGGCAAGCGAGAGCGCGAACTGACCATGGTCTTTGAGTCGTTCGGCTTTAAGCATGGCATTCCTATTGATGCTGACTACGTCTTTGACGTTCGCTTTCTACCTAACCCGCACTGGGATCCGAAGCTGCGCCCGATGACAGGTCTCGACAAACCTGTCGCGGCGTTCCTCGATCGGCATACCGAAGTGCATAATTTTATTTACCAGACCCGCAGTTATCTTGAACTGTGGTTACCGATGCTGGAAACCAACAACCGTAGCTATCTGACTGTCGCTATCGGTTGTACCGGTGGCAAACATCGTTCTGTTTATGTCGCCGAACAGTTGGCGGATTATTTCCGCTCACGCGGTAAAAACGTTCAGTCCCGTCACCGTACGCTGGAAAAACGCAAAACATGACCGTAAAACAAATTGTTGAGATCACCAATAAACTGGGCATGCATGCGCGCCCGGCGATGAAACTGTTTGAGCTGGTACAGGGATTTGATGCAGAAGTGTTACTGCGCAATGACGAAGGTACCGAAGCGGAAGCCAGCAGCGTGATTGCATTGCTGATGCTGGACTCCGCGAAAGGGCGGCAAATTGAAGTCGAAGCCAGCGGCCCGCAAGAAGAAGAAGCCCTGGCAGCCGTGATCGCCCTGTTTAACGCGGGCTTTGACGAAGACTGAATTAGTACAGCTTATTGCTTTGCAAAAAGCCTTCCCCTCCGAGTTGGCGCATCTGGCGCAGGATCCACGCCTGGCGGTTGCGAACATAGCCGGATGGTGCTGCCGCCTGAAATTGTATTGGATTCGGCAGTACTGCCGCCAACAATGCCGCTTCCGACATACTTAACCGGCTGGCCGGTTTGTGGAAATAACGCTGAGCCGCCTCTTCCACGCCAAAGACGCCGTCGCCAAACTCTGCAATATTAAGATACACCGTCAGGATACGCCGTTTTGTCCATACCACTTCCATCACCAGCGTCAAACCGGCTTCCAGCCCTTTTCGCACCCAACTTTTGCCGTCCCATAACAGCAGGTTCTTCACCGTTTGTTGAGAGATCGTCGACGCGCCACGAATACGGTTCTCATTGCGTTCATTATGTGAAAGTGCCTTTTGGATCGCGCTAAAATCCAGCCCCCAGTGATCGGGGAAACGCTGATCCTCTGCGGCGACAACGGCCAACGCCATCCACGGCGAAATCTCATCCATACTGACCCAGTCGGAATGAGCAACATAACCAAAATTACCCGTCAGCCATGCCTCAATTTGCCGTTCGACCATCACGGCAGAAAATGGCACAGGCAGAAAGCTGAACAGCACAATGCCGCCGCCCCATAAAATGGCCAGTATCAGTAAAATCCGTAGCGCAATACGTTTCAGCATAGTTTTCATCTGGCCGCGAAAGCGGTTTCTCATTCCGCCAGCACCAATACGCGCGCAACCAGCTTTTCAATCCCCGCCGCTGCCTGAGCAATATTCTCAGCAAGCATATACGCTGGCGTGGTTACTACTTTGTTCTCTTCATCCACCACAATATCGTCCACCGGGCACAGCACATGTTCCGCGCCCATCTCTTCCAGTACTTCAGCGATATCGACATCTGTACCGATGGTCAGACGCAGCGGGAAGTCAAAAATTTTCGGCAGCAACGCCGGAGCGATGCACATAAATCCCAGTGGTTTACCCACCCGATGCATCTCCAGCACGCATTGTTTAAGCGTATTATCAACAACGCACGCGCTGCCATGGCTGGCGAAATTACTCAAATTTTTGGCCGCACCAAAACCACCAGGCACAATCAGCGCATCCAGATCATTTACTGATAGTTGTGCCAACGGCCGGATATTTCCACGCGCAATTCGGGCGGCTTCGACCAGCATATTGCGGCTCTCAGTCATAACATCACCCGTAAGGTGATTCACTACATCGCTCTGCCATTTATTCGGCGCGAAACAAACTGCCTCAGCGCCTGAACGGGCGATCGCCAGTAACGTGATCACTGCTTCATGGATTTCCGCACCGTCATAAACACCCGCTCCGCTGAGAATCACGCCTACTTTTTTCATTTTGCTCATCCTTTATGCAACGTACTGTTGGTAATTAAAAATTTTGATAAGGGAGCCTTGCTTCACACATTTTACTGATTGATGTAACAAACCATTTAAGATTTGCTATCTTGTGTGCGTGTGGTCGAATTTTTTCAGGCTACGCCCTTGCAAACAAAGAGTAAAAATTACGGCGCAGCTACAGTTTCCCTGGTGTTGGCGCAGTATTCGCGCACCCCGGTTAATCCGGGGTCATTTTTTTCCAGCATCCACTGACGCAACCCAGGCTTTCAGTACCGCCACATCGTTCTGCCACTCCTGTTTCATCTCTTCCACCCATTCGCCGACATTGTCCCACCAGGCTGGGAGATCGGCAGACTGGATCTGTTGCCCCAGTTGCTGCAGATGGCGTAAACCGACAGAGCCTGCCGCGCCCTTAATTTTATGCCCCTCTTCGGTTATGCCTTTCTGATCGCGTGCCGTAAGATTTGACTCAAGCACATTGAGATAGCCCGGCATCATTTTCTCAAAGACAGCCAGCCCATCAGTGATCAATTTAGGCCCAACCAGTTCGATATATTGCTCAAGCATGGCCGTATCCAGCACCGTTTGTACTTTGCTGTTATCGACAGTTGTCACGTGCTCCTCCTCGTTGGAGTGTGTATCCCAGAACTTTTTAATCATGGCAGTTAATGCCGGGACCGCCAGCGGTTTGCTCAAGACGTCATTCATGCCCGCATCGAGATACTCTTGTTTGTTTTTCAGCACGTTGGCCGTCAGAGCTACCAGCGGCGGAAGATCTTCGCGCGGGTAACGGCTGGTTAGTGCACGGGAAATATCCAGCCCGGTCATGTCCGGCAACTGAATATCTAACAGCAGCAGATCGTATTCGCCAGGGGCAAACATCTCCAGCGCAGCGCTTCCGGTCATTGCTACGTCGACACTGCAACCCAGCTTTTCCAGCACCGAGCGCGCGACAATGACATTCAGCTCAATGTCCTCAACCAGCAGCACATGCAGTGCGGGTAACGGCATATCATCATCTTCGAAAGCGTCATCAACCTCTTCGGCCACTGCAGGCGCATGGACGGTCAGTGTAAAGATGGACCCGGCACCGGTCTGGCTGCTGACAGAGATATCACCTCCCATTTTTTTGGCGAGGCGACGCGAAACGGCCAGGCCGATACCCGTCCCCGTTGCTGGCTTGCCGCCGTGGCTATCTTTCACCTGATAATACATGGCAAAGATCTTATCCTGCTCGTCGCGAGGAATACCGATACCGGAATCCTGCACTTCGAAGTGCAGCATTTCACCTTCGTCGTAGCGAACGCGCACTTCAACCTGCCCTTGCGGGGTAAATTTCACCGCATTGCTGATCAGGTTCCACAGAATCTGCCGCAAACGCGTACCGTCGGTAACCACCTTGTGCGGCAGCGGTAACGTTGGCTCCAGTACAAAACGCAGACCTTTTTGATGCGCCTGCAAACCGGAAAGGTTTTCCAAATCGGCAAGGAAACTGGTGAAATCCAACGGCTGGTTATCAAGCTGAACTTTGCGGCGCTCCATTTTATCCATATCGATAATATCGTTGAAGATATTCCCCAGCGTCACGGCCGAGACATGGATTGTCTTCAGGTATTTCTCTTGTTCCTGCGTCAAATCCGTGTCGAGCAGGATCCGGCTCAGGCCAACTATGCCATTCAGCGGTGTACGCAATTCATGGCTAATAGTGGAAATAAAGGTGGTCTTATCACGGCTGGCCCGCTCCAGCGCATCCTGGTAGCGTTTTCGCTCAGTAATGTCGCGACCAAAGCCCATCAGTCCGTGACGTTTACCCACACGGTCGTAATAAGGCACTTTACGGATTTCAAAACAGGCTTTGCGCCCGTCCGGATAATCCAGCCACTGTTCGTAGGTCAGCGATACGTTATGACGAAAGACTTTTTCATCAGTTTCGATGACTTTGGCTGCGGCCTCCTCCGAATAGACATCCTGCGGTTTCAGGTGAATGAGCTGCTTCTCGCTCTTGCCGGTCAGCAGTTCCATCGCCCGGTTACAGCCGGAAAACTCTTTATCTTCGTTACGGTAGAAAACCAAATCCGGTGAAGCATCAAGGAAAGAACGCAGAAAGGAGGATTGTTGTTCGAGTTGGATCTGCGTTTGCTTACGCTCCTGCATCTCTATCTTTAGCTGCTCAAAGGTAGCCAGGCGCTCCGCTTCAGCTTTTTCGCGATCGCTGATCTCCTGGTTAAGCTGGGCAATATTATCTTTTAACTGCACATTGAGCTTCAGATCGCGATCGCGCATCTCTTCAAGTTTTTCTACCAACCGCGACAACCGCTGGCGAGACTCTTCCAGTTGCTCGACCACCACCGATAAGAAGTAGACCGCCCACGGGGTGATCAGCAGACCGAAAAAGATCGAGCGGATAACATCGATGCTTTCTACCTGCCCCTGTAATACCATGGTGACCGCCATCTGCACGACGATTGCCAGTACCACCAGTGCTAAAGCCAGCAGCAAGGAAAAGCGCACCAGACCAAGCTTCATCATCAGATCGACGTAGTATTGCGCCAGTAAACGGATTTGCTTCATAGAGGTTCCCTCGGACAATTCCGCTCAATAATACTCAATTCTGGGCAAGGTATTGAAGCTTGTGTGAAAAATGCGGGGAGGGCAGGGGTTTCACCGTCGGTTCAAGTGGGCAATTGCCAGCAGCGTCCGAGAGCCGAACCTTGTCCACCCTGCTCATTCAGGTAGCGATCCAGCTCCACCATGCCGGTCCAGCGGTTTTCACACCATAGCGGCGCCAGCAGCGTCGGGCGACGTGCGCTGGCGGAAACGCGATGATAGATAACCTCTGGCGGCGTATGGCGAATCATCTCCCCGGCAATAACAGTATACTCTTCCAGGCCAATACCGTTCAGTCGGCCGGCTTCCCATGCCTTCGCCATAATACTGCCTTTCACAATATGCAGCGGATGCAGCTTAATGCCATCGACACCAGTTTCTGTAACGCGCTGTAGGGTCTCCAGGCAATCCATGAGACGTTCCCCTGGAAATCCGACAATCAAATGCGTGCAGACCTTCAGGCCGCGTTTACGGGCCTGCTGTGTCGTTTTCTGGTAGCAGGCGAAATCATGTCCACGGTTGATGCGATGCAATGTTTTATCATTAGCGGTTTGCAAGCCCAACTCCAGCCACACTTCATAGCCCTGTTGGTGGTATTCACAAAGCAAATCCAGCACGACTTCCGGCACGCAATCAGGGCGCGTACCAACGCACAAACCGACAATATTCGCCTGGCTTATCGCCTGCTGGTACATCGACCGCAGTACCTGCACTTCCGCCCAGGTGCTAGTGTAAGCCTGGAAATAAGCGAGATAGCGGCGAGCGCGATTAACGAGGTTTGCCTGATGAGCAAGCTGGGCAGCAATGGATTGGTGTTGCTGTGCCTCATCAGCAAAAGAAGCGACATTACAGAATGTACACCCACCGCGACCAATGGTGCCATCACGGTTTGGGCAGCTAAAACCACCATGCAAAGTGAGTTTATGTACTTTTTCTCCATACCGGCGAGCAAGATCCCCACCAAACATATTGACTAATTTCTGTAACTGCATAATCTGAAAGGCCGCCCTGACGAAAGGGTGTAGCCTGCCACTTTTAGCTTTCATCGGCGATGACCTGGATCAATCGCCCTGGAAGGCTTTTATTCATTGCATAAACAGTCAATATAATCGCAATTTCATTCACCTCAATAACAATTACTTTTCCTTATATTCTTGTCTTATTTTGCAGAAATACGCACGGAAGTGAAAAACAGTGTCTTCATGCAACCATTGACCACAAAAGCAGAATAAAAATCTGCCGCTAAAGACACTTTCAGAACAGAACATCAGAAACCATGCTTTGGTATAGTGAGTCAGATCACACTACACTATCGCTTGTCGTTGCGTTTCATGAATGTAAAAACATTAAATAATCATAAATATCAAATAGATAATCCATCCTTAGCACATTTTTGTATAAATAAGCTCGGCATTTGACCTGTGTACGGATTCCCGATAACTTGGGAATCCGCTGGAAGCTTTCTGGATGAGCAGTCTGCTCATCATATTTATGCAGTAATTGAGATTCCCTCTTAAGCAAGTCCTCAACACTTGTGTATCGATGCGAAAAGGATATTAAAGAGGGCGACATGCGAGGCATATGCCCCGTCGCCATGCTCTTTTTACGCCTGTGCGTATCGATCGATGGAGGGTGTCTCGTAGAGCCTGGGGAGGTTCACTGATATGTTGTACGATAAATCTCTAGAGAGAGATAACTGTGGTTTCGGCCTGATCGCCCACATAGAAGGCGAACCTAGCCACAAGGTAGTGCGTACTGCTATTCACGCACTGGCCCGAATGCAGCACCGCGGCGCCATCCTTGCCGATGGTAAAACCGGCGACGGTTGCGGTCTGCTGCTGCAAAAACCCGACCGTTTCTTCCGTATTGTGGCGGAAGAACGCGGCTGGCGCTTAGCCAAAAATTACGCCGTGGGCATGCTGTTCCTGAATCAGGATCCAGAAAAAGCCAGCGCGTCGCGTCGCGTTGTTGAAGAAGAGCTGCAACAAGAAACCCTGTCGATCGTCGGCTGGCGCGATGTGCCAACCAACGAAGGGGTGCTCGGTGAAATCGCCCTCTCCTCGCTGCCTCGTATTGAACAAATTTTCGTTAACGCCCCGGCAGGCTGGCGCCCGCGCGATATGGAGCGTCGTCTGTTTATCGCTCGTCGCCGCATTGAAAAACGCCTGCAAGAAGATAAAGAGTTCTACGTTTGTAGTCTCTCCAACCTGGTGAACATCTATAAAGGTCTTTGTATGCCGGCAGATCTGCCGCGCTTTTACCTGGATCTGGCGGATCTGCGTCTGGAATCGGCCATTTGCCTGTTCCACCAGCGCTTCTCCACCAACACCGTACCACGCTGGCCACTGGCGCAGCCGTTCCGCTACCTGGCACACAACGGTGAAATCAACACCATTACCGGTAACCGCCAATGGGCGCGCGCGCGCACCTACAAATTCAATACGCCGTTGATCCCGGATCTTCATGATGCTGCGCCGTTTGTCAACGAAACCGGTTCAGACTCAAGCTCAATGGATAACATGCTTGAGCTGCTGCTGGCTGGCGGGATGGATATCGTGCGCGCCATGCGTTTGCTGGTGCCGCCAGCCTGGCAGAATAACCCGGATATGGATCCGGACCTGCGCAGTTTCTTCGACTTTAACTCCATGCACATGGAGCCGTGGGATGGTCCGGCGGGCATCGTGATGTCCGACGGTCGTTTCGCTGCCTGCAACCTTGACCGTAACGGTCTGCGCCCGGCGCGCTATGTCGTCACCAAAGACAAGCTGATCACCTGCGCTTCAGAAGTGGGGATTTGGGATTATCAGCCGGACGAAGTGGTGGAAAAAGGCCGTGTCGGCCCGGGCGAACTGATGGTTATCGATACCCGCGACGGGCGCATTCTACATTCGGCCGAAACCGATGACGATCTGAAAAGCCGCCACCCCTATAAAGAGTGGATGGCGAAAAACGTTCGCCGTCTGGTGCCGTTTGAAGATCTGCCTGACGAAGACGTCGGTACCCGCGAGATGGACGACGATCTGCTGGCAAGCTACCAGAAGCAGTTTAACTACAGCTTTGAAGAGCTGGATTCGGTTATCCGCGTGCTAGGTGAAAATGGCCAGGAAGCAGTCGGTTCCATGGGCGATGATACTCCATTTGCAGTGCTCTCAAGTCAGCCACGCATTATTTATGACTACTTCCGCCAGCAATTTGCGCAGGTAACTAACCCGCCGATCGATCCGCTGCGTGAAGCCCACGTTATGTCGCTGGCTACCAGCATCGGTCGCGAAATGAACGTCTTCTGCGAAGCAGAAGGCCAGGCACATCGCCTGAGTTTCAAATCACCGATCCTGCTGTACTCCGATTTCAAGCAACTGACGACGATGGAAGAGGAACACTACCGCGCTGACACGCTGGACATCACCTTTGACGTGACCGAAACGTCGCTGGAGGAGACCATCAAAGCGCTGTGTGATCAAGCAGAGCAGATGGTGCGTAACGGTACTGTATTGTTGGTACTCTCTGACCGTAACATCGCCAAAAATCGTCTGCCGGTTCCGGCGCCGATGGCGGTGGGCGCGATCCAGACCCGTCTGGTGGATAAGAGCCTGCGCTGCGATGCCAACATTATTGTTGAAACAGCAAGCGCCCGTGACCCGCACCACTTTGCGGTGCTGCTCGGCTTTGGTGCGACGGCCATCTACCCTTACCTGGCGTATGAAACTCTGGCGAAACTGGTCGACAACAATGCCATCGAGAAAAATTACCGTACAGTGATGCTGAACTACCGTAACGGCATCAATAAAGGGCTGTACAAAATCATGTCCAAAATGGGCATTTCGACGATCGCCTCATACCGCTGCTCAAAACTGTTTGAAGCCGTGGGTCTGCACGATGACGTTGCTGCACTCTGCTTCCAGGGCGTTATCAGCCGTATTGGCGGCGCGGGCTTTAGCGACTTCCAGCAGGATCTGCTGAACCTCTCTAAACTGGCCTGGCTGGTGCGTAAACCGCTGTCGCAGGGCGGGCTGCTAAAATATGTCCACGGCGGCGAATACCACGCCTATAACCCGGATGTCGTGCGCACGCTGCAACAGGCAGTTCAGAACGGCGAGTACAGCGATTATCAGGCGTATGCGAAGCTGGTTAACGAACGCCCGGCGGCTACGCTGCGCGATTTGCTGGCCATCACACCAAACGGTGAAGCGGTCAGTCTGAAAGATGTGGAACCAGCGACCGAGCTGTTTAAACGCTTCGATACTGCAGCGATGTCTATCGGCGCGCTCAGCCCGGAGGCTCACGAAGCGCTGGCAGAAGCAATGAACAGCCTCGGCGGCTTCTCCAACTCCGGTGAAGGCGGTGAAGATCCTGCACGCTATGGCACCAATAAAGTGTCGCGTATCAAGCAGGTTGCTTCTGGCCGCTTTGGCGTAACGCCAGCGTACCTGGTGAACGCTGATGTTATTCAGATCAAAGTCGCACAGGGAGCAAAACCGGGCGAAGGCGGTCAGCTACCGGGTGACAAAGTCACGCCGTACATCGCCAGGCTGCGCTACTCCGTACCCGGCGTAACGCTGATTTCTCCGCCGCCGCACCACGATATCTACTCAATCGAGGATCTGGCGCAGCTAATTTTCGACCTGAAGCAGGTCAATCCGAAAGCGATGATCTCTGTGAAGCTGGTTTCCGAACCGGGCGTTGGTACCATTGCTACCGGTGTGGCGAAAGCCTATGCCGATCTGATTACTATAGCCGGCTACGACGGTGGTACTGGCGCAAGCCCGCTCTCTTCGGTGAAATATGCCGGTTGTCCGTGGGAACTGGGGCTGGTAGAAACCCAGCAAGCGCTGGTCGCTAACGGTTTGCGTCACAAGATCCGTTTGCAGGTGGATGGTGGTCTGAAAACCGGACAAGACATTATCAAAGCCGCAATTCTGGGCGCCGAAAGCTTTGGTTTCGGTACCGGACCGATGGTCGCGCTGGGCTGTAAATACCTGCGAATTTGTCATCTGAACAACTGCGCAACCGGCGTAGCGACTCAGGATGACAAACTGCGTAAGAACCACTATCACGGTCTGCCGTTCAAAGTGACCAACTACTTTGAATTTATCGCCCGTGAAACTCGTGAGTTAATGGCGCAACTGGGCGTGAAACGCCTGGTCGATCTGATTGGCCGCACCGATCTGCTGAAAGAGTTGGACGGTTTTACCGCCAGGCAGCAGAAACTGGATCTGGCGAAGCTGCTGGAAACCGCCGAGCCGCACCCTGGCAAAGCGCTGTACTGCACGGAAAACAACCCGCCGTTTGATAATGGCGTACTGAACGCGCAGTTATTACAGCAGGCGAAACCCTATGTCGATGAGAAGCAGAGTAAAACTTTCTGGTTCGATATCCGCAACACCGATCGTTCCGTGGGGGCTTCGCTGTCTGGCTATATCGCACAGTCTCACGGCGATCAGGGGCTGGCAGCCGATCCGATTAAAGTGCATTTCAGCGGCACCGCAGGACAGAGCTTTGGCGTGTGGAATGCAGGGGGCGTTGAACTCTATCTGACCGGCGATGCCAACGACTATGTTGGTAAAGGCATGGCGGGCGGTTTGCTGGCGGTGCGTCCGCCGGTGGGTTCGGCCTTCCGCAGCCATGAAGCGAGCATTATCGGTAACACCTGTCTGTATGGTGCAACTGGTGGTCGTTTGTATGCAGCGGGCCGCGCAGGCGAGCGTTTTGCGGTTCGTAACTCCGGCGCCATCACGGTTGTAGAAGGCATAGGTGACAACGGCTGTGAATATATGACCGGCGGCATTGTTTGCGTGATGGGTAAAACCGGCGTCAACTTTGGCGCAGGGATGACCGGCGGCTTTGCCTATGTACTGGATGAAGACGGCGAATTCCGTAAACGCGTTAACCCGGAGCTGGTGGAAGTGCTGAGCGTCGATGACCTCGCCATCCATGAGGAGCATCTACGCGGTCTGATCACCGAGCATGTGCAACATACCGGTTCTCAACGCGGCGAAGAGATCCTGGCGAACTGGCCGGCATTCTCATCTAAATTCGCCTTGGTGAAACCAAAATCCAGCGATGTAAAAGCCCTGTTAGGTCACCGTAGTCGTAGCGCGGCAGAGTTGCGCGTGCAGGCGCAGTAAGGAATTGAGATGAGTCAGAACGTTTACCAATTTATCGACTTACAGCGTGTTGATCCGCCCAAGAAACCGATCAAGCTGCGTAAAATTGAATTTGTTGAAATCTACGAGCCCTTCTCTGAAGGGCAAGCTAAAGCACAGGCCGATCGCTGTCTCTCCTGCGGTAACCCGTATTGCGAGTGGAAATGTCCGGTTCATAACTACATTCCTAACTGGCTGAAGCTGGCCAACGAAGGACGTATTTTTGAAGCAGCAGAGCTGTCGCACCAGACAAACACCCTGCCGGAAGTATGCGGACGCGTCTGCCCGCAGGACCGTCTGTGCGAAGGTTCCTGTACGCTGAACGATGAGTTTGGTGCCGTCACCATCGGCAACATTGAGCGCTATATCAACGATAAAGCGTTCGAGATGGGCTGGCGTCCCGATCTGACCGGCGTGAAGCAAAGCGGTAAACGCGTGGCGATTATCGGAGCAGGTCCGGCAGGTCTGGCGTGTGCCGATGTGCTGACCCGCAACGGTGTAAAAGCCGTCGTCTTCGATCGCCATCCGGAAATCGGCGGCCTGCTGACTTTTGGTATTCCAGCCTTCAAGCTGGAGAAAGAGGTGATGACTCGCCGCCGTGAGATTTTTACCGGCATGGGTATTGAGTTCAAACTCAATACCGAAGTGGGTCGCGATGTGCAGATCGAGGAACTGCTGAAAGATTACGACGCGGTATTCCTCGGCGTCGGTACCTATCAGTCAATGCGCGGCGGGCTGGAGAATGAAGACGCAACGGGTGTATTCGACGCGCTGCCGTTCCTCATCGCTAATACACGTCAGATTATGGGCTTTGGCGAAACGCCAAATGAGCCGTATATCAGCATGGAAGGCAAACGCGTCGTGGTGCTTGGCGGTGGTGATACCGCAATGGATTGCGTGCGTACTGCCATTCGCCAGGGCGCAACACACGTAATTTGTGCTTATCGCCGTGATGAAGAGAACATGCCGGGTTCCCGCCGCGAAGTGAAAAACGCGCGTGAAGAGGGCGTGGAATTCCAGTTTAACGTGCAGCCGCTGGGCGTAGAAATCAATGCCAACGGTAAAGTGTGCGGCGTGAAGATGGCGCGGACCGAAATGGGTGAGCCGGATGCAAAAGGCCGTCGCCGTGCGGAAATCGTTCCTGGTTCTGAACATGTGGTTCCGGCCGATGCCGTGGTTATGGCGTTTGGTTTCCGTCCGCACAGCATGGAGTGGCTGGCGAAGCACAGCGTTGGGCTTGATGCTCAGGGCCGTGTTATCGCGCCGGAAGGTAGCGAAAATCCATTTCAGACCAGCAACCCAAAAATCTTTGCTGGTGGCGACATCGTACGTGGCTCCGATTTGGTGGTGACCGCGATTGCCGAAGGCCGTAAAGCGGCAGACGGCATCATGAACTATCTCGAAGTGTAATACTCATATAGCGACAGCGACCCATAAGGAGGCTTCGGCCTCCTTTTTTATTGGCGAATCGCGGATAGTAAAACAGGGCCATTCGGCCCTGTTTGATTACTTCACTACCCGCAACGATGGGCGTCCACCGCGCGGCGGCGGATCGTCATCAGGGCCGTTGTCCTGATCATCAGCATGATCGGGTTTATCACCGTCGATAACCGACATCACTGTCTCGCCTTCCTGCGCTGAAGTCTCGAGGTCGTCATTCATAATAGCGACGTCTTCATCGTAGGCAGCTTCCGGTTCGAACATGGTTCCCGCGCCGTTTTCACGAGCGTAAATAGCCAGTACAGCCGCCATCGGCACCGCAACCTGACGCGGCACGCCACCGAAGCGCGCATTGAAACGCACCTCGTCGTTCGCCAGCTCCAGGTTACCTACCGCTCGCGGTGCGATGTTTAACACAATTTGACCGTCACGCGCATACTCCATCGGCACGCGAACATCCGGCAACGTCACATCAACAACCAGATGCGGCGTTAGCTGATTATCCAGTAGCCATTCATAGAAGGCCCGCAGCAGATACGGACGGCGTGGAGACAGTTGTGACAAATCCATTCAGTTAACCCCGGCCAAGGCGCATTTCGCGTTCGGCTTCAGTCAGAGAAGCCAGGAAGGAATCACGCTCAAATACGCGTGTCATGTATCCTTTGAGCTCTTTGGCACCTGCGCCGCTCAGCTCGATGCCCAGTACCGGTAAGCGCCACAGCAGCGGTGCGAGGTAGCAGTCAACAAGGCTGAACTCGTCGTTCAGGAAGTAAGGTTTCTGGGTGAACAACGGACCAATTGCCAGCAGCTCTTCACGCAGTTGTTTACGGGCGGCATCGGCCTGCGCGCCGCTGTTGTTCTGGATGATATTCATCAGGGAATACCAGTCCTTTTCAATGCGGTGCATGTACAGGCGGCTTTCACCACGCGCGACCGGGTAAACCGGCATTAGCGGCGGATGAGGGAAACGCTCGTCCAGATATTCCATAATGATGCGTGATTCCCACAGGGTGAGTTCACGATCTACAAGTGTCGGTACGCTTTGATTCGGGTTGAGGTCAATCAGATCCTGAGGAGGATTATCCTTTTCCACGTGCTCAATTTCGAAGCTGACACCTTTTTCGGCCAGCACGATACGGACCTGATGGCTATAGATGTCCACAGGACCAGAAAACAGCGTCATTACCGAACGTTTGTTGGCAGCGACAGCCATGAAAACCTCCAGGTATATTCAAGAATTTACTGCTACCGGACTTACTCGACCGGTCAGATGTGAGTTACCTACCCGCCCGTACTGTCACTTTCGTTCAGGAAGCAAACAAAAAATGAACAATCCCAGCCATTTGGGCAGAAAATTGGATGATAGTTTACCAGATTTTGCGGGGTTTGTGGTGAGGGGATTCCGCAAATACAGAAAAAGACGCAATAAATGATTGATTACTGTGGATAACGTAATTTTTATCCATAAAAAAACCCGGCTTGCACCGGGTTTTTCGCCAATCGTTCTGCCGAAGCAGAAAGCAATTAACGTTTGGAGAACTGCGGACGACGACGTGCTTTGCGCAGACCGACTTTTTTACGTTCAACCTGACGAGCGTCACGAGTGACGAAGCCAGCTTTACGCAGTTCGGAACGCAGAGACTCATCGTACTCCATCAGAGCGCGGGTGATACCGTGACGGATCGCACCTGCCTGACCGGAGATACCACCACCTTTAACGGTGATGTACAGATCCAGTTTTTCAACCATGTCGACCAGTTCCAGCGGCTGACGAACTACCATACGGGCAGTTTCACGACCGAAGTACTGTTCCAGAGAACGCTGGTTGATTACGATTTTACCGTTGCCCGGTTTGATAAACACGCGAGCGGCGGAGCTTTTGCGGCGACCAGTGCCGTAGTATTGATTTTCAGCCATTGCCTATAATCCCGATTAGATGTCAAGAACTTGCGGTTGCTGTGCCGCGTGGTTGTGCTCGTTACCCGCGTAAACTTTCAGTTTACGGTACATAGCACGACCCAGCGGGCCTTTTGGCAGCATGCCTTTAACCGCGATTTCAATCACACGCTCAGGACGGCGGGCAATCATCTCTTCAAAGGTCGCTTCTTTGATACCACCGATGTGGCCGGTGTGGTGGTAGTACATTTTGTCAGAACGTTTGTTGCCGGTTACAGCAACTTTTTCTGCGTTCAGAACGATGATGTAATCACCAGTATCAACGTGCGGAGTGTATTCCGCTTTATGCTTACCGCGCAGGCGACGAGCCAGTTCGGTAGCCAGACGGCCCAGAGTTTTACCGGTCGCGTCAACAACATACCAGTCGCGTTTTACGGTTTCTGGTTTAGCTGTAAAAGTTTTCATTATAAAGCTTACCCAAATAATAAGTTACACGTTGGTGAACACCCAAACGCCTAAATACAAGTGAGGTTCACACGACATTGTCCAGTAAACCTACCCCTTCGGATATGTTTAGCCGGCACACAAGAGTTTCGGGAAAAAAACCTTGTAGTAACGTGGGGTCGCAGGATTATAGAGAAGTCGTGGGCAAAGATCGACCCCTTTTTGTGATTTGGCGTGGCTTTTGTACAAGGCTAATCCCTCTCCCGCCGGAAAAGGGATTTAGCGATTACGGCATATGCGCACGCTTGAGATATTCTTCGCTCTGCATCTCTTGCAGACGGGACAAACAGCGCTGAAATTCAAATTTCAGCCGCTCGCCCTGATAAATCTCATGCAGCGGCGCGGCCGCACTCACCACCAGCTTAACGTGGCGCTCGTAAAACTCATCCACTAAAGCAATAAAGCGTCGAGCTTCGCTCTCCATCAACGGCGTCATTACCGGCACTTCGAACAACATTACGGTATGGAACAAGCGTGAGAGTGCAATGTAATCGTGCTGGCTACGAGCATCGACGCAGAGCGTAACAAACGACACCGCCAGCGTCTGGTTTTCCACGCCCAGCGTCGGCAGCGCACGGTGATTAATCTCCAGCGCTGGCGCATGCTCGCGGTTTACGCCCGCCAGTGCTAACCATAACGCATCCATTTGCCGCGCGGTCTCATTGTTCAGCGGAGTCAGCCATAAGTGCGCCTGGGTTAATGTGCGCAGACGATAATCGACACCTGCATCGACATTCATCACATCGCAAAACTGTTTGATGGCATCGATAGCAGGTAAAAAGCGCGAGCGCTGCAAGCCGTTGCGGTAGAGCTCATCGGGTGGAATATTCGACGTCGCCACCAGCGTAATACCACGGGCGAACAGCGCTTTCATAAGCCCCCCCAGCAGCATGGCGTCGGTAATATCCGAAACGAAAAATTCATCGAAGCACAGCACATCGGTTTCAGCTTTGAAACGATCGGCAACAATTTCCAGCGGATCGCTATGTCCCTGAAGTGAGGTTAGCTCTTCGTGAACGCGCAACATAAAACGGTGAAAGTGCAGACGTTGTTTACGCTCACCCGGCAGGCTCTGATAAAACATGTCCATCAGCCAGGTTTTGCCACGACCAACGCCGCCCCACATATAGAGGCCACGCACCGGAGCACTCTGCCGCGGTTCACATTTTCCCAGCAGTTTGCCGAACTTCGCCAGCAAACCACCGCTTGCCGGTGTGCTATAGTCGCTGCGGGTAATAAGTTCTTGATAGATATGCTCCAGCCGCTGAACGGCTTCTTTTTGCACGTCATCTGGCTGATGGCTTCCCTCGTTGAGAGCGCCGTTATATCGCGATGTCGGGGTAAGGCTTTGCATGGTGTTATTGTTGTTCCTTGAAAATCGATCGCCCCCACAGGGTTGACGAAAAAAAGCCGTTCTACACTACGCGATGATTTGTCAGGATTCCACTTCTACTCCAGAAGCGGTTATAGTGGCACTATCAGGCGCAGGCAAGAAGCTTGCGGCCCACACCCTACGGAATCACAAAATAACGGGAGAAGTACATGACCTGGGAATACGCGCTAATCGGATTGGTTGTCGGCATTATCATTGGTGCCGTGGGTATGCGTTTCGGAAACCGTAAATTGCGCCAGCAACAGGCCTTGCAGTATGAACTGGAAAAGAATAAAGCGGAGCTGGAAGAGTATCGTGAAGAGCTGGTGAGCCATTTTGCTCGCAGCGCGGAACTGCTCGACAATATGGCGCATGATTATCGCCAACTGTATCAGCACATGGCGAAAAGCTCGACCAGCCTGCTGCCGGAAATGTCCGCAGAAGATAATCCGTTCCGCAACCGTCTGGCCGAATCTGAAGCCAGTAACGATCAGGCGCCGGTGCAGATCCCGCGTGATTATTCTGATGGCGCTTCCGGTCTGTTGCGCGGTGGTGCAAGCCGTAAATAATCCGCTCAGTTATCTGATTTTTTCGGGCGCGTTTGCCGCGCCCCTCCCCTTCTTGAGCATCACAGCTATTATTTAGTCATTCACATCATTGTTACCCGGTTGAAATTTCAATAACATCAAACTGTTTTGGGGCGTCATTCCTTTCACTTTAGGTTACGAGAGCCAGCATCAATGAAGAAACCAACCCTGCTGTTGAGTGCATTTGCGTTAAGTGTCGGGTTAACTCTCTCGGCACCGTTTCAGGCGATGGCCGCCATGCCATCACAATTGCCCGGTCAGGGCGCGTTACCAAGCCTTGCGCCCGTGCTGGAAAAGGTATTGCCTGCGGTGGTTAGCGTGCAGGTAGAGGGGACGACGTCACAAGGCCAGAAAGTTCCTGAAGAGCTTAAGAGGTTTTTCGGCGACGATGTGCCGGATCAACCGCAGCAGCCGCAACCTTTTGAAGGGTTGGGTTCCGGCGTGATCATTGATGCCGCGAAAGGCTACGTGTTGACAAATAATCACGTGATCAATCAGGCGCAAAAAATCAGCGTGCAGTTGAACGATGGCCGCGAGTTCGACGCCAAACTGATCGGCGGTGATGATCAGAGCGATATTGCTCTGCTGCAATTACAGAATGCCAGTAACCTGACGCAAATTGCGATTGCCGACTCCGATAAACTGCGCGTCGGCGACTTTGTCATTGCCGTCGGCAACCCGTTCGGCCTTGGGCAGACAGCCACTTCCGGGATTGTTTCCGCACTGGGCCGCAGCGGCCTGAATCTGGAAGGGCTGGAGAACTTTATCCAGACGGATGCCTCCATCAACCGCGGTAACTCCGGCGGTGCGCTGCTTAACCTCAACGGCGAACTTATCGGCATTAACACCGCTATCCTCGCACCAAGCGGCGGTAGTGTGGGGATTGGCTTCGCTATTCCGAGCAATATGGCGCAAACCCTCTCCAGACAATTAATTCAGTTTGGTGAGATCAAACGTGGTCTGTTGGGCATTAAAGGCACGGAAATGAGTGCGGATATCGCTAAGGCCTTTAATCTTAACGTTCAGCGCGGCGCTTTTGTCAGTGAAGTACTGCCTAACTCCGGTTCGGCAAAAGCCGGGATTAAATCCGGTGATGTTATCGTCAGTCTGAATGGTAAGCCGCTGAATAGCTTTGCCGAACTGCGTTCACGTATTGCCACGACGGAGCCAGGCGCGACAGTGAAGCTCGGCCTGCTGCGCGATGGCAAGCCACTGGATGTGGAAGTCACGCTGGATAAAAGCACCTCTTCATCCGCCAGCGCCGATCTGATTTCACCGTCCTTACAGGGTGCAGAACTGAGCGACAGCCAGCTCAAAGACGGCACCAAAGGCATTGCGATAAATAATGTCGAAAAAGGCAGCGCAGCCGCGCAGGCCGGTCTGCATAAAGATGATGTAATCATTGGTATCAACCGTGAGCGCGTTCAGTCAATCGCTGAAATGCGTAAAGTGCTGGAAACGAAACCTTCGATAATGGCGCTGCATATCGTGCGCGGCAATGACAGTATCTATCTGCTGCTGCGATAAATCCCTCACTCTCCGGACATCATCATGTGATGTCCGGAGAACTCATGTTATGCTGCTGCCGTTCTTCCTTTTAGCGATAATCCCATCATGTATGTAAAGCTTTTACGTTCAGTTGCAATCGGTTTGGTTGTGGGTGGCCTGATCATCGTCGCCATGCCTTCGCTGCGCAAAAACATCCCCCTTAGCGCTCCCCAGCTTGAAAGCGCTGACGAAACGCCAGCCAGCTATAACCCGGCAGTACGACGCGCAGCGCCCGCTGTGGTCAACGTCTATAACCGCAGCCTGAATAGCTCCACTCATGATCACCTGGAGATCCGTACGCTTGGTTCCGGCGTGATTATGGATCAGCGTGGCTACATCATTACCAACAAGCACGTTATCAATGATGCGGACCAGATTATCGTTGCCCTGCAGGATGGCAGGGTGTTTGAAGCATTGCTGGTTGGTTCGGATTCTCTGACCGACTTAGCGGTGCTGAAGATCAACGCGACCGGCGGTCTGCCGGTGATCCCCATCAACACAAAACGTACTCCGCATATCGGCGATGTGGTGCTGGCAATCGGTAACCCATACAACCTTGGTCAAACGACAACGCAGGGGATTATCAGCGCTACCGGGCGTATCGGTCTGAACCCGAGCGGGCGGCAGAACTTTTTACAGACCGATGCCTCTATCAACCATGGGAACTCCGGCGGCGCGCTGGTCAACTCGCTGGGCGAACTGATGGGCATTAACACGTTGTCGTTTGATAAGAGCAACGACGGCGGAACACCGGAAGGCATCGGTTTTGCCATCCCTTTCCAGTTGGCCACCAAGATTATGGATAAGCTGATCCGCGATGGTCGGGTGATCCGGGGTTACATTGGTATCGGCGGGCGAGAAATTGCGCCTCTGCATTCGCAAGGCGGAGGTATCGACCCGATTCAGGGGATCGTAGTTAACGAAGTTTCGCCTGGCGGTCCTGCCGCGCGTGCCGGGATTCAGGTGAATGACGTCATCACCTCCGTCAATGGTAAAGCTGCCGTTTCCGCGCTTGAAACTATGGATCAGGTCGCCGAGATCCGCCCGGGGTCCGTCATTCCGGTTGAAGTGATGCGCGACGATAAGAAGCTGACTCTGCAAGTCACCATCGAAGAGTATCCGGCAACTAACTGATTGCCATAAAAAACCGGAGCGCAGTCTCCGGTTTTTTATGGTAGCAATAACACGTTAGCGGTTAACGAAATCCACGCCCAGTTGAATATCTTTTTTCAGCGTGTCCAGCATACCTTCAAGCGACTGCTGCTCATAAGCGCTAAGCTTGCCGATAGCATGACGCTCTTCAATGCCGTTTTTCCCCAACAGCAGCGGCTGTGAGAAGAAGCGCGCATATTCACCATCGCCTTCAACATAGGCGCATTCAACTATGCCTTTCTCGCCTTGCATTGCGCGAACCAGCGACAAACCAAAGCGCGCAGCAGCCTGCCCCATTGAGAGCGTAGCCGAACCACCACCCGCCTTCGCTTCCACCACTTCAGTTCCGGCATTCTGAATGCGTTTTGTCAGTTCTGCGACTTCTTGCTCGCTAAAGCTGACACCCACTACCTGCGACAGCAGCGGCAGAATGGTTACACCGGAATGTCCACCAATCACCGACACTTCGATATCGCTCGGTGATTTATGTTTCAGTTCGGCAACAAAGGTATTGGAACGAATAATGTCCAGCGTGGTGACACCAAACAGTTTGTTCTTGTCGTAGACACCCGCTTTCTTCAGCACTTCCGCCGCAATGGCGACGGTGGTATTAACCGGGTTAGTAATGATGCCAATACAGGCTTTCGGCGCGGTTTTTGCCACCTGGGTGACCAAATTTTTCACAATGCCCGCGTTGACGTTAAACAGATCGGAACGATCCATACCCGGTTTACGCGCCACGCCAGCGGAAATCAGTACGACGTCAGCACCTTCCAGCGCAGGAGTTGCATCATCGCCGGAGAAACCTTTAATGCTAACATCAGTGGGAATATGGCTGAGATCAACAGCAACACCTGGGGTTACAGGAGCAATATCATAGAGAGAGAGTTCTGAACCAGAAGGCAGTTGTGTTTTCAGTAGTAGGGCTAGCGCCTGACCGATACCGCCGGCTGCGCCGAGGACTGCGACTTTCATCATAAACTCCTTATTATGGTTAGCTAAATATTTTGTTACTCCGTTGCGGCGACCTTAATTCACCCTGATAATTATGGCAATGCATGCGCAGAAATTCTGCGGCACGCTCTTACTTTAAGATCTTATAAGAAGATGAATACGTCGTCAGATCGGCAAGCTAAGCAACTAACACTGAGAGTCTATAATATAGCTGCTATATTCACCAAAATAACATCAACTTTATAACATTAAATTTACTTTTTAATGTTATTTGCGACGTAAGACACATGTGCCTGTCCTTCAGCGCAGTTTTTGATAAACTCCGCGCCTTTCAGCAACATTTGAAAATTTCCAACGCGAGATTATTTGCATAAAAATTCATTAATATGCATAATAATGTTGTTTTCATGGCCATATTACGGGTGACTTATGCGAGGCTCGGCAAAACAAGAAGAATTAGTTAAAGCGTTTAAAGCGCTTCTTAAAGAAGAGAAATTCAGTTCTCAGGGAGAAATTGTCCAGGCTTTACAAGATGAAGGCTTCGACAACATCAATCAGTCTAAAGTCTCCCGCATGCTGACTAAATTCGGTGCGGTGCGTACGCGCAACGCAAAAATGGAGATGGTCTACTGTCTGCCGATTGAACTGGGCGTCCCGACCACCTCCAGTCCGCTGAAGAACCTGGTGCTGGATATCGACTACAACGATGCCGTTGTGATGATTCACACCAGCCCGGGCGCAGCGCAGCTTATCGCGCGCCTGCTGGATTCCCTGGGTAAAGCGGAAGGCATCCTCGGCACCATTGCCGGCGACGATACGATTTTTACCATCCCGGCCAGAGGCTTCACCGTTAAAGACCTCTACGAAGCGATCCTCGTTTTGTTCGAACAAGAACTCTGATATCACTTTTCCCCCGCCTCGATTGCGGGGGAATCTTCTGACTCTCCCCCTTCGCTCGCGACTTTTCACTCACATTAATTTAACCGTTAGTGCGATTCTCTGTTTCAAAATGCCGGTGTAGTGAATGCCATCGCACAAAAAATCAAATTCAAATATCTATATGATTTTCTTAGATATCACTAATTATTTTTCAATCATCCTCAGGATTTTTATGCGTTTTAGTTATAAAAAATGATTTCAATAAGCCATAATTACCATAGAAACAATTAGCATGATATTAATTTTTTCAGTGACTAGTGTATACTTGATTTTGTGATGAGGGTCACGAAACAAGACCCCAATGAATTGAAGTTAAAGAATACGACGAGGTTAAGAATCATGAATATCAAATCAACTGTTGCAACGCTTAGCATTCTCTCAGCACTGTCATTTGGCGCTTTTGCTGCAGATTCCATCAGCGCAGACCAGGCGCAATCACGCCAGTCTCTGGGCACCGTATCCATAGGAGCTGTCGCCTCCTCGCCAATGGATATGCGTGCTGAGCTGAACAAAAAAGCGGAAGAGCAAGGCGCTTCTTCTTATCGCATTATCGAAGCGCGTACCGGGGACAACTGGCACGCAACAGCCGAGCTGTACAAATAAGTTTTACCGATAACCCTATGTCATCACTCAACGGTGCCAGGCACAAAAATAGCAGTTCAATCCTCCCTGCCGTTGAGACTCTCTTAAGGAGACAAACTATGAAACGCAATCTACTCATCGCATCCCTTGGCCTTGCATCCCTGATCTCTTTCGGCGCAAGCGCTGCAACGATGGTTAACAGCGAACAAGCAAGCAACCTGCAACCTATGGGCAGTGTGTCGGTTTCACAGGTTGCTGGTGTACCAATGGATATTCGCCAGGAACTCTCCGCGAAAGCTGACCAGGCGGGCGCCAGCAGCTATCGCATCGTTGAAGCACGTACGGGCGATCACACCCACGTCACGGCGGAACTGTATAAATAAACCCTCGTCGTCTAGTCCGACGACTTGCCCCTGCCTGTCAGGGGCTTTTTTTGGTTCAGCGCACATTAAAACGCAGCTCGCCTTCCAGCTCCTCTTCTGCTTCATCAAACAACAAGATCAATGCGCCAAAACGGCGGCGCTGTTGCTCCGGCAGATGAACAAACTCAATCTCCAGCGGTAAAGGTAATGTTCCCGCCATCACCGCATCCCACAATGAATCAAGATCGTGAATTTTGTCGCTTCCTAGCTCGAACTGGCGCGAGAAATCCCGGTAGAACGCGCCCTGATCATCGATGTTTTTAAAATCGAAAGTGTAGGTATTCATTGTTTCCGCCACCAGCCCAACAGGGCGGCATCTGCCGCCCGCCGCGTTATAATCCGCCGAGATGCAGGGTTTTCACCTCAAGAAACTCCTCCAGCCCCAGCACCGACCCTTCACGACCCAGCCCCGACTCTTTCACTCCGCCGAACGGCCCCAGTTCGGTGGATACCGCGCACTCGTTAATACCGATCATTCCGCTCTCGATGGCCTGCGAAACACGGAACACACGAGACAAGTTTTGCGTATAGAAGTAAGCTGCCAGTCCAAACGGTGTCGCATTCGCGCGCTGGACAACTTCTTCCTCACTGGTAAAGCGGAAACAGGCTGCCACCGGGCCAAATGTCTCTTCCTGTGCCAGTTTCATGCCATCGCTACAATCGCCCAGTACAGTTGGTTGCCAGAAGTTACCGCCAAGACTGTGTGCTTTACCGCCAGCCAACACTTTAGCGCCTTTGGCCACAGCATCTTCCACATGTTCACGCACTTTTTCAATGGCGGCAGGCTCGATCAATGGCCCCACCACGACTCCCTCTTCCAGACCATTTCCCACTTTCAATGCGCTTACCGCCGTACTCAACTTTTGCGTAAAAGTGTCATAGACAGACTCATGAATATAGAAGCGGTTTACGCTGACACAGACCTGGCCGGCATTGCGGAATTTGTTAGCAATCGCCCCCTGCACTGCCGCATCAATGTCGGCATCTTCAAAAACGATATACGGCGCGTTGCCTCCTAGTTCCATCGACACTTTTTTCATGGTTTCGGCGGCATTGCGGACCAGCGTTTTCCCTACCGCAGTCGAGCCGGTGAAAGAGATCTTACGCACTTCGTGGCTGGCCATAATCGCATCGCTGATTTCTGCCGTGTTACCGGCAACCGCATTGAGCACACCATCCGGTACGCCCGCTTTCTTCGCCAGTGCCAACAAGGCAAACGCACTAAGCGGGGTATTGTTCGCCGGTTTGATAATACCGGTACACCCTGCCGCCAGCGCTGGTCCCAGCTTGCGGGTTAACATCGCCATCGGGAAGTTCCACGGCGTGATAGCCGCCACCACACCTACCGGTTCCCGGGTTGCCAGAATGCGCGAACCCGGCTTGATCGGCGGGATAATTTCACCGTTGGCACGTTTTGCCTGTTCGGCAAACCACTGAATAAAGCTGGCGGCATACTCGACTTCCCCCTCAGCTTCTTTCAATGGTTTCCCCTGTTCGGTGGTCATTAAGCGCCCTAGCCAGCTTTTATTCTCAATGATCAATTCATACCAGCGATAGAGGATGACGGAACGCTCTTTCGCGGTTTTCGCCCGCCAACCAGCAAAAGCCCGACTCGCCGCAGCAATGGCATCCTCGGTCTCTTTTTTACCTGCTTTAGCGACGCTGGCGATGATTTCACCGGTGGCCGGATTCAGAACGTCAAATGTGGTGTCCAGCGATTTCCAGACACCATCCACCAGATAGCCTGTCTGAAAAAGTGGGCTGTCCTGCAATACCTGCGTTGTCATTTGTTCTCCCGATCGGTGTGTTATCTGCTCCCACAAAGTATAGCCATAAAAAAACCGACGCTTTTTAGCATCGGTCTCTGTTTAGTTGCTGGTCAGCGCATGCTGATATTTGTGGAGCATCCCGGTTAATCGTTGTACCGGCTCGGTCACCTGCGGCGGCGCATCCCAGATGCGCAGTTTCTCCTGGTAGATATCCAGCTCTTCCAGCAGTCGCATAAAATAACGCAGTCGTTTGTTATCCGATCCGGCCGAAATCACTTGCGACGCGGTACGGCGTAATTGGCGATGAAAAGCGGAAAGATCATCGTTGATCGGCACCGGCGCATCGCGCAGACGCTGGTGGGCAATAATCAACGTTAGTGCCAGACGAAACTTCGCCACATCGCCGGGGAATTTGTTCAGTAGTAAAAACAGTTGCTGGTACAGCGCAGGCAGGTGGTTCTCTTTACGTCGCGCCGTATTGGTGGTCATTGCCGATACCGCCGCCGAAACAAATTGATTCAACAACGTACGCCCGGTGCGCGCCTGCGAGTTATCCCGTACCAGAAGCAAAACCACCATAGCCAGCACCACGCCCACTAACTGGCCGAGCGCATTGTCGAGAAACTGGCTGAATTTAAAGGTCATTGGGTTATCAAGCACCAGAATGTTGATGGTACCCGCCAGCGTCGCCATCGAACCCAGACGGCGCTTCTGTACCTCAATGCCGATGAAAAAGGCCAGCACAGCCAGACTGATACAGAGCAGCAGCATGCTTTGTTGCGTCGAGGGAATAATCACCAGATAGAATAATGCGCCAATCGGTAGAGCCCACAGCATGCCGTAGATAAAGTCTTTTGCCACCATTTTCGGATTCGGCAGACGCATCGCCAGCGAGGTAACGACAGCAATCATTACCATTGATCCACTGCCGGATGTCCAGCCGGTCCATAGCCAGAAAAGCGTGCCCAGCATGCACGATAAGGTGGTGCGCCAGAAGTTAACCATTGCATGGTGACGTTCGGCAGACTCCGGTTTTACCACCTCCTCACCCTGCAGAACCTCTTCTTCAACTGCACTGATTTTAGCATTACCGATGACACCGCGTTTCAGCAGCAGGTAGCGCGTCGCCGCCCCCAGCCAACTGTAGATGGTTACCGGCGTATCACGCTCACCGGTCCAGGCCAGCACCCGGCGCATGCGTTTCAATTGCTTATGCACATCCTGCGCATTGTTGACAGGATCCGCGAACAGTTCCCGGAAGGTATCCGTAACCAGTTCCGGACGCGTATTCTGAATAATGTAGGTTTCGCAAGCCTGAGTAATCAACGTCAATGACAGCGTGTTGATTACTTTTAACCGTCGGTTAGCACGCCCCCAGCGGGAGGATTCAATCTTCAGGTTGCTGCGCATGCCTTCCAGCGCGGTGGTACGGCGCACCAGCGCAGCCCACGCTTGATCGACCTCTTCGCTATCGCCGTGCTTGATGCACAATTGCATCAGTTGATAGTGTGCCACCAGCAGAGCGTCCAGCTCACGGTCAATCTCACGTTTGATCGAGCGTGGGGAAAACAGAAGATCGGCAACAATGGCGCAGAGGATCCCGACGACAATTTCGCTACAACGCTCCACGGCATATTGCGGCGCCAGCAGCGGTTCGGTCTGAATGGTAACGACGATGATTAACGCAGTATATCCTGCCAGCCCCCAGGCATAGGAGTTTTCAACACGTACCAGCGAGGAGAGCCAAGTACAAAAACCGGCCCAGATACAGCACACCATCAGCATTAACAGCGGTGTGCGGATCAAGACAATGATGATCGCCAGACCAGCAATACAGCCGATAAACGTCCCGACAATACGCAGCATCCCGCGGTAACGGATAGCGCCGGAATAGGGCTCGCCACCAGCCGCAAACGCCGGACCAGCCGCAACGATCGCGGCGGTCAGCACCGCCCAACGGGGTGTTTCAAGCTGAAAGTGAAAACCAACAAACAGCGCCAGCACCACGGCAAAGGCCAGCTTGACGGCAAAGCGCAAATGCTGGCTGGCTATAGACAACAGCCCCATAGCGATTACCCCAACTCACGCAGACGGTGGGCCATTTTACGGAAGAAGGAATCCTTGCTCTCGTCACGATCGGTTTTCCCGGTCACGACAACGGTCGCGGTAGTGCCTGCAGGCCAAAGATTTCCCTGCTGTTTATCGAGGCGAATACGTACCGGTACGCGCTGGGCCAGACGAACCCATTCCAGGTTAGAATCGATAGTCGCCATCCCTTTACTATCGTTGCTGCTGCTGGAGTTGGTGACACCGGCGGCAATACTGTCCACCGTGCCTTTCAGCACCATGTTACTGCCGAGCGGCGTGATCTCTGCCCGGTAACCAGGACGAACGCCTTCGAGTTTGGTCTCTTCCATATAAGCCAGAATATAGAAGGAGTGCTGTTTCACCAACGCCACAGCGGTTGAACCGCGGGTAATAAACTCACCAGCGTAAACATTCAGGTTGGTCACCCAACCGTCAGCTGGCGCACGAATGATTGTACGCTCCAGATCAAGTTTCGCCAGGTCGCGGGCCGCTTGCGCTTTCGCAAGCTGATGCATCGCCGTTTGCAGTATGTTATTCGCCTGGTCGATCTCTTCGCGCGACATTGCCTGTACCCCTAACTGGTTACGACGCCCAGCCTCACGGCGCTTCTCGTTGACCAGCGCCTCGTAATAAGCAACATCCGCTTCATCCTCTGCCAGCGCTTTCTGGTAGCGCGGCTGATCGATGGTGAACAGTACTTGTCCCTCTTTTACCAGTTGGTTGTCATGCACATTGACCGATGTCACCAGCCCGGTGACATCTGGCGCAATGGCAACCACATCCGCGCTGAAGCGCGCATCGCGCGTCCAGGGAGATTCGGTGTAATAGACCCAGGCGCGGAAAATTGCGATGAACGCCAGGATAACCATAACGACCGTAATAGCGGTACGGGAGATATTTCTTGTTAGTGTTTTCACTTCGACCTCAAACAAACAGACGCGACAGCAGGTAAAACAAGCAGCAGTACAACGCTGTATTAAATAAAGCGGGATGCCAGACGAAATCATAGATTCCGGTGGGGATCAGCATCCGTCGTACCAGCCAGAAAATCGCCAGTGACAAAATCAATTCAAAAAAAATCGGAGGGAACGACAAACCGAACACCACGATTACGGGAAACAGACTCATGTTGACCTTGATTCGAGAACAAGCAGGTGAAATCGTTTTTACGTCACCGCAGGAATAGGACAGGAGTGCCAGGGCGAGAGTGACGTGAATATTCTTAAGAGTGACGTGAATATTCTTAAGAGATAGTATATTAACGTAACTGTTATGCTGTTATCTATATTGTGTGATCTAAATCACTTTTAAGTAAGAATGAATAATGGAACGACTAAAACGCATGTCGGTGTTTGCCAGGGTAGTGGAATTAGGTTCCTTTACCGCCACCGCCCGACAGCTGGAAATGAGCGTTTCGTCCATCAGTCAGACGGTGGCGAAGCTGGAAGATGAATTACAGGTCAAGCTGCTAAACCGCAGCACACGCAGCCTGGGGCTAACCGAAGCCGGAAAAATTTACTATCAGGGATGTCGTCGCATGTTGCATGAAGTACAGGACGTCCATGAGCAACTTTACGCTTTCAACAACACACCGATTGGCACACTGCGCATTGGTAGTTCTTCAACCATGGCGCAAAATGTGCTGGCAAAAATGACGGCAGAGATGCTAAAAGAGCATCCTGGGTTGACCGTCAACCTGGTAACCGGCATCCCGGCGCCGGATTTGATCGCCGACGGACTGGACGTGGTGATCCGCGTCGGCGCACTGCAAGATTCCAGCCTCTTCTCCTGCCGCCTTGGCGTGATGCCAATGGTGCTCTGCGCGGCGAAAAAATATCTTGCCCAATATGGCGTGCCGGAAAAACCAACCGACCTGGCAAATCATTCGTGGCTAGAATACAGCGTTCGCCCGGATAATGAGTTTGAACTGATCGCGCCGGAAGGGATCTCAACGCGGCTGATCCCACAAGGACGGTTTGTCACCAACGATCCGATGACGCTGACTCGCTGGCTGACCGTCGGTGCCGGACTGGCTTATGTCCCGCTGATGTGGGTGATCGATGAGATCAACAGCGGCCAGTTGGAGATCCTGCTGCCGCGCTATCAGTCCGATCCGCGCCCGGTTTATGCGCTATATACGCAAAAGGATAAGCTCCCGCTGAAAGTGCAGGTCTGTATTAACTATATGACGGAATATTTTATTGAAGTGGCGAAGGTGTATCAGGGAATGCAGGGACGTAGCGCTTGAGCGGATAACCCTCTCCCCGCAGGAAGAGGGTTGTAACGATTAAGCCGTACCACCTACCGTCAGATTATCCACTTTCAGCGTCGGTTGACCCACGCCAACTGGCAGGCTTTGTCCCTCTTTGCCGCATACGCCAACGCCGTTATCCAGCCTCAGATCGTTACCGACCATCGAGATCTGCTGCATGGCTTCGATCCCGGAGCCAATCAGGGTTGCTCCTTTCACCGCTTTAGTCACTTTACCTTTCTCAATCAGGTACGCTTCCGAAGTGGAGAAGACAAACTTGCCGGAGGTAATATCCACCTGACCGCCGCCGAAGTTTGGCGCGTAGATCCCGTAATCAACGGACTCGATAATCTCCTGCGGCGTCGATTTACCGGCGAGCATATAAGTGTTGGTCATGCGCGGCATCGGCAGATGAGCATAAGATTCACGGCGGCCATTGCCGGTCGGTTTCATGCCCATCAAACGTGCGTTCATCTTGTCCTGCATGTAACCTTTCAGCACGCCATTTTCGATCAGCACATTGTACTGCCCTGGCGTGCCTTCATCGTCAATCGCCACCGATCCGCGACGATCGACAATCGTGCCATCATCGACCACCGTACACAGATCTGAAGCTACCAGTTGGCCCATCTGCCCGCTGAATACCGACGTCCCGCGACGGTTGAAATCACCTTCCAGACCGTGACCGACCGCTTCGTGCAACAGCACGCCCGGCCAGCCCGCGCCCAGCACCACTGGCAGCGTGCCCGCAGGCGCCGCAACAGCAGACAAGTTCACCAGCGCCATGCGCACGGCCTCTTTCGCCCACGCATCCGCACGCACATCGCCATCAACGTCTTGCAGAAACCAATCATAACCGAAACGACCACCTCCACCGCTGGAACCTCGCTCGCGTTTACCATCGTCTTCTACCTGCACACTCACCGAGAGACGCACCAGCGGACGCACATCGGCGGCCAGCGTACCGTCGGTCGCCGCGACAAGAATCAATTCATAAACGCCGGTCAGGCTGGCAGTCACTTCCTGCACGCGCTTGTCAGCCGCGCGCGCCACTTTATCCACGCGGCGCAGAATATCCAGCTTCTCTTCGCGGCTCATACTTTGCAGCGGATCAACGCTAGTATAAAGCGCCGTATGTTCCACCGCGCCCAGCGTCTTCACTTTGCCGTCGCCGTCTTCACGCACAATGGTACGCGCGGCCTGTGCGCTCTGCTCCAGCGCCAGCAGACTTATCTGGTCGGCATAGGCGAAACCGGTTTTCTCACCGCTCACAGCGCGAACACCTACGCCCTGATCGATATTGTAAGAACCATCTTTAATGATACTGTCTTCTAAAACCCAGGATTCGTGATAGCTCGACTGGAAATAGAGATCGCCATAATCAAGACGACGTGCGGTCAATTGACCGAGAATGGCAAACAGATCCTGATGACTCAGGCCATTCGCTGCCAGCAGTTGTTCACTCACCAGATTAAGACTCATCATTTTTTACTCATCGTTGCCGCCACATCGGGCAATAAAAAAAGCGATACAAGGAGCTTGAGGCAATTCGCTGATGCCGTCAAATCATTGCGTTTTGTCCGTGCGCGGCTGGCGCAGGACTTCGTTAATCTGCGGCTGATCAACCGGGCCAGTAATGCTGTAGCGCAGAATAGAGACTTTATTCCATAGCGGCCCCAGCACTTTACTGGCGGCAAACACTGCCGCGCCTACGATCGGGTTGACGGCGAAAGCGGCCGCCACGCCTACGGTTGCCGAAATTTCCGGTGCCACAACCGCTTCAACATTCAGTTCGCGGCGCACCAGATCGACCGAACCTTTCATCGCGATATCGGCTTCCAGCCCATCCACCAGCGTATCATCGCTGTGCAGCACGCCATCTTTGATCCATGCGGTGCTGCGAATCGAATCAAACCAGAACCCTTCACTACTGAAGGTATCGCTAAAATCGAAGCGCAGTTTGCGCAGCAGCGCATCGACACTGAACAAGCGCAGTAACTGGCCCGCATGACCAGTGCTGATATCAGTGATCATCCCTTTACCCAGCCGCGTACGTAAAATGCCGTTCAGCGACTCTTCCTGCGGTTGCCACGGCGGACTACGCCAGTGCAGGTCATAGTTGATATCGAAAGAGGAGTCGCGTATCGGCGTCGAGACGCCAAAGAAACTCGCTGCCGAGTCGAGTTTCTCACCACGCAGTACACCTTTCAGCGACGTGCGTTCTGCCCCTTCCCGGTTAACCCATTCGCCGTCTGCCGTCAGACGCGCGGTGCCACTATCCACCAGGCCATTCGCCAGCGTCAGCGTATCGCCATTAATCGAAAAATCACCGTCGATGCGGCCATATTTTTGTCCCCATAGCCAGCATTCAGCACAGCGCAACTGCAAATCCGGCCAGCCGGTAAAATCAATACGGGTTTTGCCACGCAGCAACGTCGATGGCGACGAAATGTCATCATCATTCGGCTGCATATTAGATGGATTGTAATAGAGGTAACGGATGGCCGCTTGCCACGGCGCATTCTTGCGCAGCGTCAGCGTACCGCTAATTTCCCGCGCCTGCGCCTCAATGGTAGAGCCGGAAAGCTGCGGCTGCGAGACGATACTCAGATTATTCCATTGCTGCCCGCCCAGCGTCAGCGCTGGCGTGCGCAACGTGATGCTGGACGGGAAACTCGTTGAATTACTGACATTATCCGCCACACCCTGGTGGAATAGCGCCAGCCACTGCGCACCGTTCATGGCGGGGAGATTCAGCTCCAACCCGGGCTTTTCCGGCAATGGCGGAAGGGTGCGACTATCCGAGGTCCAAATCCCACGATCAAGCGTGAGTTTGTTGTTAAGCAACCAGCGGCTGTTGAAGTGATTATTGCTACCGGCGTTACCGGTCAGCGCAAAGCCACGCAGATCGCCATCCACTTTCAGTTTTACCGGCAGTGCTTTACCTGCTGCTTTATCCAGCGGCGGCGGCAAGGTGCTGGCGATATTACTCAGGTCGCCATCAATATTGACCTTGTAGTTCGCACCGCCGCTATGCGGCAGCTCAATTCCAACATCCCCTTTCCATGCAACGCTGCCGCCGAGCGCAGACTCAAGCTGTGTAGGTAATACGCCCGTGCGCGCTGGCTGCCATTTGCCATTGAGATTGACCGCTACCTGATACGCCTTGCCGCCTTCAGTAGTGGAAAAATCGAGATTCAGAGGCTGATTAAACCAGGTCGCCTGTAACGGCTCGCTTTTCAGAGTGCCATTATTGAAACTGAATTTGCCACTGAGGTTTTTCAGCGTGCTGTTGAGCGGCTTGATAAACAAGCTATTGTTACGCAGCACCACATCGCCTTTGGCAACGGTCATCTCGCCATCCAGAGGAATATCAAGATGTAAGCGAGCGCTTACGTCGCCATCAAGTTGCAGTTCATCCAGCGCGCTGGCCAGCGTATCGTGCAGTGGAGTCTCTTTGAAGTAGGGGCCAACTGCTTTGCCCGGGCCGTTAATATCGGCATCGATCAGCAGATTCTCTTTTTCATAATCAGGAATAACCGCAGTCAGATTGCTGGCGGTCACACCGCCCAGGGCCGCCTTATCGCTTTTCATCCACAGACCGTCATTGAGAAAATCCAGCTTAATATCCAGATTTTTCAGCGCTGGCCAATCAGGCTGAAAAGCAAAGGTCGCATTGTGCAGCGGCACCAGCACTTCAAACTGGCCTTCATTGTGCTTATAGGGGAATAAGTGCGGGTTGCCGCCGTACACCAGCGTGGCATCCTGCGCCTGCCCACCTTTAATGGCAGCGCTAAGATATGACACCAGCGCTTTGCCCATCAGGTTTTGCGGGAAGTAGCGCCAGGACTGCCCGGCGTCGGAAACATTGATCCCCGCCAGAATGCCAAGCCAGGGCTCATCATCCTGCGGCTGGAGATAACGGAAACCTCCATGCGCATGTAGCGCGTTCGCCTGCACATCAATGTTATGACCATCAAGCTGGAAGCCATGTTCGTTCTTCTGCCAGTTCAGCGTGGCGTCCGCTTTCTCAATTTCGAGCGGTGCCGGGAACACGCCGACGTACGGCATTTTCGCCTGCGTCACCGCGCCCGTTAAGCGCCCATCAACGAGACTGCCTTCCAGCTTGCCGCTGAAATGCTCAACACCCGGCAACAACTGCCACTGTTTCCAACGGATATCTTTCCACTGTGCCAGGAAACGCGTTTTGTCGGTTGCCTGCAACGGGATATCCAGTGCCAGTTGCTCCAGCGAGCCTTCTGGTTGCATGGTGCGCCAGATGTCGGACAGGGACGGCGAGATCTTCTGCGCAATCGGCAGCAGCCCTTCCAGCCCACTCAATTCAAGGTTGTTGGCGCGAATGCGTAATTCATCACTGCCAATGCTGTTCACCCCACCCACTTCCTGCGCCGGAACCCAGGCGAAACTCAGCGCACCCTGCGGCCATGCGCGGTCATCAATAGCGATACGTGTTACCGGCACATCAAACTGCCAGCCTTGCTGTTGACGGGAAACATGGACGGTCAGGTTATCGACCGTCAAACGGTGGGTGGTTGCCTGCTCTCCCTGCCAACTGGCGCCACCTTTTTTCAGCCACACATCGCCGCTTTCCACCACACCTTTATCCAGCGTCATCCAGCCCTCAAGGCTAAAACGGGCAGAATCGAGCGCCACATTGTCCTGCATCCACTTACCGAGCCATGGTTTAACATCGATATCATCGGCTTGCAGCCAGACACGGCCATTATTCAGCAGCCCGTTGTCGTCGCGGAGATCCATCCGAACCTGCATCACACCATGCTGCCCGGTCAGGCTCGAGAGGCTGACTTGCCCCTCGGCGCGGTGACGATCGTTGCCGTTAAGCCATGTTAGCTGCGGGATCGCCAGTTCAGCGCGTTGGCCGGAAAGCGTCAGAAAACTGACGCGGCTGTCGCGAAGATCGAAATGATCAAACTGGCGTAAGAAGAGGTCGCTGATGCGATCGCTGGCAATCGGCTCACCATTGTCATTCCGCTGCAACGGCGTATTGGTGCGCGCGATCAGTTGATAAAAGGTGAGATCACGAAACTGCCAGCGCAGGTGGAGCAGGCTCTGCCAGACATCCAGTGCCAGCGTCACGCGCTTAACGGAAAGATCGCCGCCATCATTCAGGCGGGCTTTGAGATCGCGCACTTCCAGCTCAGGGCCGAAATTCTCCCAGCGCGCCTGCAACTGACTGGCCGAAACCGGAATGCCGGTTTGTGCCGTGATGCGCGTCAGGATCTCCTCGCGCCAGTTATCCAGGTGCGGCAACACCAGGCGCAAACCACTCACCAACAGCGCCGCGATAACAATCAGCGTCGCCCCTGTAAGCAGCAATATCCCCGGCAGTCGCCTCACGCCTCTCTCCTTGTCAACCCAATCAGACCCGCTCGTGCCTCAGCACGCTGCGCATTACATCATGACTACGTCAAACTGCTCCTGATTATAGAGCGGCTCGATTTGCACTTTTACCTGCTTGCCGACGAAGATTTCCACTTCGGCCAGCGCATGCGACTCTTCACCTTTCAGGGTTTCCGCTACCGCAGGTGAAGCATAGACCAGGAAGCGATCGGAATCGTAGGCATGGTGGACGCGAACGATCTCGCGCATGATCTCATAGCACACAGTTTCCACGGTTTTTACCGTTCCCCGGCCATGACAAGTGGGACATTCGTTACACAGGACGTGCTCCACGCTCTCGCGCGTGCGTTTGCGGGTCATCTCTACCAGCCCAAGCTGGGAAAAACCGTTGATACTGGTTTTCACCCGATCTTTGCTCAGCGCCTGTTCCAGCGAATGCAGCACGCGACGGCGGTGATCCTCATTATTCATATCAATAAAATCAATGATGATAATGCCGCCAAGATTACGTAACCGTAGCTGCCGGGCGATCGCCTGAGTGGCTTCGATGTTGGTGTTGAAGATGGTGTCGTCGAGGTTACGATGTCCAACAAATGCGCCTGTATTAATATCGACAGTGGTCATCGCTTCGGTTTGATCGATGATCAGATAGCCACCAGATTTCAGTTCGACCTTGCGCTCCAGCGCGCGCTGAATTTCGTTTTCCACATCGTAGAGATCGAAGATCGGCTGGCGACCGCTGTAATGTTCCAGTTTGCTGGTCATTTCCGGAATGTATTCGGCCGTAAACTCAAGCAACGCCTCAAAGGTCAATCTCGAATCAACGCGGATACGATCCAGATGCGCATCGGCAAAGTCGCGCAGTACACGCTGCGCCAGCGCCAATTCGCCATAGAGTTTACAGCGCGTCTGCTGGCGTTTCTTGCGCTCCATCACTTTCGTCCAGACACGCTTAAGATAAGCGGCATCAGAAGAGAGATCCTCTTCGCACACACCTTCGGCAGCAGTACGAATAATAAAGCCGCCCTGCTCATCGCAGTAGCGGGCCACCACCTGCTTCAGGCGCTCGCGTTCGGCTTCACTTTCAATACGCTGGGAAACGCCAACGTGCGCCGCACCCGGCATAAACACCAGATAGCGGGACGGTAGCGTAATATCTGTGGTGAGGCGAGCGCCTTTGGTGCCGAGAGGATCTTTGACCACCTGCACCATCAGATCCTGCCCCTGGCGAACCAGTTCGGAGATATCGCGAACGGTGAAGTTTTTCTGCTCTTCGCCGGCGACGCATTCGGTATGCGGCATAATGTCGGAGGCGTGTAGAAACGCCGCCTTTTCCAGGCCAATATCTACAAAAGCCGCCTGCATACCTGGAAGTACCCTGCTGACACGACCTTTGTAGATATTGCCTACTATCCCGCGCCGTGCTTCGCGCTCGATGTGAATTTCCTGAAGAATACCGCCGTCAATATAGGCGACGCGTGTTTCCGATGGTGTAACGTTGACCAACAATTCAGCCGTCATGATTATTTCTCCCTTCACGCAGTGCGTTAAAATTGCTCAGCAATTCCCAGGTTTCCACCAGCGGTAAACCCACAACGGCATGATAACTACCGTTAATTTTCCTGACGAAACACCCACCCAGACCCTGAATGCCGTACGCGCCAGCTTTATCCAGCGGTTCTTTGCTTTCGACGTAGGCGGCAATATCCTTTTCTGATAACACTCTGAAGGTCACTTCTGTTTCCACCAGACAATCGAGCAGATGCTGGCGATCGGCCAGCACCACAGCGGTCATGACCTGGTGTGTTTGCCCGGAAAGCAAACGTAACATACTGGCAGCATGAAAGGAGTCTTTCGGTTTTTCAAGCACTTCACCATTAAATATCACAATCGTGTCCGCACCTAACACCGGCAAATCGCGAGGCGCCATCGCTACGCCCGCCAGCGCCTTCTCACGTGCGAGGCGCAGAACATACTGCCGCGCGTTCTCCTGCGGCTGGCGTTGTTCTTCAATTCCCGGAACGATACGTTCGAAAGCCACACCTAATTGAGTGAGCAGTTCCTGACGACGGGGAGAGCCGGAAGCGAGCCAGATATCTGTCATAACAACCTTTATTGCACCGCAAACTGCTGGCGGATCTTACGCATTAACAGGAAGAGCCACGGCCAAAGCACGCCATTTACGAGGCTGCTCCAGAAAATGTTAGGCTTGAACGAAACGTTAATTACCAGGAACTCAGCCCAGAAAACAATCACTTCGGTCGCCAACGACAACAACATTACCACCAGCGCCTGTTGCCAGAGCGCCAGATTACGGAATAACTGAAATTTCAGTGCAACCAGATAGGCGACAATGCTTAATGACAACGCACGAACACCCAGGGTGGATCCGCTAATCAGATCCAGTATGGCACCCATAGCGAAACCCGTACCGACATTTACGCGATGCGGGAGCGCCAGGATCCAGTAAAGCAGAATAAGCAGCACCCAATTTGGCCGGTAAACAATAATGTCGTCCGGCCAGGGCATGATTTGAAGCAACAGAGCAATGAAAAACGAGAGCCAGATAACCCAGCGCCCCTGGCTACGGTAACTTGCCACTATTGCCCTCCCGGAGAGAGTTGCGGCGGCGGCTGTGTAATACCGGTTGCCGGAGCAGGCATCGGCGCAGGCGGCCCCATCACGTCAGGTGAAGGCAGAACCTGAGGCATCATTTGCAGCAGACGTTCATTCGCCACGCGATGCACATCTTCCGGCGTCCGTGGATTGGTACCGTTACGATCCGCGCCCCACAGCAGCAACAGATAACGTAAACGTTGCAGGCCCGCCGTCGGACGCGCCTGAATCACCGTGTACGCACGCTGCGTATCCAGTTTCACCGATGAAACAACGGCAACCGGATATCCTTCAGGGAAACGACCACCAAGGCCGGAAGTAACCAGCACATCGCCCACGCGAATATCGGTGTTTGCGGGCAGGTGTTCCAGTTGCAGATCATCGGTACAACCGTTGCCAGCGGCAATCACGCGGATATCGTTACGCAGAACCTGAATCGGCAGCGCATGCGTCGCATCGCAAATCAGCAGCACACGGCTGGTCAGTTTCGCTACGGCGACTACCTGACCGACGACGCCTTTGTCGCTGATCACCGGTTGGCCTTCGTAAACGCCGTTCGCGCTGCCCTTATCGATCACAACCTGATCGCTGTACGGATCGTTCACCGTCGAAATCACCTGGGTCACCATCTTCTGCTCATCCTGACGCAGTGGCGATCCCAGCAGTTCCCGCAGGCGCGCGTTCTCCTGTTTGTACTGCCCTAACATCAGCAGTTCGCTGTTTTTCAGTAGCAGTTCCTGACGCAACGCCCGATTTTCAAGCTCGAGTTGGTCGCGCGATGCCAACGTTTGCGACACGCTATCGAGTAATTCACGGGGACCGTTGGAAATAAAATAGAAGGGACTGACGGCAGTATCCATGTACGTTCTGATCTGGCTGAACGTACCGAGGCGGCTGTCGGCAATGATGACTCCAAGCGCCACCAAAACCGCCAGAAAAAGGCGAATCTGTAGCGACGGGCCACGGCTAAAAATTGGCTTCATAGGCTTTGCGTATTCTCAGGCCAGACAGAACCGGAGCGAATCACTCCGGTTCTGACGCGGACTATTCTTCGCTGAACAAATCGCCGCCGTGCATGTCGATCATTTCCAGCGCCTTGCCGCCACCACGCGCTACACAGGTCAGTGGATCTTCTGCAACCACAACAGGAATACCGGTCTCTTCCATCAGCAGGCGATCGAGGTTACGCAGCAGCGCACCACCACCGGTCAATACCATACCGCGTTCGGAGATATCGGAAGCCAGTTCCGGCGGGCACTGTTCCAGGGCAACCATCACGGCGCTAACAATACCGGTCAGCGGTTCCTGCAATGCTTCCAGGATTTCGTTGGAATTCAGGGTAAAACCGCGCGGTACGCCTTCGGCCAGGTTACGGCCACGCACTTCGATTTCACGCACTTCGTCTCCCGGGTAAGCAGAGCCGATTTCGTGTTTGATACGTTCAGCGGTTGCTTCACCAATCAGGGAGCCGTAGTTACGACGGACATAATTGATGATCGCTTCGTCGAAGCGATCGCCGCCAATACGCACGGAAGAGGAGTAAACCACGCCGTTAAGAGAGATAACCGCAACTTCCGTGGTACCACCACCAATATCCACAACCATAGAACCGGTCGCTTCAGATACCGGCAAGCCTGCACCGATTGCGGCCGCCATCGGCTCTTCAATCAGGAAGACTTCACGTGCGCCTGCACCCTGTGCAGATTCACGAATCGCTCGGCGTTCAACCTGGGTCGCGCCAACCGGCACACAAACCAGCACACGCGGGCTTGGACGCATAAAGCTGTTGCTGTGCACTTGTTTAATAAAGTGCTGCAACATTTTTTCGGTCACGAAGAAGTCAGCAATAACGCCATCTTTCATCGGACGAATCGCCGCGATGTTGCCCGGTGTACGCCCAAGCATCTGTTTCGCTTCATGACCTACTGCGGCCACACTTTTCGGTGAACCGGCACGATCCTGACGAATGGCCACCACGGACGGCTCATTCAATACGATGCCTTGTCCTTTTACATAAATCAGGGTATTCGCGGTACCCAGGTCAATGGACAGGTCATTGGAAAACATGCCACGAAATTTTTTCAACATACTAAGGGATAATCCTGAAAGCTGGGGCGGATACAAAATCCGCTTACTTTACCAACCACACGCAGCAGCGACAAGGCGCAAGAATCATCTGCTACGGTGAAAATTAGTGCAGTTTGTTTCCTTTGTTGCAAAACGACACGTCTTCCATCGGAAGCAGAAAAAAAACCTCTGTTCCGGCGTATTGCTTTTGCGTTATTTCAAAGGTCAAACCGGCTTTTCATTACTGTCGCAATCCAGCGGGCAGACAAGCACACCCCCAAAAATGACAGCGCGCATTATTCTACGTGAAAACGACTCAAACAGCAGTTCAAACCGAGTATCTTTGCGAATATTTTTTCACATTGGTATCGAGCGGTTGAGAAGATGCGAAAAAATCGCCCTGCCCCCCGACAACGCCCCGCTCCACCAACGTCTGCCATTCAGCCCGTGCACGAACGCCAGTCGCAAAAACGCGTGTCCGTGTACCTTTGCACGCCTCCACAAGACTCTGAACCAGCAACTGATTTTCGGTACGCTTTTCAATGTTCCTGACCAGTCCCGGATGCAGCTTTAATAACTCCACATCCAACACTTTAATCCAACTGGTGCTCACCAACGTCAGACCCGCCTGCACCACCGCTACGCGCGCGCCCAGAGCGTTAATTAATCGCACCACCGACTGTAACCGGCTGATATGTTGACAAACATCAGCCTCAGCAAGTTCAAAAATAATCCGTTTACGTTGAGATTTTTCGCATTCCATTAATGTGTCGCGCAGCCAGCGTTGAAAACGCGGGCGTACCAGAGACTGAACTGTCACCTGCATTGCCAGATTTTCTTCCGGCCAGAACCTCAGAAAAGGAATAAGACGAGTGATCTGCTGGCGGTCATACTCTTCGGAGAGCCCAAACTGGAACACCATCGGCATATATTCTTCGGCGATCACCTCCTGTTCACCATCGAAAATACGGCACATCAGTTCACGGTGATGCACCAGCCCGTCGCGATTGACGGCGGGTTTCTGATAAACGCGCGGCCCCCCCCGGCTCAGCATCTGTTCTATCAGCGTCCGCCAGCGCACATTGCCACGCCCTTGCTCGGGTAATGAATCATCATAAACCGACCAGCTGTTACCCCCCTGCAATACCGCATTACGCGTCGCAGCTTCCGCATGCTCCATCACTTGTTCCGTTGACTGGCCGCTACGCCATGCACAAACACCAATGTGCATAATATCTTCGCGGTTTTGTGCCTTACTATGCGGCAGCCCATCAACAGATTTCAGGAGCTGCCCGGCGATACTTTCCGCTTCCTTTAATGTTCGGTGTGGCAACAGCACGGCAAAATCGCTGCGTTGATAACGTGCCAGCAGCGCGCCTGGGTAACGCATAATAAAAGTGGAAAGTAAGTTGATGAGGGTGAAAAAATACTCTTCCGCCGCCGTATTCAGCCCCCAGTTCTCGCGCATGAGATCGAAATCTGGCAGGCGGATCATCATTACGACCCCGTGTGAACCTACTTTTTCCTGATCTTCCAGCAAGGTCGCCAGTTGGTTATCAAAAAACAGACGGTTGTTCAGGCCGGTACGTGTATCTTGCGCCGCATAAGAGCGGATCAGCGTATCCATCCGGCTGCGCTGATCGCTGGCGAACTGGATATCGGTCAGCAGCACATCGAGCGCGCTGCTGGTGCGTGATGGCCACTCGTAGATGCTGCCGCGAACCTGCGGGCCTCGCTCGCCATTAAGGATCCGCGTCGCTCGACCTTCCAGCAGTTCCTGTCCGGAAAGCTGACGACGCAGCCAGCGAACAGCAAGAAAGATAATGACGATCATAAAACCGATCGCGACAGTCAACGGCGCCGAATTGACCAGAGAACGAAAGTAGTTGGCCATCGGATCCTGATAGATAAGCGAAATCGTGAGACCGGGGTTTTTCAGTGCAGGAATGAGCAGTTCATGGGTCTGCAAACTACTGCCTGCCGGACGGTAGCTGCCGTTGTGCACATAACTGAGCAGGGTTTTCTTCCCCTGCTTGATCTCAATTTTAATGATATCCAGCGGTACCATCAGCTCATCAAACTGACGAGAAAGCCGGTTAACAGGAGTAGATATCAGGCGGGTATCCACAACCGCTGCGACCGCTGCCACACGGTTAGCGACTTTGTCTTGTATGGCATTATAAAAGCTCAGTGAGCAGCCAATCAGCGTGATGAAAATCGCCAACGCGGTCAGCAGCGTCACAAAAGCGGAAAATTTCGTCGTTAATCGCATCCCTGTGTTAACTCCGTTGTATTAAAGGAAAAGACGATACCGACCCAAAGTTTCTTAAAAAGTAAGCACTAACTTTCAAATCTAACCGTGATATGGAAGAGTCAGGAGTAAAGTTAGAAAAATCCTGGGCCGTTTTACCCCTGCGAGTATAGTCCTCATAGATATTTTTCCAATCAGCAATCATATGGATTATTGTTTTCGGTAAATGCCCCCCAATGTTTGGTAACACACTCCCACTCGCACTATCGCATCGCTTACACCATGCTTATTAAAAAAATTCGCGGAGGATGCAATGAAGAAAAAACTGACTGAAGCCGACGTAACTGCTGAATCCGTATTTATGTTACAGCGCCGCCAGGTGCTAAAAATGCTGGGTATTGGCGCGATGACGCTAAGTTTGTCGCCGATGGCGCAGGCGGATCTGCTGGATTGGTTTAAAGGTCATGACCGTCCGAAAGCCCCCGCAGGAAAACCCCTCGATTTCAGCCAGCCAGCGCAGTGGCAAGCTAAACTTACGTTAACACCGGAAGATAAGGTCACTGGCTACAATAACTTTTATGAATTTGGTCTGGATAAAGCCGATCCCGCAGCTAACGCCGGGGAGATGAAAACCGATCCCTGGACACTGACCATTGATGGCGAAGTAGCGAAACCGTTAACCCTCGATCACGCAGCGCTGACGTCGCGCTTCCCACTAGAAGAGCGTATTTATCGCATGCGTTGTGTCGAGGCGTGGTCGATGGTCGTGCCGTGGATTGGTTTCCCGCTGCATAAGCTGTTGGCGTTGGTCGAACCCACCAGCAACGCAAAATATGTCGCTTTCGAAACGCGTTACGCACCGGAAGAGATGCCGGGGCAAAAAGATCGGTTTATCGGCGGTGGCTTGAAATACCCCTATGTCGAAGCCCTACGTATAGATGAAGCAATGCATCCGTTAACGCTGTTGACGGTGGGCGTCTACGGCAAAGCGTTACCGCCGCAAAATGGCGCGCCAATTCGGCTGACCGTACCGTGGAAGTATGGTTTTAAAGGCATTAAATCAATCGTCAGCATTAAGCTCACCAGTAAACGGCCCCCCACCACCTGGAACCTCGCCGCACCAGACGAATATGGTTTTTACGCTAACGTGAATCCGCATGTGGATCACCCGCGCTGGTCACAAGCAACAGAGCGCTTTATTGGTTCCGGCGGTGCGCTTGATGTAAAACGACAGCCAACATTACTGTTTAACGGCTACGCTGAAGAAGTGGCTTCGCTTTATCACGGGTTGGATCTACGGGAGAATTTTTGAGTGCGTTTAACGGCAAAACAGGTTACCTGGCTTAAAGTCGCTTTACATCTGGCGGGTCTGTTGCCTTTTCTCTGGCTGTTCTGGGCGGCAAATCAGGGCTACTTCAGCGCCGATCCGGCCAAGGATATTCAGCACTTTACCGGCAGAATGGCGCTGAAATTCCTGCTGGCGACGCTGTTGATAACACCGCTGGCGCGTTATGCGAAACAACCTTTATTGATCCGCACACGGCGACTGCTCGGGCTGTGGTGTTTTGCCTGGGCGACCCTTCATCTGACCAGCTATACGCTGCTGGAGCTTGGTATCAATAATCTGACGCTGCTCGGTCAGGAGCTGGCTACGCGTCCTTATTTAACGCTGGGAGCCGTAAGCTGGCTGATTTTGCTGGCGCTGGCAGCCACATCAACGCAGTGGGCACAGCGCAAAATGGGCAAGCGCTGGCAACAATTACATAACTTCATCTATCTGGTGGCGATCCTCGCCCCAATTCACTATCTTTGGTCTGTAAAGATTCTCTCTCCGCAGCCGCTCCTGTACGCCGCTGCCGCGATCGTGTTCCTGGCATGGCGTTACAAGAAGTTCCGCCAATGGTGGCGTTAATGCAACAATCTGTGCAGTTTCCCGCAAATCTATTATCCTTGGCACCCATATATCAGCCAGGTGGTGAATAATCTTCCCTGATAAGACCAGTATTTTGCTGCCAAATGCTACGAAATCGTTATAATGTGCCACTTTGGTTTTCACGGCAGGGCTTTCAGCCTTTAACAACGTGACAACCATGCAACCAAGGTATATTTTGTTTTTTACCGGAAAATTGCAGGAGATAGCAGCACAATGGCGGACAAATTGCGTATTTTGCTTTTAAACGGCCCCAATCTGAATATGCTGGGAACCCGTGAACCCAAAACTTACGGTTCGCTCACCCTGCAGCAGATTGTTAACCGTTTAACAAATGAAGCGGAAGCGCTAAACGTCACGCTCACGCATTTTCAGTCGAACGCCGAGTTTGCGTTGATCGACCGTATTCATCAGGCAAAAGACACTGTGGACTTCATCCTGATCAATCCGGCCGCTTTTACGCATACTAGCGTCGCGATTCGTGATGCGTTGCTGGCGGTGGATATCCCGTTTATCGAGATCCATCTGAGTAATGTCCATGCGCGCGAGCCATTCAGACATCACTCTTATCTCTCCGATATCGCTGTCGGCGTTATCTGTGGATTAGGCGCCGATGGTTATACATACGCTTTACAGACAGCGGTAAAACGCCTGTCACAAACACACTAAACAAGAGTACGGAACCCACTCATGGATATTCGTAAGATTAAAAAACTGATCGAGCTGGTTGAAGAATCAGGCATCTCCGAACTGGAAATTTCTGAAGGCGAAGAGTCTGTTCGCATCAGCCGCAGCGCGCCGAATGCTGGTTACCCGATGATGCAGGCTTATGCTGCGCCGGTAGCTCAGCCTGCACTGGCAGCCGCTGTCGTACCAGCCGCAACCGCTACGGAAGCACCTGCTGCTGCCGCAGAAATCAGTGGCCACATCGTACGTTCCCCGATGGTTGGAACCTTCTATCGCACTCCGAGCCCGGACGCAAAAGCGTTTATCGAAATCGGCCAGAAAGTCAACGTGGGCGACACCCTGTGCATCGTTGAAGCCATGAAAATGATGAACCAGATCGAAGCAGATAAAGCAGGCGTGGTGAAAGCCATTCTGGTGGAAAGTGGCCAACCGGTTGAATTTGACGAGCCGCTGGTCGTCATCGAATAACGAGGCGCACATGCTGGATAAAATTGTTATCGCTAACCGCGGCGAGATCGCACTGCGTATTCTTCGTGCCTGTAAAGAGCTGGGCATCAAGACTGTCGCTGTGCACTCCACCGCGGATCGCGATTTAAAACACGTACTGCTGGCGGACGAAACGGTTTGTATCGGTCCGGCACCGTCCGTGAAAAGCTATCTGAACATCCCGGCGATCATCTCTGCTGCCGAAATCACCGGTGCCGTGGCGATTCACCCGGGTTACGGCTTCCTTTCAGAGAATGCCAACTTTGCTGAGCAGGTTGAACGCTCCGGCTTTATCTTTATCGGCCCGAAGGCCGACACCATTCGCCTGATGGGCGACAAAGTGTCCGCGATTACTGCCATGAAGAAAGCCGGCGTACCGACCGTTCCGGGTTCTGATGGCCCGCTCGGCGATGATAACGACGTTAACCGCACACATGCTAAACGTATCGGTTATCCGGTAATTATCAAGGCCTCCGGCGGCGGCGGCGGTCGCGGCATGCGCGTTGTGCGCAAAGATGCCGACCTGGCGCAGTCCATCGCCATGACACGTGCGGAAGCGAAAGCCGCTTTCAACAACGACATGGTATATATGGAGAAATACCTGGAAAATCCTCGCCACATCGAGATCCAGGTACTGGCAGACGGCCAGGGCAACGCCATCTATCTGGCCGAGCGCGACTGCTCCATGCAGCGCCGTCACCAGAAAGTGGTCGAAGAAGCGCCAGCGCCGGGCATTACCCCGGAACTGCGTCGCTATATCGGCGAACGCTGCGCCAAAGCCTGTGTCGATATCGGTTATCGCGGAGCGGGTACGTTCGAGTTTCTGTTTGAAAATGGCGAGTTCTACTTCATTGAAATGAACACCCGTATTCAGGTTGAGCACCCGGTTACCGAGATGATCACCGGTGTTGACTTGATCAAAGAGCAGCTGCGTATTGCAGCCGGTCAGCCGCTCTCCATTAAGCAGGATGAAGTTGTGGTCAGAGGCCATGCGGTGGAATGCCGTATCAACGCCGAAGATCCGAACACCTTCCTGCCAAGCCCGGGTAAAATCACGCGCTTCCACGCGCCGGGTGGTTTTGGCGTTCGCTGGGAATCGCACATTTACGCCGGCTATACCGTGCCGCCGTATTACGACTCCATGATCGGCAAACTGATCTGCTACGGTGAGAGCCGCGATGTGGCGATTGCGCGCATGAAGAATGCGTTGCAGGAACTGATAATCGACGGTATCAAAACCAACGTGGATTTGCAGACCCGCATCATGAACGACGAGAATTTCCAGCACGGTGGCACCAACATCCACTACCTGGAGAAAAAACTCGGCTTGCAGGAAAAATAATCTGCAATCAGCGCAAGAGGCCGGATTTTCCGGCCTTTTTTCTTTTTCTCTCCCCTCATCTTTTCCATAGGGTACAATCCCCGCTTTCTTCATCCACAAGGGAAAAAAATGGACAATCGTTTTGTTCAGGCCCACAAAGAAGCCCGCTGGGCGCTGTGGCTGACCCTTCTTTATCTTGCTGCATGGTTAGTGTGCGCTTACCTACCAGGTACAGAGCAGGGATTCACCGGCCTGCCGCGCTGGTTTGAACTGGCCTGTCTGTTGACGCCGCTGGTCTTTGTGCTGCTGTGCTGGGCAATGGTGCACTTTATCTTCCGTGATATTCCGCTGGAGGATAACGATGCAGAGTGAAATTATCGCCGTACTGGTTATCTACCTGATCGTAGTATTCGGCCTCTCCTTCTATGCTATGCGCCAGCGCAGCAAAGGCGCGTTCCTCAGTGAATACTTCCTCGGCAGCCGCTCGATGGGCGGTTTTGTGCTGGCAATGACGCTGACGGCAACCTATGTCAGCGCCAGTTCATTTATCGGCGGACCAGGCGCGGCCTATAAATTTGGCCTCGGCTGGGTATTACTGGCGATGATCCAAGTGCCGACCATCTGGCTCTCTTTGGGTATCCTCGGCAAAAAGTTTGCCATTCTGGCGCGTCGTTACAATGCGATTACGCTGAACGATATGCTGATGGCTCGCTACCAGAACCGTGCGGTTGTGTGGATCGCCAGCCTTACTCTGCTGGTTGCCTTTGTCGGTGCCATTGCCGTGCAATTCATCGGCGGTGCGCGTCTGCTGGAGACTGCCGCCGGGATCAAGTACGAATCTGGCTTGCTGATCTTTGGCATCACCATTGCGCTGTACACCGCCTTTGGCGGTTTTCGTGCCAGCGTACTCAATGATACGATGCAGGGTATGGTGATGTTGATTGGCACGTTGGTACTGTTGATCGGCGTGATCCATGCCGCTGGTGGGCTACACAGTGCGGTGGAGACGCTGCAACAGATTGATCCGCAACTGGTAAGTCCGCAAGGCGCCCACGATATCCTTTCACCTGCATTTATGACCTCATTCTGGGTGCTGGTCTGTTTTGGTGTGATTGGTTTGCCGCATACCGCCGTTCGCTGTATTTCCTATAAAGATAGCAAATCTGTTCATCGCGGCATTGTTATCGGCACTATTGTCATCGCGTTGTTAATGCTGGGAATGCATCTCGCTGGCGCTCTCGGCCGCGCCGTGTTGCCGCATCTTTCAGTACCAGATCAGGTGATCCCAACGTTAATGGTTGAAGTTTTACCCCCCTGGGCTGCCGGGCTGTTTCTTGCTGCGCCGATGGCGGCGATCATGTCGAACGTCAATGCGCATTTATTGCAGGCTTCGGCCACGATCATCAAAGATCTGTGGTTGAGCGCCCAGCCGACTAAAATTCGTCATGAACCGCGTTTAAAACGGATCTCCACCGTGACAACCCTGGTACTCGGCGTGCTGATGATGCTGGCGGCATGGCGCCCGCCAGAAATGATTATCTGGTTAAACCTGCTAGCGTTTGGCGGTCTGGAAGCGGTATTTCTGTGGCCGCTGGTTTTGGGGTTGTACTGGGAGCGGGCGAATGCTGCTGGCGCATTGAGCGCCATGGTCACGGGCGGGGTACTGTATGCCGTTCTTGCCACGTTTAATATTCAGTACCTGGGCTTTCATCCGATTGTGCCCTCGTTGCTGTTAAGTTTGCTGGCCTTCGTCGTTGGGAACCGTTTTGGTCAACCAACACCGCAGGCTCCGACTGTTTCTGTTAATGAATGAAGAGTTACGACATGCCATGGATCCAACTTAAACTGAACACCACCGGCGCAAATGCTGAAGATCTGAGCGATGCTTTGATGGAAGCGGGTGCGGTATCCATTACGTTCCAGGATACGCACGACACACCCGTGTTTGAACCATTGCCAGGTGAAACTCGCCTGTGGGGTGATACCGACGTTATCGGCCTGTTTGACGCCGAAACAGAGATGACCGATGTGGTCGCCCAGCTTGCGCAGCACCCACTGCTGGGCGAAGGCTTCCCCCATAAAATCGAGCAACTGGAAGATAAAGACTGGGAGCGCGAATGGATGGATAACTTCCATCCGATGCGCTTTGGCGAGCGGTTATGGATCTGCCCAAGCTGGCGCGATGTACCGGACGAAAACGCGGTCAACGTGATGCTCGATCCAGGTCTGGCGTTCGGCACCGGCACTCATCCAACGACAGCGCTGTGCCTGCAATGGCTGGACAGCCTCGATCTGAACGGCAAGACAGTGATCGACTTTGGCTGCGGCTCGGGGATCCTGGCGATCGCGGCGCTGAAACTGGGTGCTGCAAAGGCGATCGGCATTGATATCGATCCGCAGGCGATCCAGGCAAGCCGTGACAATGCCGAACGTAACGGTGTCTCCGATCGTCTGGATCTGTATCTGCCAGAGGCACAGCCTGAAGCGATGAAAGCCGATGTGGTGGTCGCTAATATCCTGGCTGGACCTCTGCGGGAACTGGCACCACTAATCAGCGTACTGCCCGTTGAGGGTGGCCTGCTGGGGCTTTCCGGTATCCTCGCCAGCCAGGCAGATAGCGTCTGCGAGGCTTATGCTGAACTCTTCACGCTCGATCCGGTGGTCGAGAAAGAAGAGTGGTGCCGTATTACCGGTTGTAAAAAATAAGCATTTGGGCATGGTCATCTGACCATGCCTCTTTCAGCGCAATAATCCTCTCTCCCCTGACAATTCTCCGGTAATATAACCAGACAAATCGTATGGATTTGTCTGACGAAAATTCACCGGAAGAATATGATGAAACATGTTACTGGCAAGACAGCGCTGCTGGCGCTAAGCATGATCTCGGCTTCAGCATTCGCATCACACTGGGGCTACGAAGGAGAAGGTTCACCAGAACACTGGGGCGAGCTGGATGAGGCGTACAAGACCTGTCAAAGCGGAATGAACCAGTCGCCTATTAATATTGATTCGACCGCAAACACCCATCTATCCCCGCTGGAAACGCACTATATTGATGGCCCTGTGACGTTGACAAACAATGGCCATACCATTCAGGCAAGTGAACAGGCTGACACCCGCGATTCCATCACTCTGGATAAGCAATCCTGGATATTACAACAGTTCCATTTCCACACGCCGAGTGAAAACACCGTGCATGGCAAGAAATACGCGATGGAAATGCACCTGGTCCATAAAAATGCCGATGGGGAGTTGGTGGTGGTTGCGGTCATGTTCGATAAAGGCGCCGCGGCCCCGGAGCTGGAAAAACTGTGGAGCGTTATGCCTCAGCAGGCTGAGCAGAATGTCACCATCAAGCAGGATCTGAACCTGAATAAACTGTTGCCGAAAGATAAAACTTACTGGCGCTTCAGCGGCTCACTGACCACCCCACCGTGCTCTGAAGGTGTCACCTGGATTGTGCTTAAGCACCCCCTGACTGTTTCAGCAGAACAGCTTGAGAAATTCACCCATACAATGCATCACGATAATAACCGACCGGTACAGTCTCTGCATGGTCGCGTTGTGGTCGAATAACGCGCAGCTTTCACATTACGATCATGCTCTAAATGCGACTCAGATCGCAAAAAAGAGGGGAAGTCTGCTGCTAAAAAAAGCAGATTATCCCGCTCAGAGGATGTATTTATTCAGAATATGGTGAGAAGTTACGGGAAATTGTAAGCTTCCATAAAATAACTATTCACGCGTAACTCAATGATTTAAAGGATGAATAATTTTCAACGGGAAGATTGAGTGGCTATTCCTTGATCTACAACAGAGGATTGCTCAAAGTTTGGCCTTTCATCTCGTGCAAAAAATGCGTAATATACGCCGCCTTGCAGTCACAGTATGGTCATTTCTTAACTCATGCGCATCGGACACCACCAGCTTAGAAATCGCCTGATCGCAGCCCCTATGGCAGGTATTACCGACCGGCCGTTCAGGACGCTGTGCTACGAGATGGGAGCCGGTTTAACCGTATCCGAGATGATGTCGTCTAACCCGCAGGTCTGGGAAAGCGATAAGTCCCGCCTTCGGATGGTGCACATTGATGAACCAGGTATTCGCACTGTGCAAATTGCAGGGAGCGATCCTGATGAAATGGCGGAAGCCGCACGTATTAATGTGGAAAGCGGCGCCCAGATTATTGATATCAATATGGGTTGCCCGGCAAAAAAGGTGAATCGCAAGCTGGCAGGCTCGGCTCTGTTGCAGTACCCGGATCTGGTGAAGTCTATCCTGGCCTCGGTAGTGAATGCAGTGGATGTGCCTGTTACGCTGAAGATTCGCACAGGCTGGGCTCCGGAACACCGTAACTGCGTAGAAATTGCCCAACTGGCCGAAGAATGTGGCATTCAGGCTCTGACCATTCATGGACGCACCCGCGCCTGTTTGTTCAATGGAGAAGCTGAGTACAACAGTATTCGGGCAGTTAAGCAGAAAGTTTCCATTCCGGTTATCGCGAATGGCGACATTACTGACCCGCTAAAAGCCAGAGCTGTACTCGACTATACGGGAGCTGATGCTCTGATGATAGGACGTGCCGCTCAGGGAAGACCCTGGATCTTCCGGGAAATCCAGCATTATCTGGACACTGGGGAGCTGCTTGCCCCACTGCCGCTGGCAGAGGTTAAGCGCTTGCTTTGTTCGCATGTTCGGGAATTGCATGACTTTTATGGTCAGGCAAAAGGGTACCGAATTGCGCGTAAACACGTCTCCTGGTATCTCCAGGAGCACGCTCCAGATGACCAGTTTCGGCGCACATTCAACGCCATAGAGGATGCCAGCGAACAGCTGGAGGCGTTGGAGGCATACTTCGAAAATCTTGCGTAATGAAATAAAGAGCTGACAGAACTATGTTCGAACAACGCGTAAATTCTGACGTACTGACCGTTTCTACCGTTAACTCTCAGGATCAGGTAACCCAAAAACCGCTCCGTGACTCGGTAAAACAGGCACTGAAGAACTATTTTGCTCAACTAAATGGTCAGGATGTTAATGACCTGTATGAGCTGGTACTGGCTGAAGTTGAACAGCCACTGTTGGACATGGTGATGCAATACACCCGTGGTAATCAGACCCGCGCGGCGCTGATGATGGGCATCAACCGCGGCACGCTGCGTAAAAAACTGAAAAAATACGGCATGAACTGATTCTGAATCAGTCAGTTGTATTGATAAAAAGGCGCAACTCGGCATGGGGAAGCGCCTTTTTTATCAAATTGGCTACACTGCTGGCTACACATAAACGTGTACTCATTACGGCTTATGGTAATAAACTTAGCCCGCTGGATAATTTTTCCTGAGAATAATTAAGTAGTTAAATAAAAGCACATAACGGCGCTTTTATTCTACCTGAACGATAAACTGGATTATTATTCGTGCACAGTCAATTTCACAATGCTGTTCCCGGCTGGCCATTAATCTTTTTTATTGTCCGTTTCATCTTTTCTGCATTTTCCCTTCCCGGCTACACGTTTCTCTCCATGATGTTTACACGGCACATAAATTGAGATTATTACACCAAGGAATCGTCGTTACCGGGTGGTAAAATAACCACCATCAACTCAGAAGAGATATCACGAGTATTGATATCGGGAGTTGTGTTTATTTCGAGGTAACATTATGAAAAACTTCATTGCTGTAGCATTACTGACAACACTGCTTGCCGGTTGTGCTCATGATTCTCCTTGCGTGCCAGTGTATGACGATCAGGGCCGACTGGTACATACCAATACCTGTATGAAAGGGACAACTCAGGATAACTGGGAAACTGCCGGAGCGATTGCGGGTGGTGCAGCGGCGCTGGCTGGTCTGACGCTCGGCATCGTGGCGTTGACCCGATAAATTGACAAAAGCGCGGCTTACCGCGCTTTTGATTTATTGTGGTGCACTCTTTTTCTCGCCAGTAAATGATCAGCATTTCATACCTGTTGTTATTCAAAAATAAATGATTAACCGCCGCGCATTAACACCCTGTTTTTTATATATCCACCCTTTCTTCGTGAGCTGATTCACAAACTCTGTCCATTCACTATATTGCTTATATTCATCCGCGAAACTCATTTGTTAACAAAAAGTAATTTTTGTGATTTTTTTGCTCCATTTTGTGGCGTAGGTTGTATTTTTGCACCATTACGAGGCGTTTATTTTATTTTTTCCTGTCTACACTCTCAATATTGCGTATACGCCCCTTTCAAACACGTCATTCGCAATATTGGCATTCCCTTTGCTTAAAAGAGAATGGCCATTGCCACAGACAGGTTTCAGGCGTTTCACGGACGCCTTATATAACGATAAATTTTTCGCCACACAGGATACATTATGAAAAAGATGATGATCGCCAGCCTGGTCGCTGCCGGTGCGCTGTTTGCTCTTGCAAATCAGGCGCATGCGGGTACAACGCTGGATGCCGTTAAAAAGAAAGGCTTTGTACAATGCGGTATCAGCGACGGCCTGCCTGGCTTCTCCTACGCGGATGCGAGCGGTAAATTCACCGGTATCGACGTAGACGTTTGCCGTGGCGTTGCCGCCGCCGTTTTCGGTGACGACAGCAAAGTAAAATATACCCCGCTGACCGCGAAAGAGCGTTTTACCGCTTTGCAGTCCGGCGAAGTGGATATTCTTTCCCGTAATACTACCTGGACATCTTCCCGTGATGGCGGCATGGGGCTGTCATTTACTGGCGTAACTTATTACGACGGTATCGGTTTCCTGACCCATAACAAAGCGGGTCTGAAAAGCGCGAAAGAGCTGGATGGCGCAACCGTTTGCATTCAGGCCGGTACAGATACCGAGCTGAACGTGGCGGATTACTTCAAATCCAACAACATGAAATATACCCCGGTCACTTTCGATCGTTCTGACGAATCGGCAAAAGCCCTGGAGTCAGGCCGTTGCGATACGTTGGCTTCCGACCAGTCTCAGTTGTACGCGCTGCGCATTAAACTGAGCAACCCGGCTGAGTGGATCGTCCTGCCGGAAGTGATTTCTAAAGAGCCGCTGGGCCCGGTTGTTCGCCGTGGCGACGACGACTGGTTTGCCATCGTACGCTGGACACTGTTCGCGATGCTGAATGCGGAAGAGATGGGCGTTAACTCGAAGAACGTTGATGAGAAAGCAGCAAACCCGGCGACACCGGATATGGCTCACCTGTTGGGCAAAGAAGGCGACTTTGGTAAGGATCTGAAGCTTGATAATAAATGGGCTTACAACATCATCAAGAAAGTCGGTAACTACTCCGAAGTGTTTGAACGTAACGTAGGCTCTGAAAGCCCGCTGAAAATCAAACGTGGCCAGAACAACCTCTGGAATAACGGCGGTATCCAGTACGCTCCGCCAGTGCGTTAATTCGCAAGTGCTGTAACGGGCACCACTTCGCGTGGTGCCCAGCCCAGAGTCATGGTTACTGAGGTTTTTGCTATGTCCCATCGCCGCCCAACCGTGAAAGGCTCCTTTTCCCTTTCTAACCCTGCGGTTCGTGCCTGGCTGTTTCAAATCCTTGCGATTGTCGCCGTGGTCGTTATCGCAATCTATTTGGTACACAACACTATTACTAACCTGAACAATCGCGGGATCACATCCGGCTTTGCGTTCCTCGATCGCGCCGCTGGTTTCGGTATTGTTCAGCACTTGATTGATTATGAGCAGGGCGACACCTATGGCCGGGTGTTCCTTGTCGGTTTACTTAACACCTTGCTGGTATCGGCATTATGTATTGTATTCGCCTCTTTCCTCGGCTTCTTCCTTGGTCTGGCGCGCCTGTCAGAAAACTGGTTACTGCGAAAACTGTCGACGATTTATATCGAAACCTTCCGCAATATCCCGCCGCTGCTGCAAATCTTTTTCTGGTACTTTGCTGTACTGCGGAATTTGCCCGGCCCGAGGCAAGCGGTTAACGCGATGGATTTACTGTTTTTGAGCAACCGTGGCCTTTATATTCCTTCACCACAAATGGGCGAAGGTCTGTTGGCCTTTGCTGCTGCTGTTATCGTAGCAGTGATCATTTCTGTCGTTCTGCTTCGTTTCAATAAAGCACACCAGATCAAGACCGGTCAGTTGCGTCGCACCTGGCCGGTTGCGCTGGGGCTGATTATTGTGCTGCCGCTGATGACGCACTGGTTTTTTGGTGCAGCATTACACTGGGATGTTCCGCAACTGCGCGGTTTTAACTTCCAGGGCGGAATGGTGCTGATCCCGGAACTTGCGGCACTGACGATTGCGTTATCCGTCTATACTTCAGCGTTTATCGCCGAAATTATCCGCTCTGGTATTCAGTCTGTTCCCCATGGTCAGCATGAGGCCGCGCGTTCTCTGGGGCTGCCGAATCCGGTGACACTGCGCCAGGTCATTATCCCTCAGGCATTGCGCGTCATTATTCCACCACTAACCAGCCAGTATCTGAACATTGCGAAAAACTCATCTCTGGCGGCTGCTATCGGCTACCCGGATATGGTGTCTCTCTTCGCAGGAACGGTGCTGAACCAGACCGGTCAAGCCATTGAAACCATTGCTATAACCATGTCCGTTTATCTGCTTATCAGTCTGTCGATCTCGCTCCTGATGAACATTTATAACCGTCGCATTGCACTAATTGAGCGCTAAGGAATTACGATGACAAAAGCTATTCTGTCTCCCTCTGCGCGCCAGATACCTGCAAGAAACAATGGCGCGGTGATGTGGGTGCGAAAAAATCTGTTCTCCAGTTGGTCGAACTCGTTGCTCACAATCGTGTGCCTGTGGCTGATGTGGGAACTGATCCCACCTCTGCTGGAGTGGGTGTTTTTCCAGGCTAACTGGGTGGGTTCAACCCGGGCGGACTGTACAAAAGCGGGTGCCTGTTGGGTGTTTATTCATGAGCGTTTTGGCCAGTTTATGTATGGTCTCTACCCGCATGAACAGCGTTGGCGTATCAATCTGGCGCTGATTATCGGCCTGCTCTCAATTGTGCCAATGTTCTGGAAAGCTTTACCGTATCGTGGCCGCTACATTGCCTGCTGGGCTGTTATCTACCCAATCGTTGTCTGGTGGTTAATGTTTGGCGGCTTTCTGGGACTGGATCGCGTTGAAACCCGCCAGTGGGGCGGCCTGACGCTGACGTTAATTATCGCTTCTGTTGGTATTGCCGGTGCGCTGCCGCTGGGTATTTTGCTGGCGCTGGGTCGTCGTTCAAAAATGCCAGTCGTGCGCGTACTGTCGGTGGTGTTTATCGAATTCTGGCGCGGTGTACCACTGATCACTGTTCTGTTCATGTCTTCGGTCATGCTGCCGCTGTTTATGTCGGAAGGAACCAGCATTGATAAGCTGATCCGCGCGTTGGTCGGCGTGGTCCTGTTCCAGTCTGCTTATGTGGCGGAAGTGGTGCGCGGTGGTTTGCAGGCGCTGCCAAAAGGCCAGTATGAAGCCGCAGAATCTCTGGCGCTGGGTTACTGGAAAACGCAGGGGCTGGTGATTCTGCCGCAGGCGCTGAAGCTGGTGATCCCGGGCCTGGTGAACACCATTATTGCGCTGTTTAAAGATACCAGCCTGGTGATCATCATCGGTCTGTTCGATCTTTTCAGCAGCGTGCAGCAGGCTACAGTCGATCCGGCATGGCTAGGTATGTCGACTGAGGGCTATGTTTTCGCCGCGTTAGTTTATTGGGTTTTCTGTTTTAGCATGTCGCGCTACAGCCAGCACCTGGAAAAGCGCTTTAACACCGGGCGTACACCGCACTGAGGATCACCATGAGTAATATGATTATGCAACCTGCCGACGCGATGATTACGCTCGATAATGTGAACAAATGGTACGGGCAGTTCCATGTCCTTAAGGACATCAATCTGAACGTTAAGCAGGGTGAACGTATCGTACTCTGTGGCCCTTCCGGTTCAGGGAAATCAACGACTATCCGTTGTATCAACCACCTGGAAGAGCATCAGCAGGGCCGTATCGTTGTTGATGGTATCGAGCTGAACGAAGATATCCGCAATATTGAAAAGGTTCGCCAGGAAGTGGGCATGGTTTTCCAGCACTTCAATCTGTTTCCGCATCTCACTGTATTACAGAACTGTACGCTGGCACCGATTTGGGTGCGTAAAATGCCGAAGAAGGAGGCTGAAGCGCTGGCAATGCATTATCTTGAGCGCGTGCGTATTGCCGAGCATGCGCACAAATTTCCCGGACAGATTTCGGGTGGTCAGCAACAGCGTGTAGCGATTGCCCGCTCTCTATGCATGAAACCAAAGATCATGCTATTTGATGAACCCACGTCAGCGCTGGATCCGGAAATGGTGAAAGAAGTACTGGATACGATGATTGGCCTGGCACAATCTGGTATGACGATGCTGTGCGTAACCCATGAAATGGGCTTTGCCCGCACCGTCGCTGATCGCGTGATCTTTATGGATCGCGGTGAGATTGTTGAGCAGGCGCCGCCTGAAGAGTTCTTTGCGAACCCGAAATCAGAACGTACCCGCGCTTTCCTGTCGCAAGTTATCCACTGATTGTTATCGCTGTGTTCCAGGGCCACCCACAGGTGGCCTAATGAGATGGTCACCCCCACCCTGTGAGCGGTACGCTGGCAGGGTGTTTTATTTCAGAGGGAACCATCATGCAAAACGTTACGCTTATTGGTATCGATCTCGGTAAACATTCCTTCCACGTACACAGTCAGGACGAAAAAGGTCATGCACTGTTACGTAAAAAGTTTTCCCGTAGTCAGCTTATTCATTTCCTCAGTTCCTGTAAGCCGGCGACCGTGGTAATGGAGTCCTGTGGCGGGGCTCACTTTATGGCGCGGCGCATAGCGGATTTAGGCCATCGGGCAAAGCTGATTTCTCCGCAGTTCGTTCGCCCTTTTGTCAAGAGTAACAAAAACGATTTTGTTGATGCAGAAGCTATCTGCGAGGCAGCTTCCCGACCTTCCATGCGCTTTGTACAACCCCGCACGGAAGACCAGCAGGCAATGGCGGCCCTACACCGGGTCCGTGACTCCCTGATACGCCAACGCGTCAAAACCACCAATCAGATACACGCATTTTGACTGGAATTCGGCGTCAGTCTGCCGCGCGGTATTGCCGTGATACGGCGTCTGGCAGAGTGGGTTACAAAGCAGCTTGCCAGCCATCATTCGAACGTGGTGGCGTGCGCCCTGGCGAATAAACTGGCGCGGATAGCCTGGGCGGTGACGGCCCATCAGGCGGCGTTCAGCAAACAAAAAGAGCCAACGAAAAACTCGTCAGCTCAGTTAATTAACACGTTACTTTCTGGTTTTGCGACAACAGATAATTGATGACATGAACGGCATATCGGCCTGCTGATGAACCTGACATAAAAAATGGCTCTATGAAGCCGACGGCCTTTTAAGGTTCGGCAGGCGCGGAACTCATCGTGGCGCGGGCATCAGTGCTCACCAGACGCCGAATAGATTTACGCAAGCCCACCATAAATCAAAATCTGTGTTGCAAAAATGGGGGTGACCATAGATTTTATCGCTCTCGTTCTGATGTTAGGGGCTTTACAAGACGTTGTTGCAGCGCAACGTTCAACGTACCCGACAATTTATCCTCATCAGGATGATGATGTTTATGAGTAAACAACAGATAAAGCAAAAGGCCCTGTCTTTCGACAGGGCCTTTTGCTTTTTTTGATGCCTGGCAGTTCCCTACTCTCGCATGGGGAGACCCCACACTACCATCGGCGCTACGGCGTTTCACTTCTGAGTTCGGCATGGGGTCAGG
>NZ_FMBC01000057.1 GCF_900094795.1 Kosakonia oryziphila
TGCGTAACCCGATGAAAAATGGTGGAAACCTCATTTTGCAGATGGGGGTTCCCCAGCAGTCGATCCACCCGCTTTATTTTGTTTTTAACCGATGCAGTTCCAGTCAAATGACGTCCGATACTGGTAAGCGTAAGGGATGCGCCATTTATTACAGCACTGGTTGCGTCAATCAGTGCTTTTTGACGGTAAAGATGCAGGGGCTTCAGTATATTCTTAAGAAATTTTCGGCATAATGAACGCGCAGGCATAGTGGTGATTTCCTTGAAATTGTTAGCACAATCAATTAGATCACATCACACTATGCCTGTCCCATTTTTCTGGGGATTCCTCAGAGGTTTCCCCTCCCTTTCCCCTGATGTAGTAACTTCCCCTTCCGTCTGTCTGAAGGGGAATGTGCCAACAAATCAGAAGCCGAGACTGTCCAGCAGGTCGTCCACCTGATCCTGGCTTGCGACCACGCCCGCTTTTGTGGCGTCGAGCTGAGGACCATTGAGCAGGCTTTCGTTTTCGCGTTTCGGGCGTGCAGACTGATCCGGGATGTTTTCCAGCAGCACCATCAGCAGTTGGCGTTCGATCTCCTGGATGACGTCCATCATGCGCTTGATCACCTGACCGGTAAGATCCTGGAAATCCTGCGCCATCATGATGTCCAGCAACTGGGCGTTGGTGAAGCTGGTATGGCCAGGGATTTCACCGAGAAACTTGCGGGTATCAGTCACCAGTTCACGGGCGTCTGCCAGTTCAATCGGGTTCTCGAACCACTCGTCCCAGCGCTTGCTCAGCGCTTTCGAACTTTTTTCCATCTCATCCTGGTGAGGCTGAGAGGCTTCCACGCTGTTCAGCGCACGCTCTGCGGCCTGCGCTGTCATCTGAACCACATAATCCAGGCGATCGCGCGCATCCGGAATCGCTTCCGCCGCTTCGGCAATCGCTTGATCCAGGCCTAACTCGCGCAGACTATCGCGCAGCATGCGCGTCAGGCTACCGATGCGGGCAATAATGTCGCTGGGCGAATGCTCTTCAGAAGGTTTTATTGAAGGTTGCAACATAGTCCGGTCCTCACATGCCAAGTTTCTCGAAGATCTTACCGAGCTTCTCTTCCAGGGTGGCTGCGGTGAACGGTTTCACCACGTAGCCGCTCGCACCAGCCTGCGCCGCCGCAATGATGTTCTCTTTTTTCGCTTCAGCCGTCACCATCAGCACCGGCAAGGAAGCCATATTGCTGTCGGCACGGATGGTTTTCAGCAGTTCCAGACCATCCATATTCGGCATGTTCCAGTCGGAGATAACAAAACCAAAACCACCGGTCTGCAATTTGTTTAGCGCATCAACACCGTCTTCCGCCTCTTCGACGTTGTTGAATCCCAACTCTTTCAGCAGGTTGCGCACAATGCGACGCATGGTGGAAAAGTCATCCACGACCAAAAACTTAAGCTCTTTATCCGCCATAAAAAATTACTCCTGGTTCAAATACGTATTGCCTGTCCGGCACTGATTTTCGCCAGCATTTGCTGGCTTACCTGGCTAAGATCGACCACTTCGCTGACGCCACCCATATTGATGGCCTCACGCGGCATGCCGAACACCACACAACTTGCTTCGTTTTGCGCGATGGTCCAGGCTCCCGCCTGGTACATTGCTAGCATTCCCGCCGCACCGTCGTTCCCCATCCCCGTAAGAATCACGCCTACGGCGTTGCGCCCCGCATATTTCGCAACCGAATGAAACAGCACGTCCACCGACGGACGGTGCCGGTTAACCGGCGGCCCATCGTGGATCTTAATCTGATAGTTCGCCCCGCTACGCGCGAGCTCCATATGTTTATCACCCGGAGCAATATATGCATGTCCAGGCAGAACGCGCTCACCATCTTCCGCTTCCTTGACGCTGATCTGGCAGAGCTTGTTCAAACGCTCAGCAAATGAGCGGGTAAAGCCCGGCGGCATATGCTGAGTGATTAGAATACCCGGACTTGAGAGCGGCAATGGCTGGAGTACATGACGAATTGCTTCTGTTCCTCCGGTTGACGCCCCGATGACCAACAATTTTTCCGAGCTAAGCAGAGGGCCAGCCTTCAGTGCTACGGGCGCTTCCATCGTTTTATGCGCAGAAATACGCGCACGCGAAGCGGTGCGCACTTTCTCCGCAATCATTTCGCTGTAGGCCAGCATGCCTTCACGAATGCCGATTTGTGGTTTGGTGACAAAATCAATCGCCCCCAACTCCAGCGCACGCAACGTCACTTCCGAGCCTTTACCGGTCAGCGAGGAGACCATCACTACCGGCATTGGCCGCAGACGCATTAATTTCTCGAGAAAATCCAGCCCATCCATGCGCGGCATTTCTACATCCAGCGTTAAGACATCCGGGTTGAATTTTTTGATTAAATCCCGGGCGACTAACGGATCTGGCGCCGTCGCCACCATCTCCATATCGCTGTGGCTATTGATAATTTCTGTCATGATCTGGCGCATCAATGCGGAATCATCGACGGACAACACCCTGATTTTACTCATGCTTTATCCTTACTAAGCGCATAAACAGTCTGCCCACGGAGGCTGAACTCGCGCACGAGGTTGCTGAAGTTCTCCGAATGCCCGGCAAACAGTAATCCGTCCGGCTTAAGCAGCGGAGCAAAACGATGCAAAATGTCCTGTTGCGTCGTTTTATCAAAATAAATCATTACGTTACGACAAAAGATTGCGTCAAAAGGGCCCGGCACGTTGTACTGCTTATCCAGCAGGTTCACCGTGGTAAATTCGACGTAATTTGCCAGTTCTTGTCGTACACGGACCAACCCTGCATGTGGGCCGGTTCCACGCATAAAATAACGTTGCATCTGCTGTGGCGAGAGGGTCTTCAACTCGTCCTGGCGATAAATACCGCTGCGTGCTTTTTCCAGCACTTCCGTGTCAATATCGCTGGCAAACACTTTCCAGCGACCCGGCGTCATGCCCAGCGTATCAGCAAGGGTAATCGCCAGCGAGTAAGGTTCTTCCCCGGTAGAGGCAGCAGCGCTCCATACCCGGTATTCCCCCGTGCGCTTACGCGCATGCTCAGCCAGTACCGGGAAGTGGTGTGCTTCCCGGAAAAATGCGGTGAGATTGGTGGTCAGCGAGTTGATAAACGCTTGCCACTCGGCGCTGTTCTGGTTCGCTTCCAGCATGCTCAGATAGCGACCAAAATCATCCAACCCTAACGTGCGTAAACGGCGAACAAGGCGGTTGTACACCATATCGCGTTTATGGTCCGCAAGAACGATCCCCGCGCGCTGGTAGATCAACTGACATATCCGACGAAAATGCGCATCGGACAGCGCCAGGCGCTGTGTCATCTGTTGCAGTATTGATGACGTTTGCCCTGTAGGCAGTGATGATGTCATAGCGCCTTCTCAACCAGGTTAATTTCAGGATGCAGCAGGCACAGCTTTGGCCAGTGCTACTTCGGGTAATGCAATGTGCTCTTCAATCTTAAATACAGCCACTAACGAGGTCAGGTTATCCGCCTGGTTTGCCAGTTGTTCGGTCGCGGAAGCGGCCTCTTCTACTAGCGCTGCGTTCTGCTGCGTGACCTGATCCATTTGACTTACCGCCAGCGCAACCTGCTCAATGCCGCGACGCTGTTCATCCGACGCAGAGGCAATCTCGCCCATAATGTCGTTGACCTGCGTCACCGAGCGGACGATTTCCGTCATCGTCTGCGCGGCGGTATCCACCAGCGTGGAACCCTGCTGAACACGGGATACTGACTCTTCGATCAGACCTTTAATCTCTTTTGCCGCCTGGGCGCTGCGGCTGGCCAGGTTACGCACTTCTCCAGCTACCACGGCAAATCCCCGGCCCTGCTCACCCGCACGCGCGGCTTCCACTGCGGCGTTCAGCGCGAGGATATTGGTCTGAAACGCGATGCCATCAATCACGCTGATGATATCGCCGATTTTTTGCGAGCTGCCGGCAATATCCCGCATGGTACTAGCCACACTGGTGGTTTGCTGCCCGCCCTTTCTCGCGGTTTCCGCCGCGCTCTGCGCCAGACCGGAAGCCTGACGCGCGTTGTCGGCGTTCTGCCCGACCGTCGCGGTCAACTGCTCCATGCTGGCTGCCGTTTGCGCCAGCGAAGCGGCTTGCTGTTCAGTGCGTGCCGATAAGTCATTGTTACCTGAAGCAATCTCCGAAATGCCGGTATGCATGGCGTAACTACCCTGCCGAACATTGCTGACCGTAGTATGCAGCGCTACCTGCATTTTTTTCAGGCTGGCGAAGATCGCCGAAATTTCATTACGTCCATTAACGGCAATTGGCTGCGCCAGATTACCTGCCGCGATGCTGTCAAAATGGCTGCTGATGATCGCCAGCGGCTGAACAATCATTTTGCGCGACCAGAACAGGGCGATGCTGGTAATTAGCGCCGCAAGGATCACCACAGCAATAAAAATGGCTGCCGAACGGTGATAATTACTTTCGCTGTCCTGTCGTGCCTGCTCGGCAAACTCGTTAATGTACTTTTCCCACGCGTTAAAATTTGCGTCAAACTGGTCCTGCGACTCCTTCACCGGCGCGGTCATAAAATCTGATAGCTGGTTATTTTCAAGCCAGGTGGCCTGATGTTCCAGATCGCTGCGCCATGCGGCATACGTCGCTTTCGTCCCCTCCTGCAACTTCTGCCCCGCAGATGTAATTATGGCAATACCAAGAAACTCTTTCTCTCTCTCATCTGCCAGTTTCAGGCTGGCTTTTGCCTGCGTCATCAACGCCTTAATATCATCAGGCGGATAACTTAATGCCGTGAGCGTACCCGCTTTATTCAACAATGTGCTCGCTTCAAGCAACGTGGCCCGGATCTGCATCAGAGCGCTGCGTTGATGGTTGCTGTTCGCTACTTCCTGTAAATGCGATGTACTTTGTTTAAACGCCCAGAAGGACAATCCGTTACTGCCGACCTGCAAAATGCCACACACAATCAAAATCAAAAAAAGTGTTGTCGAGATACGAATACGATTAAACATTAACGCCCCATCTGGCGGAAAAATATCCGCGGTTAAGAACTGCTAAAATGTTTCCCAGTTATCTTCTTGTCCGGTTGCAAGTTGGCGACTCCGCGCCGGGGTCTTAGCGCTGCCTGCTGCCGGAGTTAAGGCACGCGGCGCCAGGTTGCCGGATACAGAAGAAAGGCGGAATGCAGATACCGCCATCGTCAATCGACTGGCTTGTTCTTCTAAGGCAGCGGCTGCGGCTGCCGATTGTTGTACCAGTGACGCATTCTGTTGCGTGACGCGATCCATCTCGGATACCGCCAGCGCAACCTGATCGATGCCACGGCTCTGTTCGTCCGATGCCGAGGCAATCTCACCCATGATGTCGTTAACACGCGTTACGGCGTTAACAATGTCCGACATGGTTTCACCCGCACTCTCTACAAGCACCGAGCCGGTATCCACGCGGGAAACGGAATCTTCAATTAATGTTTTAATCTCTTTCGCAGCCTGGGCACTGCGGCTGGCCAGATTACGGACTTCACCGGCAACAACGGCAAAACCGCGCCCCTGTTCGCCCGCGCGCGCCGCTTCTACTGCTGCGTTCAGCGCCAGGATATTGGTCTGGAAGGCAATACCATCGATTACCCCGATAATGTCAGCGATTTTCTGTGAACTGGTGGCGATATCGTGCATAGTTTTCACCACACCATCGACGACTTTGCCACCGCGTTCGGCGGTTTCCGACGCACTTTGCGCCAGCAGCGAAGCCTGCCGGGCGTTATCAGCGTTCTGCTTAACCGTCGCCGTCAACTCTTCCATACTGGCAGCGGTCTGCTCCAGCGCCGAGGCTTGTTCTTCGGTGCGCGACGAGAGATCGTTATTTCCGGCAGCAATTTCGCTGGTGCCAGAGTAAATGGCATCCGAACCCTGACGCACATTGGTAACGGTATCGATTAACGCGTTCTGCATATGATCGACACTTTGCGCCAGTTCCGTCATTTCGCTGCGACCGGCAATCGCCAGCGTATGTGTCAGGTTACCGCCGGCGATTTCGCGGATATGCGCAATGACCGATGACAATGGCGACAGCAGAATACGGCGGATCCCGTACCAGACGCCGGCCAGCACAATCACCAGCGCCAGCGCCAGAATCGCCATCTGCCATTTTGCAAAGGTGTAATCGCTAACGCTCTGCTCCCAGGCATTACGGTAGAGGCTGTCACTCACTGCAGCATATTTTGCCATCGCGTCACCGAGGGCGTTTTGCATCCCCTGAGTCGGTTGCGCCATAAAGCCGTTGATATTGCCACTCTCCAGAAACTGAACCAGCTCCGTCAGCGCAGCATTATAGGTACGATATTTCTCATCCAGTGCCTGGCGCGCCGCATCCATTTGCGGCAGCGATGGCATGTTATGAAAGGCGTTATAATGTTTTGCCGCTTCCGCCAGCGAGGCTTTTGCACTGTTCAACAGGTCAGTTTTGGCACTGCTCTGTTGGTTGCCTGGGTCGAGCAACATACGTGCCGAGGAACGGCTCAGGTTGATACGTGTTTGCAGCATTAATTCCCAGGCTTTACCCAGTTCAGTTTGTTGCATACGCAGGTCATTAGAGGCAGCAAAACTCTGCTGGTTCTGCTTAAGGGACGAGAAAAAAAGCCCCCCTGAGACGAGCTGCAACAAGGCAAACACTGCAAGCACACTCATCAGCAGTGTAACGACGCGGATACGGTTCAACATACAACACCCTTTCGATATGTTCTTAAAGGTGTTATCGGCATGCGCCCAGGGAACTTTACATTTGCGAAAGGGAATAAAATGGTAACGTAAAATGCAATGTTCACGATCAGGGTATCATTCTCTGTGCCCTGTGCGGATGCGGTCAGCGTTGTAAGGTACGCCAGTCAAGGCTAATACCGTACCGATAGCGGTTTAATGACTGAAGAATTGCCAAGCGAGTAGCGATGCAAAAAATAGATGATTAGAAGGGATTAACGCGTTATTTAAAGGCAGTGAGGATATAAAAAATAATCGACAGAAAAGGGTATAAAAGAGCGGATAACCGGTGAGTCATCCGCTCTTAGGGCGGTTACGCGACGTGTGTTGCCGCCATGTCCAGCAGCGCCATCTCTTCGCTGTTGAGCAGTTTTTCGATGTTCACCAGAATCAGCATCCGGTCACCAAGCGCACCGAGGCCGGTCAGGTATTCAGTGGACAGAGTGACGGCAAATTCCGGCGCCGGGCGGATCTGATCCGATGCCAGGGAAAGCACATCAGAAACGCCATCCACCACGATGCCAACCACACGCTGTCCCAGGTTCAGAACGATAACCACGGTGTTCTCATCATACTCGACGTCACCCTGGCTAAACTTCACGCGCAGGTCAACAATCGGTACGATTACGCCACGCAGGTTGGTCACGCCTTTGATAAAGTCAGGGGTATTGGCGATACGGGTCACCTGATCGTAGCCACGAATTTCCTGTACTTTGAGAATATCGATGCCGTACTCTTCATCGCCCAGAGTGAATACCAGGAATTCCTGCCCTGACGGCTCGCCAGCCAGTTTTGCTACATTACTCATACCGGTCATGTTTTATACCTTTTACTTAATCAGGCAGCTGTGTGCGCCATACGATGTTCACGATTCAACCCCTGCAACGCTGACACATCAACGATCAGCGCAACGCTACCATCGCCCAGGATGGTGGCGGCAGAAATACCCGGCACTTTGCGATAGTTGCTCTCCAGGTTTTTCACCACAACCTGGTGCTGGCCGATCAACTGATCAACCAGCAGCGCATAGCGACGACCTGCGCTCTGCAGAATAACGACAATCCCCTGCGTGGCTTCAGTTTTCGCCCCCATCACGTCAAACACTTTCCACAACTCAACCAACGGCAGGTATTCACCACGTACTTCCAGTACGCGCTCGCCACCGGCCAGCGGATGCAGATCTTCTTCACGCGGTTGCAGCGACTCCATTACCGCGTTCAGCGGCAGAATGAAGACTTCGTTGTTCACTTTTACTGACATTCCGTCAAGGATTGCCAGCGTCAGCGGCAGCAGGATACGGATCGTCGTGCCGGAGCCTTGTTTGGATTTAATTTCAACGTGGCCACCCATTTCCTGAATGTTACGTTTTACCACGTCCATGCCCACACCGCGGCCGGAAACATCGGTAACCTGCTCTGCGGTTGAGAAACCCGGGGCAAAAATCAGCATGCCGACTTCTTCATCGGTCATATTTTCATTGACTGCCATTCCCTGCGAAATGGCCTTCGCCAGGATACGCTCGCGATTAAGACCGGCACCGTCGTCAGTCACTTCGATGCAGATATTTCCACCCTGGTGTTCCGCCGAAAGAATCAGGTTACCGATTGGCGATTTACCGGCTTCGACACGTTTTTGCGGGATTTCAATACCGTGGTCGAGGCTGTTACGCACCAGGTGTGTTAACGGGTCTATAATGCGCTCGATCAGGCTCTTATCCAGTTCCGTCGAGCTACCTTGCAGGGTCAGCTCAACCTGTTTATCCAGCTTGCTCGCCAGATCGCGAACCAGACGCGGGAAGCGGCTAAAGACATATTCCATCGGCATCATACGGATGGACATCACCGATTCCTGTAGATCGCGAGCATTACGCTGTAACTGGCTCATGCTGGTGATCAGATCGCCGTGCGTAACCGGATCCAGCTCGTTCGAGCGCTGAGCCAGCATCGACTGGGTGATCACCAGTTCGCCGACCAGGTTAATTAACTGGTCAACTTTTTCAACCGCCACACGGATACTGGTTGATTCACTGCCGCGTGCCGGTTTTTCACGAGCTGCAGGTTGCTCTTTCGCCACCGCTTTCAGCGCCGGAGCCGCTGGTTTTTCCGCCGGAGCCGCAACAGGCGCTGGCGCTTCAACCACTTGCGCAACAGCTTCAACTGCTGCGGGCGCTGGATCTGCGGTGGTTTTCTCGAACGCAATTTGGTCGGCTTCGATAACGAAGCACAGCACCGCGATAATATCGTCTTCGCTGACGCCGCCATCAAGCGTCACGCTCAGGGAATCACTTCCTTTCACAACGTCGCTCAATGTTCCGAGGTTGCCCAACTCGTCTTCCAACAGCGCAACTTCGCTCTCTTTCAGGCGAGACAGGACGATGCGCAGTTTGCCGTCGCTTTCGGCAGCTGGCGCAGCAGCGGTTTCAGACCCCAACGCAGCCGTATCCACAACGGAGAGTTTTGCGCCATTTGCAGGGGCGGCAACGACCTCTCCTTTCGCTTCCAGCGCCAGCTGGCGCAGGGCATTGCAGATATATTCGAAACTGGCGGCGTCTGGCTCTTGCGAGCTTTTATAAGCGTCGAGCTGTTCCTGCATAATATCTTTGGTTTCCAAAAACAGGTTGATAATGTCGGTGTTAAGCTGCATTTCGCCACGCCGGGCCTCATCCAGCAGGTTTTCCATCAGGTGCGTGGTTTCCTGTAGGATGGTAAAACCAAATGTACCTGCGCCTCCTTTGATGGAGTGCGCCGCACGAAAGATGGCATTGAGCTGTTCCGAATCCGGTGCTTCTGGCACCAAATCCAGTAAATGTTGTTCCATATCAGCCAACAACTCGTCAGCCTCATCGAAGAATGTCTGGTAAAAATCACTAATATCCATGCTCACGCTATCACCTCGGATTGGCTTGTGGCGATGTGGGAACTGCTGCCGGAGCCACCGGTGTGGATGCAGGTGCTGCACCGACCGCAGGTTCTGGCTGTGTAATCGCGCTTATTGGCGCACTTTCGCTTTCGGCATTCTCATGCAGAATGGCTTCTTCAGTCTGTTTGTTAAGTACCAAGAGACTGATTCGGCGGTTGATTGCTTCATTCGGACCTCTGTCCGCCAGGCGCATTGTCGCCGCCATACCTACAACCCGAAGAATTTTGCCGTTATCCAGCCCACCGGCAACCAGCTCGCGGCGCGATGCGTTTGCACGATCGGCGGAAAGCTCCCAGTTGCTGTACCCTCTTTCACCATTGGCGTAAGGGAAATCATCGGTGTGGCCCGAAAGGCTCACTTTGTTAGGGATGCCATTCAGTACTGGCGCAATAGCACGCAAAATATCGCGCATATAAGGTTCAACTTCCGCGCTGCCGGTTTTAAACATTGGCCGATTCTGGCTATCAATAATCTGGATACGCAACCCTTCCTGCACCAGATCGATTTTCAGGTGTGGACGCAGCGCACGCAGTTTGGGATCGGCTTCGATTAACTGATCCAAATCGCCGCGCAACTTACTCAGCCGCGACTGCTCCAGGCGTTTTTTCAAATCATCAATGTTGGGCTGTTTTTGCACTTCGCCCTGTTGCTGTGTGTAGTCATCGCCACCGCCCGGGATCGGGCTATCGCTGTTTGAAATTCGCTGCCCACCCGTAATCGCAGTTGCTAATGGCGTACGGAAATACTCCGCAATCTGAATGAGTTCTTTTGGGCTGGAGATGGAGATCAACCACATCACCAGGAAGAACGCCATCATCGCCGTCATAAAGTCGGCGTAGGCGATCTTCCAGGAACCGTGCGCTCCACCGCCATGACCTTTATGTTTTTTTCGTCTGACTACGACTATCGGATGGGACTGGTTTTTCATGCGTCCTCGGTCGTAGTCTGTTGGTTAGGATTTCTGACCGCACGGACGTGTTCATCCAGTTCGATAAACGACGGACGTTCGCTGGAGTACAGCGTTTTACGACCAAATTCCACCGCAATTGGCGGTGCATAACCGTTAAGGTTCGACAACAAGGTGATCTTAACGCACTGCATCATCTTGGCGGTTTCCGCACTTTTCTGGCGAAGAACGCTGGCCAGCGGAGAGATAAAACCGTACGCCAACAGGATGCCGAGGAATGTCCCCACCATTGCATGCGCAATCAGCGCACCAAGTTCCGCTGCCGGGCGATCGGCGGAAGCCAACGCATGTACTACCCCCATGACCGCAGCAACGATACCGAACGCAGGCAGAGAATCGCCCACTAACGCCAACGCATTCGCTGGTACTTCGGCTTCGCTTTCATGTGTTTCGATCTCTTCGTCCATCAGCGCTTCAATTTCAAAGGTATTCATATTGCCGCTGATGATCAGGCGCAGATAATCGACAATAAATTCCAGCATCGTCGCATCCGCAAGAATACGCGGATAACTGGCGAAAATTTCGCTCTCTTTCGGATTCTCAATATCTCTTTCGAGCGAAAACATCCCTTGCTGACGCGATTTCGCCATCAGGCGGTAAAGCAGAGCCAGCAAATCCATATACATGCTTTTGGTGTATTTCGAACGGCGAAACAGCAAAGGCATGGCTTTCAGCGTACCTTTAATCGCTTTGCCATTGTTACCAACGATGAATGCACCAATCCCCGCGCCACCGATGATGATCAGTTCAGACGGTTGATAAAGTGCCCCAAGTTCTCCGCCGGTCATCATATAACCGCCAAAGACTGCACCAAGAACAACCAGGTAACCTAATACGATAAGCACGACATCATCCTTCTGCTAATGACTAAGGCTCGGGATAAACATTTCAAGGGGTTAAACCAGATTTCAGGCAAAAAAAAGCAGCGGCATTACTGCACCGCTGCTGGAGTGTTTTTCCACCTGATTCGGTCAAACAGCCTGTTCGATCTGTTCATCCAGCAGTTGTGGAATAATATCGGCAACATCCTGGGAAAGTTTACGTCTTTTTACCGCGCGGGACGGCGGCTGGCATAAACTACAGGCAAAGCTACCAACAGGCTGATGTGCGTGCGTAATAAAATTACCGTCACAGCAATTACAGCGAGACAACTCCAGCATTCCGCTTTCCACGAAACGAACCAGTGTCCAGGCGCGAGTCAGCGCCAGCAGCGGCCCATCATCGTTATGAGGGCATTGTTCCAGATAGAGTTTGTACGCTTTGATGACTGCATCAACGCCGCTGCACAGGCCTGTTTTTAACAAAAATTGCCAGGCGTTACAGAACATGGACGCATGAATATTCTGCTCCCAGGTCATAAACCAGTCAGTGGAGAATGGCAGCATGCCTTTCGGCGGCGGGCTACCACGTAACTCTTTATAGAGTTTAATAAGACGACCGCGGCTAAGCTGTGTCTCACTCTCCAGCATCTGCAAACGTGCACCCAGCGAAATCAGTTCCATTGCTAACTGAATATCGCGGGCTTCCTGAACAATACTTTTCTCGCCCATGATTAAGCCCTTTTCTTTCTTGCCGCATCGCCGGTCTGTGAAGACTCATTCAGCAAGCGGGTTGAAAGTAAAATCCCGGTATGGACTTGCTGTAAATCATCCACGCGTGAATCCTGGGTCAGACGAACAATAGTCTGGTGATTGTCAAACCGGAACTGACAGATAAGCTGGTTGGTTTCAGCCAGTTTAACCATTTGCGGAAGGGTTAATTCACCCAATGTAGTAGCCATCTCCTCGTTAATGCCAAGACGGAACATTGCGGACGCTTTGTCCTGACTAATTAAACGCTGAGCAAGAAGCAAATACGACAAGTTAATGTCATACACGTGTTTCAGCAACTCGGATGTATGCATTTTTCCCATCCCGAATAACCAACTTGTATCTTATGCGGCTAAGCCGCACCCCGTGATGTCGCCGGAAAAAACCGGTATAAAAAAGAAAGGCTAAATGCATAACTGACTTAGGATCTCGCTCTCGAGGCACTTCGCTCAAATGGTATGGCCTTGATACGCGCTTAATCATTTCTTACAAAGAACTAAGATTTTTCCTAATTCGACGCAACTGTACTCGTAGGTGCTGACACATACAATCTGACCAGTACAAAAATTTGAAATTTTTGTGATCGACATCACAAAATCTAACGAATTATGGGTAATAAATCTATCAGTCCCGCTTGTGATTTGATGCTTTTTTGTTCTTCCAGTCGTTTTATTTATTCCATTTGGTCGAATACTCATGCAAAACCGTGACCCCTTCTCGTCAACTGGTCGGAGGAGTAATATTTTGCAACACTCATCAGTACAGAAAAGTTCACATTGCAGAGGCAACTGTAAAAAAATTATATAAAACAATATATTAAGATTAAATAAGCACTAATTAATTACTGTAAGCGATCATTTCAGAATTGTTAGTTATTATGGTTGATAGTTTAATAATTTGATCTTAAATTCTTTCAATTTTAGATAAGTCTTTAAAATCGGTTAAATGCAAGGATATGCATTCAAGTCTTAGCATAAGAATAATTAATGAATATTTATGACAACCTTCACATCCCCGCAATATTCCTGGGTTGCACTGAATCCGTAAACAGAGTAATGGTGAGAAAAAATTGATTTGTCATGGAGAGTGAGAAATGCAATATGCTCATCTTCTGGTCGCCGTTGCGGTGACGCCCGAAAGCCAGCTTTTACTGGCGAAAGCTGTTGATATTGCCCGCCCTTTCAATGCCCGCATCTCCCTTATTACCTTAGCTTCCGATCCTGAACTCTATAACCAGCTTGCCGCCCCGATGATGGAAAATGTCCGCGAAGTATTACAGGAAGAAACGCAGCAATTCCTGGATCAACTCATTAGCGAGGCTGGTTACCCTATCGAGCAGGCGCTTATCGCCTCGGGCGCATTAAGCGAACATATTATGCATATCTGCCGCACACAGGGCATCGATCTGGTGGTCTGCGGCAACCACAATCAAACATTCCTCGCCCGCGCAGCGTGTGCGGCAAAGAGCATTGTTCATGCCAGTGAAGTGGATGTTTTATTGGTGCCATTAGGAGCGTGAAGCGCCCCTGCTATGGCAGGAGCGCCGCTGACGTTAAGCCAGCTTCGGAAAGGTCGCCACTTTATGCTGTAGCTGGCTTTGTGCGCTACGTGGCGTGATGCGCTTTAAATCACGAAGGAACCTCTGCTGCCAGTGGTTGATATCATTCTCCTTAATGATTTCAAGCATTTCTGCATGGCGCGATATGCGCTCTGCCAGCGGCATTCTTAGCGCCCTGTCCATCGCTGTAGCGACGTCGTCCCGGTCGTAAGGATTCACAATCAACGCCGATGTTAGCTCATTCGCCGCCCCGGCAAATTGCGACAGAATCAATACCCCCGGATCGGCCGGATCCTGCGCCGCAACATACTCTTTCGCGACGAGATTCATGCCATCACGCAGCGGTGTCACTAATCCCACTTCGGCGTAACGGAAGACTTTCATCAATACCTTACGGTCAAAGTGCTGGTTCAGATAGTAAAGCGGTGTCCAGCCAAGCTGGCCATATTTACCGTTGATTCGCCCGGCTTCGGTTTCCAGTTGGTGCCGAATATCCTGGTAAGCCTGCACTTCGCCACGGGAGGTTGGCGCAATCTGCGTATAGCGGATTTTTCCGTGGTGCTGAGGGAATTTTTCCAGCAGCGTTTCGTAGGCAAGGAAGCGCTCTGGCAAGCCTTTTGAGTAGTCAAGCCGCTCCACAGAGAAAATATTCTTAACGTTCTTAAGTTCATTTTTCAACTGCGCCAGTTTAGACGGTAGCGGCCCGGCAGCCTGTTTGGCAATCTCGTCCGGTTCAATTCCTATTGGGTAAACTTGAGTGCGGAAATTTTTCCCCCACGCTACGTGTTCTTTACCGTTGCGAGTGGTCAGACGAGTCTTCATTGACAGACTATCCAGGAACGCCAGTCTGTCGTTTTCGGTTTGAAAACCGAGCAGGTCATAATCACATAGCGCTTCCAGCAGTTCCGCATGCGGCGGCAAGGCGTTAAAGATTTCCGGCGTCGGGAAAGGTATATGCAGGAAGAAACCAATATGGTTATTTACGCCACGCTTGCGCAGTTCGCTGGCAAACGGTAGCAGGTGATAATCGTGGATCCACAGAATGTCATCATCTTTCAGTAACGGCAGCAGCTTATCTGCCAGTAGCGCATTGACCTGCTGATAACCTTCCCAGGCTTCACGCTGGTAATTCACCAGATCGAGTCGATAGTGAAATGCCGGCCATAGAACAGCGTTAGAGAATTGCGAATAATACTGTTCGTAATGTTCTTCACTGAGATTAAACGATGCCCAGGTGATATTCCCTTTTGTCATCTTTTTTAGCGGCTGTTCCTCGTTACCCAGCTCACCACTCCAGCCAAACCACAACCCGCCTGTGGCTTTTAATGCTCCCAGAATCCCTACAGCCAGCCCGCCAGCGCTGGCCTTTTTGTTATCAGGCGGAGCAATACGATTAGATACTACGACTAAGCGACTCATAGCCATCTCTCCTGTTTGTTAGCGCCTGTTGTTTTTCTTGTTGATGGTCAGTGATACGTTCAAGCCACCGATAAACTTCAGTTACACTGTCCAGACGCCATTTTGCCTGCGTCTCGCCAGCACCAACTTTGATTGATTCGCCTCCCAGCGCGTTCACAGTTTTAAAACCATGCTCATCCGTCAAATCATCACCGACAAAAACCGGTAGGCGGCCAGCAAAAGGCGGCGTCTCTAAAAATGCCGCAATAGCCGCTCCCTTATGAATGCCGGACGGTTTTAGCTCCACCACACATTTCCCTGGCTGCATCGCCAACTGCGGGTAGCACGCGACTATTTGCTTTGCCAGCGCAAAAACGGCGTCTTGATGCTGTGGCGCCTGGCGGTAGTGCAAAGCAAATGCCATGCCTTTCGCTTCCAGTTCCACACCATTAAGCGACGCCACTTCATGCCGGAGCAAACGCTCCAGCGGTTGTACGATATTTTCCGGTAATGTCACCCTTTCGGTATGACCCTTGATGTCGCGGCGTTCTGCCCCGTGCACGCCAGCCAGCGGAAAACGCCACGGTTTGGCGAGTTGCTCGAGTTCAGCGATTGAGCGCCCTGAAATCAATGCCAGTGCCCCGTTGTTCATCTCAGCAAGCAATGAAAGTCTGACCAGCACAGCGTCCGGAACAGAGACATCGTCCGGGTGCGGTTTAATGTCAGCGAGGGTGCCATCCAAATCGAAAAAAAAAGCAAAATTCCCGGAAAAGAGAGGCGGTACAGATAATGCGTCTTCCACCCTGGTTTCCTCCTTACAGTCTTTGATGAGAGCCGTTCTTCATAAACATCTCATTATCATTAGCCATGTAAGTATAGACAGTGTGACGCTGCTCGCCATTTTAAGCATGACTTACCAGCCGGATTAGCGGCTGGTAAGGTGTGGGGATAAACTAGAGGGTTATGTCTAAAAATTAAGTATTAAGGCTTAGACGGTACGTTTGGCCTTTTGTTTGTAGCGGTCGAAAATCACTGCCGCCAGCAGGATCAAACCACGCACCACATACTGTGAGAATGGCGAGATGTTCAGCAGATTCATGGCGTTTTCGACGGTGCCCAGAATCAGGATCCCGGCAACGACATACGATATTTTGCCAATCCCGCCTTTCAGCGATACGCCACCCAATACACAGGCTGAGATAACAATCAGCTCATAGCCAATCGACGTCATCGGCTGGCCACTGGTCATGCGCGAAGCAAGAATAATCCCCGCTGCCGCTGAAACCAAACCGGAGAGCACAAAGATGATGATTTTCGTGCGTACCACCGGAACACCCGCCAACCGGGCCGCTTCTTCATTACCGCCAATCGCCAGCGTATTGCGGCCAAACGTGGTTCTATTGAGCAGGAAGCCAAAAATAATCAGGCAGCCAACCGTCAACCAGATCGGCGCGGGCAATCCCAGCCAGTTGGCGTAACCGAGGGTGAAGAAACGTTCATCCTCAATGCCGACCGCTTTACCGTCGGAAATAATATACGCCAGCCCACGGACGATCTGCATCGTGGCAAGCGTGGTGATCAAGGCATTGATCTTCAAACGCGCAATCACGAAGCCGTTAATAAAACCGCTGACCATGCCGAGCAGTAAACCGGCAAATACGCCGAGCCACAAACTCTCCGACATGTTAATCACCACTGCCGTGGTTACCCCGGCACAAGCGATGACCGACGCGACCGACAGATCAAAGTCCCCGGACGCAAGGCAGAACAGCATGCCGCAAGCCACCATGCCGGACATTGAGATCGCCAGCCCCAGCCCTTTCATATTGACGAAAGAGGCGAAGTTCGGCACAAACAACGCGCAGCCGATAAACAGCACGGCAAACACCACCAGCATGCCGAACTGATCCCAGATTCGCCCAAAACTGAACGAGGATTTCGCTGCGCGGGACGTAGTTAAAGATGACATCATTTTCTCCTCACTCAGGCGACAGCCTGACTAACTTTCGGCATCGCGAGGCTCAGCGCCCGCTGTTCATCACACTGACCGTGAAGCAATTCACCGGCGATTTCCCCTTCGCGCATCACCACGATGCGATCGGCAACGCCGAGCACTTCCGGCAAATCGCTGGAGGCAAACAGCACCGCAACACCGCGGGAAGCCAGCGCGTAAATTACGTTGTAGATCTCATGTTTCGCTCCGACATCAATGCCGCGCGTCGGCTCGTCGAGCAAAATGACTTTCATTTCTTCCGATAACCAGCGGCCAAGAATGGCCTTCTGCTGGTTGCCGCCGGAGAGATTCATAATCAGTTGTTCCGCGCCAGGGGTTTTGATATTAAGCGAACGAATATGGTGTTCGGCGTTTTCACTTTCCCAGCTATCATTGATTAGACAACCTGCGCGAATGTATTTGCGTCGGGCGCTGATGTTGATGTTCTCCTGCACCGAATGAACCGGAATAATGCCTTCTGCTTTACGATCTTCCGGGCACAACATCATGCCCGCATGGATGGCATGAGCCGGTTTAGTAATATTGACTTGCTCGCCATCGATAAAAACCTGACCTTCGGTAATTTTCGTCCCGCCGAATAATCCTTTCATTAATTCACTGCGTCCGGCCCCCACTAGCCCAAACAGGCCGACAATTTCACCGCTGCGCACGCTTAAAGAGATGGGCGTTCGTACGCCTTGCGCTTTAACCTGCACCAGCCGCAGACGTTCTGCGCCGTATTCCCGCGGTTTCCAGCCATAAATATCTCCCAGCTCGCGTCCGACCATCGCCTGCACTAACTGGTCATGATTGACCTGCTGCATGTCCGTAAAGGTGCGCACATAGCGGCCATCTTTAAAGACGGTAATGGCATCGCTGAGGGCAAAAATCTCTTCCATGCGGTGAGAGACATAGAGGATCACCCGGCCCTCTTTTCGTAGCTCGCGGATCACACGGAACAGGTTATCGATCTCACGCGCCGAGAGAGAACTGGTTGGTTCATCGAAGGCGATGATCTTAGCGTTGCGCGCCAGCGCCTTGGCAATTTCTACCATTTGCCACTGACCAATGGAGAGATATTTCAGCGGCGTTTGCGGATCGATATCCAGCCCAAGATGCTTAAGCTGCAAACCGGCTTCGTAATTCAGCAACGAGCGGTTCACAATGCCGCTTTTATGCGGGATCTGGCCAAGATAAATGTTCTCCGCGACGGTCATTTCCGGCACCAAATGCAGTTCCTGGTAGATGATCGCCACCCCGGCATTAAGCGCTGCAGTGGTATCTGCGAAGGTGACTTCCTCACCCTTTATTGCCAGCGTACCGGTGGTTGGTGCGTAATTGCCGCTGAGGATTTTTAACAGTGTCGATTTACCTGCGCCGTTTTCACCCATCAGGGCGTGGATTTGCCCGGCGTAACAATCAAAACTGATCTCGCTAAGCGCTTTCACACCGGGAAACGTCTTGCCGATGCCGCGAAAAGAGAGATAAGGAGTAGACTGTTGCATAACGTCTCCGTAAAGCAGTTCATTGTACATCTGGCTCCCCGCCAGACGCGGGGAGCACAATCAACAGAGAATTACAGTCCTTTTTTCGCCAGCTCTTCTTTGAAGTTCTCGCGGGTGATCAGCACCACGTCCGTTACTGCCGTAAATTTCGGTGGCTCAACGCCCTTGGTAACCCAGTTGTAGAGCAGTTGGCTGGTTTTATAGCCATGCACGTCCGGGCTTGGCAGCAGCGAACCAAAGAAGCCGGTCGCCTGCGCTTTCGACAGCTCACTTACCGCATCGACGCCGTTAATACCAATGCCGATGACATCCGCCGCTTTAAAGCCCTGGCCTTCTGTCGCACGTACGCCACCCAGCACTGTATTGTCATTCATGCCCAGCACCAGCCAGTGTTTCACTTCTGGATGCTGTACCAGCAGGGAGTTACCGGCATCAAATGCGCCGGGGATATCGTTAGATTTGGTTGGCACCTGGTAGATCTGTTTTTCCGGGAAACCGGCTTTTTTCAGCGCGTCCATAGAACCGGTCGTGCGGCGGCGAGCGGTATCCAGCTCGTTCGCGGTAATAGCCATGACGCCCGTATCTTTCACATTCCATCCACGTTTTTGCATCTCTTTATAGAGCTCTTCACCCTGACGCGCGCCGATTTCGCTTGCCGCCATCATTACCAGCGGCACCGAGGTCATGGGTTCGCCTTTGGCATTCACAAACTGGTCGTCCACCGCAATGACTTTCATGTCATAACCCCGCGCTTTGGCGGCAATCGCCGAGCCAAGTTTGGGATCTGGAGTACAAATAACAAAGCCTTTTGCGCCGCTGGCCGCCAGACTATCAATGGCGTTGAGTGTTTTTTCACCATCAGGGACGGCGATTTTAATCACTTCAAAACCCAAATCTTTGCCCGCCTTGTCGGCAAACTTCCATTCAGTCTGGAACCAGGGTTCTTCCGGCTGTTTAACCAGAAACCCGAGCTTCATCGTTTCAGCGATAGCGGATTGTGACATAACGGCAGCCAGACCGATGGCCGCCAACGCTTTAGTGAATTTGTGCATGGTAAACTCCAGCTTTAGCTTTCTTTTGCGTAGGGAAAAATATCTACCGGTTCATTTAAAAGTTAATAAAACAAGGCATTAGAGTCCGCACATCCCTGGACACCTGTGCTGGAAGTAGTTTTAGCGGGAAATTGATTCTCCATAGGAGAGCGGCATCACACCGCAGAATTACAGTAATTCCGTACATAAATTCAGCGATATAGCACATAAAATCAGCCGTATTTGTCGGACAAATAGAAAGGATGAAAGCAGGATAATCCATAACATCAGCCAGCTTATCCTTGTCCCGGATGCAGGACGCATCCGGGCAGAAAAATCACCAGCTATAGTAGATATGCTTGGTGTGATCCCGCGCTGCAGTTTCGTCTCCCTGCAAACGCGCGGCAATCGTCAAGGCAAAATCGAAAGTCAGCCCGAGGCCTTTACCGCTAATCAGGTTGCCATCTTCCACCACTGGCGCGTCGACATACTCACCATCATCGACAGTTTCGTACAGATCGCCAGAGCAGACATAGCGGCGGCCTTTCAGCAAGCCATTACCGCCCAGCACGCGTGCAGCAGCGGAACAGAGCGGGCAAATTAGCTTGCCGGCTGCGTTGTGCTGTTCAACAAATTGCGCCACCAGCTTTGCTGGCAGCCAGATTCACGCTGCCTTGCGGCCCGCCAGGTATCGCTCTTAGTGAGCTTCACCCTGAGGAGTAAATTTCAGTTCAATTAAGGCGATAGCTTTCTGGATTGCACGGCGGGTAACCGGGTCGGTAGCTGCCGGATGGGTGGCAAAATCGATGCTCTTAAGCTGGTGAGACATTTTCTCACGCACTTCAACCGGCGCGATGACGTCGATAACGTCGAGGATCTGTTTGATGACAAGCTGACAGGCAACGATATCGGATACCAGTTCCTGGTCGGTGGAGAGATTCTGTGACATAGGCGCTCCTTAAATAAAGTGCGCCATAGTAGCGGGAATTCGTGTATATGAGTAGGTTTGGTCACTGGACGACGGGCATAAAAAAACCTGCTTCAGCAGGTTTTTTTATCATCAGAACATAGCGCCTGGCGGTACGTCTTTGAAAGTTTTGCAATAAGTTTCAAACATATGTTTCAGAATTTTACGCAGTTTCATTTTTTGCTCCGCCAATTTGTTATGCAGGTGTTACGTCTCAATGTGCACATAATATGACATCCATCACAAAAACCAATCAGCACGTGATAGAAATCACGTTTCAAAAAATGAAAATGCAGTAGCTTTGTTAAAAATCCAGTTATAAATCTTGCGGTTATCACGCTAAAATTTTTTTTAGTATTCTCTATTATTTTTGCAAATGGCAGACTCACAATGCGTGAAGGTACCCTTTTGCGGAAGACAGGAGGTCTTTCTCCCGCTGCGCTACTGGTAGCTGGCGCTTTCTTTATGGAGTTTATCGACGGTACGGTAATCACTACCGCCCTGCCGGATATGGCAAAAACGTTTGGTGTCGAAGCCGTCGCGCTGAACATCGGTATCAGTGCTTATTTAATTACCCTTGCCGTGCTGATCCCGGCTAGCGGCTGGATTGCCGATCGCTTTGGCGCACGCAGTGTCTTTTCGCTGGCGCTGGCTATCTTCACCATTGCTTCTATATTGTGTGGACTGTCGACCAGCGTAGAAATGTTCGTCAGCATGCGTATTTTGCAGGGCGTAGGCGGCGCATTGATGGTGCCAGTTGGGCGTCTCGCCGTACTGCGCACCACGCCAAAACATCAGCTTATTACCGCCATCGCCACGCTAACCTGGCCCGCGCTGGTCGCGCCGATCATTGGCCCACCGCTGGGGGGATTTATTACACATTACGCTAACTGGCGCTGGATCTTCTTTATTAATGTGCCGCTGGGGATTATGGCGATTTTGCTGGCGCTGCGCATCATTACCAATGTTCGTGAAGAGGAGCGACGCCCGTTCGATTTGCCGGGGTTTATCGCCACGTCGGTGCCCATGGTTAGCCTGGTGTATGCCATGGAAGCTTTAGGCGCAGAGCATCCGCAAGGCGTTCTAACCAGCGGATTGCTGATCCTGGACGGTGTAACACTGGCACTTACTTTGCGTCATTTTCGGCGGGCGCAATGGCCGATGATCCGGCTGGATGCGATGCAAGTGCCGACATTTCGCGTGACGATGTACGGCGGCTCGCTGTTTCGCGCATCAATAAGCGCCGTCCCTTTTCTGCTACCGCTGCTGTTCCAGGTCGGTTTTGGTATGGATCCGTTCCACGCCGGGTTGCTGGTGCTGGCGGTATTCGCCGGTAACCTGACGATCAAACCCGCCACAACACCACTGATTCGCTGGCTGGGCTTTAAAAAATTGCTGTTGATTAATGGCGCGCTGAATGTGCTGGCGCTGCTGGCCTGCGCTTTTCTTACCTCAACAACGCCTGTCTGGCTCACCTTCGTGGTGCTGTTCCTGGGCGGCGTCTTCCGCTCGGTACAGTTTACCGGTGTCAGCACACTCGCCTTTGCCGATGTTCCGTCACCACAAATGAGTTATGCCAATACGCTATTCAGTACCGCTACACAGCTGGCTGTCGGCCTGGGTATCACGCTTGGTGCAATTGGTATTCGTACTGGTGAACATATCAGTGAGTGGTTGCATATCACTGGCATTGAAGGGATCAGTTTCCGGCTGGCGTTTGTGTTTATCGCGCTGATTTGCCTGGCTGGCATGTTTGATACATTGCGCCTGACCAGAGATGCCGGTAGCGCAGTATCGCAGAAGAAAAAAGCGTAAATGGCCCGCCGCAGCCAGGCTAGCTGCGGCGGGCTTTTATCAGGCCAGCACTTCGCGAACGAAGGCTTCAATCTCTTTGTTCTGGCAGTGTTCAAAGAAGCACTGCTGGAAGCGCTCGCCGGAGACGGCCGTTTTCACCAGTTCACGGTCAATGGCGCGCAGGGAATCGAGATAATTGTCTTTAACCACCGCAGCTTTCACCTGGTTCAGGATCCCTGCATTACGTACCTGCGGCTCTTTACGCTCCGGCGGATAACCTTCCCCTTTACGGCCGGTAAAGGCTTTCTCAAAAATAAAGCGCACGTTCAGTTCCGCGCCCCAGCCAAAACCTTTCGCAAATGGCAGCGATAACGCATTACCGTTGTTGATCTGAGCAAACAGGAACGCATCCGCGGGATCAATACAGTAGCCGCACACCACGCCCGGATGAATGTTCAGCGACATCAGCGCGCCCTGCCCGGTACCGCAGCCAGTTACGACAAAATCCACGGCTTTCGCGTTCAGCAGAATACTCGCCATAATGCCCAGGTGGATATAGGTCAGATGATGGTCATTCTCGTCGCTCATACCGACGTTAAACACCGGAAAATCTTTTTCATCGGCAACGGCTTTCAGCTCTTTCAGAATGATGGCATTTTTAGCCGCCTGACTGTTTTCCATCATCAGTGCAATTTTCATTTTTGATCTCCTGTGAACATGCTTCAGATAGCAAAGGTTGGATAAACCATACTACCTGACAAACACATTTTCAAATTTAATGAAATTTCGTTTTAAAAATCAAAAGCAGGTTCACAGTTTTGCATCAATCCCTCGTCGTTTCGCCGTCGCGATTAGTAGCGTCAGTTCCACGGGTTATTCCGCTGATTGCCTACAGATCCACACGTTAAGATGAGAACATGCCAAAATGAATCAGAGTGATTTCATGAAGAAAATTTTTGTTGCCGCCTCGCTGCTCCTGCTTGCTGGCTGTACCCTCACCAAAGAGGCGCAAGTCAGCAGTGTCGATACCACCAGTGGACTGGTGCGTCTGAGCTATAACCAGTCGATGATGCAAACCGCCAATTACGACCAATACACCGCACAAGGCACAGCTAACAAGCAGTGCCAACAAATGGGTTATGCTACCGCAGTACCTTTCGGCCGACCGGTCGAAACATGCAGCTTGATCAGCGGTTCAGTTTGCATGAATACAAAAGTTACTATTCAATATCAGTGCCGCGGCATGGCCTTTTCCCGTACCACTGGTAGTTGGTAATTTTCGGGCCAGCAATCATGCTGGCCTGCGCGTTTATTAATAATAAAAACAATTCTCATTTATTTAATTAACCGCGTCACCGCGTGGTATTTCATTCAATTATTTAATAAATGATTTTTCATTTAACCTTTTGCAAATAATTAAATAAAAAATTATAGTGGCCGCAATTCCATTTATATTTCCCGGAGCTATGCCATGTTAAAAGCAGAGATGATTGAAAAATTAAATGAACAAATGAATCTGGAACTTTTTTCTTCCCTGCTTTATCAACAGATGAGCGCATGGTGCAACTACCACAGCTTTGAAGGTGCCGCAGCTTTCCTGCGCCGCCATGCGCAGGAAGAGATGACGCATATGCAGCGTCTGTTTGACTATCTGACGGATACCGGTAACTTGCCACGCATCAATACTATCAAATCCCTGGTTGCCGATTATGCTTCTCTGGATGTGTTGTTTCGCGCCACTTACGAACATGAACAAGTGATCACGCATAAAATTAATGAACTGGCACACGTTGCAATGACCTCTCAGGATTATCCAACCTTTAATTTCCTGCAATGGTATGTTGCCGAACAGCACGAAGAAGAGAAATTGTTTAAATCGGTTATCGATAAATTAACGCTTGCGGGTAAAAGCGGCGAAGGTTTGTATTTTATCGATAAAGAACTGGCGACGCTGGGCACACAGAAATAATTATTCAGGCGGTAAGTAATACTTTTTACCGCCCTTTTTATTAATGTTTGCAGATTTTACTTTCGTGGGTGGAAAAACCCTCTTCAGCCGGAATGAATTTTCCGCGCGCCGCTAAGAATGTCACCACTTCCGCCGCTGTCATTCCCTCTGCTGAGCAAGTATGAAAACGCGCCGTTTCCCCGAAGCGTTTGGTAACGGCCGCTGTGAGGCTCTCCGTGGTGTAATGTTCTCCTGATGCAATCATCATATTCAGTACTTCGTGGCCATGTATTGATGCCATAAATCCTCCTCGCAAAAGATGCATCATAAACACAACATTTCCTGAAGGTATTGCGTTAAGACAGGTTTACATGCATCCGACACAACAAGCCTATCGTCCGATCCGCTTGTGCTGACACTTTAAGCATCACCGTAAATATATCGTTACGATTCATGTAACGGTCGTTTGACGAAACCACTGAATTATCTTAACCTGCGCCGCAGTTTGGGCTGGTAGTGCGTTTTATTACAGAGGAAAGCGTGAGAAATCGAACATTAGGGAGTGTTTTTATCGTCGCTGGCACCACGATCGGCGCAGGGATGTTGGCAATGCCGCTGGCAGCAGCTGGCGTTGGGTTTGCCACCACTTTTGTGTTACTTATCGCGCTGTGGACCGTGATGTGTTACACCGCCCTGCTCTTGCTGGAGGTTTATCAGCATGTTCCCGCCGATACCGGACTGGGGTCGCTGGCAAGGCGTTATCTTGGTCGCTATGGGCAATGGATCACTGGTTTCAGTATGATGTTTTTAATGTACGCGCTGACCGCAGCGTACATCAGTGGCGCAGGGGAATTGCTGGCGTCCAGTATCAGCCAGTGGTTTAACGTTGCGCTTTCGCCAGCCGCCGGTGTGCTGCTGTTCACTATTATTGCCGGTGGTGTCGTATGCGCTGGTACTTCGCTTGTCGATCTGTTTAACCGCGCTCTTTTCAGCGCCAAGCTCCTCTTCCTCGTGGTGATGCTGGCGCTATTAATGCCGCACGTTCACCAGGCGAATTTGCTGACCATGCCGCTGGAAAAAGGGCTGGCGCTGTCGGCAATTCCGGTGATCTTCACCTCGTTTGGTTTTCACGGTAGCGTGCCGAGCATTGTGAGTTACATGGGCGGCGATATCCGCAAGTTGCGCAAGATATTTATCACCGGCAGCACCATTCCGCTGGTGGCCTATATTTTCTGGCAGCTTGCAACACTCGGCAGTATTGATTCATCAACGTTTATGGGGCTACTGGCCAGCCAGACCGGATTAAACGGGTTGCTGCAAGCTTTGCGCGAAGTGGTGGCCTCGCCGCATGTGGAACTGGCCGTTCATCTGTTTGCCGATCTGGCGCTGGCGACCTCTTTCCTCGGCGTGTCACTGGGGTTATTTGATTATCTCGCGGATCTTTTCCAGCGACGCAACAATGCTGCCGGACGCCTGCAAAGCGGAATAATCACGTTCCTGCCGCCGCTGGCCTTTGCGCTGTTTTATCCACGAGGATTTGTGATGGCGCTCGGCTATGCTGGCGTCGCGCTTTCCGTGCTGGCACTTCTGTTACCGTCAATGCTGGCCTGGCAAAGCCGGAAACATAATCCACAGCACACTTATCGTGTTCCCGGCGGCAAGCCTGTATTGTGCCTGATTTTCGCCTGTGGCATTGCGATTATCGCCATTCAGTTTTTAATCGTCGCCGGTTTGCTACCTGAAGTGGGATAAGCCTGAAAAAAACGCGCGAGAAGGTTCGTGCGTTTTTTTGTGCGGTTGATGATATCAAAATGGCCAGCAGATTTTATTTCAGAAGCCCGATGCAATAACGCTTCGAATATTTTCACCGGTGCTGTAAATCGCGTCGCTTGATATCCAGGTTGCCCGCGAGATTATCAAGATCGGACGATACAGCATGGCGGGTTCATCACCTATGACACTGACCGCTCGCGCGGCGTCAGCCACGGTGATTTAGTCTGGGCGAATATGCTCGCCATTATTAACGAACCGCTGGGCCAGGAGAGTGGCAGCGGCGGGTTTGCTATGGAGTTCTGATGAAGAAGCGCACATACAAAAATAAACACACTGCCAGCAGTGGCAGTGCCGGACAGCCTGATATCTCTGACGCGCTCAAAAGCGATCCGGCGCTCAGCGCCTTCACCTTTGACGGGCCATATTCGGTCACAGACGGCTATGATCTGCTTGATAGCATGTGTTGCGTCGACAATGGCCGGTACTATGAAACGCCAATAGACTGGAAAGGGTTAACCCGTGCGTTTGCACAATCCCCGCTGCATCAGTCGGCGCTTTACTTCAAACGCAATGTAAGGGGCAACGTTACTCTCACGACAGGCTTTCTCTGCGTTTGCGCTGGACTGGTTTGTCTTCGGAAATGCCTACCTTGAGCGTCGAACTAATGTCCTTGGCGCTCCGCTCAAACTCCAGCATGTTCTGGCACTGAACACGCGGCGGGGGAGCGATATTGATACATACTGGTTTATCCGGCAGTGGAAGGATGAATACGAGTTCATGTCGGGCGAGGTCTGCCACATCATGAACCCGGACATTCACCAGGAAATCTACGGTATGCCTGAATAATGGGCGCGCTACTGTCCGCCAGCCTGTCACATTCCGCCGATAAGTTCCGCAAACTCTATTACGACAACGGCTCACATGCCGGATGTATTCTCTATGTGGGCGCGGCACAGGTGGATCAGGAAAGAAGTATAAAGGTGGTTCAAAAGAAGCTCTCACAGGCCAGAGGGAAAGGCGCATTTAAAAACGTACTGATCCACGCTCCTGGCGGCGGCAAAGACGGCGTGCAACTGTTGCCATTCAGCCAGATATCGGCCAAGGATGTGTTTCTTAACATCAAATCAGCAACGCGCAGCGATTTGCGTGACGCTCACCGCATCCCAACGCAGTTGATGGGCGCAATGCCTGAAGGCAATGGCTCGCTCGGTGATGTTGAGAAGGCCGCGCGCGTCTTCGCCATCAACGAAATGTTGCCTGTGATGGAAGCCATGAAGGGAGTCAATGACTGGCTCGGTCAGGAAGTGATCCGCTTTAATCCCTACGCTCTGCTCAAAGACGAGTAACCCAACACACACGCTGCACATTCTGCGGCGATTCTCCTTCAATAATTTTCAATCCCCGTATGACCGGCCACCACCAGATAACAACTCAGTACGACCTTTAACGCCCCTCACTCAGAACGCATGAGCGCCATTCTGGCAGACGCAAACTGCAATCGACCCCGCTTACATCCAGAAGCGAGAAAATGCGCCGGGAAGGCGAAAAAGATCGAAGAATGGCAATTTAAGGCATCCCCTCCCTACCCCCTGTCGCGTGGGCTGTTCCCCCGTCACCTGCGCGCGACATTTGCTTCGTTTTTTGTGCATTTCTAGATCCGGGGCCAGACCATGCCACCACAGGGCGTAAAGGACATAAATAGCTTCAAAAAAATTGTGCAAATTTGTGCACTATTGTGCGAAAGAACGATACCACTTCGGCAACTTTCTATATAGGGTTTTAATATAGGGATTATTGACAAATAAAGGTGTTTTACCCTATATTATCAACATCCCGTACAGGGTACGTTCTTTAAAATTTACTTCTGAGGTTTTGTCATGACGACAGTGATCAAATGGAAGACCAGAGCCGTTAAAGATCTGCGTGCTCTGCCTTCACAAGACCAAAAACCAGTGCGCGAAAAAGTAAACGCATTACAGGCTTACCCTGATATTCATGGGCTGGATATCAAAAAACTCACGGATAAAAACGGTCAGTACCGACTGAGGGTAAAAAACTACCGCGTGTTATTTGAGATGGAAGGCGGAGAGATTGTAGTGATAGATATCCTTCGCATCCTGCGTCGCACGTCGACAACGTACTAAGGCTAGGCGGGGAAACCCGCCGCCCTTTTAACCCGGAATGTAAATTTTAAGAACTAATCGACCATTAACCTAAAGGAATCAAAAATGTCCGCAATCCAATTCATCACCGACAGCAATGGACACAGAGTGTCCGCTGTAGTGCCGATTGAATTGTTCGAAAAGTTAACCCGTGACAGTGATCTTGACGAGTTATACGAACCAGTTCAATTCGACGACGACACATCACCAGATACCAGATACCCGAATGAGGTTATTAACATTTTGTCTGAAAAGAATTGCACCATGCAGGCCGCATGGCGCATCTACAGAGGTATGACGCAAAAGCAAGTCGCTGATGCGCTGGGTATAACACAGGCTACCGTTTCGGAATTCGAGAAGTCAGAAAGACCACGCAGAGACAATATAGAAAGACTGGCAAAATTATATAGATGCACCCCAGAACAATTGATACTTGAATGACATTATGGCCCCGCTAGTCGGGGCTTTGTTTTATATATCCACTTCCGCCAGCGCAACCATAATTGCCAGGCGTTCGGCTGGCGGTAACGCTGCAAACTTTTCCTTCCAGCGCCTTGCCTTTCGCTTAATCCGGTAACGATCGTTATAGTCTTTACCAGCGAACGTGTGCGAGTACGCGCCTCCCTCCGGGTAGTTCATCCAGATTTTTTCTGTTCGCACCCCGCCGCGCGTCATGGCCTGAAATTCTTTACTGAGCCAGCCCGTTAACGTTTCGTCATAGAGCCGCGACGGATAACCAGACAGGATCACGCTGACGTTTTCCGGTAGGTTTATGAGGCAGGCTAACAGGCGCTCATGATCGGCAACCGTATATTCATGACGGTAGCGGGCGCGACTGGTGCGCGTTTCAAGCAGATAGGGAGGATCGGAATAAACCAGCACGCGGCCATGTTGAGTAAAGTCTTCTCTTTCCAAAAAACCTACAGCATCACCGTGATATAGATGCAACCGGGGCGGGATTTCCCCCATACCTGACCAGCGATCCCGCGTTAATTTAAAAGCATTTTCATCGACATCGATACCAATCGTCCTGGCTGCAACATCACCGCCCCACTGCCTAGGTGGGTTTCAATGTAAGTATCATGCGGCGGCATTTCAGCAATAATCTTCTGATAAACCCCGCTTGCCGCTTTACTTCCCAGATAGCTCATTCTCCTGCGTATTCTGGCGAAGTTGAACGGTTATTCCGGGGGAACGTGAACGCGTTATTTCCTAACGCGCCCTAACTTCTTTTTATTACACCGACCGTTCACTTTCCGTCAACCTGTGCCAGTCGTTTTCTCATCGACTCACCTTTCATTTCCAGCCGGTGGGAGTTATGCATCAGACGATCAAGGATCGCGTCTGCCAGCGTGTTATCTCCAACGCAACCGTACCACTCATCCGTTGGCAACTGGCTTATCATCACCGTAGCGTTCTTTCCGTATCTGTCATCCATCAGTTCCAGCAGATCGTTACGC
>NZ_FMBC01000103.1 GCF_900094795.1 Kosakonia oryziphila
TCAATACGGTAGCTGAACGGCGTGCTCAGGGCTTCATCGCCTTCAAAAGCCAGCACGTCGAGCTCTGCGTCACAGCCCTTTACCGCCAGCAGGTGGTGGTTATGGCTGAATCTGATTGGGGGATTATTACTCATTCGTCCACTCCCTGTTTCACGTCAAACTCCAGCCCGATATCTTCTTCTTCACACCAGCCTTGCGTCAGTAATTACAGCTTCACTTTATGAGATCCTGTAAATTAGCAGCAGGTGGTTATCTCAAAATTAAAACCAGCAATAGAAGTATATTTAGACCTATCTCTTATTTAAGATACATCTACTGCCTGGTGTTTCCCGGAGCTGATCCTGTTCGATATCTGAACGTTCTGGTGATCCTGTCCCAGATATCAACCAGTTGTGAATCCGTATAGGTTTTCGTTTCCTTACCAGAGTTATGTAACTCAACAGAAAATACCGGAAGTTTCAAATCACCCGTTTTTTCATTACCGTAAAATTGAAACGTATAGTAATTAACGTTTTTCTCTTCCGGTTGATAGATGTCCTGCTTACCTTTCATCAGCCATTCTTCTGCATCTATGTCTGGCAACTTTACAGTGCCTTTCTTGAGTGTATGGGCACCAACCCTGATGAGGGCAGCATTTATTTCATTACCTCGTTCCAGTAATGTGTTGTCTTTAGCCAGAGTATTATAACTGTTAACGATAATCTCAAAATCAACTGGCTTATATATAAAAGTAATATCATCTTTCGACATCATATTTGTATCATTAATAAAACCTTCCGGAATACAGATGCCAGGTAATGTTGGTACTTCTTCATCCTCTCTTCCCTTTAATCTGGATAGCAGGCTTTGCATTTCCGCCAACTTCTGAGGCTTATCGTTTAAATCGCTTTCCTTCGAACCACTATTTAAATAATCCTCTCTGTCCTTTTTGTATTTTGGGTCGGACAGGTCAGTAATCTGAGTTGTTATTATGAATGCCACGCCATTACTATAAAAATGGCCCTCAAGAATTCTCCCAAAGCCTGGAACATTCCCGTTTTCATTTCGATCGAAAATGACTGTATTATCGTTTACCCGGTATACCTGTTTCAGATAAGGAAGGTCTTTAGGATCAACTGTAGGGCTATGGTTTAATTCCTGTTCTCGTAACCGGATACGTTGAGCAAACGCCGGAGGATACAGCCGCTTGCTGGTAATTCTCATTTCATTGATCTTTACCTGCCCCATCGCAACGTTATTGAATGAAGCGGGCACATCAAAGAGATAGCGGCCAATGCACTGAGATTTGGTCTGTTCAAATAGTTTATTCGTCATTTGTTTTTCCTTTGCCGTTAAAGGAGCTACCGGCCACGAACGGGTGAGCAACCAGAAAACTGTAGAGAGAATAAGGGCGACAACAAGTAATCCCATCCATAAATGCCTTACCCGCATGAGGCGACCTCCCCGGCCATTTTTATAATTGAGCGTAACGTGAACTTCATCGCAATGGAAAGACCGTTTTCCGTACTGGTATCCCCCACGGCGTAGGCGCCTTCATGATCTACTTCAGTCGCAAGCAGCGAGCGGATCCCGGGAAAATTAATCCTGCCAGCACGTACTGGTACGGTTCCGTCCCCGGCGCTGCCGGAGGAGGTCAATTCAAATGTGTTCCCTGCTGCATGGCGATAAACGGGAAGCTCCAGCGGTACGCCCATAACCGGTCTCGGTGCCGGGATCTGCTGCCATATCAGATGATCGTCTGAAGGATATTTTTCACTGGCACCATAAAATGCATAGGTATTGGGATGATATTTTCCGTTTAAATTTTCTATAAATTTTTGTACATCCTTTTTTATCCTGTTCTGATAACTTTTCCATCCCTTACCCACATCATCCAGCAGCAATTCTTTCTCACACAGCCGCCACCAGTCACTTTCATTCAGATAAATTTCCGTGTAAGGGTCTGACTCCGGCTTATTCATATTTACCGTGCCGTTAATTTTCAGCCAACCCGGCCCGTAGGCTTTACCCGGCAGCAGTTGCAGAGGGCCTGGTGACTGGGCCAGTACCGGCATCAGGTTTGCTGCATCAGCGCCAATTACCGCTCCGACAATACCCCGCTCTCCGGTCTTCATTCGGCGATATGCCGCCGGCGATCCCAGATCAGGCATAACGCCATGAACGATGCCCAGAATATTGTCTCTGCCGTTCATTTGTTCTGAATAATGCCGGGCCACCAGGCCCCCCATGGAGTGGGTGACCAGAATGACGTTATTGGTGGCAAGCCTGCCGTGATAAGTGCCTAAAGTCTCACTGATATATCGTTCGAGAGACGCGGCCGAATCAGCGTTTGACTGCAGCCAGTTATAGCCAAAAACATGCACGGGAAAAAGGTAATCATAACTCCGCCTGACCTCAGGCTCAGTCAGCGCATCTTCGCCTTTCTCTGCACCTAAATTTTCACCAATCAGTAACTGGCGGGGCGTTCGCCTGCTGGTGCCATTGATCAGGTTATCAATCAGAATATGACCGTCATTCAGCATGCACTGAAGCACATGGAGAGGTTCACCGTAACTTTTGTAAAGCGCACTGCCCCAGCCACGGGCCGCTCTGGAGGGAAACCCTCTGCCGTCAAGATCGTCGTAAAGTACCTTTCCCGTTAAATCGACTTCAGTGGTAAGAGGATCCAGCAAGACTTTTCTTTGTTCTTTTGACTTAGACAGCCATGCCAGCGCATCTGAGCCCTGAAACATGTCTGCATGCCAGACTTTTTTATCAGAATCTATCTTTTTAAGATTCGTTCCCATGACTCCCGGCAGAAAAATAACCGGGATCACCTTTTCCGCCACCTTAGGACAGGCAACCACCAGATTGTCTTCCGCTCTGCCATTAGGCAAGGTGTAGTACGCTCGCCCATTTTCATCATATTCTGGTCGGCTCACGATCTCGTTTTCTGCTGCTTGAGTCATGGTTATTTTTCTCCCTCGAACCGCAGTTTGTCCGTCACCACATTAACCTGCTTCATTAAATCGCCTTTTCCATCTCCAGAGGTTGAGACGATTTGACTGGCTGCATCCTCCCCCTGAATGGCCATTTTCTGCGCTGCCAGAGCTGACCCATCGTAGGCATCAATCGCCTTAGGTGTATAAGAAAAATTCGCGTTTTCCCAGCCCTGGGTCGCCTGACTCATACTCTGTCCGCCAAACTTCTGCCACACCGCCGCCCGCTGGATGATTTTGTCCGGTGCCGCACACTCCACCGTCCCGTCTGCGATACGAATATAGCC
>NZ_FMBC01000059.1 GCF_900094795.1 Kosakonia oryziphila
ACATTGGATGAGTCGCGTGAATGGGTAGAGGATTTTATGCAGTGGTATAACGAAACGCACAGACATAGCGGTATCAGATATGTGACGCCGGGTCAGCGACATCGTGGAGAAGACGGTGTGCTGTTGAAAAATCGGGATGAGGTGTACAAAAAGGCAAAAGCGCAACGGCCTGAACGCTGGTCTGGCAGAACACGAAACTGGCATCCGGCAGGTAAGGTAATGCTGAATCCAGAACGGGAAAAACAGGCAGCCTAAATAAACCGGGGGTGCCAACTACCTTGACACTTACCGGACGGTCTTCACTGTGTACGTAATCAAGCAGGCCAGCCCCTTTCGGGCATAATGCGCCGCGACTGACCGGATGATCCTGGTCGCCTTCAATGTGATAAATTGATTCTTTTGCGTTCTTCGCGCCATCGCCCAGGCTATACATTAATAGCCCGCAACCTACGGAGCAGTATGTGCAGGAGTTTCGGATCTCTTTTGCGCGCAGTAATTTATAATTTCGCGCCTGAGCCAGCGCCGTTTTCGGGGCGAACCCTAATGCGGCAACTGTGGTTCCGGCCATACCGCCCGCGCAGATTTTGAAAAATTGTCTGCGGCTAACGTCCATTGCTTTCCTCATTATTTGTCTTTGACTGCGGCGGGAAACTAAACATTCCCGCAGGCGAAATAGTTGCGGTAAATCAATAACGCCGGGTGGTTGACCCCTAATAGTCTCACTTACCGAATTTTATTAAGTCATAAGGAGTAGATGACGCGGTGATGAATTCGCACCAGGTTATTAATCTGTGTTATAAGTTGAGGTTTTATTTTCGCCGATAAAATGCAGCAATGAACAGAAAACGTGCAACATTAATTGGTTTACTGGCGGTAGTATTATGGAGCACCATGGTTGGTTTTATCCGCGCTGTCAGTGAAGGTCTTGGGCCGGTGGGAGGTGCAGCGCTGATCTATACCCTGAGCGGTACCCTGCTGATCTTCACCGTCGGGTTTCCCGATTTGCGCCACTTTCCACGCAAATATCTGCTGATCGGAAGTCTGTTATTTGTCAGCTATGAACTCTGTCTTGCCCTGTCGTTGGGATTTGCCGCAACCCGCCAACAGGCAATTGAAGTGGGAATGGTCAATTATTTATGGCCGAGCCTGACTATCCTTTGCGCCATATTATTTAACGGACAAAAATCGACGTTCTGGGTTATTCCGGGACTATTACTTGCTTTCATTGGCGTTAGTTGGGTGCTTGGCGGCGAGAGCGGCCTGAATATTGCTGACATTCGCGAAAATATTATTTCCAGCCCGCTCAGCTATACGCTGGCTTTTGCCGGTGCCTTTATCTGGGCGATTTATTGTACGGTGACGGCCAAATATGCGCAGGGTGCTAATGGCATTACGCTGTTTGTTCTGCTGACGGCGGTGACACTATGGATGAAGTATGCCTTCTCACCGCAACCAGAGATGGTTTTTAGTCTGTCGGTAACGTTGAAATTAGTCATGACGGCGGTGGCGCTGGGCTTTGGTTATGCATCGTGGAATATCGGCATTCTGCACGGCAATGTCACAGTGCTGGCTGCCGCGTCCTACTTTACTCCGGTGCTCTCTTCAGCGCTGGCCGCCGTGGTGCTGAACGCCCCGCTCTCTTTCTCTTTCTGGCAGGGCGCAGTGATGGTATGCGGCGGGTCGCTGCTCTGTTGGTGGTCGACCCGACCCGCCACGCCGTAAGCAGGCCGCCACTATTTATGCTTCACCTGCGCAAGGCTAAACCAGATGCCGACCGCCAGCAGCATGAGTAATGCGCCTGCTGTACTCAGCGCAACGCTGTGCGAGCCGCTAAACTCGAAATGTGGCATGTCAAAGTGGTTCAGTTGATAAATCAGGGCCGCGCGGCGGGCGCCTTTTCCGATTGCGACAGCGCCGAAAACATCGCCTGGCGTTTGATTGCGCTGGTGTGCGGCATGGACGGGATTTGCATGCTCGGTATGCCAGATGTTGATGAAGCGGCCTTCAATCGACATCTGGCGGTAATGATAGCAAAAGAGCTGTGTTAAGCGTGTTCACCGTGTAAATCGAAGCGACGCATTACCTCTTCGAGTTGCTGGATGCTGAAACCATACTGCGGATCGCTGACGCCCAGCCCGAAACGCGTTTGCAAGGTTTCGTACAACGCCGGAACATCTGCCAGCACCTTATCTTCCTCAACCTGCCCTTTGTTCCAGTGTGTGAAGTGGAAATTGGTCAGCGTCAGCTTTTCGCCGTCCGGCAGATGGCGGCACATCAGCAGATGGTGGCGAAAATGCGATGCGGGCCAGTGGGCAGAGTGAAAATTACCCATCACGAAATCGGCCTGATACTGCGGCCCGATTTCAAACTGATACATCGATTGCCAGCGCTGATGATGACGGAACTGCAATACCCAATCTTCGCCTGCGCGTTGCAGCCGATAAAGACCGTGCGGCGTTGCCTGTTCCACCTCTGCCAACAGACGAATCGGCGCGGTCAAGGTTTGTCCGCCAAAACCGACATCTGCTATCCACTGCTCATCCTCCAGAGTAACCAGTAAAACGCGATGAGTGCGCGGCGGCATCTGCGGCGGGTTGGAAATGATCACCCGCCCCAGCAGGCTGCGTACCGTAAAACCGACCTCTTTCAGCGCACGCTCAAACAGCCCATTCTGCTCAAAGCAGTAGCCGCCGCGCCGGGCGACGACCAGCTTTTGAAAGAGAGCTTCATCGTTGAGTTCGATTTCGCGTGGCAAAACAACATCAAGGTTTTCAAAGGGAATGGCGCCATTATGCTGCAAATGCAGCACCCGCAGCGTTTCAAGTGAGATATCGGGCGTAAAATTCCAGCCAATCCGGGCCAGATAAGCGGTCAAAAAAGGGGTCATACAGGCTCCTTGTGCGTAATGTCCCTTTGTTATACCGCATTTTTTTGTGCCAACAGGCGATTTCGTGCCCTCTTAATGTTTTGTGTTGCGTTGCAGAAGCCACAACGCTGTCAGCATTAATGCCAACCCGACGATCAGCGTCAACACAATCAAACAATGCGAACATCAGCGCCCTCCGCAGCAGGAAGCCGTGATCCACCCGCAGGTTTCAACCAACGGGGCGCATCCACCTGCACAAAAGTCAGGGGAGCAAATATCTTGTTATCCTCTTTGGGATTTGATGCGGTTGACTTTAGGCAGGGATTATGACGAAGAAATGGTGTCATTATTGCGCGTTGATTTTTAACCGGATGTCTAAACTGAAAGACATATCTCTACACTGTCTTTAAAAGGGTTCCTCGTGCGAATCGCAACGATCACTAATTATGCTTACATCGCGACAGTGGTACTGACATTAACCTCAGGCATTGCACTGTTTATGGCCTCAAGCGCCGAACACAGAGAGCGTGACACCGTGGCGAGAAGCCGCACGTTTGATGCTTTAACAGACGCTCTGGAAAGAGAAGCCTTTGCACTGAGCGATATAGATGACGAATAATTACGTCGGCGATATCCTCCGCCAGCGCGGCTTTCTGCTCATCATTCAGATCGCGGGGAAAACATTTGATATCAACGTGCGGCATAACAAACTCCTCATTTTCAAGAGAGTGCCACAGTAGCACAACACGTTCGCACCGATTTATCAAAGTGTGACCAGCCTGGCACAGCGTACAACGGCCGTAAGTTACGTCAGAATGTCATTATTTCGCAGCACCTCCTGAAGTGCTGGCACACGACAAACCGCATCGGCAATGGCACTGAATTTCGGCGTATGTTCCTTGAACCACGCATGGCGCGGTCCCCAGCTACGCATCACGCAGATATAGATATCAAGCAACGTCAATGATTCGCCAAACGCGTACGGTGCGGCTTTTAGCTGACTTTCCAGCCACAAATAGAGCGATTTACGGTATGCCTTGCAGTTTTCCTGTAATTGTTCCGCCGCGTTGCTGGCCCAGCGTTCAGGGTAATCAGCATAGGTAAATGTGGGATAAACATTGGCGACCAGCCATACCAGTAATCGCCAGAATTGTTGCCTTTCCGGCGTGCCGACGGGCGGCGCTAAATCCGGGCGCTGGTCGAGGATCATCAACGCCACGGCGGCTGATTCAGTCATAATGCTGCCGTCGTCAAGTTGCAGCGTCGGCACCTGGCCCAGCGGGTTAAGTTTTTTCAACATCTCCTGCTGTGTGCCAGGCTGGTCAAAGCCGTCGACATTGACAAAGCGATAAGGGATTTCCGCCAGTGTCAACATCGCTTCACTCAGCGTCGATCCCCAGCCGGGGACACCATAAACAGTAATCATAAGGGCTCCTTACAGAGGATAAGCCCTAATTTTAGGTCAGAGTGGCGAGAAATTCGTCCGCCTTCTGTGGACTGGTAAGACGCACAAAACGCAGATGCTGGTATTGCGGGTCAGCCATATCCTGCGCGTAACGCAGACGATTCGCGCGCCAGGTTTTTATCGTCCAGAGAATGATCGACTCACGGCTGAAGAATGATCGGCGGAAACTTTCGCCGTTTCCGGTGCCTGGCCATAACTCCTGTTTATGCCAGGCCCGACGAGCAGCGCGTAGCACAGCCTGAAGCAATGTGCGCCAGAAACCGTAATCAACCCAGACAACAAGATCAACATGCCGCCATTTTATATCCCGGCTGCGATTGTAGTTGCCATCGAGTACCCAGCCCGGCTGCTCCAGTAACTGTTCCAGGCGGGGATACAACTCCTCGTCCGGCGTTCCCTGCCAGTTGGCCCGCCAGTAAAGCCTGTCCATCTCGATATACGGTAAATTAAGCTTTGCGGCGATGCGTTTCGCCAGCGTTGATTTTCCGCTGCCACTGGTGCCGATGACATTTATTCTCATGAAGTTATGCGGATTCCCGTTCCACAAAATGGAAGCCAATATCAACAACAGGCACATCAACCTCACTACCTTCGATACGATCGGCCAGCATCGTTGCCGCCCGCTGACCAATAATTTGCCGATCGACACTGACCGTGGTTATAGCAGGCTGATTTCCGGCGGCAAAATCGAGATCGCCAAAGCCAATCACCGCCAGATCCTGCGGCACCTGTAAACCACGCGACTGTGCTTCAATGATTGCGCCCTGCGCCAGTGTGTCGGAGCTACAAACAATCACATCGAAATCGCCCTGCTCCAGTAACTGCGCCAGCCCCTGGCGACCTGAGGTGAATCGCGCCGGTAAAGCCACATCGGCGACACGCGGTTCGCTGATACCGTTACGTTCCAGCACTTCGCACAAACCGGCTTTACGCTGCGCGGCGCGTTTGTCCACCGTCCACAGCAAACCTGGACGACGATAGCCTTTACGCAGTAAATACTCCGCCGTCGCCTGGCCGACTTTCTCGTGGGAGAAACCCACCAGCATATCCAGCGGTGTCGGGGTTAAATCCCAAATTTCCACTACCGGTACGTTAGCATTGAGGATCACTTTTTTCAGGTCTGTCGAGTGATGGATGCCGGTCAGAACGATACCGTCCGGGCGGCGCGAAAGCAGCGCGGCAACCAGATCAGCTTCAGTCTGTTGTGTGTATCCGGCAACGCAGAGCAACATATGGTAACCGCGCACCGCCAGCTCATCGCTGATGGCCTGAATTGTGTCGACAAACATGTTGTTGTTGATTTGCGGCACCACCACGGCAATTAATTTACTGCGGCGTGAGGCCAGTCCACCGGCCAACGCATTGGGGATATACCCCGTTGCTTTGACCGCCGCGATGACTTTTTCGACCGTTTTGGGCCGTACCAGTTGTGGTGTGTTAAGCGCCCTACTTACGGTCATGGATGATAAGCCTGCGGAGCGGGCAACATCTTCCAGTGTGGGCGCGCGCGGTGGGACAGAACGAGGGGTTTTCGACATGTTCACTCACAGAGTATTCAGCATTTTTATGGTTCTCGCGTTGTATTATACGCCTTTCTCCCATCATTGCCGCCGCTCCTAAGAAATCAGTGAGTTAACAGACACTTCATACTTTTTATGTTAGCGTTATCATTAATGGAGCCACCGTCCTGTGCCTGATCACTAAATGCGATATCATTCACAAAATTACTCACTTTGACACCATTATTTGTGATCAATTGTACATAATTACGCCCTTTCTCTGGTCATACATTTATTACGGATCTACAAATGTTAGCGCAAACATTTGTTGTTCACAGGAGCTAATCATGACCGTAAGTGCGAATTCCGATGCCGTGACCTATGCCAAAGCCGCAGGGGCGAAAACCGCCGCTGAAACCGGCGATCGTATTGCGTGGGTAAAACTCTCCCTCGCCTTCCTGCCGCTGGCTACGCCGGTAAGTGATGCGAAAGTGCTCACTGGTCGCCAGAAGCCGCTAACCGAAGTGGCGATCATCATTGCGGAGATCCGCAGCCGTGATGGTTTTGAGGGGGTCGGTTTCAGCTACTCCAAACGCGCCGGGGGTCAGGGGATCTATGCACACGCCAAAGAGATTGCCGATAACCTGCTGGGCGAAGATCCGAACGATATCGACAAAATTTATACCAAACTGCTGTGGGCGGGCGCATCGGTTGGCCGCAGCGGCATGGCAGTGCAGGCCATCTCCCCTATCGATATTGCGCTGTGGGATATGAAAGCCAAACGTGCAGGGCTGCCGCTGGCGAAACTGCTGGGCGCGCACCGCGACTCGGTGCAGTGCTACAACACCTCAGGCGGCTTCCTGCATACGCCGCTGGATCAGGTGCTGAAAAATGTGATTATTTCCCGTGAAAACGGCATCGGCGGCATCAAAATTAAGGTCGGCCAGCCGGATACCAAAGAGGATCTCCGTCGTCTGACTGCGGTGCGTGAAGCGCTGGGCGATGATTTCCCGCTGATGGTCGATGCTAATCAACAGTGGGATCGCGAAACGGCGATTCGCATGGGCCGTCAGATGGAAAAATTCAATTTGGTCTGGATTGAAGAGCCGCTGGATGCTTATGACGTCGAAGGTCACGCTCAGCTTGCCGCTGCGCTGGATACCCCAATCGCCACCGGTGAAATGCTGACCAGTTTCCGCGAACACGAACAGCTTATTCTCGGCAACGCCAGCGACTTTGTACAGCCGGATGCGCCGCGCGTCGGCGGGATTTCACCGTTCCTGAAGATCATGGAGCTGGCCGCCAAACATGGTCGCAAGCTGGCACCGCACTTTGCTATGGAAGTTCACTTGCACCTCTCTGCGGCTTACCCGCTGGAGCCGTGGCTGGAGCATTTCGAATGGCTGAACCCGCTGTTTAACGAACAGCTTGAACTGCGCGATGGGCGTATGTACGTCTCTGACCGCCACGGACTTGGTTTTAGCATCAGCGAACAGGCCCGCGTGTGGACGCAAACCAGCTGTGAATTCGGTAAACGCCCATAATCATTACATCCTGACGGGGGCGTCCTCCCGTCTTTTTGCTGTTCCCTACACCACATTCAACCCTGTTTCGAGGAGTTGCGATGAATACAATAATTAAACGCACCAATGTGCGTTACAGCATTCTTGTTTTCTTATTTCTTGCCACCGTATTTAATTATGCTGACCGCGCTACCCTCTCGGTAGTCGCACCAATCATGAGCAAAGAATTAGGTTTTGATCCGGAAGTACTTGGTCTCGCATTTTCAGTATTTGGTATTTCTTACGTGGTACTGCAAATTCCTGGCGGCTGGTTGCTGGATAAATACGGTTCACGGCTGGTCTATGGCTGCGCGCTGATTGGCTGGTCGGTGGTTACCATGTTTCAGGGTACTATTTACCTCTACGCCAGCCCGCTAATTGTGCTGGTGTTGCTGCGCCTGCTGATGGGCGCGATTGAAGCGCCCGCCTTTCCGGCCAACAGCCGATTGAGTGTGCAGTGGTTTCCGAATAAAGAACGTGGATTTGTCACTGCCGTATATCAGGCGGCGCAATATATTTCGCTGGGTATTATTACGCCGCTGATGACCATTATTTTGCACAATCTTAGCTGGCATTATGTTTTTTATTATATTGGCGCAATAGGTGTCGTGCTTGGCATATTCTGGTTGGCGAAAGTTCGCGATCCGTTATCGCACAAAGATATTAACCAGCAGGAAATTGACTATATTCGCGACGGCGGCGGTGAACCCTCTCTCGGCAGTAAAAAAGGCCCGGCAAAAATCAGCCTGGCGCAGATCAAAAGCGTCTGTATTAATCGCATGATGATCGGTGTATATATCGGACAATTTTGCGTCACCTCAATTACCTGGTTCTTCCTGACCTGGTTTCCGACCTATCTTTATCAGGCCAAAGGGATGTCAATTCTGAAAGTCGGCTTTGTCGCCAGCATTCCGGCGATCGCCGGGTTTATCGGTGGACTGCTGGGTGGTGTTGTCTCCGACTGGTTGCTGACACGCGGTTACAGCCTGACGACAGCGCGCAAATTTCCGGTGATCTGCGGCATGCTGCTCTCCTGCGTGATTGTGCTGGCCAACTATACCGACTCAGAAGTGGCGGTGGTCGCGGCGATGAGCGTGGCGTTCTTCTCTAAAGGGTTTGGCAATCTGGGCTGGTGCGTGTTGAGTGATACCTCGCCGAAAGAAGTGCTCGGTATTGCGGGCGGCGTGTTCAACATGTGCGGTAACCTGGCGAGCATTGTTACACCGCTGGTCATTGGTGTAATCCTTGCCAATACCCACTCCTTCGATTACGCCATTCTGTATGTCGGTTCAATGGGGCTGATTGGTCTGTTCTCGTATTTGTTTATTGTCGGTTCGCTGGAGCGCATTACGCTGACGCCAACGGCGGCCTGAGTCTCATTATGGCGTCCTGCTAACGCCGCGCTGCTCCGTCACCCTGTACTCCCGGCGGAGCAGTTTTTTTTAGTTGTAGTATGTGTCATCGCCTCCCCTGTTCTCCCCTGCACGTCAGCAAAAGCATTACATATGCTTATGGAAGAAGGGGTTAACCTTGCAATATTGTCAGGTATTTCCCTGTTGACGGCCGGTTTTTTCTGTTGTTTTTTTCTGCTGGTTGAATCATTTACGCTGCTTGTCTCCTTTCACCTCACAATTTCTGCTAATAGTCCTGGTGCTGGCGACGGGTATGTTTTGCGTCGTTTGCCGATTGCAGGTAGGATGCTGCGCCATGTTTCTCTTATCCATACGTAGAATCACTGGAAAGGCAAACATTTACCGCGGAGCAATCGTTTGGCTTTTGCTCATGCAGGTTGAGGAATTCCGCAAGGTTCAGACAGGTCAACAGGTAACGAAATGAAAACAGATAACAACAGTGCCACAGAGCATCACGCGGCGAAACGACGCTGGCTAAACTCTCATGAAGAGGGCTATAACCGAGCGATGGGTAATCGCCAGGTACAAATGATTGCTATTGGCGGTGCAATCGGGACAGGTTTATTTTTGGGCGCAGGCGCACGATTACAGATGGCGGGGCCATCGCTGGCAATCGTCTATCTGGTTTGTGGAATCTTCTCTTTCTTTATTCTCCGTGCGCTGGGCGAACTGGTACTGCATCGCCCTTCCAGCGGCAGCTTTGTTTCCTATGCCCGTGAGTTTCTGGGCGAAAAAGCCGCGTTTGTCGCTGGCTGGATGTACTTCATTAACTGGGCGATGACCGGTATCGTCGATATCACCGCCGTGGCGCTCTATATGCACTACTGGGGCGCATTTGGCGGCGTGCCGCAGTGGGTCTTCGCGCTGGCCGCGCTGGCGATCGTCGGTACCATGAACATGATTGGCGTGAAATGGTTCGCCGAAATGGAGTTCTGGTTTGCGTTAATCAAAGTGCTGGCGATTGTGGTGTTCCTGGTTGTCGGGACCATTTTCCTCGGCAGCGGTAAACCGCTTGATGGCGGCACAACCGGCTTCCACTTGATCACTGACAACGGCGGTTTCTTCCCGCACGGCTTGCTGCCAGCGTTAGTACTGGTTCAGGGCGTGGTCTTTGCATTTGCCTCTATCGAGCTGGTCGGTACTGCTGCTGGTGAGTGTAAAGATCCGCAGACCATGGTGCCAAAAGCGATCAATAGCGTGATCTGGCGTATCGGTTTGTTCTATGTCGGTTCGGTAGTTCTGCTGGTGCTGCTGCTGCCGTGGAATGCCTATCAGGCAGGTCAAAGCCCGTTTGTGACCTTCTTCTCCAAACTCGGCGTGCCTTATATTGGCGACATCATGAATATGGTGGTGCTGACAGCCGCGCTTTCCAGCCTGAACTCTGGCCTCTACAGCACCGGTCGTATTCTGCGTTCGATGTCGATGGGCGGTTCCGCGCCGAAGTTTATGGCGAAAATGAGCCGTCATCATGTGCCGTATGCCGGTATTCTGGTCACTATTTGCGTCTATATCGTCGGTGTGTTCCTCAATTATCTGGTGCCGTCGCAGGTGTTTGAAATCGTGCTGAACGTGGCCTCGCTGGGCATTATCGCCTCCTGGGGCTTTATCGTGATTTGCCAGATGCGTCTGCGTAAGGCGATTAAAGAAGGCAAAGTGGCGGATGTCAGTTTCAAAATGCCTGGTGCGCCGGTCACCTCATGGCTGACGCTGCTGTTCTTGCTGAGCGTACTGGTGCTGATGGCGTTTGACTATCCAAACGGTACTTACACCATCGGTTCTATCCCGCTGATTGCCGTGCTGCTGGTCGCAGGTTGGTTTGGCGTACGCAAACGCGTACAGGAAATCCACAGCTCTGCGCCAGTTGCGCCAACTGAAAACGCCCGGCGCTAAACGGGTGGCAGTAAAAATCAGGGAAGGCACTGGCCTTCCCTTTTTTATTACAGCGCAATATGCATGGCATCATCCGGTTGCGAGCCTTCTTTTTCGCGGGTTGAAGCCTGTTTCACATTGACATACAGGGTCTTGCCACCGTCCGACAGCGTAAGACTTAACGACTCCCTTTGATTAACTCGATTAGAACCTGTTCCCAGGCATCCGGTGCACGAAACCAGGGTTTCGTTTGTTGTTATAAGTGAGAATAGTAAGTATTAATGGCAATAAAGCGGAACACTAAATAACGCAGAAGCGCACCTGGCTGGCAGGAACTACACTTATTCTTAACTTGATGTGCGTTTAATGTTTTCAAATTATTTACATAATCTTTAACATATTAGCGCATGTTCCATTTGGTTTGTTTTTCTCACTCGGTTCCGATATGACTATTTTTTCTGCCACGAAGGCTGCTCTGCCGGCGTTATTACTCCCGGCTGTCCTCTCTCCGTCTGCTAGTGCCGCTGATAATGAACAAACGATGATCGTCAGCGCCGCGCCACAGACAGTCTCTGAACTTGATAGCCCCGCCGCCGTCAGCGTTGTACAGGGTGACGATATCCGCCAGACTGCACCGCGCGTCAATTTGTCGGAGTCGTTGAATAGCGTGCCAGGTTTGCAGGTGCAAAACCGGCAAAACTATGCGCAGGATCTGCAACTTTCTATCCGTGGATTTGGTTCGCGTTCCACTTATGGCGTACGCGGTATTCGCCTGTATGTGGATGGTATTCCTGCGACGATGCCGGACGGTCAGGGGCAAACATCAAATATCGATCTCAACAGCGTGGAGAGCATTGATGTGTTGCGCGGCCCCTTCTCGGCGCTGTATGGCAACGCTTCTGGCGGCGTGATGAATGTCACCACACAGACTGGCCGTCAGCCGACAACCATTGAAGCCAGCAGCTATTACGGTAGCGACGCAAGCTGGCGTTACGGCCTGAAAGCAACTGGCGCGTCAGGCGACGGCACACATGCGGGCGATGTGGATTACACCGTTTCCAGTACGCGCTTCGTTACTGGCGGTTATCGCGATCACAGCGGCGCGCGCAAAAATCTCGCCAACGCCAAACTGGGCGTGCGGATTGATGATGTCAGTAAACTGAGCCTGATTTTTAATAGCGTTGATATCAAAGCCAACGATGCGGGCGGCCTGACCAAAGAGGAGTGGCAGGATAATCCGCGCCAGTCGCCGCGTGCTGACCAGTACAACACCCGTAAAACCATCAAACAAACGCAGGCCGGCCTGCGCTATGAGCGCCAGATGAGCAGCCAGGATGATTTAAGCGTAATGATGTATGCCGGGGAGCGTGAAACGACGCAGTACCAGTCGATCCCGCGCACGCCGCAGCTTAACCCGGCCCATTCTGGCGGTGTGATCGATTTGACGCGCCATTATCAGGGCATCGACACGCGCTGGACGCACCGTGGCGAGCTGGGCGTGCCGGTAACCTTCACCGGTGGGCTGAACTATGAAAACATGAGCGAGGATCGCAAAGGTTACGAAAACTATGTGATGGATGGCTCGACGCCAGTCTACGGCGAAAAAGGCAATCTGCGCCGTAACGAACGCAACCTGATGTGGAACCTCGATCCGTACGTACAGACCGCCTGGCAACTGACAGATAAACTCTCCCTCGATGCGGGCGTCCGCTACAGTTCGGTGTGGTTTGATTCCAACGATCATTATGTCACGGCCGGTAATGGCGATGACAGCGGTGAAGCCAGTTATCACAAATGGCTACCGGCGGCTTCGCTGAAATACGCGCTGACCGATGCATGGAACGTTTACGCAGCGACCGGACGCGGTTTTGAAACGCCGACCATTAATGAACTCTCCTATCGTCCCGGTAACCAGAGCGGGCTGAATTTCGCGCTGAAACCCTCCACCAATGAAACCGTGGAAATCGGCAGTAAAACGCGAATCGGTAACGGCCTGCTGACCGCAGCGCTGTTCCGTACCGATACCGATAACGAGATAGTTACCGACACCAGTAGCGGCGGACGTACCACGTACAAAAACGCCGGGAAAACCCGTCGTCAGGGCGCGGAATTGTCACTCGATCAGCAATTCGCCGGAAACTGGCGTGCCAAAGTAGCATGGACATATCTGGATGCCACTTACCGTAGCGAAGTTTGTACCGACAGCAACTGTAACGGCAACCGTATTCCGGGCATTGCGCGCAATATGGGGTATGCATCGCTGGGATGGATACCGGATCAGGGCTGGTACGCGGGTGCCGATATGCACTATATGAGCGATATTATGGCCGACGATGAAAACATCGCGAAAGCGCCCTCCTACACCGTTACGGGCCTTAATACGGGCTATAAATTTAACTTTGGCAACTGGATGATGGATGTATTTGGCCGCATCGATAATTTGTTTGATCGCGAATATGTTGGATCGGTGATTGTTAATGAATCAAATGGTCGTTACTACGAACCTGCTCCGGGACGTAATTACGGCGTCGGTTTGTCCATTGCTTATCAGTTCGAATAATGCCAGCCAGCCGCCTTCACTCGATCATAATTGATAAAAAAGCCCGCAAGCATCAGCTTCCGGGTTTTTTATTGCATTAAAACGCTATCAGAAGGTAGTCCAGCCTTCATCGCTGCTTTGCGTTTCACGCGGTGCAACCGGCGCATTTGCCGTTGGTCTGACTGCGGGTTTTCCCGTTGTGGCTTTCGTTGCGCTTTTTGCTTCGTTTTGCTCCAGCCGGAAAATCGCCACCAGTTCTTCCAGCAGACGCGCCTGCTCTTCCAGCGAACCTGCCGCTGAAGACGATTCGTTCACCAGCGCCGCGTTCTGCTGCGTGGTGCTGTCCAGCTCGCTCACGGCACGGGCAATCTGCTCGATACCACGGCTCTGCTCTTCCGATGCGGAGGAGATTTCGCCCATGATATCGTTAACACGCGTTACTGACTGGACAACCTGATCCATAGTTTCACCGGCTTTGGCCACTAATTCACTACCGACATTGATACGGGCAACCGACTCGCTGATCAGTTGTTCAATATCTTTTGCCGCCTGCGAACTGCGCTGAGACAGGCTGCGCACTTCGCTTGCTACTACGGCGAAACCACGGCCTTGTTCGCCAGCGCGCGCGGCTTCCACTGCGGCGTTCAGCGCCAGGATGTTCGTCTGGAACGCAATACTGTTAATCACTGCGGTGATATCAGCAATTTTGTTAGAGCTACTGTGAATGTCGCCCATGGTGTTTACCACTTCACGCATCACCGTTCCACCTTCGCTGGCCGTTTGTGAGGCCTGCGCTGCAAGGCTGCTGGCGTTACGGGCGTTATCGGCATTATTTTTCACCGTCGCGGTCAACTCTTCCATGCTGGCGGCTGTTTCCACCACTGCAGCGGCCTGCTGTTCCGTACGGGAAGAGAGATCGGTATTGCCTTCGGCAATTTCGCTTGCCGCGCGGGAAACCTTCGTCACGCTGCTACGCACGTCATGGATCATTTCACGCAGCGTGTCGTTCATCCGCCCCATTGCCCCGGTCAGTTGCCCCAGTTCGTCGGTACTCTGCGCACGAATTTTCGAGCTGAGATCGCCGCTGGCAATACGTTCTGCCAGCGCAAGGTTGTGGTCAATCGGGTGGGTAATCTGGCGGATCACCCACCAGGAGACAATCACACCGAGCAGAATGGCAATAGCGCCAATAATCGCTGTGATAGTACTGGAGCTATAGGCCAGCTCATCATTGTGCGCTTTCACCAACGTAATAATCTGCTTCAGCGCCGCGCTGCTGTTATCGCCACCGGTTTTAACATGATCTTCAGCGGCCTTCAGCGCCTGGTAAGCGGTGAAATAGTTGCGGCTCAGATCGCGGTATTTAACTGTGTTATCCCATAAAGCCTGTAGCGGCGCTTGCAGTTCGCCCGGTAACTGGCTTGCCAGCGCCTGCACGCTTTTTTGCGTGTCGTTGAAATGGCGCTCCAGCGCGTCACTGCTCTCTTTGCCCGGGCTATAACGGACAACCAGCGCCGCGTCACGCACGGCGCTGATAGCGAATAATTGCTCATAAACTTGTGTTATCAGGCTCGGGTCGGCCACCGGCGTGCGCACGAGTGTGGTATAGCTGGCGGCAAGATCTTCAGTTGCGAGTTTATCCAGCGCATCACGAACAGCGTGAATATCACTGGTCGCTTTCTGCATCTCGCCAATGCTGCTCTGGAACTTCGCCAGATGCTCAGCGACATCACTAATGATCTGCTTTTCGTTGGTTGACCAGCTCATGCTGTCTGCGCTGGCCGTCAATTCTGAAGCGTGGCGAACGTAATTGGACATCACCTCACCGGATTTATCATCACCATAGAAATATTTCAGGCGGTTAATTTTTGCCTGAAACACTTCGATGTTGATGTTATACAGCAGATTGGTTTTTTGGTAGACGTCGCGGATTTCCTGAAAACGCAACACACTGAGGATAGAAGCGATAGCAACCAGAAACAGAACTAACCCAAATCCTACCGATAGCTTTCTACTAATTTTTATATTGCTTAACCGTTGGTTAAATGACATTCCCCGACTCCTCGCTGGACACCAAATGTTAGCGCCTAACTACGCGCTAAAAGGTTATCGGCAGGGAGTGCGTGGATTTCAGGCATTAACTGGTCTTATAAGTGAAAAACGTGATATGGATGCGTCCCAATGACAAATTTTTGTTGGGCTGCATCCATGATTTAGGTTAAGTGATTGTATTTAAGAAAAATAGCTCAGCGATAAAATTGCTTATGAAGAATGTTTGCGCCCTCATCAATGGCGCGCCATATTCCGCGTTCGCTGGCAAAAGCATCACCTTCTTCAAGTGCGGCTAATAAATCTGAATAATCGTGACTGCGTGTTAACTCATCCGAGTGTGGATAAAGATAATTAAAACATGGCCCAATGCGTACCCATAATTGCTCAATCAGGGCTGTCAATGTCGGCATACCCGCCTGCTGGTAAATCGAAAAACGAAAAATCCGATTTGCCTGCAACATCTGCTCGGTTTGGCCACTTTTTAGTGTTTCGTGGAAAGCCGCAGCTAACGCACGCAACTCCCTGATCCTTTCGGGGGTCATACTTTGACTGGCGGCTCGGGCAGCCATCCCTTCAAGGTTTTTGCGTATCTGGTTGATTTCACTATAGCGCTCGAGGCCGACCTCGGGCACTAAAAATGCCTGCGCTGGCGTGGCGTGCAGCGCGCCTGCGGAGACTAATCGCAAAAGCGCTTCCCTTACCGGAGTAATGCTGGTACCCAACTGATCTGCTATTTCTTTCGTGATAAGCCGCGCGCCAGGTTTTAGCGCACCAATAATAAGCGCATTCTTCAGACTCGACTCCACCTGCATAGTGAGACTGGTTCGTTGCGCTTTTTCCAAATCAAGCATGTTTGCATCCTGTATAATTTCTTATTTATTTTCAGCCTGGTAGCGTGTCCGTAATGATTAAAGTATATTATATAAACATGACTGGTATTGGTTTGTCGCTTAAAAGATGTAGCTACTAATTAGTTATTATGCACAACTACCAGGAACCGACTTCACAAGGTTATCAGTTCCTTATGCCTGTCTAATTAAAGACGTTTTTTCGGATTTTGCACAATTTCTGGTGGCAGTTTTTTTTCGCCGCCATCAGTCGCTTAGCGTGATGGCCCAACTTGCACGACGACTTTGCCAAAGTTTCGACCTTCCAGCATACCGATAAACGTCTGCGGTGCTTGCTCAAGACCTTCTGTGAGTTGCTCACGGTAGTGAATCATTTCCTGTTTTACCCATTTACCCATTTCTTGCTGGAATTCATTAATTCGGTGACCGTAATCCTGCGAAATAATAAATCCCTGCAACCGAATTCGTTTTTTAAGCAGTGTTGCCATTAATAACGGAATACGATCCGGGCCATCAGGAAGTTCGGTGGCGTTATAACCGCTGACTAATCCGCAAAGCGGAATTCGTGCCTGAGTATTTAATAAGGGAAGCACAGCATCAAAGACTTTGCCGCCGACATTTTCGAAATAGATATCGATCCCTTGTGGGCAGGCTATCGCCAATTGTTCGGCAAAATCCTCCGCATGATGGTCGAGACAGAGATCAAAACCGAGCACCTCCACGGCATGTCGGCACTTCTCTTTGCCCCCGGCGACCCCGACAACACGACATCCCTTGATTTTACCAATCTGCCCGACCGTTGCGCCGACCGGGCCGGTTGCAGCGGCAACAACCAGCGTTTCCCCCGCTTTCGGCTGACCGATATCAAGCAGCCCCATGTAGGCGGCAAACCCCGGCATACCGAGAATACCCAGCGACCAGGAAGGATGCTGTGGATCTTTACCAAGGTTGATCACATCGTCACCGCTGGCGATGTCGTAATCCTGCCAGCCGCTGTAGGCCAGCACCCAGTCACCTTCGGCAAAATCCGGATGCAGTGAACTGACCACGCGGCTGACCGTCGCGCCGCACATCACTTCGCCGATTTTTACCGGTGGCGAGTAGGATGGCGCATCGCTCATGCGACCGCGCACTTTGTACCCAGCGTCGCCACCACGACCAATTACGGGACACAGCCTGATCGTTTCCTGCCAGCAGTGCGTTAACATTATGTCCCTGCATGGTTGAGCCGCACCACCAGATAACGGCAAGGCGCGCCGCTCTCGTTGATAAAGCGGCAGTCGTTTGGTGGCCCGAGTTCCAGGCAATCCCCTGCTTTCATTTCGTGCCGCGTATCGCCTTCAATAAACACCAACTCGCCTTCCTGCAACCAAATTAACTGCCGCGCCAGCGCATAAGAAGAAGCGGGCATCGGAATATCGCTGCCGGTTGGCAGATCGATTTGCACCATATCGATAGGCAGATCGCTACGCGGCGAAACGTGGCGGCGCAGGTAGTGGCTTTGTGGATCGCGCCATACCGGCTGATCGGCATAACGCAGCAATTTTCCTTCCTGCATTTCGGCGCGGGCAATTAAAGTCGACATGCTGATGCCGAACGCGCCGGAAAGCCGCGCCAGCAGCGCCGCCGTTGGGCTGCTTTCAGCGCGTTCGATTTTGTGGATCATCGCCCGCGAAACGCCCGCGCGTTCGGCCAGTTCGCTTAATGACCAACCGCGGGATTCACGTTCAACGCGAATTCGGGCACTGATCCGTTGATTTATATTGTCTGAGATAGTATTCATATCGTAACACTATAGTGTACAAATCAGAGGTTCAACAATGAATATTCGTTTTGCCGGGAAAGAAGATTGTGCCGCCATTGCCGGGATCTACAACCATGCAGTGGTGAATACCGCCGCCATCTGGAACAACCAAACGGTCGATGTCGAGAACCGTATTGCCTGGTTTGAAACGCGTGCCAGGCTGGGTTATCCGGTGCTGGTCAGTGAAGAAAATGGCGCGGTCACCGGTTACGCTTCATTCGGTGACTGGCGCGCTTTCGATGGTTTTCGCCACACCGTTGAACACTCGGTATATGTTCATCCCAAACATCAGGGCAAAGGCCTCGGGCTGGCGCTAATGGAACGCCTGATTGAAGAGGCCAGACGTATTGGCAAACATGTGATGGTGGCGGCGATTGAGTCGCAAAACCACGGCTCTATTCATCTGCACAGTAAACTTGGGTTTGTCACGACCGGGGAAATGCCGCAGGTTGGCACCAAGTTTGGCCGCTGGCTCGATTTAACTTTTATGCAGTTACAGCTTGATAACCGTACCGATCCGGATGCTATCTGATGAACCAGTCGCTGACACTCACCTTTTTGATCGCTGCCGGGATTGGCCTGGTGGTGCAAAACACGCTGATGGTGCGTATTACCCAGTCGGCCTCGACGATCCTTATCGCCATGTTGCTCAACTCATTGGTGGGTATTGTGCTGTTTGTCTCGATATTGCTGATCAAGCACGGGATGAGTGGGTTTCAGGAGCTGTACGCCAGCGTGAAGTGGTGGACATTAATTCCCGGTCTGCTGGGGTCGTTTTTTGTCTTTGCCAGCATCAGTGGTTATCAATACGTTGGCGCAGCAACAACCATTGCAGTTCTGGTGGCAAGCCAGCTAATTGGTGGGCTGGTGATGGATGTGGTGAGAAGTCAGGGGATCGCCCTGCGGGCGCTGATTAGCCCGGTGTGCGGCGCGGTACTGCTGGTAATTGGCGCCTGGCTGGTGGCCAGACGCCAGTTTTGATTACAGGATTGATCCACCTTTGGTGAGCTGGTCATGGCGCGCTTCCATATCTTCTTTATGCTGGCGGCCATGATGCGCAATCGCCGTTCGCAGGCGCTGCTGCTGCGCGTAGCGCTCTTCCCTGCTTAGCGCGGCGTCATCGCTGAGTTCAACCAGTAGTTCGTTCATCCCGATAATAACGCTCTGTTCAATGGCCGCATCAACGCGAGCGACAACCTCATCCAGATGTGACATATCCACTCCTTTAATTCAATTTCGCTTTCGAGAAATCACTACCCATCAGGCTAACCTGGTAACCGGTCACATTGCTACGCGTGGCGTAGAAGGTTTTACCGTTCGCCAGCGCAATCCACGGTGCCTGCTGGTAGAAGATATCCTGTGCCTGGCCGTACAGTTTGGCGCGCGCTGCCGGATCGCTGACCACTTTGGCCTTCTGCACCAGCGCATCATAGCCTTTATCGCACCATCGTGCGGCGTTGGCGCCGGTTTTAATGCTGTTACAGCCCAGCAGAGTATCGGCGAAGTTATCCGGGTCGCCATTATCCGACATCCAACCGAACAGTGCAGTGTCGTGCTCGCCTTTACGCATTCCGGCCAGATACTCGCCCCATTCGAAAGAGACAATCTTCGCTTTCACGCCCACTTTCGCCCAGTCGCTCTGGATCATCTCGGCGATACGGCGTGAGTTCGGGTTATATGGACGTTGTACCGGCATTGACCATAGCGTGGCTTCAAAACCCTTCTCCAGACCCGCCTGCTTCAGCAGCGCTTTGGCTTTTTGCGGATCGTAGCTGTAGTCCGGCAGATCTTTGTTATATCCCAGCATATTCGGCGGTAGCGGCGATTTCGCCACGCTGCCAGAACCGAGAAATACGGCGTTAACGATCGCCTGCTTATCGGTAGCGTAGCTCAGCGCCTGACGCACCAGGACGTTATCAAACGGTTTTTTCTCCGTGTTAAACGCCAGATAACCGACGTTCAGCGCATCAACGGTATGCAGCGTCAAATCTTTATTCTTTTTGATCTGATCGAACTGCACCGGTGATGGCGCCGGAATGATCTGACACTCGTTGGTTTGCAACTTCGCAAGGCGCGTCTGTACGTCCGGGGTGATAGAGAAAATCAGGTGCCTGGTTGGCACCGGGCCTTCCCAATAGTTCGGGTTGGCAAGATAGCGAATTTGCGCATCGGTTTTGTATTGCTGCAACACATAGGGGCCAGTGCCAATCGGCCAGTTGTCGACATTTTCCGGCGTGCCTTTTTTCAGCATCGCATCGGCGTATTCTGCTGAGAGAATAGAGGCGAAATCCATTCCCCAGTCGGCAAGGAATGCAGCGTTCGGTTCGTTTAGCACAAACTGGACATGGTAATCGTCTACCTTTTTCACCTCTTTGATCAGCTTATCAAGGCCAACATCGGTGAAATATTCGTAATTACCCTGCGATACATTGTGATACGGGTGTTTTGCGTCCATCTGCCGCATGACGGAGAAAATCACGTCATCGGCGTTGAAATCGCGCGTCGGTTTAAAATATTTATTACTGTTGAATTTAACCCCCTGGCGCAGCGTAAATGTCCAGGTTTTTCCATCTTCCGACACTTTCCATTCCGTTGCCAGTGATGGAATCGGGGTATTTTTCACCGGATCGAAGGTTACCAGCCGGTTATAAAGCACCTGCGAGCTGGCAACAAAGGTAGGCCCGGAACTGGCAATTTGCGGGTTAAAAGATTCAGGTGATGCTTCGGAGCAGTAGACGATGGTGTCGTTAGACGCTGCCCATGCAGCACTTGCCGGTAACAGTGTGCTCAGCACGAGAGCGAGTAGCGTTTTCCCTGTAGACATTATCAGGACCTTCTTATTTATATGGAATAAATAATCTCAGCACAGCTCAGGTGGTCTGGCAAATAATGATTCTCTATCAGGTTATGCTAAAGCGGTTGATTTCGCTGAAATATCAACCATCATTACGCTTGAAATTTATCTTAAGTAATTTTCGCGGCGTCAAGTCTGATTGATGTTATCTATGCATCGAGAATTCAATGGTTTTGCAGTCTCCTCTTCCTTTTGCTGACGACAAGTTTGCGTATAGTAGACGCGTAAAGAAGCCTATGGGATGAAAACGTGGCAAAAACTCTCTTACGCAGCGGCGATCTGGATGACTTCCAGGCCGTGGGCGGCGGCGGTCAGGCCGTATTTGATTCGGCGTTACAAATTCGTGAAGCACTGCGTCTGCGCAAACAGCAAGCGCTGGTTGACTGTCTGGCAATACCTCAGGTCAATGATGAAGGCGATCGTGTCGACTGGTACTCCCCCGTCGATGGTCGTCCGGTTTCGTGGAAAGCCGCTGATGAAGAGGTGCGCAGCCGCGCCCGCGAGTACCTCGAAAAGACCCTCGACAGCGCTTATACGCTGAGCCGCAAATGCCTGCAATCGCAGAAAACAGCGCAACAGCTTTTTGGTTCACTGCTGGAAAAAGCGCTGCAATTTCCCGGTGAAAACCACGTTTTCCTCGTCGATGGCAAGCCAGTTATCACCTTCTGGGGATTCGTCAACCTCAATGAAAGCGCGCGCGAAAATGTGCTCGATTGTCTGCGCAAACCGGAACCCGAAGTACCGGAAATCACCATGCTGCCGGAACCGGAGCCAGAAGAAGAACCTGCTGTTGAAGTTATCTTCAGCCAGGCGGATGCGCCGCTGTTAAGCCCGCCGCCAGAAATCAAGGTGCAGCCCGAACCGGTTGAAGAACCGCCTGTGCAAGTCACGACGACACCAGAACCCGCTCCGGTTGCCGCGACGCCTGCAAAAAAACGCCGTCGCTACGGTCTGTGGGCGTTGCCGGTTGCCGTCGCGGCGGCTATTGCCACTCCGCTGCTACTGAAGCAACAAGAGGTTCCGGCGCCCGCGCCGGTGGTGGCAAAAGCTGAACCTGTCGACATTGCGCCACCCGTCATGCAGGCCGCACCAATTCCTGCGCTGACGACGAAGTTGCCGTTGCACCAGGCAGAAGTCTCTGCCCTTGGCGAATCCGTGTCCGAGAAACCCACCGGGAAAGAGTCTGTAGTGATCTCCGCCATTCCGAAAGGTGCGCTGGTAATGGACGCTGTCGAGGTGAAAATTGGTTCAACCAAATTCCTTAATGGTAGCTGGCGCGTTGATCTGGATGTTAAAGATCCAGTGACCGGCAAAGCGCCTGTGGTGCGTTACCAAATCCAGAACAATAAAGGTTCAGCACGCATTGTTCACGGTAAGAACATTACCTGCCGCGCAGAGCTCTTCTCTGGTCTGCACGGAACCGGCGAATTGTTGGTTAAAAGTCGCGGTAACGCGCGGTGCAGTGATGGTACCCGTTACCCTATGCCGGACATTTCCTGTAAAGCAGGCAGCAACGACGTAGCCGTGTGCAGCGCACATTTTGACGCCAAAACCACCGTTCCGGTAACGTTCAGAAAGACAGGTGACTGAGTTTATGCTGGTTAATCTTTGCGACTACAAACAGAGCGTAACGCTGATTGCTAACAGCGGCGTGCAGTTTCTTGATTTTGGTGTGACGCCGCAGGATTCGGCCAACAGCGGCCGTTTTGTGCGTAAAACGGCCAATGGTCCGCTGCTGCGACTCGATTTTGATGTGGTAAACGAGCGGTATACCCTGCCGAACCGTGATGGCGGTCAGCCGGAAGTGGTCAAGCCTGAAAGCACCCACTTGTTGCAGTATTCGCTGTCGATCCTTGATGGCGTCTGGCTGCCGGTGCCTTTTTTGCGCTTTAACCCGCCGCGTACTTTTGTTGAAGGGCCGGATAACTGGGCGCGAGTGCAGATCCGTAAATTGAGCGAGCCGGACAGCGCGGGCAATACGCACCGCATTGCACTGGCGCTCGACAGCCAGATCAACGACAACTCTCCGGCTTCTCTGGCCCCACTGGAGAACGATATCCTTAACGGTACGCGCTTTGCGCTGGCCTGGCATGATGATGAAGTCGCCGATTTCCTTGATCAAACCTGGGTTGACGGCTGGCTACGGGAAGCCTTCTTACACTATATTTCGCAACATGAAAGCCGCAGCGAACGTGAAATCACGCAAGCGCTGCGCGGTTTTGAATACCAGGCGCACTGGCTTAACCTGATGACCCTGCTCGGCTCACAATTGCAGGTGCCAGAAGTCAAAATTGTCACCCACACGCTGAGCACCCCGGCGATTCCGGTCGATCTGATTCTCGATGTCGGTAACACCCACACCTGCGGCGTGATCATTGAAGATCATGGCGATGCCAACGATGGTTTGCGCCAGACGGCAGAGTTACAGGTGCGATCGCTCAGCGAACCGCAATTCCTTAACGAACCGTTATTTACCAGCCGGCTGGAATTTTCGGAAGCGCGTTTTGGTAAACAGCACTTCTCGGTGGAGAGCGGGCGTGAAGATGCATTCGTCTGGCCGTCGATTGTGCGCGTCGGCGATGAAGCGCGCAAACTGGCGATGCAGCGCGTCGGCACTGAAGGCAACAGCGGGATCTCCAGCCCACGCCGTTATTTGTGGGATGAAACCCCGGTGTTGCAGGACTGGCGCTTTAGCCAGATGAACAGCAAAACACAGCGCGAACCGCTGGCTACCGCTTTCCCGCTGATGAACCTGATGAACGATGAAGGCCAACCGCTCTACAGCCTGCCGCTTGATGAGCGTTTGCCGGTCTTCTCGCCGCAGTATAGCCGCAGCACGTTGATGACCCATATGTTGTGTGAATTGCTGTCGCAGGCGCTGGGGCAAATTAACAGCGTGGCGACGCGTTTGCGCCTCGGTTTCCCGGCGTCTCCACGCCAGTTGCGCACCATTATTTTGACCCTGCCTTCCGCCATGCCGAAGCAGGAGCGTGAAATCTTCCGCCGTCGTATGTTTGAAGCGATCGCACTGGTGTGGAAAGCGATGGGCTGGCATCCGCAGGATGAAGACTTCGCCAACCGCAAGCAACAGGAAAAGAGCGTAGTGCCGGTTCCGCATATTCAGATGGAGTGGGACGAAGCGAGCTGCGGACAACTGGTGTGGCTGTATAACGAAGCGATCTCTCGTTTTGCCGGGCAGACGGAAACCTTCTTTGCTTCCCTCGCCCGCCCGGATCGCGCAGAAGCCCCCGGCGCAGTAAAAGGCCGTTCGCTGCGCGTTGCCTCTGTCGATATTGGCGGCGGCACCACCGATATGGCGATCACCCATTATCAGCTTGACGATGGCACCGGCAGTAACGTCAAAATCACCCCGCAACTGCTGTTTCGCGAAGGGTTTAAAGTGGCGGGTGATGACATCCTGCTGGATATTATCCAGCGCTGTGTGCTGCCTGCGCTGCAAACGCAAATGCAAAAAGCGGGCATCAGCGATGCGGCGGCGATTATGGCGACACTGTTTGGCGACTCCGGGCGTATTGATACGCAGGCGGTGTTGCGCCAGCAGACCACGCTGCAACTGTTTATGCCGATCGGCCATGCAATCCTTGCTGCCTGGGAAGAGAGTGATATCAACGATGCGCTGGCCGGATTGCATGCGACCTTTGGCGAACTGCTTAAGCAACAGCCGACGCGTAATGTGATGAATTATCTGCGTCAGGCGATCGAGCATGCCTTGCCGTCCGGCTCAGCGGAGTTCGACGTGCTTTCCGTGCCGTTGCAGGTCAATTTCCGCGAATTGCAGGATGCGATGCTGAACGGGCAATTTACGCTTACCGCTCCGCTGCATGCGGTGTGCGAAGCCATTTCCCACTACAGTTGCGACGTGTTGCTGATCACTGGTCGTCCGGGTTGTCTGCCGGGCGTGCAGGCGCTGATCCGCCATTTACAGCCTGTTCCGGTTAACCGCATGATCTGGTTGGATAAATACCGTGTACATGAGTGGTATCCCTTCAGCCAGCAGGGCAAAATCGGTAACCCGAAATCAACCGCGGCGGTCGGTGCGATGCTGTGTAGCCTGGCGCTGGATCTGCGTCTGCCGCGCTTTAACTTCAAGGCTGCTGACATTGGTGCTTATTCCACTGTGCGCTACCTTGGTGTACTGGATAACGTGGTTAACACACTGCGCGATGAAAACATCTGGTATCACGATATTGATCTCGATAAACCGGGCGCCAAGCTCGATGCCAGGCTGCACTTCCCGCTGCGCGGCAATGTGACGCTGGGGTTCCGCCAGTTAGCTAACGCCCGCTGGCCTGCCACGCCGCTCTACACACTGAGCATTAACTCGCAGGATCTGGCGAAAACCATCGCTGGCGATGGCGTATTAAACGTGCGTCTTGCCTTTAGCGGCGGCAACAAACATCACGGCCCGGAATCCTTCACGCTGAGCGAGGCCTGGTTGCAGGACGGAACGCCGGTGCCTGCCGACGCATTAACTTTTAAACTGAATACGTTGGCCGACCGCCGCCATAGCGGTAGTCACTACTGGATCGACAGCGGGAGTGTGTATCTGAAATGAGTGCGAGCGTAAACACCACCCAGGCGTTGAGCGCATGGATTAACGAGAACCGGAGACTTTCACCGCTGCTGGATGATGATGCCGACGCGCTGCTGGCACGCCTGAATGCTGCCGCCGCCGGTGAAACCGCGCTGCGCGACGCCGTTGACGCGCCCTGCACCATCGGCCTGTATGGCCATTCGCAGGCGGCGAAAGCCCATCTGCTCGGCGCGCTGTGCGGCAGCGGTAACGGGAGGCTGGATGTGCGCCCGGGCGACAAAACGCTGGATTACTTTACCCACATCAATCCGGGTCACGCGCTGACCAGCATGGCGTTGCGTTTCAGCCCGGATCACTCGCCGATGGACGACAGTTTTCCGCTCTGTTTACGCATTATCAGCGAAGCCGAATTGGTGCAGTTGTTCATTGCCCATTCCCGGCAGCAGCCGGAATTGCGCGCGGCCGATAAAGCGGTTATCGAAAGCCGGGTCGCGAAATGGCGCACCCTGCGCCAGCCGAATCCGGTACCTGGGATCACCGCCGAAGAGATTGGCGGTATTGCCCGTTTCTGGCGCTCGATAACGCCTTCGTCGCAGCAGCAAATGGACGATGCGTTGTGGTATCAGTTCGCCAGCCTGTTGCCGCAACTGGATCTCAGCGCGCGCGCCAGCGCGTGGTCGTTATTATGGGGCGAGCAACACGAACTGACACAGCACTGGCTGGCGCTGGCGCACATCCTGCACCAGACCGGTAATGCCAGCGAACTGGCCGCGCCGTTAAGTGTTCTGGTCGACAGCTTCGCCTTGCCGACAGAAGGTTTTTTAACCCCGGCGGACCCCGGCAACGCAGAGATTCATGATGAAGTGGTGGTACATCCCTGGGCCAACGATCAACGACTCAATGCGGTCAGTATTCCGCTGGCGACGCTGGCGCTGATCACCCGCGAATTGGTGCTGCCGGTGGAAAACAGTGCGTTGCCATCGGTGGATATTCTTGAGATCCCGACACCCGGCCCGCAGGACGGTCAACCGCTCTGGCGTAGTAAATGCCGCTGGCTGCTGGAGAGCTATCGCCAGCGTTTACAGCCGGATGTGCTGATGATCTGCAACGCCACGCTGGAGCGTTCGACCACCGCAGCCACTGCCCGCGCCCTGCTCAACTGGGTAAAAGAGACGCAATCAGGCCAGGAGGCCGCTCTGCCGGGCCTGGTCTGGGCTATTACGCCACATGATGCGCGTTTTACGCTGGCGCAGAACCTGGATGAAGCCGTCCAGCAGTTGATCGGCAAACCGGGCCAGCATTGGGGCACATTGCAAGCGCTGGATGCCAGCAGTCTGCAACGCTTGCTGGCATGGTTAGCGCAGGCTACCGCGCCGGATCTGCGTCAACAGCGTTTGAAAGCGCTGGCAGAGCGCCATCATCATGCACTGCGCGAACTGCTGCAAACATGGCTTGTCAGCCCGGAGAAGGACGCGACCACCCAGCGTACCCGCGCTGAAGCTGTTGTGCGCGAATTGCAGGGGCAGGCTTCCCGTCACGGTGAATTGCTGGAAGGTTTGCAGCCGGATATGCAGCAGTTCGACACGCTGTGGAAAGTACAACAGCCGCGCGAAGAGAAAGTCAGCGGCTTATTTAATGATGCAATCGATCTGTTTGCCGAATCGCCGGACAACACGGAACAGCAGCCGCAAAGCAAAGATGTCGGTCAGCAGGCGCATGCGCTGTGGGTTAACCATGTTCGCCAGTGGAGCCGCAACGACGACAATGCCGCGCGTCTTGGACTCACCCCGGCGGCCCTGCGCCAGATGACGGAAATTGTGATTGTCAGTAGCTACCGCCTGCATCTGCCGGAGCAACTGCAGGCCATCATGCAGCGTGATACTGCTTGCGCCGCGCAGTTGCATGCTGCGATTGGTAACTTTGTCGCCTGGCTCGGTTATGCATCGGTGGCGGAAGCCGATCGCCCGGCCAGCCGCGTGCAGAAAGGTTGCGCCATTTTCGCTACCGGTTCGGTGGAAGCGAGCAACACGCGCTTAACCCGGCTGAGCGAGCAGCCGGTTCACGCCGCCACCCGCTATGTTTACGACTGGCTGGTTGCGCTCTATCACCGGGCAACGGAAAATATTGGCTACCGCCACCCGCTGGATATCACCCCGGCGGCGCGCAGGAAGCTGAAGTCTTTATTGCCGTAAGCTAAAACGAATGCAGTAAAAGCAGAAACCCGGTTGGTATTACGCGCCGGGTTTTTTTATTCGTATTCAGTAATAAAGCGATTTAACGTCTGCGCCAGCGCGGCGGGCTTCTCCCAGGACATCGAATGTCCCGCCTCAGCAATCACCTGTACCGGGATCCCCTGTTTTCGAACCGCCTCTTCGTCAGCATCCGGCAGCGAAAGCGCACCAAAGATCAGCGTTTTTGGCCGCGATAAATTGACAAACAGCGTCATCCATGTTGGCTCGATACCGTCGACCAGGCTTTTTGCCCCACGCCAGACTGCCCACGGCGCATTGCTTTGCAGGCACCCGGCCCACGCGGTTTTCTCCTGTGCCAGCATTGCCGCGTAACCGCTGGTGACAAACCCCGCTTCATCCTGGCTGGCAATCTGGCGGCTGAACATACCACCGCCGGGATAAAAATTGGGTTCCGAGACTGCCAGACCGTTAACACGCTCCGCTAGCTGCGCCGCCACTTCAATGGCGATGCTGCCGCCCATACTGTGGCCGTAGAGCCAGAAAGCCTGCATATCGAGCTTATCCAGCAGTTCCACCACCACTTTCGCCTGCTCGCTGGTGCGATAGGAGAAACTGGCTGGCCGTTCGCTGTAACCGCTACCGGGTAAATCAATAAGGATGGCGCGCCTGCCACCAAATGCGGGATCGGCAACCACACGCGGATATTCAAACGATGATGCGCAGCCCAGCCCGTGGATAAACACCAGCGGATCGCCGTGCCCCGGCAGATCGTGCCAACGCACCTGCCCCTGAGCATAAAGTGAATAGAATGTGTTCATGAGGTTTCCCTTTTATCGGACTACTGTAATTATATACAGTTCCCCAATAAAAGGGAGAGATGGCGATCAAAAGAGTGAAAACAGTAACGCGACAGGAAAACTGATGGGCCAGGTCGCACCAACAAGTACTGCGCTGAGGAGCCGGACTTTGCGGCTGTCACGGGCCAGAAAGTACGTTGCTATACCGGAAACTACCGCTATTACAACGTAGAAGATAAGCAGTTTTGTGTAGAGTTCCAACGCATGCCTCCTGTCCTTAGGTAAACATCCAGTTAATATGTTGCCCTAATTTTCAACAGGATATCGTTTTATTCGTCACGCTTTATGATCAGAAAATCGAGAACAACAACGCCACGGGAAAACTCATTGGCCAGGTGGAGCCGACCAGAAAGGCGCTAAGCAACCGAATGCGTTTACGGTCATGAGAAAGGAACCAGGTAATCAGCGCGCAAATCAGCGCCATCACAGCGTAGAAAACCAACATTTTTTGATATAACGACATAACAAACATTAACCAGAAAGTAACAAAACGTGCTAAATATGCTCTAAATGTTGATATTTATCAAGTTTAATTGCGTTTGCAACAATCTGCATTATTGGCGATTTTGATTTAACTTACTGAAGAAGGTAAAAAAACGGGGTTTACCCCTGGGGAATCCCCAGAAAAATGGGACAGGCATAGTGTGATGTGATCTAATTGATTGTGCTAACAATTTCAAGGAAATCACCACTATGCCTGCGCGTTCATTATGCCGAAAATTTCTTAAGAATATACTGAAGCCCCTGCATCTTTACCGTCAAAAAGCACTGATTGACGCAACCAGTGCTGTAATAAATGGCGCATCCCTTACGCTTACCAGTATCGGACGTCATTTGACTGGAACTGCATCAGTTAAAAACAAAATAAAGCGGGTGGATCGACTGCTGGGGAACCCCCATCTGCAAAATGAGGTTTCCACCATTTTTCATCGGGTTACG
>NZ_FMBC01000058.1 GCF_900094795.1 Kosakonia oryziphila
GTTCAGTTAGATCATGTTCATCTGCTAGTAAAAATCCCCCCGAAATTATCGATATCACACGTAATAGGTCATTTGAAAGGAAAGACAGCGCTGAGATTGTTCAGCAAATTTCCGTACCTGAGGAAGAGCAAATTGTGGGGAAATCATTTCTGGGCGCGAGGGTATTGTGTGGATACCGTAGGTATCAATGAAGAGATGATAAGAAGGTATGTGAAATATCAGGAAAAACACGAACAAGAAGAGAGCCAGCTTCAGCTAAAAGAGATGTGAAGCGAAGGCTCTCAGAGTCAGAGCTAAGTACGCCCCTCTGGGGCGCAATCAATGCCACCTGCTATGCAGGTGGTTTTTTACTTCAGATTAGGCACCAGGGCGAACGCCCAGCGTGTGGCAAATCGCGTAGCTCATTTCCGCGCGGTTCAGCGTGTAGAAGTGGAAATCCTTCACCCCTTCGCGGCTCAAAATCTTCACCATATCCATCGCGATATTTGCCCCCACCAGCTTGCGGGTCTCGGCGTCGTCATCCAGGCCGTCGAACATTTTCGACATCCACGCCGGAATACGTACGTTGGTCATATCAGCAAATTTTTTCGCCTGCCTGAAGTTGGAAACCGGCAGAATGCCCGGAACGATCTCCACGTCGATGCCGGTCGCCGCACAGCGATCGCGAAAACGCAGATAGCTTTCCACATCAAAGAAGAACTGGGTGATCGCACGGCTGGCACCTGCGTCCACTTTGCGCTTCAGGTTGAGCAGATCCGCCTGCGCGCTTTTCGCTTCCGGGTGTACTTCCGGATAGGCGGCAACAGAGATATCGAAATCGGCGACCTCTTTTAACAACGTCACCAGATCGGCAGCATACATCTCCGGCTTACCGCCGCCCGGCGGTAAATCACCGCGCAACGCCACAATATGGCGGATGCCATTATTCCAGTAATCCTGTGCGATCGCGCGCAGTTCATCGCGGGTGGCGTCGATGCAGGTCAAATGCGGCACAGCCTCCAGGCCGGTGCGCTCTTTGATGCCTTTGATAATACTGTGAGTACGATCGCGCTCGCCAGAGTTTGCCCCGTATGTCACCGAAACGAATTTCGGCTTCAGGCTACTCAGGCGATCGATGGAGTTCCATAAGGTCTGTTCCATTTCACTGGTGCGCGGCGGGAAAAATTCAAAAGAAACATTAATCTGGCCATGTACCTCCGCCAGGCTCTGATTCAGGGCTTCCCGCTGGTTGGCGTGAAAAAAGCTCATACCTTACCTCATCAATCGCATGTCATTGTCTGTTGTTTGCGAACTTCTATACGTTTAGACGTCCAGATGTAAAAATGACGGAATTTGCACAGGCCGTCAACCGGAAAATCATTATTCTGAGTGAGGAATGTTCAGCGAAGATGAAAAAATTTCATGATGCGTAATGAAACACCCTCTCCCCGCCCGGGAGAGGGTAAGGAGAAGATTACAGCAATTGCGCCAGACGGTTGATATCTGACTGGATAGCGCCAGCAGTGACATCACGTCCTGCGCCTGGGCCGCGAATAACCAGAGGATTATCGCGATACCAGCGACTTTCAATGGCAAAGACGTTATCGCCAGGCAGTACTGCCGCCAGCGGATGCTCCGGACGGACCGCTTCCACACCTACGCGTGCTTTGCCGTTCGCATCGAAACGCGCGACATAACGCAGCACAAGGCCCATTTCACGGGCAGCCTCCAGACGCTGCACCATCTGCTCATTCAGCTCGTCGCCGTTTTCGAAGAAATGATCCACCGAACCTTCTTCACAATGCGGTGGCACCAGTGATTCCACGCGAACCTGCTCTGGTTCGATGTCATAACCCGCTTCACGGGCGAGGATCACCAGCTTGCGCATCACATCTTTACCGGCGAGATCAACTCGCGGATCCGGCTCGGTCAGCCCCTGCTGCCACGCCTGATCGACCAGGTCGGTAAACGGCACAGTACCGTCGAATTGCAGGAACAGCCAGGAAAGGGTACCGGAGAAGATACCGCTAATCGCCAGAATCGCATCACCGCTATCGCGCAGATCGCGCACCGTATGGTTAACCGGCAATCCAGCGCCAACGGTGGCGTTATACAGCCAGTGGCGACCCGTCTTTTCAAACGCATCGTGGATCTGCCGATAATTATTGGTCGTGCTCGCCCCGGCCAGTTTGTTGGCGCTGATCACATGAAAACCGTGGCTGGCAAAATCCAGATACTGCCCGGCCAGTTGCTCACTGGCGGTAACATCCAGTACGACGAGATCGTCGTACGGATGAGCACGCATCCACAGGAACAGCGACTCTTCATCCTGCTCGACGGCTTCATCATTAAAGAAAGCCAGCGCACGACTGGCATCCAGCCCATCGTAATTCAGCAGGCTACGGCGGCTATCCACCACACCAGCCAGCACAAATTCAAACCCGGTACGTGCCGAAAGCGCGCTCTGCTCGCGGGAAAACAACTCCAGCCAGCGAGAACCGATATTCCCCTTGCCGAACAGCATCAGACCGATACGTTTTTCTGCGCGGAACAGCGACTGGTGCAACCCCTGAATCAGGTTCTCGGTCGGGCCAACGCGCAGTACAGCGACCAGGCTGATACCTTCGTCAGACTGCCAGATAAACTCAACCGGCTGGCCTTTCAGTTGCTGCCAGAAACGGTGGCTGTGCAACGGGTTACGGCATACGCCAGCACCGACCATCGCCACCAGCGCCAGCCCCTGACGCAGGCGTAATTCACCCGGCAGACCGGCTTCATCCAGCAGTTTAAAGACGCTATCAACCACTTCCGAGGTATAGCAGAGTTGTAGCAGATTACGGTCGGCATGAGCGCCCACCGCCAGCGGACGCGCCTGCGCACGCTTGAGGAGCAGATCGATCTCTTTTTGCGCCAGTTTAAAGTCCTGCCCGCCAGGAACGAGGAACTCAATCAGGCAGACATCATCGTGACTGGTCACGATGCGCGCGCCGGTGCCGGACGCCAGCACGCGTTCAATCCGCGTAGAGCCTTGATCCGGGTTATAGCTACAGCGTAATTGCAGATCTATATTGCTGCCGGAAACCGGCTGCAACGTGCGGGCATGTAGTACCGGAGCGGCAAGGCGTGCCAGTTCGCTGGCTTCGTCGAGACGCAGCAGCGGCAGCAGACAGGCATCTTTCACTTTGCGCGGGTCTGCGCTATAGACACCGGCCACGTCGCTCCAGATGGTAACGCGGGAAACATCGCCCAGCGCGCCAATCTGCGTTGCTGAATAGTCAGAGCCGTTACGCCCCAGCAGCACCGTTTCACCAGCCTCGTTACGGCTGATAAACCCGGTGACGACAATGCGTTTGCCAGGATGTTGCGCCAGCTTTTGCTGTAAAAGAGGGTAAGATGCCCCTTCGTTCACCTGCGGCTGCGCCGAACGCTCGGCACGCAGAAATTCGCGGGCGTCCAGCCAGGCCGCATCAAGGCCTTGCTGATTGAGTACAGCGGCCATCAGGCGCGCCGACCAAATTTCACCGTGACCGACCACTTCCGCGTAAACCGCGTCGGTAATACCGCCATCAAGCAGCGCCGCCAGGTGCTCCAGATCGTGGATAAATTCGCTGGTCAGGCCATCGGCCACATCGGCGGGCAACAGCCCGCCAATCAAGTCACTTTGATAACGACGCAGGGATTGTTGAACCTGATGCGCAGAGAGCCTGTCAGTCTGGCTTAATTTCAGCCAGTTAATCAGCTGGTTGGTGGTGCTGCCTGCAGCGGAGACAACCATCATGTCGCCTGGTTGTGAATACTCCGCCATGATCCCTGCAACGCGGAGGTAACATTTCACATCTGCCAGACTACTGCCACCAAATTTGTGCAGTTGACGAGCCTTCGTCCCTGCCTGCGCAATCACACTCATGTTTATCCCTCAGCAGCGACCCGGAAGCCATTTTCCAGATCGGCAATTAAATCTTCGCTATCTTCAATACCCGTCGAGATACGCAACAGCGTTTCCGAGATCCCGGCAGCGGCACGCGCTTCCGGCGCCATACCTGCGTGCGTCATGGTGGCGGCGTGGGAGATCAAACTTTCGACCCCACCTAATGATTCCGCCAGAGTAAACAGTGACAAACCGCTCAGGAAACGACGCAGCGTTTGCTCGTTGCCATCCAGTTCAAAACTTAACATCGCGCCAAAGCCTTTTTGTTGACGCGCAGCAATCTCGTGCCCCTGATTATCCGGCAGAGACGGGTGATAAAGCTTTTTCACCAGCGGCTGAGTTTGCAGGAAATCGACAATCGCCTGTGCGTTACGCTGTGCCACTTCCATACGCGGAGACAATGTGCGCAGCCCGCGCAACAGCAAATAGCTGTCGAAGGCGCTGCCGGTGACGCCAATATTATTTGCCCACCATGCCAGTTCGGTGACAGTCTCTGCATCTTTTGCTATCACCACGCCCGCCACCACATCGGAATGACCGTTGAGGTATTTAGTGCAGGAGTGCAGCACCAGATCGGCACCCAGCGACAGCGGATTTTGCAACGCCGGGCTGAGGAAGGTGTTATCAACGACGCTAACTGCACCCGCTTCACGTGCCAGTTGGCAGATTTTCGCAATATCCACGACGCGCAACAATGGGTTGCTCGGACTTTCTACCAGCACCAGTTTCGGTTTTTCCGCCAGCGCCGCTTTCAGCGCCTGTTCATTGCCCTGATCGACGAATTTCACCCGGTAGCAGCCGCGCTTCGCCAGACTGTCGAACAGACGATAGCTGCCGCCGTAACAATCATGTGGTGCCACCAGCAGATCGCCAGGCTTGAGAAAAACCGTGGTTACCAGATGAATCGCTGACATGCCGGTATTGGTCAATACCGCGCCAGCGCCTCCTTCCAGTTCCGCCAGCGCGCGCTGTACCACATCACGCGTGGGGTTACCGCGACGCGAGTAGTCATGCGCGCGGGGTTCGTTAAAACCGGTGAAATTATAGGTACTGGAGAGGTGAATCGGCGGGACAACGCAGCCATACTGCTCGTCATCGTTCAATCCGCTACGCACTGCAATGGTGGCCTGTTTACGCGTCATGGTGAAGGCTTCCTGGCTTAATGGATGAAAAATCTGACCACAGAGTAAACATTGAATAGATAGACGTCAATACATCTGGACATCCAAACTTCTTTGCGTATAGATTGAGCAAACGCGCAATAGCCGTTAAAATTATATGCTTTAGTGTGGGCGCGCAGAGCGATACACCGTGTCACTATGATGACTCTACGGTAAACTACGCGGGATTACGGCCTGGGCTCGCCCGGGTTTAGACTAATGACTGAGAGGATTAAAGGTATCTCATGGCTGAATGGAGCGGCGAATATATCAGCCCATACGCTGAGCACGGCAAGAAGAGTGAGCAAGTAAAGAAAATTACAGTTTCCATTCCTCTTAAGGTGTTAAAAATCCTCACCGATGAACGTACCCGTCGTCAGGTGAACAACCTGCGTCACGCCACTAACAGCGAGCTGCTGTGCGAGGCATTCCTGCATGCGTTCACCGGTCAGCCTCTGCCGAACGATGAAGATCTGCGTAAAGAGCGCAGTGATGAAATCCCGGAAGAGGCGAAAGTGATTATGCGTGAACTGGGCATCGACCCGGATACATGGGAATACTGATTCAAAACAAAAGGGCGGCAGATATCTTCCGCCCTTTTTGCTTATGTCAGCCGCTCAATCAGAAGCGCGTCACTTCCGGATGCACTTCTGCCAGAGAAAGCAGGTAAGACATAAATACATTTTTCATTGCCGTCAGCATATCACGCCTCTTTTTCGCTCTGTTCACAGGACTGTGAATGGCGAAAAGGATATGTGCATTTTTTAATCGGAGCAATATTTTTGTGATTCACCTCACAAAAATATCCCCCTTCGGTGAACGGCAGAGACAAAAAAAGCGCCTCACGGCGCTTTTTTCTTTGGCAACTTATTTGCTGCCCGGGATGCTGAAGCGTTTGTTGAAACGCTCAACACGACCACCAGTATCAACAACACGTTGTTTACCAGTAAAGAACGGGTGGCATTTGCCGCACACGTCCAGGTTCAGGTCGTGGCCCACAGTGGAGTGGGTTTTGATCACATTACCGCAAGAACAGGTTGCAGTAATCGCAACGTAATTCGGGTGAATACCTTTTTTCATGGGAAACCTCAGTTTAAGGCCGCGTCGCTCTTCCAGCCCTAACGCCAGACACCACGCGAGTTAAATAATAAGTGTATCTTTGGCGCGCTAAATCCGCACTAAAGGCGGCGAATCATACAGAAATTGACCAGCACATGCAAACTGATCCGCTCGCCCGTAGCAACAATGTGTATACTAACCCGCCAGTTTTCAAGTCAGGAAGATGAGATGCCCGTCGCCCACGTTGCGCTGTCTGTACCCTTACCCCGCACCTTTGATTATCTGTTGCCGGACGACATGATCGCCTGCGCAGGTTGTCGCGTGCGTGTGCCGTTCGGTACCCAGCAACGCGTTGGCATCGTGGTGGCGATCGGCGATAAAAGCGATCTGCCGCTTGCCGAGCTGAAGCAGGTAGAAGAAGTGCTCGACAGCGAGCCCGCTTTTTCGCCCGCTGTCTGGCGTCTGTTGTTATGGGCGGCTGACTATTACCATCATCCGATTGGCGATGTGCTGTTCAATGCCCTTCCCGTTCTGTTACGCCAGACAAAAACGACCAGCGCAGAGTTTCAGGGCTACTGGTTCGCCACTGAGCAGGGCCAGGCGACAGACATTAACCGCGTAAAGTCGGCAAAGCAGCAGCAGGCGCTTTCAGCTCTGCGTAAAGGCAAAATATGGCAGCACCAGCTGGCAGCGCTGGATCTGAAAAGCGTCACTCTGCAGGCACTGCGCGCCAAAGGGTTGGCGGAAATGAGCAGCGAAACGCCGATATTCAGCGACTGGCGCAGCCAGTTCTCCGTCAGCGGCGACAGGCTGCGGCTGAACACGGAGCAGGCCACTGCCGTCGGCGCTATTCACAGCGCGGCCGATCAATTCTCTGCCTGGCTGCTGGCAGGCGTCACGGGTTCCGGTAAGACCGAAGTCTATTTAAGCGTGCTGGAAAACGTGCTGGCGCAGGGTAAACAGGCACTGGTGATGGTGCCGGAGATTGGCCTGACACCGCAAACCATCGCCCGCTTTCGTGAGCGCTTTAACGCGCCCGTCGAAGTGCTGCATTCAGGCCTGAACAACAGTGAACGTCTCACCACATGGCAAAAAGCGAAAAACGGCGAGGCGGCAATTGTTATCGGCACACGTTCATCGCTGTTCACACCGTTTAAAAACCTCGGCGTGATCGTTATTGATGAAGAGCACGATAGCTCCTATAAACAACAGGAAGGCTGGCGCTACCACGCGCGGGATCTGGCGGTCTATCGCGCCCATAGCGAACAGATCCCCATCATTCTCGGTTCGGCGACTCCCGCGCTGGAGACCTTATATAATGTGCGAGCGAGAAAATACCGGTTGCTACGCCTGACGCGCCGAGCCGGTAGCGCGCGCCCGGCAACACAGCACGTGCTGGATATGAAAGGCCAGCAGTTACAGGCCGGATTAGCGCCCGCGCTCATCAACCGCATGCGCCAGCATTTGCAGGCAGGCAATCAGGTGATCCTGTTTCTTAACCGCCGGGGTTTCGCTCCGGCGTTACTGTGTCATGACTGCGGCTGGATAGCAGAGTGCCCACGTTGCGATCACTACTACACTTTTCACCAGGCACAGCAGCATTTGCGCTGCCACCATTGCGATAGTCAGCGCCCGGTGCCGCGCCAGTGCCCCTCCTGCGGTTCCACGCACCTGCTGCCCGTCGGTTTAGGGACTGAACAACTGGAACAGGCGCTTGCGCCGCTGTTCCCTGGCGTGCCGGTGTCGCGTATTGATCGCGATACCACCAGCCGCAAAGGCGCGCTGGAGCAACACCTGGCGGAAGTTCATCGCGGCGGCGTGCGGATCCTGATTGGCACGCAGATGCTGGCGAAAGGCCATCACTTCCCGGATGTGACACTGGTAGCGCTGCTGGATGTCGATGGCGCACTCTTTTCTGCGGATTTCCGCGCGGCGGAACGGTTTGCTCAGCTCTACACCCAAGTATCGGGCCGCGCCGGACGTGCCGGGAAGCAAGGCGAAGTGGTGCTGCAAACCCACCATCCTGAGCATCCTTTGCTGCAAACCCTGCTGCATAAGGGTTACGATACCTTTGCAGAGCAAGCGCTGGCCGAGCGGCAAACGCTGCAACTGCCGCCGTGGACCAGTCATGTGTTGATCCGCGCAGAAGATCAGAACAATCAGTACGCTCCGCTGTTCCTGCAACAGTTGAAAAACTTACTGCAAGCCAGCCCGCTGGCAGATAACCAACTGTGGATCCTCGGCCCGGTTCCTGCGCTGGCAGCGAAACGCGCCGGTCGCTATCGCTGGCAGATCCTGCTGCAACATCCTTCCCGCATTCGCTTACAGCATATTGTCAGCGGCGCACTGGCGTTGATTAACACATTGCCTGATGCGCGGCGGGTTAAATGGGTGCTGGATGTTGATCCTATTGAGAGCTGAGGTTGCGATCGGCAGCATATAATTCAACTTTCATCACACTTTTCATGAAAATTCTGTAACCGTCGCGTCTAACTATCTGATAAAAATGTGACTACGCTTGCGCCGTGCATGCGAGGAGAACAAGTTGAAACCCAAAAATCAGGTTGCAGCAGCGACCATGAAAGATGTTGCCATGAAAGCAAAGGTTTCTACGGCAACCGTATCCCGTGCATTAATGAATCCGGAAAAAGTGTCGCAGACGACCCGTAATCGGGTTGAACAAGCCGCCATGGAAGTAGGCTATTTGCCCCAGGCTATGGGACGTAACGTCAAGAGAAACGAATCCCGCACTCTGCTGGTGATTGTGCCGGATATCTGCGATCCTTTTTTCAGCGAAATCATTCGCGGTATCGAGGTTACCGCAGCCGAACACGGCTATCTGGTACTGATTGGCGACTGCGCCCACCAGAATCAGCAAGAAAAAACTTTTATCGATCTGATCATTACCAAGCAAATCGATGGCATGTTGCTGTTAGGCTCACGCCTACCGTTCGACGCCAGTATTGAAGAGCAGCGCAATTTGCCGCCGATGGTCATGGCGAATGAATTTGCTCCCGAGCTGGAGCTGCCAACTGTACATATTGATAACCTGACCGCCGCTTTTAACGCCGTCAATTATCTACAGGAACAAGGGCACCGCCTGATTGGCTGCATTGCCGGGCCGGAAGAGATGCCATTGTGCCACTACCGCTTGCAGGGTTATGTGCAGGCGCTGCGCCGCTCTGGCACGACCGTTGATCCGCATTATATTACGCGCGGTGATTTTACCTTTGAGGCCGGAGCGCACGCGCTGGAACAACTGCTGGCGTTGCCCAAGCCGCCAACGGCGGTGTTCTGCCATAGTGACGTTATGGCGTTGGGTGCGCTGTCGCTCGCCAAACGCCGGGGGCTGAAAGTACCGGACGACCTATCGATCATCGGTTTTGATAACATTTCTCTGGCAGAGTATTGCGACCCGCCGCTAACCACCGTTGCCCAGCCGCGCTACGAAATTGGCCGGGAATCGATGCTGCTCCTGCTCGAACAACTGCAAGGTCACAACGTCAACAGCGGATCGCGCCTGCTGGATTGCGAATTGATCCTGCGCGGCAGTACCCGGGCGATTACGTAAAAACCAGGCTTTAAGACGCCCCCATCTGGTCAAAAGCCCGTCGCTTAAGTAACATGGCGGGCTGATAAACGATATAAATACAGCGAAACGATAGTGGCACAACGAGATTATGTACGCCGCAGCCAGCCGGCTCCTTCGCGGCGAAAAGCGAGCAACTCAAGGAAAAAACAACGCAGCAGATCTGCGGTCTCTCCAGCCATGGTCGCTATCGCGGCTGCCGTGCTGGTCGCCTTTATCGGTGGTCTGTACTTTATTACGCACCACAAAAAAGAAGAATCCGAAGCGCTGCAAAATCAAAAGGTCACAGGTAACGGCCTGCCGCCGAAGCCGGAAGAGCGCTGGCGCTACATCAAAGAGCTGGAAAGCCGTCAGCCAGGCGTGCTTGCGCCGACTGAACCATCTGCAGGTGGCGAAGTGAAAAACCCGGAACAACTGACAGATGAGCAGCGCCAACTGTTAGCGCAGATGCAGGCAGATATGCGCCAGCAGCCGACGCAGCTTAATGAAGTGCCGTGGAACGAACAGACGCCGGAACAACGTCAGCAAACGTTGCAGCGCCAGCGTCAGGTGCAGCAGCAACAGCAACCGCAGTGGACGCAAACGCAGCCGGTTCAGCAGCCGCATGCGCAGACGCGCGTTGTGGAACAGCCTGTACAGCAACAACCAGCGCGGACAACGGCCACTGCCCCGCGTCAAACGCAAACTCAGCAGCAGCAACCGAAAGCCGCCGCCACATCGCAACCGTATCAGGATCTATTGCAAACGCCGCCGCATACCACGGCAGCACAGCCGAAAGCGCAACAGGCCGCGCCGATAACACATGAAGCGGAAGCGCCGAAAACGCAAACGGCGGAGAAAAAAGATGACCGCCGCTGGATGATTCAATGCGGTTCGTTTAAAGGTCAGGAGCAGGCAGAAACCGTTCGCGCCCAACTGGCGTTTGAAGGGTTTGATTCACGTATCACCAGCAACAACGGCTGGAACCGCGTGGTACTTGGCCCGTTGAAAGGCAAAGAGAATGCCGATTCCACCATTAGCCGTCTGAAAATGGCAGGCCATACAAACTGTATCCGTCTCGCCTCCGGGGGTTGAAACCCCCGAAATCCCCCCCCATCTATACTTGCATTCTGCCCCGTACGCTGTGCGGGGCGCTGTATTCTGCATTTGTAACCAAGGGGTCTGCTCGTGACAACAATCGTAAGCGTACGCCGTAATGGCCACGTCGTTATTGCCGGTGATGGCCAGGCCACACTGGGTAATACCGTAATGAAGGGCAACGTGAAAAAAGTCCGCCGCCTGTATAACGATAAAGTTATCGCAGGTTTTGCTGGTGGTACGGCCGATGCCTTCACCCTGTTCGAACTCTTTGAACGTAAACTGGAAATGCACCAGGGTCATCTGGTGAAAGCAGCTGTCGAGTTGGCAAAGGACTGGCGCACCGATCGCATGCTGCGCAAGCTGGAAGCACTGCTGGCGGTGGCAGATGAGAACGCGTCGCTGATCATCACCGGCAATGGTGATGTGGTTCAGCCGGAAAATGACCTGATCGCTATTGGTTCCGGTGGGCCATACGCCCAGGCCGCAGCCCGTGCGTTACTGGAAAATACTGAGCTTAGCGCGCGTGAAATCGCTGAGAAAGCGTTGGATATTGCAGGCGATATCTGCATTTACACCAACCATTTCCATACCATCGAAGAATTACCCTCTAAAGCGTAAGGATCTCCCATGTCTGAAATGACCCCACGCGAAATTGTCAGCGAACTGGACAAACACATTATCGGCCAGGACGCGGCTAAGCGTTCTGTGGCAATCGCCTTGCGTAACCGCTGGCGCCGTATGCAGCTTGATGAAGAGCTGCGTCACGAAGTAACACCAAAAAATATTCTGATGATTGGCCCGACCGGCGTCGGTAAAACCGAAATCGCTCGTCGTCTGGCGAAACTGGCTAGCGCGCCGTTTATCAAAGTTGAAGCGACCAAATTCACCGAAGTGGGCTATGTCGGGAAAGAAGTGGACTCTATCATCCGCGATCTGACCGATGCCGCAGTGAAAATGGTACGTATCCAGTCGATCGAGAAAAACCGCTACCGCGCCGAAGAGATGGCCGAAGAGCGTATTCTCGACGTGCTGATCCCACCGGCGAAAAACAACTGGGGCCAGCCGGAGCAACCCGCTGAACCTTCAACTGCGCGCCAGTCTTTCCGCAAAAAACTGCGCGAAGGCCAGCTCGACGATAAAGAAATTGAAATCGATCTCGCCGCTGCGCCGATGGGCGTAGAGATCATGGCGCCTCCGGGTATGGAAGAGATGACCAATCAGTTGCAGTCAATGTTCCAGAACCTGGGCGGGCAGAAGCAGAAACCGCGTAAGCTGAAAATCAAAGACGCGATGAAGCTGCTGATTGAAGAAGAAGCCGCGAAGCTGGTCAACCCGGAAGAGCTGAAACAGGATGCTATCGAAGCCGTTGAGCAGCACGGGATCGTGTTTATCGACGAAATCGACAAAATCTGTAAGCGCGGCAACACCTCCGGGCCGGACGTTTCCCGCGAAGGCGTACAGCGCGACCTGTTGCCGCTGGTGGAAGGCTGCACCGTCTCAACCAAGCACGGCATGGTGAAAACCGACCACATTCTGTTTATCGCCTCCGGCGCGTTCCAGGTTGCCAGCCCGTCGGATCTGATCCCGGAATTGCAAGGTCGTCTGCCAATTCGCGTTGAATTGAAGGCGCTAACGACGGAAGATTTCGAGCGCATCCTGACCGAACCAAATGCATCTGTAACCGTACAGTACAAAGCACTGATGGCGACCGAAGGCGTGAATATCGAATTTACTGACGACGGTATCAAACGCATCGCGCAGGCTGCCTGGCAGGTGAACGAAACCACGGAAAACATCGGCGCTCGCCGTTTGCATACCGTGCTGGAACGCCTGATGGAAGACATCTCCTACGACGCCAGCGATCTGGGCGGTAAGACCATTATCATTGATGCCGACTATGTGAGTAAGCACCTTGATGCTTTAGTGGCAGATGAAGATCTGAGCCGTTTTATCTTATAATCCCGTTCACAACGTTTTCATCACATTCGATGGGGGCTTATGCCCCCATTTTTGTTGGCGTAATTTATGAACGAAACGCAATCTCTGAGCCTTACCCAAGCCTGGCTGGAAAGCCTGCGACCTAAAACATTACCGCTGGCATTCGCGGCTATTGTCGTGGGTACCGTGCTGGCGTGGTGGCAGGGTTATTTTGATCCGCTGGTCGCCGTGCTCGCGTTGATCACCGCCGGCCTGCTGCAAATTCTCTCCAATCTTGCCAATGATTACGGCGATGCAGTAAAGGGCAGCGATAAACCGGATCGCATTGGGCCACTACGCGGTATGCAGAAAGGCGCCATTTCGCTTGCGCAAATGAAGCGAGCGCTGATTATCGTGATTGTGCTGAGCTGCATTTCCGGGTTATTGCTGGTGACGGCGGCAACCCAGACTCTGGCGGATTTTATCGGTTTCCTCATACTTGGCGGCCTGTCGATCGTTGCGGCGATTACCTACACCATTGGTAAGCGCCCATATGGCTATCTCGGCCTTGGCGATATCTCAGTGCTGATTTTCTTTGGCTGGCTGAGCGTGATGGGAAGCTGGTATCTGCAAGCGCATATGCTGATCCCTGCGGTTATCCTGCCCGCTACGGCCTGCGGTCTGCTGGCAACTGCGGTATTGAATATCAATAATTTGCGTGATATCGACAGCGACCGAGAGAACGGCAAAAACACGCTGGTGGTGCGTTTAGGGCCAATCAACGCCCGCCGCTATCATGTCGGCTTGCTGGTCGGTGCGCTGCTGTGCCTGGCGCTGTTCAACCTGCTGTCATTGCATAGCCTATGGGGATGGTTGTTTGTCCTTGCAGCACCACTGCTTATCAAACAAGCGCGCTATGTGATGCGCGAACGCGATCCGCACGCTATGCCACCAATGCTTGAACGTACGGTAAAAGGCGCATTACTTACTAACTTATTGTTTGTTATTGGAATAATCCTTAGTCAGACGCACCTTTAACTGATTAATGTCAATTAACAATTGATGATTTTGCCAACAGTGCGGGATGCGCGATATACTAACATTTCTCGCATCAACTGAACGTTAATCCTATGAAATACGATACTTCTGAGCTTTGTGACATCTACCTGGAAGAGATCAACGTTGTAGAGCCGCTATTCTCCAATTTTGGCGGTCGGTCGTCTTTTGGCGGACAAATCATCACGGTGAAATGTTTCGAGGATAACGGGTTGCTGTACGATCTGCTCGAACAAAATGGCCGTGGTCGCGTCCTGCTGGTCGACGGCGGCGGTTCTATGCGTCGCGCGTTAATCGACGCCGATCTCGCACGCACTGCGGTGCAAAACGAGTGGGAAGGCATTGTGGTTTATGGCGCAGTGCGCCAGGTTGACGATCTGGAAGAGCTGGATATCGGCATCCAGGCGATTGCCGCTATTCCGGTTGGCGCAGCAGGTGAAGGCATTGGTGAAAGCGACGTGCGCGTCAATTTCGGCGGTGTCACTTTCTTCTCTGGCGACCATCTGTATGCCGACAATACCGGCATTATCCTTTCCGAAGATCCCCTCGACATCGAGTAAACAAAGGGCGCCACAGGCGCCCTTCTTCTTTTGCGTCAGACAACGCTTCGCTTATCCGATCCAAACGATTTCGGCTTGTAGCAAGGCAACAAGCGAATGAATCCCAGGCAGCATAGATACCTGACCGGAATGAATCCGCACCGCTACAGCGCGAAAGATAAAGCGTAATCAGACTTCTTCCATACGGCCCAGCAGCGCCTGCAAACGCTCCTGCCAGCCATGCTGCTGCTCTTTCAGCTGGTTGTTTTCGCGCTCCAGCTCTTCACGGCTATGCTGTGCAGCCTGAACGTCCTGAGCCAGACTATTGTTCTTTTCTTTCAGCTCTTCGATTTCCATCTGCAACAACGTGATGGTATCAATCGCCTGCTGCACTTTCGCTTCCAGTTTCTCAAACACTTCTAATGACATTGTCATACCTCTCCTGAGTTGCAAGGCGTTGATAGGTAAACCTTCGTCCCTAATACCGGCGACGCCTTAATAAAATGAGCGCATTTCGCTTGCCTCCGATTGTATGAATCACGCCAGCCCCTGTCCAGCGCGGAGCCACGCTGTTTGCGCTTTGCAACACTTTTCGTCCTCATCCTGGTGCAACAACGGTACCCGTCTCTACATTGTTAATAATGAAGTTACAAAAATGATTCAGCTCACATTTCGATATGGCACAAAAACCACCCAATTCGCTCGAAAACGCTCATTTTATTGACGCAGTACACACATTTTAATTTCGATATTTCTCGTTTTTGCTCGTTAACGATAAATTAACACTATGTCTACACGACATCATGGGAGACGTTGGCCCCATGCTAACAATAACCATTACTCTTTAGCAGGATCCGATTATGAGTCAGACATCAACCTTAAAAGGCCAGTGCATCGCCGAGTTTCTCGGAACCGGGTTGTTGATTTTTTTCGGTGTCGGGTGTGTCGCAGCGCTGAAAGTGGCAGGCGCCACCTTCGGCCAGTGGGAAATCAGCATCATCTGGGGTCTTGGTGTGGCTATGGCCATCTACCTGACTGCAGGGGTTTCCGGCGCGCATCTTAACCCCGCGGTAACGATCGCACTATGGCTCTTCGCCAGTTTTGATGGGCGCAAAGTGGTTCCCTTCATCATTTCGCAGTTTGCCGGCGCGTTTTGTGCAGCGGCACTTGTTTACGGGCTTTACTACAATCTTTTCCTCGACTTCGAACACACGCACAATATGGTGCGCGGTAGTATCGAAAGCCTTGATTTAGCTGGTATCTTTTCAACCTATCCTAACCCGCACATCAACTTTGTGCAGGCCTTCGCAGTTGAAATGGTCATTACTGCTGTTCTGATGGGCGTCATCATGGCGCTGGGCGATGATGGCAATGGCATTCCACGCGGGCCGCTGGCACCTCTGCTGATTGGCCTGTTGATTGCGGTTATCGGTGCGTCGATGGGGCCACTGACTGGCTTCGCCATGAACCCGGCGCGTGATATCGGCCCGAAAACCTTCGCCTGGCTGGCAGGCTGGGGCGACGTCGCCTTTACCGGCGGTAAAGATATTCCCTACTTCCTCGTCCCGCTGTTCGGGCCGATCGTAGGCGCGTCGCTCGGCGCGTTCGGTTATCGTAAGCTGATTGGCCGCCATCTGCCGTCAGGAACCAGTCAGGCGGCGGAAGAAAAAGGCACTGCCGCCACAACTCAACAAAAAGCTTCGCTGTAATGTGACTACGGGACTCTAACCATGACTGACAAAAAATATATCGTTGCGCTCGACCAGGGTACTACCAGTTCCCGCGCGGTTGTGATGGATCACGACGCTAACATCATCAGCGTCTCACAGCGCGAATTTGAACAAATTTACCCGAAGCCAGGCTGGGTTGAGCATGATCCCATGGAAATCTGGGCATCGCAAAGCTCGACGCTGGTCGAAGTGTTAGCGAAGGCAGACATCAACTCCGACGAAATTGCCGCCATCGGTATTACCAACCAGCGTGAAACGGCCATCGTCTGGGAACGCGAAACCGGCAAACCGATCTACAACGCGATTGTCTGGCAGTGCCGTCGTACCGCCGAGATTTGCGAGCAGCTCAAACGCGACGGCATGGAAGAGTACGTGCGCAACACCACCGGCCTGGTGATTGATCCGTACTTCTCCGGCACCAAAGTGAAGTGGATCCTCGATCACGTTGAAGGCTCCCGTGAACGCGCGAAGCGCGGCGAACTGCTGTTCGGCACCGTGGATACCTGGCTTATCTGGAAAATGACTCAGGGCCGCGTTCACGTGACCGATTACACCAACGCCTCGCGTACCATGCTGTTCAACATCCACACGCTGGACTGGGATGACAAAATGCTGGATGCGCTGGATATCCCGCGCGCCATGTTGCCGGAAGTGCACAAGTCCTCCGAAGTGTACGGTCAGACCAATATTGGTGGTAAAGGCGGTACGCGTATTCCTATCGCCGGGATCGCCGGTGACCAGCAGGCGGCGCTGTTTGGCCAGTTGTGCGTGAAAGAAGGGATGGCGAAAAATACCTACGGTACCGGCTGTTTTATGTTGATGAACACCGGAGAGAAAGCGGTGAAATCCGAGCACGGTCTGCTGACTACCATCTGCTGTGGCCCGAAAGGCGAAGTGAACTATGCGCTGGAAGGCGCAGTTTTCATGGCGGGGGCATCCATCCAGTGGTTGCGTGACGAAATGAAGCTGATCAGCGATGCATTCGACTCTGAATATTTCGCCACCAAAGTGAAGGACACCAACGGCGTGTACGTGGTTCCTGCCTTTACCGGCCTCGGCGCGCCATACTGGGATCCGTACGCACGCGGCGCAATCTTCGGCCTGACACGCGGTGTGAACGCCAACCACATCATTCGTGCCACGCTGGAATCGATCGCCTACCAGACGCGCGACGTTCTGGAAGCGATGCAGGCAGACTCCGGTATTCGTTTACACGCGCTGCGTGTGGATGGCGGCGCGGTAGCCAACAACTTCCTGATGCAGTTCCAGTCTGACATTCTGGGCACCCGTGTAGAGCGCCCGGAAGTGCGCGAAGTGACGGCGCTGGGCGCGGCCTACCTTGCTGGACTGGCGGTCGGCTTCTGGCAGAACCTTGATGAATTGCAGGAAAAAGCGGTCATCGAGCGTGAATTCCGCCCAGGCATCGAAACCACCGAGCGCAACTACCGTTACAGCGGCTGGAAAAAAGCTGTTAAACGCGCGCTGGAGTGGGAAGAACACGACGAGTAATCCTGCCACCTTTCCCCTCGCCCGTTCGGGTGAGGGGATCAATCCTCTCGCCCCTTGCCCTGTGGTAAACTTTGTGCAATTTCTTTCACTACAGAGTGTGTTATGAGACGAGAACTTGCCATCGAATTCTCCCGCGTTACCGAGGCTGCGGCGCTGGCTGGCTACAAATGGCTGGGACGTGGCGATAAAAACACGGCGGACGGCGCAGCGGTGAACGCTATGCGCATCATGCTTAACAATGTCGACATTGACGGTACTATCGTCATTGGCGAAGGGGAGATCGATGAAGCGCCGATGTTATTTATCGGTGAGAAAGTCGGAACAGGAAAAGGCGACGCCGTGGATATTGCGGTCGATCCTATTGAAGGCACCCGCATGACAGCAATGGGCCAGGCAAATGCGCTAGCGGTACTGGCTGTCGGCGATAAGGGTTGTTTCCTGAATGCGCCGGATATGTACATGGAAAAGCTGATTGTCGGCCCTGGCGCAAAAGGCGCTATCGACCTCAATCTGCCGCTGGCGGATAACTTGCGCAATGTCGCCGCCGCGCTGAACAAACCTCTGACTGAACTGACGGTCACTATCCTTGCCAAACCGCGCCATGACGCAACGATTGCAGCGATGCAACAGCTCGGTGTGCGCGTTTTCGCCATCCCCGACGGCGATGTGGCGGCATCCATTCTTACCTGTATGCCGGATAGCGAAGTCGATGTGCTGTACGGTATCGGCGGAGCGCCGGAAGGCGTGATTTCCGCAGCAGTGATCCGCGCCCTCGATGGCGACATGCAGGGACGTTTGCTGGCACGCCATCAGGTCAAAGGCGACAGTGAAGAGAACCGCCGTATCGGCGAGCAGGAGCTGAAACGCTGCCGTGGTATGGGCATTCAGGCAGGCAACGTGCTGCGTCTGGACGATATGGCGCGTAGCGATAATGTGATTTTTGCGGCAACCGGCATCACTAAAGGCGATCTGCTGGATGGCATTGCCCGCAAAGGTAATATCGCCACCACGGAAACACTGCTGATCCGCGGGAAATCGCGCACAATTCGCCGCATTCAGTCCATCCACTACCTCGATCGTAAAGACCCGGATGTGCAACGCCACATCCTGTAAGGCCATTTGTTCAATTGAGCTTTCCGGCCCGCACGGGCTGGAAATCTCCCTCTACAGGCACGAAGATAAGGCAACGCAACTGAAAGGAGATAACCATGGCAGAGTGGGTAACAGGAAAAGTCACTAAGGTGCAGTTCTGGACCGATGCGCTATTTAGCCTCACCATTCATGCCCCCGTTCACCCCTTCACTGCCGGGCAGTTCGCCAAGCTTGGTCTGGAAATTGATGGCGAGCGCGTTCAGCGAGCTTACTCTTACGTCAATGCGCCGAGTAACCCCGACCTTGAGTTCTACCTTGTCACCGTACCAGAAGGCAAACTGAGCCCACGCCTGGCGGCCCTGCAGCCGGGAGACGAGGTGCAAATTGTCAGCGAAGCCGCCGGTTTCTTTGTGCTTGAGGAGGTGCCGGACTGCGAAACGCTATGGATGCTGGCCACTGGCACGGCTATTGGGCCATATCTGTCGATTTTGCAGGAAGGCAAGGATCTGCAACGCTTTAAAAATCTGGTGCTGGTGCATGCCGTGCGCTATTCCGCAGATCTCAGCTACTTGCCGCTGATGCTGGAACTGCAACAGCGTTATGAAGGGAAACTGCGGATTCAGACGGTAGTCAGCCGGGAGACGATTTCCGGCTCGTTGACCGGACGCGTACCGGCGTTAATTGAAAGCGGTGCGCTGGAAGAGGCCATCGGGCTGCCGATGAACACCGAAACCAGCCATGTGATGCTGTGTGGCAACCCGCAAATGGTACGCGATACCACACAACTCCTTAAAGATTCCCGGCAAATGGCCAAGCACCTGCGCCGTCGGCCAGGACATATCACCGCAGAACACTACTGGTAATCAGCGGTACTTCACTTCCAGCGTCTCTTTGCCGTATTTGTTTTCTCCCTGGGTGCCGACAAAGGCGCCCAGGTCGATCAACAACATGACGATAATCACCACCGGAATCAGACGTCCCACCGCCCATTCCAGCGTGCCGCTCAGCACTTCCCAGTGGCCGGAAAGCAGCATCCACGCCAGTACCATCAGCAATCCCCACGCGCCATGACGACCGCGATCGTGTAAACGTTTCACCATGACGCAGGCAGTCGGCCAGATGAGGCACACCAGAATAAACGCGGCCATCTGGAAATCGAGCATTCCGCTGTTTGCCAGCGCAAATAACACTGTCATGCTCACAACCCAAAGGATGATCCAGACCCAAAAGTCGCGTCGACCAATGCGCCCTTTAAACGAAAATAACCACTGCTGTATGCCCATGTAAGGTTCCTTATTATCGTAATGCTGCGTAGTTTACACTGGCAGCGGGACTTTTTGACAAGCCAGCCCGATATCGTTTTAATCGTGAGCACACTTTAGAGAGGGCGATGTAATGAAAGCATGGCGTTACCCGATTTGGCTGCTCTTCTCAGCGCTGGTCTTCGGCTCCCCTGTTTGGGCGGAAGAGACGCCAGCCACAGCAACCGCGCCCTACCTGCTGCCAGGTGCACCGACATTCGACCAGTCGATCAGCCAGTTCCGGGAAAAATTTAATACCGACAACCCGACGCTGGCACTGAACGAGTTCCGCGCTGTCGATGGTCGCAACGATCAAGCGAGCCTGACGCGCGCCGCAACAAAAATTAACGACAACCTTTATGCATCGACAGCGCTGGAGCGCGGTACGCTGAAAATAAAATCGATGCAAATCACCTGGCTGCCGGTACAGGGGCCAGAGCAAAAAGCGGCGAAAGCAAAAGCCCTGGAGTATATGGCGGCGATAATTCGCGCGTTTTCCCCGGCGATGACCGCCGTACAAAGCGGGCAAAAGCTGCAAAAGCTGCTGAACAACGGCAAAAACAAGCCGTACTACGCGGAAACAGAAGGCGCAGTACGTTATGTAGTAGCAGATAACGGCGAAAAAGGACTGACCTTCGCTGTTGAACCGATTAAGCTGACGCTATCTGAATCACTTGAAGATAACAATAAATGACAAAAAGCAAAGCCATTCAAGGGATGAATCTCTATACTGTTTCACAGACCATGCTGCCCTGAAGGGTGGCCATATTCCTTAATTCGCCAAGCGCGTGGAGAGTAAAAATGCGACATCCTTTAGTGATGGGTAACTGGAAACTGAACGGCAGCCGCCACATGGTAAACGAACTGGTTGCAAACCTGCGTACCGAGCTGGCTGGCGTAACGGGCTGTGCGGTTGCAATTGCACCGCCGGAAATGTACCTGGATCTGGCTAAACATGCCGCTGATGGTAGCCACATCATCCTGGGCGCGCAGAACGTCGACGTTAACCTGTCTGGTGCTTTCACCGGCGAAACCTCTGCCGAAATGCTGAAAGATATCGGCGCGAAATACATCATCATCGGCCACTCTGAGCGTCGTACTTACCACGCAGAATCCGATGAATTCATCGCCAAAAAATTCGCTGTACTGAAAGCGCAGGGTCTGATCCCGGTACTGTGCATCGGTGAAACCGAAGCAGAAAACGAAGCGGGTAAAACCGAAGAAGTATGCGCACGTCAGATCGACGCCGTGCTGAAAACCCAGGGCGCAAGCGCGTTCGAAGGCGCAGTGATTGCTTACGAACCGGTTTGGGCGATCGGTACCGGCAAATCCGCTACTCCGGCTCAGGCGCAGGCAGTACATAAATTTATCCGTGACCACATTGCTAAAGCAGACGCGAAAGTGGCTGAGCAAGTGATCATTCAGTACGGCGGTTCCGTGAATGCAGGCAACGCCGCAGAGCTGTTCACCCAGCCGGACATCGACGGTGCACTGGTTGGTGGCGCGTCCCTGAAAGCTGACGCTTTCGCAGTGATCGTCAAAGCAGCAGAAGCCGCAAAACAGGCATAATGCATTTAACCCTCTCCCTGTCGGGAGAGGGTTTATTCTTACAATCTCCCCAGTACGCGAAACCATGCATAGTCCAGTGGTAACAGCACCAGATACGTCACCACTGCCAGCGCCATGCAGAGCAGCATTCCCGATCGTGCCGGTACTTTCCCTAGCGCCATAGCCACCACAATAGGCGACGCCTGATACGGCAACAGCGGTGTGGAGTAACCCAGCACCTGAATCATAATGACCGACAGCAGCGGGAACCCGGTCGCGTCCGAAAAACTCTGCGCCAGCGTGGTAAACAGTGCCGGAACGCCGTTGGCCGTCATAATGAAATTAAGTGCCGTGGTGATGCCTGTCAGCGCGAGAAAACTGGTGAACGGGTTAGCCGGATCGAGCGGCATCACCCTCAACAACGCTTCCCCAACCGCACTGCCGATACCGGTTTGCGTCACCGTGATCGCTAAGCCCAAAATCCCGGCAACGTAGATACAGGTGCGGATATTCACCCCGCTGGAAAACTCGTCGCCATTGATAAAACCCGCTCGCGGCAGCAAAGTGACACAGGCCGCCGCCAGTCCCGTCCACGCCGGACCGATACCGTGCCAGCTCTCCGTCACCCACATCGTTAGCACTACAACCAGCAGCCACGTCAGTCGTTTTTCTTCCCGGCTCATCGGCGCAGAAATGGCCTCTTCACGCGGTACCTGCGGCTGCCCTGGAAACAGCCAGCAGATCAGGCCAATCAGAATCAACCCTTTCAGAATGCCCAGCACCGGCGTGTGCAATAGTAAGTAGGGAAGATAATTGAGATGGATACCATAGGAGCCTTCCGCCGCGCCGCTCATCACCAGATTGGGGACGTTGGCAGGCAGAATTGTCGCCGACAGCTGGAATGTCCCAAAACCGACCGCCAGCGCCAATCCGTACCATGGTCGGGTACCTTGGTTAATACCGGCGCGTGCCGCCATTGCCGCAACAATAGGCATCAACAGCGCGATGCGTCCCATATTCGACGGCATGACAAACGCTAGTGCGTAACTTAACAGTACGACGCTGGCGACCATTTGCAGCCATGACGTTGTCAGCCGCGATGACAACGCGCGGGCGGCTCTGTCCGCCAGACCGGTTTTACGGATCGCCACGCCCAGCACAAAGCCACTGAACACCAACCAGAATGCCGAAGAAGCAAACCCGCCGAAGATCACTTCCGGAGGCGCGATTTTCGCCATCATCGCGGCCGTAAAGAACAACAGCGCAGTAACAAACTCCGGTAACAGTGAGGTCGCCCACAGCACAATGGTGATGCCGATAATTAACGAGGGAAGGAATAGAGGGTGAGTAAGCCAGAGCGACATGCCTGTCTCCTGTAGATTTTTTCAGCAAGTCTACGGCGACAGGCAAGTTGAGTAAACGCGAATTATAGTGGGGTTATTTGAGGATATCGCATTGATGATCCTGAATTTCCTCCGCAGAAGCACGATTAAGTGCCAGCAGATTACGCCCGGTTGCCAGCAACACAAATGAACCGTCCGCCTGTTTCGCCATCGCCAGTGCAAAACGCCCCATATGCGCCTTTGCTTCCGGGACTTCTTCCGCCAGCATCAGGAACGGGCTACGTTGCACCAGCTCCGCTTCCGTCACGCGTCGGGCCAAATATTGATGGCCGAGCAAACCGCCAGGAAATGCCAGCCACTGGCTGCTGATCCGGGCGGCATTGTCGTTTAACTGTGCCCGCACGTCAGCACGCAGGCAGGAGATATGAATATGGAAATGGTTCTGCGTACGCCCCGTGCGGGAGTTGATGGCCAGAGAGATGGCATTATCCGGCACTTCTTTGCCACGCAGTTTGCTCATTACATCACGGGCCTGCCACGCCTGCCAGAAAAAGTTCGGCGTTGCCGCTTGCAGCAGCAGCGGGCTTTCCGTGCCGTTGATGCGATAAGTCGGCATCAGCAGGAATTGCAGCGGCCCATTGCGGTCTTTCATCAGCACGTAACCATTTTTCAGGTTCACTTGCGCGCAGGGAGCGGGCGAATTGTGTTCGCGGGCATTTGGCAGACATTGCCCGATAACGATCTGCCGTAAGGCATCAGGATTGCCGCGACCTTTAAACCAGTATGCTGTTCCCGTGCCTGCCAGAATAACCAGCACTGCCAGGGCAATGATAAGGCGACGTACTGTTTTCATATTTCCGCTTCCTTTGCTAAATAAGCCTGGATGATAGCGCAAATACCAGTGAAGCCGGAAATGCTGAATTTTAGCAAGGATAAAAACGACATCGCCCTCAAAAGAGGGCAATGTCTGGAGGATTAGCGTTTGCTGATTTGGTCGAACGTACCGCCGTTAGAGAAGTGCTCTTTTTGCGCTTTGGTCCAGCCGCCAAACTCATCATCAATGGTGAAGAGTTTCAGTTTCGGGAACTCACTCGCGTATTTCGCGGCAATTTGCGGATCGCGCGGACGATAGAAATTCTTCGCAACGATCTCCTGACCTTCCGGCGAGTAGAGATATTTCAGGTAGGCTTCAGCCACTTTCCCGGTGCCTTTTTTCTCGGCAACTTTATCAACGACAGAAACCGTTGGCTCAGCGAGGATCGATTCACTCGGCGTCACAATTTCAAACTTGTCTTTGCCCAGTTCGTTGGTTGCCAGCAGCGCTTCGTTTTCCCATGCAATCAGCACATCGCCAATACCGCGTTCAACAAAGGTACTGGTCGCGCCGCGTGCACCGGAATCCAGCACTTCAACGTTTTTATACAGCGCTTTCACGAACTCCTGCGCTTTTGCCTGATCGCCATTGTTCTGGTGCAGAGCGTAGCCCCAGGCGGCCAGATAGTTCCAGCGTGCGCCGCCGGAACTTTTCGGGTTCGGCGTAATAACGGAAACGCCCGGTTTTACCAGATCGTTCCAGTCATGAATCTGTTTCGGGTTACCTTTGCGTACCAGGAAAACGATGGTTGAAGTGTATGGCGCGGAGTTGTCCGGCAGGCGTTTGATCCAGTCTTTATCAATGCGGCCACGTTCAGCGATAGCGTCAACGTCATAAGCCAGTGCCAGCGTCACAACATCGGCATCAATGCCGTTAATCACCGAGGTCGCCTGTTTACCAGAGCCGCCGTGAGATTGACGGATCACAACATTGTCCCCGGTCTCTTGTTTCCAGTGCGCGCTGAATGCTTTGTTGTACTGTTCGTACAGCTCACGCGTTGGATCGTAAGACACGTTTAATAACTGAATATCCTTAGCCAGAACGCTGGTGGAAGCCAGCAGTAAAGTAATTCCCACGCCCCATTTATTCATCGCCCACTCTCTTTGGTTATCTATTTTGATAAGACCAGCGTGCCAGAAAGATAATCAATGATTAAAGAATAAAAAAAGATTGGCTATAACTATGCGGAATAAATAAATCTAAAAAAACGCCCTCACGGTGAGGGCGTTTCGCGCGATTAATAAAGTTTCTTTGCGCAGTCCAGCCAGTCGCCTTTGAACGGACGCTTCATGTTCTCAATAGCGTCGATAATGTCGTGGTGAACCATTTTTTCGTTCTGGATACCGACGCAGCGACCGCCAAAGCCCTGCAGCAGCAGTTCAATAGCGTAAGCGCCCATACGGGATGCCAGGATACGGTCGTAAGGCACCGGCGAGCCGCCGCGCTGAATGTGGCCGAGAACGGTAGCACGCGTTTCACGCTGTGTTTCGCTTTCGATATATTTCGCCAGCTCGTCAATGTCGCAGATATGCTCAGTGATCGCCACAATCGCATGTTTTTTACCTTTAGCGATACCGGCTTTGATTTCTGAAACCAGATCTTCGCGGTTGAATTCTACTTCCGGCAGAACAATAAACTCACAGCCACCGGCAATTGCCGCAGCCAGAGTCAGGTCGCCGCAGTAACGGCCCATCACTTCAACGATGGAGATGCGCTGGTGGGAAGAAGAGGTATCACGCAAGCGGTCAATCGCTTCAACGACGGTTTGCAACGCGGTGAAATAACCGATGGTGTAGTCCGTTCCCGCAACGTCGTTATCGATGGTGCCTGGCAGACCAATGCATGGGAAACCCATTTCAGTCAGGCGCTTGGCGCCCATGTAAGAACCGTCGCCGCCGATAACAACCAGAGCGTCAATGCCGCGTTTTTTCATGTTCTCAATAGCCACGGCACGGACATGCTCTTCGCGGAATTCAGGGAAGCGAGCAGAACCAAGGAATGTACCGCCGCGGTTGATCATATCCGACACGCTGTAGCGGTCGAGTTGGATCATGCGGTCTTCGTACAGGCCGAGGTAACCATCATAGATACCTGCAACTTCCAGACCTTCTGTTAATGCGGCACGGACGACCCCGCGGATCGCGGCATTCATGCCTGGCGCATCACCGCCACTTGTCAACACACCGATTTTTTTAATCATGACTACCTCTGAACTAGGAATGCAAAATAAATTCTGTGGCCCGAAGCGACTCCCCACGGGAGCGAACAACTATGCTGCAAATAGTATATCAATCACTGCTTGCTGAATTGATTCAGGTCAGCCCAAATGGCGGTAATTTATACACAAAAAACGGGTCTGGCTCATTTTTTTACAATGAAATACGAATACCCTACTATGCTTAACGTCCCTGAGGGACGACTGAGCAGGGATCCTGGTGAATAATCACATCCGAACCCGGAAAACTTTGCAAAATGGCCAGCTCTACCTGCTCAGCCACGATATGTGCCTGAACCAACGGCAGGTTATCGTCCATTTCTAAATGTATTTGAATAAAGCGGGTCGGCCCTGACTGCCGCGTGCGGAGATCGTGCGCGCCGCTAACGCCTGGCCAAGCAGTGACGATATCGATAATCTCCCGGCGCTCTTCGTCGGGTAACGCTCTGTCCAGCAACGCCTGAACCGCTTCATACCCCATGCGTAACGCGCTATACAGAATATAGCTGCCGATCCCCAGTGCAAACAACGCATCAGCCCGATGCCAACCGTACCAGGACAGACCAAGCGCGATGAGAATTGCACCGTTCATCATAACATCAGACTGATAATGAAGCATATCCGCCCGCACCGCCTGGCTGTGGGTTTTGCTTACCACCCAGCGCTGAAAAGTGATTAACATCACAGTACTGAATAGTGCTACTAGCGTGACGGTAATCCCAATCCCGGCAGCACGAAGCGGCTCGGGGCTAGCCAGATGCTGGATACCGGTCAAAAACAGAAACAGTGCCGAACCGGAAATAAACATACTTTGCGCCAACGCGGCCAACGACTCCGCTTTACCATGTCCGAAAGTGTGTTCTTCATCAGCGGGCTGCAACGAGTAACGCACCACTAACAGGTTGGTCAACGATGCCGCGATATCCACCAGAGAATCTACCAACGCCGCCAGAATGCTGACCGACCCGGTGAACCACCATGCAAAAATTTTAATTAACAGTAGTGACGATGCCATGACGGTCGCCGCGACAGCCGCCCGGGTAATCAGCCGCCCATAGGATTGATTCATAAATGCTCCTGCTTTGCCCTGCGAGAATTATAACGGATGGCATCGGTAGGAATAGTACGAGTAAGCGTAAGATCGTTTGATAGTGAAGTGCGTTGCGACAAAGAATCAACGACGAACAACGATCGTCTGGGGAGGATTCTCCCCAGACGATCTTAAAAAATCGAACCTTTGAAATCACTCAGTCACATTGTCAAACAGTGAAACAGAATACAGCCACGATGGTACTTTACCAATTAAGTTATTATAACCATTATAATCATTATAAATTGGCTCTTGGCAGCCATACTGTTGCATATAACTTGCAGATAACATACCCGAGCGGATAAAATATTTATCTACCAATGATGCCACGCAGAAATAAGGTTTTTGGTTGGCACTTTTAACAAATTGTGCAATAGCTTCTTTATCACTTGACTTAATAAACACCGGTACGTCACCAAGCTCCAAAGGATTCACATCCTTTTTAAAAGTAAAATCCTCATCTTTTTCTCCCACGGACAAAAAAAGTTGATGAGGTAATACATTCCTATCATAGAAATATTTATTAAGAGACGGTTTATGATCTCCATAAACGACAACGAGAGCGTCCTTATCTATTTTTTCAACTTGATCCAAAAAATCTGTCAGACGAGAAACAGCTTCCTCTGCTCTGGATTTATAAACAGTCTCTCCAGAATCATTCATATAAGGGAAAGGACCATGAGTTGACATTGTTATTAGATTCATAAAAATAGGCTTTCCATTCTTCTCACGCAGCTCTTTTAATGCCGCCCGATACAGCAGGTAATCATCCGCCTGATCCACATAAGGCTTCTTGCCTTTGCTCAACTCAACAGGTAACTCTCCCATCGCGAATATATCTTCAAATTGATCGAAACCAAACTTCGGATAAACTTTAACTCTTTTCCAGAATGCTCGATCATTATTATGTGCGGCAAAGGTATAATAATTACTGCGTTTTAACACACTAGCAAAAGACTCAGTATTATCTTTAAATACATCCTCATATTCTTGGTAAAGGATACCGGAAAGATAGCGTGAGTTACTAGGTAATCCGGTTAACATCTCAAATTCTACGTTAGCCGTACCTCCACCATATACAGGAGAAGTGGCCCGTAATGGAGTCATTCCATGGTTCAATAAAGGCTGAAAAATATCCTTGAAATTATTATTATCATACCAACATGACTCACATAGAATAAATATTATAGTTTTATTAATCGGTTTCGTTAGGACATAACTCTTGCGAAAAGAATGATACTCATCCAACCCTTCCTTACTAATTTTTGGAGCCGCAATCCGCACACTGGTCTGAATCAAATGCATTGGCAAGCCATGCGCTAAAACATTCCCGGGCCAGTTCCATGAGAAATAATCCATTTCATATTTATAATTAAGCTTACTGACTTTTTCTTTTACCCAAAAAGGAATGAAAGATGATACAGTTAAATATGGCGAAAAAGCCATTGGAATAGTAATAAACAAAAGTATAGCAATGACTTTCGATTGCGTTTTCTGCGTTTTTAATTTCCTATCCAAAAAAAACAAAAATATACCAACCAATATCATTTCGAAACAAAAAATCAGGTTATCTACAGAAAGATACTTCGATGCAAGTGAAACATTTGAACCTGCAATGACATCATTAAACGAAAGTGGCTCACCGGTAAGTGAAAATTTCTTCTGACTAATAACGTCAATAACAAAACAAATCAGCATTACAAGAAAAAGAGAAAAAAAAACTCTTAACTTCATTAACCGAAGAATCAAATAAATACAAATAACTGGTGAGGACATCCAATAAACTCTAATTAATCCATCATTATTTATATCGCTCGGGCTCTTCCCCAACACTCCTAATACAACTTTAAGAAAAAAAGCCAATATAGAAACGAAAAGAACCTCCAACATAAGTTCTTTCAAAATCCAACTGCTGTTTTTTTCCATATAAGCGGCTTCAATTCTCTGTGACATACCTTAAATTCCAAATATATTCTATGTAATATCAAATGATTACAAAAACCACATTCTATTATAGAATATATTTTCTTTGAAAAAAACTTGCAATTGGAGATTTATTTGCAGGGGCATAACAGAAAAATTAAAAATTTGATAAAAAACCTCTCCCCACCATGGTAATGCCAGTCAGTTAAGCAACTGACTGGCTCTTTTTCGGGGCTGTGGGGTATTTCCAGGGCCTCTCCTTTACCACTCTCGGGAAGGCCCTTTCCCTTCTTGTCGGTAATTTCACAAGTTGTCCCATACTTGCAAGATCGCGCATCAGCTCCGGTATACGTCCCGGTGATGCGCCCTGCAATGTCATCAGCATTCTCATCACCATTCCGCATGATTCTGAGAAACTCAGTTGATTCGGCCAGTAACCTTTCAGATGTTCCGCCATTTTAATCATCTGATATCTCACCAGATTATAAGCCAGTAAGACACCCCACAGCTCTTGCTCCACAAGCTCCGGCTTTTTACTT
>NZ_FMBC01000060.1 GCF_900094795.1 Kosakonia oryziphila
GCGTAACCCGATGAAAAATGGTGGAAACCTCATTTTGCAGATGGGGGTTCCCCAGCAGTCGATCCACCCGCTTTATTTTGTTTTTAACCGATGCAGTTCCAGTCAAATGACGTCCGATACTGGTAAGCGTAAGGGATGCGCCATTTATTACAGCACTGGTTGCGTCAATCAGTGCTTTTTGACGGTAAAGATGCAGGGGCTTCAGTATATTCTTAAGAAATTTTCGGCATAATGAACGCGCAGGCATAGTGGTGATTTCCTTGAAATTGTTAGCACAATCAATTAGATCACATCACACTATGCCTGTCCCATTTTTCTGGGGATTCCTCAGGAGTTCTCCCCTCGTTCCCCACCCGCAAGCACTTACTAACTGAATAACGAATAAACGGCCCCACAAATAGCCATTGTAAATGTATGATTTATTGATCCGTCAGACATTTCCTTTCTGGCCTGAGCGGTATATTTCTCGTTTACCCACATGACAAGGAGCACACCATGTCTTATACCGAACAGCACTGTCAATCCTGCGGAATACCGCTCTCCGCGCCGGAGGCTCGCGGCACCAGCGACAAATATTGCACATACTGCACCGACAGCGAAGGCAATCTGAAATCCTGGGATGATGCCGTTTCCGGCCTCGCAGAATACCTCGATTCGTGGCAGAAAGTGGGCAACGAAGAAGCGCGTAAACGTGCCATCCGCTATCTGACATCAATGCCTGCATGGGCAGACAGAGCCTGAAGCTATTAGCCTGACGGCTTCAATTCGGAGTGAAAAACAGCAGTACCAGCCCCGACAGCGCAAACAGGCCAAACGCCAGCGCAACCCCGGCCTGTGCGTAGAGCAAGCCCAATATTACTGCGCCAGCCACCTGCCCTACAGCCAGCATAAAAAACACCATGCCGACCCCGGAAGCCGGGGTCGCGGGGGTAGCTTCTGCGCCACACACCAGCAGCACGCCGGAAAGCGTGATATAGCCAGCCCCACAGAGCGCCACCGCCGGGATTAACCACCAGGAAAATGTGTGGCTGAACGCCATTAACAACAACGGTGCGGCCATAAACACCAGCGCCAGCCGGTAGACCTGACGCATACCGATATAACGCGCAATCGGCCCGGTGAAAGCGCCCAAAATGCCCGCCGCGCCGCAAACACACCACAGAATGCTGATAAGCGAATCCGCCACCGCCATCTGCTGGCGCAACACTTGCGGGCCAAAACTCCACCACGCGGCGCTCATCATCCCGCTCAACAAAGCAATCAGCGCAAGACGGACAACCCCGCGCGAGAAAAGTGTTCCCTTATGCGCCTGCGTCTGCGGCTGTGCGCCGCGCGGTAAATAGCTCTGCACTGGCCACAGGCACAGCAGTGCAATAACTGCGAACACGAGGCACGCAATTCGCCACGGCAGAAACGACAAAAGCGGTACAGAAAGGATGATCCCTGCCCCGGTTCCGGCGTTAATCAAGGTATTCACCTGCGTTTGCCGTGATGCGCTCACGCAACGACTGACTGCGGCCGCCAGCGAAGGCGACGAAAACCCGGCGCTGCTCCCGGCAATAAACAATCCGACACCCAGCATCACCGGAGAAGCGGCTGCGGCAATCAGCAACAAACCAAGCGCGGCACTCAGCGCAGAAATCGCCGAGGGGAATCGCGGCCCATAGCGCTTATTCAACGTGGCGGCTGCGCTTATCGACAGACAATAAGCCGCGAAACTACAGGCCGAAAGGATCCCGGCAAGGCGCGAGTTGAAAGGAATATCCTGCGCCACGGCGGGCATCATCAGTCCCCATGAGAAACGGGCGAGGCCATAAGAAACGGCGATCAGCGCAAAACCGATGATGCCAGTCTTCATCGTTTCGCCTCCTCGCTGGCCATCAGGATCGCCGCCGCTTTTCCGGCATCGTAAGCCGCCTGCGGCCCCCGAATTAACGCCGCGGTAATCGCCCCTTCAAACAGCATCCAGACGGCATCTGCCAGCGCGCTATGTCTCACGCTCGTGGCGATGTAATCCCGCAGCGCATAGCGAAAACCCAGCGCCAGTGCGCATAGCTGTATGTTTTCCTGCGCGTACTCGCCCCAGGCTTTCAGGAAAAAGCATCCGCCCGCACCGTAGCCCGCCATCCATTCCCCGAGCACAGCAAAAAGTTTTTCCACCGCCTGTGGGTGATCGGGCGCGTAGAGATCAGCGAAAAAACGTTGCTGGCGGGCTTCCATTACCGCTGCGGTTAATTGCTCTCGCGAAGGGAAATGGCGGTACAGCGTGCGCGTTGAAACCCCGGCTTCCTCGCAAATACGATCGGTGCTGGTGGCGTGAAAGCCATTGTTGTAAAACAGCCGCTCAGCGGCCTGAATGATATCTTGTCGTTTTTTCATTATTAAAAAGTAAACCGATCGTTTTACTTTCGCCAACGCGTATAAAAAAGTAAAAATAAAACACATTAAAATTCAATAAGTAATGCGGATAAATATTTTCATCGCTAAAAACTAACTTGCAATTAAATCGCACGCTATTTAAAGTCCGTCCCAGACACAAACACAACCGCGCTTTCCCAACCATTTAAGTAGCGCGCGATATAATCGCAAAGGAGATAAGAATGTCCCGTTCATTACTGATTGCCATGAGTTTAACCGCCGCCAGCGTATCCACTGCCTGGGCCGCCGATGCGCCCACGCCGACTGTAGGTGTCGCGAAATTCCTTTCTGCGTTGAACAGCAGCGGCGGAAAACCTATCGAACAACTCTCGGTGCCGGATGCTCGCCAGGTGCTGATCGGCGCGCAGAAAGGCGCCAAACTGCCTGCGGCAGACGTAACCGAAAAAATCATCACCGTGAACGGTAAACCACTGACACTGACCATCGTCAAACCACAGGGCGCAACCGGTACACTGCCGGTGTTTATGTTCTTCCACGGCGGCGGTTGGGTGCTGGGTGATTATCCAACCCATGAACGTTTTGTCCGCGATCTGGTGAACGAATCCGGCGCTGCCGCCGTGTTTGTCAATTACACACCGTCACCGGAAGCACACTTCCCGGTCGCCATTAATCAGGCGTATGAAGCCACGCGCTGGGTCGCCGAGCATGGCAAAGAGATTGGCGTGGATGGTTCTCGTCTGGCGCTGGCGGGCAACAGCGTCGGCGGTAATATGGTGGCAGCGGTAGCGCTTCAGGCCAAAGAGCACCACGCACCGGCGATTCGCTACCAGGTGATGTTCTGGCCGGTCACCGACGCACGCTTTGATACCGGTTCCTATAACCAGTTCCCGAACGGTTATTTCCTGAGCAAAAACATGATGAAATGGTTCTGGGATAACTATACCACCAAAGAGAGCGATCGCCGCAATATTCTGGCTTCACCGCTGGAAGCAAGCAGCGAGCAACTAAAAGGCTTGCCGCCTACGCTTATCCAGACCGCAGAGCTTGATGTGCTGCGCGATGAAGGGGAAGCCTTCGGCCGCAAACTGGATGCCGCTGGCGTGCCAGTTACCGTCACCCGCTATAACGGCATGATCCACGACTACGGTCTGCTGAATGCCCTGAGCGAAGAGCCAACCGTTCGCACCGCGCTCTCCCAGGCAGCGAATGAACTGCGCGTCCACCTGAAATAAGCGCACCCCGGAACCCACACTATGCGGTGGGTTCCTTCGTTTTGAGCAAATTCGCCTCGTCATATGCAGCCTGCGCCGCTAACACCGCATCCATATTATTTTCCACCCAGTGCGCCAGCACCGAGACAGTTTCCGTCAGCGTGCGCCCCAGCGGCGTCAGGCTGTACTCCACCGACACCGGCGCGGTATAAAACACTTTACGGGCGATGATACCGTCGCGCTCCAGCTTGCGCAGCGTCTGGGTTAAGACCTTTTGCGTGATCATGCGGATATCCCGTTTCAGGCCATTAAACCGCATCGGCCCATTTTCCAGACGCGCCAGCACCAGCAAGGCCCATTTGTCCGCCAGCCTTGCCAGCATATCGCGCGTTGGGCAGCGGTTATCATAAATGTCGTAAGGAATGGACGGCTTAATCATAACGACAAATTCTCGTAGTAGGTTTCCTTGAGGAAACGTAGTGCCCTTTGGGTGCCTTCTTCCGCAACCGGAGCGGGATGTGTATAACTCAAAGCCTAAGTTTCTATTTGATACTAAGGTGCCAGAAATGGCAAAAGTTCTCCTGCGAAATAGAAAGGAATAAAGGATGATTAGTCGGCTGAACTACGCATTTCTCAGTCTTACCACGCACCCGGAGTTTGGCAAGCTGTTGCTGCGTCTGACATTTGGCGTGCTGATGCTGTTCCACGGCGTAGCCAAAGTGCAGCATGGTATAGGCTGGATTTCCGGGATGCTGATCGCGCAGGGTTTACCAGGTTTTATCGCTTACGGTGTGTTTGTTGGCGAAATTATTACGCCGGTACTGATTATTATTGGCCTGTTCACGCGCCAGGCAGCATTTATTTATGCATTTAATATTCTGGTTGCCACCTTACTGGTCGGCATGGGGAAATTCTTTACCCTGACCAACGTCGGCGCGTGGGGTCTGGAAAATGAAGCTCTCTATTTCCTCGGCGGATTAAGCATTATGTTTCTGGGCGCAGGGAAATACACCCTGTTTGCCGGAAAAGAAAAATGATCGCGGTCGTGCAAATTCTTTTGCACGTTATCTCTCTTCGATAGGGGAAAAAAATGTCTATTGTTGTGATCTATTATTCTGGTTACGGGCACACTAAAGCGGTTGCTGAGAAAGTCGCCGAAGGTGCAAATGCAACGCTGATCGCTGTGGATAATAACGGTGATATTCAGGAAAGCGACTGGCAATTACTGAATGACGCCAAAGCCATTATTTTTGGTGCCCCAACCTATATGGGCGGCGTGCCATGGCAGTTTAAGAAATTCGCCGATGCCAGCTCCAAAGCCTGGTTTACCCGCGCCTGGCAGGACAAAGTATTTGCTGGCTTCAGCAACAGCGCCAGCCTGAATGGTGACAAACAAGTTTCGCTGCAATACCTGCAAACGCTGGCATCACAGCATGGCGGCATCTGGGTGAGCCTGGGGCTGCTGCCAGCGAACACGCTTGCTGCAACCCGCGAAGATATCAACAACCTCGGCGGTTCTGTTGGCCTGCTGGTGCAATCACCATCCGATGCCGGTGCTGATAAAATCGCATCCGGCGACCTGGATACCGCAGTGAAATTCGGCCAGCGCGTGGCCGATGTAGCGCGCCGTTTTAATTAAGTTGTATGTCAGAGCCGGGGAAACCCGGCCTTTTTATTTCGCACTTCAGAGCGAAAGATTTCCAACACCATCCTGAAAAATATCCCTCCCTCGCTGCGGATAGACACTACACTTCCCGCTTATAATCGATGAAAGTTGATTATCCGTTACCGTATTCGCCCCATATTCAAAATAGATAGAAATTAAAGATAACCCGTTCTATTTTAATAGCTCGTTAGTTAAGAAAATGGAGTATTTGTCCCATGGAAAAGGAAGGCACGCTGCGTTTACTAACACCTGGCGAAGTTCGAATGTCCAGAGCCGTGTTCGGCGACACGATTGAATACTATAAAGTTTGGGTACACTAAGGCAGTTACTTTCCATTTGGATTTCAGCCGAAGAATGCGGGTATGGCTCCAAATGGAGAACTCTATTTCCGGACATGGTATACCCATGATTTTTCGCAGTCAGACCTCTCTCATCGCCATATATTCATTCATGAGATGTGCCATGTCTGGCAGCGAGGCAGAGGAATGAACGTACGACTAAATGGGCTGATAAGCGGCCTGGTTAGCTATCGCTATGCGCTTGATGGTCGTCCTTTAAGGCGATATCCAATGGAGCAACAGGCACAGATTATTACTGATTGGTACATTCTAAATACTCACGGTTATATAGCATGGTGCACACTCAAAGAACGAGGCAACATTACTCTTGATGGTGATACAACAGAAAGTGTCATCAGATCCCAATACCAAAAAACACTGCAAAATTTCCCATGGCGCTGATAATGAAAAACAGAAACTTTTTTTTATTCTTACTTCCATGCTTATTTACATTAACAGGCTGCCCCGGACAGGGCGACAGATTGCAAGCCGATGAACTTACAACAGTACAAAAATCAGGAAATAATATCTGTTTTCTGGTGCCTGATGCGGGTGAATATCAACCGACCATACTGTCAATTGGTCAACGTGATAAACCAGCAGAAAAAATGTGGCAGGGTGGTAATCCCGATTTGAAAGTAGAGGATAGCCAATTGTGTATTACCCCTACGCTATATACTTTTCCTGAACAAGGCCAATTTGTTATCCGCTACGTCCTGAAATCCAGCCAACAGAACATGCCTGTGAGAAGTGTAGTAGCCGCGATTGAGGTATCTAAAACCGGTGTGCGTAGCCTCCCGCTTCAGAGCAATGAAGGTGTCAGACCATATCAATAATGATGGTTCGGTTACGTACCGTTATTTAACGGTGAGTTATGCGGGGCGTTACCGGGATAACGTTTATGCTCCGGCGGTGGTTATGAAGGGGTTATGGCTGGAGGCGGCGGGTAAATCGATCACAGTCTGAAAGCTACGCTCCCGGTTCTGGCCGGGAGCGCGTAATTCCGGGATACACAACAAAATTAACGATCTGGTCGGAAGGTTTTTTACTTCGCCGATAATGTGTGGCTCTTCAAAACCAAAACCATCGGCGAGGCAATACTCTCTTTCCCATGTGCGAAAGCTTGCTGAACACGGCTTACTGGTGTCCCCACTTTTCGCAAAACGTTTCTATATTTTCATCCTGAAAATCGGCCAGCCGTTCGATGATGGTCTCCAGCGGCCACTCCCACCAGGCGATCTGTTGTAACTGTTGTCCAATATGCGGTGAGAAGCGTAAACGAATAACCTTTGCCGGAACGCCGCCAACGATGGTGTAAGGTTCCACATCTTTACTGACCACGGCACCCGCCGCAATAACAGCGCCGTCTCCGATTATCACGCCGGGCAGCACAATAGCAGCATGCCCGATCCAGACATCATTACCGATAATGACGCGCGCGCCACGCCGGTGAGTGAAAAAGTCGTGATCGCGTACCGCGCTGGCGGAATAGTACTCCGGGCAATAGGTGATTCGGTGCTGGGATGGCCGCCCCATAGGATGATTGGGCGCGCCAATACGCACATTATTGGCAATGGCGACAAATTTCCCTATCTCAGCATCGGCAACGGTGCAATATTCCCCAATATAGGAAAAATCACCTAACATACTGTATTCCATCAAGCTATTGGCCAGCACTTCACATTGCTGCCCTATTTTGCATTCGCGCATACGAACGCCAGGATCGATCCAGGTTTCTGCTAATTTGGTATGTTTCATCGTGATTCCCTCTTCTCAGAAGCGCTACTGTATTACGCTTCTGTGTAGGGCAAATGACGCCACGGCTGCCCGGTGTGATAAGCCGCAGCAAGCTCACCGTAGTAGGTGTGCTTTAAGCTGTGCCCTCACTTATCAGGAGGGCACTTTTTTAATGGGCTGCGTGTCAGAAGGATTCCCAGTCAGCCCCATTGCCTGTTGACGTTGCAGGCCTCAGGTTAACCTTGCCGCGAGCCGCTGGTGTCTGTTTCGGCTTCGCGGTTTCTGAGTTCAGTTTGAACACGGAAACCAGTTGAGTGAGCTGTTCTGCCTGTTGTTCTAGTGATAATGACGCCGCAGACGACTACTGAACCAACGCCGCATTCTGCTGGGTTGTTGAATCCAGCTCCGTTACTGCTTTACCAATCTGATCAATACCTCTGCTCTGCTCCTCCGAGGCGCTTGAAATTTCATTCATGATCCCACTCACGTTGGTGACGGAGGATACAATCTGCTCCATGGTCGAACCGGCTTTATTTGCCATCTCTGAACCAGTCATCACGCGTTGCACGGACTCTTTTATCAGCCCTTCGATCTCCCTGGCGGCGTTAGCGCTGCGTTGGGCCAGGCTTCTTACTTCGCCCGCCACTACTGCGAACCCGCGCCCCTGTTCACCGGCGCGTGCCGCCTCAACAGCCGCGTTAAGCGCAAGAATATTGGTCTGGAAAGAAATACCATTTATTACGCTGATAATATCCGTGATCTTGTTTGAGCTTTCAGCGATGGTTTCCATCGTGCTGACGACATCCCAGACAATTTTGCCACCGGAACGCGCATGCTCTGCCGCCACCCCAGCAAGCTGGCTGGCTTCACGCGCATTGTCAGCATTGCGCTTAACCGTTGAGGTCAACTCTTCCATGCTTGCCGCCGTTTCAACCACCGCAGCCGACTGTTCTTCCGTACGGGAAGCCAGGTCAATATTGCCTGCCGAAATATCCGATGAGGCATTTGCCACATGCATTACCGACTCTTTAATTTGCGTGATCATGTCGCGCAGTCTATCGTTCATCACGCCCATAGCCAGTGTCAGGCGGCCCAGTTCATCCGTTGATTGTGGCTCAATGATGGCAGTCAGGTCACCACCAGCAATACGTTCTGCCAGCGTCAAATTGTGTTTTATCTGGCGCGTCATCTGCCGGGTAAGCAACCAGGCGACCAGTAAACCCGTCAGCACGGCACAAACGGCAACAATGCTCATAATTATCATTACACGCTGAATAATATCGATATTTTTCTGGGTCTGGCCTGTCACCAAATCGGCAGTGATGGTATTGATTTTTTCTGCGACGCCGGTGAGATCTGTAGCGGCTTTCTGCGATTCATTCAGAGCATTAGCATAGTAGGCGACGTTATTCTGCATAGCGTTAAGAAATGCCTGAGCCATCTCTTTATCTTCCGCATTAAGACTCAGATTTTCTGCGTGGATGCTCTTTGACACGGCATCAGATTGTGTCTTAAAAGCATCTATCCCCTGCTTACCCGCAGATGACTGGATTTCATAAGCAGCTATCCAGATATTGTTGAGGCGATTGAGTAACGCTATTTCATCTTTTGACGTATTTTCCTGCTGCTCGAAGCGGGTACTGAATTTATCCAGCAGGGTTTTCAGCTCGGGTGATGTCAATCTCTGCGCTTTCTCGACAGTCACTTGTTCCAGTTTAACGAACGTGTCGCGGTGGCTGGCATAGTCAGGAATAGTACTGCGCAATTCTTCAAACAAAACGCGGGCATCGCTGTCCCAGGTAAAGTCCAGCCCAGCAATTGCTTTTTGATCCATCTTTTCAATGGCGGTTTTATTCGCCTGGAGTGATTTATCATCATGGTTTAATTGATAAGTCAAACGGCTACGTCGCGCAGTATTAAGTTCCGTGCTAATTTCATTGATTAATGCTCCCTTTAAGGCATGGTCACGGATATTGCCAGATTGTTGTATGCTGATAAGTGAGGACAGCACAATAATGACGATTAAAACCGCGAACCCGCCAAACAGCTTGGCAGCCACAGGCAGGTTTTTTATTGACGGTAACAGCTTTGACATGGAGGTATCCTCAGTAATCTTTCTTAATTTTCGGAAGATGGTTTCATTTTTACTTCGTCTCTGATTACAAGTTTATTCACTTCTTTTTGAGGACTCAGGAGACGTTGGCTATCCACTTACTTATCGTCAGTTGCGCAATTTCTTTTAATAAAAAAAATGAAAAAAGAGACCTACAGAAAATATCCCCAAACAAATAAAGAACGTTGCAAAAAAAATAATGCGGATAAGGCCACATATTGCTCGTTTATCGTGGTAATAATGATCCCGCAAAGTTATTTCTGCCCTGACAGCCATCGCTGTGGCGTAAAATATCAATAAATCTTCACTATCTGAGCAATATTATAGTTTGGCCAATTAGTCATGTTATTAATTATCATTTCGCACTATTAGTGATATCTGTTTCCGATAATATGCTGACCTGCTTCACTATTTATTCTGCCAGTACATACCTCAGGCTTGATTTTCAGGGTGCACGCGTGCTGGTGACGGCAGGCACCAAAGGCGTTGGTAAAGCGGTCGTCGGGGTACTAAAACAACGGGGCGCAAGAGTGTTAACTACTGCGCGCCACGCTCCTGCGGAGTGTAGTGCAGACATCTTCGTAGCGGCAGATCTGACCACCGCCGAAGGGTGTGCTTCAGTAGCGCAAGCCGTTCAGGCGCAGATGGGCGGTGTCGACGCCATTATCCATGTGGTTGGCGGTAATGAGTGGCAAATAGCGCAGCTCGCCCGCCATGCCGCAATGTCCCGATCCGCTTTTTTTGCCGCTTTCAACGAGACTGTCGGTATGCCGCCTGGGCAATATCTTCTCTTCTGGCGCATGTCGTTAGCGAAAAAAGCGCTGGTGAGCAGCAAAGAGAAAATCGAACAGATTGCCTTTCACATCGGATATCAATCAGCGAGCGCCTTTAACGTAGCCTTCACGCAATATGTGGGCGTTCCACCGGGCGTTTTCAGGCGCCAGAATGAGGCCGCTCAAACACATACGCCTGCCTTGAACGAGGCGCGGGCTCTTCCATAAGCCTGCGCCTCGTGATACGTTTTTGACGCCGTGTTACTGCATGGCTCTTAGCGACGAATCCAGCGATTTTTGCATTTGCCAGTTGGGCGCCAGATGCAGTTACTTATGTATCTTTACCGTTTATCATTGTTTTCTCCTTAAGTGACATGAACGGGCAGTGCCCAGCCCAAAAATCATGAGAGCACCTGATATCACAAACCTCCGTCGAGTGTTTATTCAGCTCCACTCCAGACCATATCCTCTGGGGAACGCCACCGTACCCGTATTCGTCTCCACATCGTAGTCATGCCAGGTATTGATCGGCAGTTTTCCCTGTGGTGGACGCTTATTCGTCAGAATCTCTGCCAGTGATATCATCGAGAGGCCACGCCAAACCCCGCTGTCATACCCATAATAGGAATAGGCGGCTACGGCTGCGTCAACGTCGTCGGCATAGTTAACGATGTCGTAAGGAGCGCGAAGCGATAGATGTATCCGTTTTTTCCCCTGTTCCGCTGCATAGCGTAACCAGACAAGATAATGGTTATCAGGGGAAGTATTTGGTATACCTCCGGGGGAGACGCCATCTTCTTCTACTGGAGAGTAACGGGTTGACAGTGTTCCGAGCAGAAATACGTCACAGGCAGCAATATATTCTCTGACCTGTTTATCCGTCAGGTCTGCTTCCTTAGCAGCCATAACATTCATATAGCCATCCTGGGACATAACCGCAGCAATACCTTTCGCCTGCTCGCCCCATGGGGTCAGAATAAAATAATGCTGGTTTTTATCCGTCAGCGGCAAGGTGGATTGTCTGTTAATCACAACGGTAATCGATCTGTCTGCAATCTTTTTTTCCAGTTCCGGACGGAGAAAATAAACAGGGGTATTGTCGACCATATAATGCAGGCGGAATCGCTGCGCCGCGTTGTCGGTAGACGGGTGCCTGCTTTCTACATGGAGTATGTTGCCATTATTGATTTTCGCATCTGTAACATCAACCACTCGCCCCCTTTCCCTGTGGTTTGAAATTATATAGTCCCCACCACACTGTAATTCGATATTCCAGAAGTGCTCCTTTTTGTTTTCATTAGGATGCATAAACAATTGTTTTCCGCCGGGAACATTCCATGCCAGGATCTTCTCTTTTTTATGGTCAAACATCTGATAAATATATACAGGTGGTTTGTTTGGATCTTGCTCTGTATTTCTCGAGTAAATATAAAACTGTTGACGCTCGCCATTATCATGTTCCCAGACAATGACATTATTATCATTGTCTGTTGTTGATATTGATTTAGTAGAGCACAGAGAAGTAGTGACGAAACATTTATTGTCCTGCATCATATCGATGCGAAATATCTGCGCTTTTTTTACCGGATCGTTATTACTTTTTTCTTTCGTCACCTTTATGTTTGTACCATAGTTGGCATAGTAATTATGTACATCCCAGACCATTGAAGGATCTTTAAGGTTGCGAATAATGAATTCATTATCACCGACTCGGTCAAAGGTCCACAGGTTTTTAGGTTGATTCCAGTCATCTGAAAAATTAACAGATAAATTGCCTGCTCTGTCTGTCTCATCCCAGGTAACTGGCCCTGTCATACTGATACTATAGCCATGATGTTCTGCGCTATATTTTATGGCAAACCGCAGATCGTTCGAAGAGATTTGAGCAAGAGGATCTCTGAGTTTTATTTTTGCACAACCATTCAAGAGTTCATTCTGGTCAAATCCAACTCCCAACTCAGGATTTAAAACAGGCCTGATTAAATAAAGAGAACGATCTTTACCAACATCACCATAAAGGGAATAGTTTTTCTTCAGGCGCAAGATCCGTTCTACAGAAGTATTAATATCCGTTTCACTGATGATGCCTTGCCTGATTTTTTCAACTATACCCTGAACCAACACCGGTAGTTGATTCGCCTGAGAAGGCGATGAAATACTGACTGGCATCAGAGCGATATCAACCCCGGCAGTAAATACCCGCTCAATAGCGTCGTCTCGATCAAAATTATCTGTGATAGCCCCCATATCCAGTGCGTCAGAAATCGTTACGCCGGTAAAGCCCAGCTCAGCACGCAGGATATGAGTCTGGATTTCCCGCGACATGGTCGCAGGCACCGTAATTTTCATTCCATTACGGGTAATTACCTGGCTGTTATCCAGTGCCGGATACTGAATATGAGCGGTCATAATCATATCCGGTGCAACATGACTATCAATGGCATGTTTATAAGGTGCAATATCGATGGCGAAAGCATCTTTTCTGGAGCGATCAACACAAGGCAGACCAGTGTGTGAATCGGTGGACGTACTGCCGTGTCCCGGAAAATGTTTGTAAGCAGTGATCAGATTTTGTTGCCTCATCCCTGCTGCCATTTTTTCCGCCAGTAGGGAAACAGTGCTTACATCATCGCTGAACGAACGTACATTAATTACCGGATTGAAAGGGTTAGTATTGACATCCACGACCGGCGCAAAATTAGTGTTGATATGCAGGGAAAGCATATCCTGTGCCATCTGAGCACCCTGTTCGTAGGCTAGCTGAATATCAGCGCCCCCTTCGATGGCGGCAGAGAGCGCCATATTACCTGGAAACGAAGCGTAATCACCGCGCGGCAGGCGGAAAACATTGCCGCCTTCGTTATCCGTTCCAATAAACAAACGAATATCGCCACAGGTTTTCATGGCGGCGTACCATGCCGTCAGCGTTTTAATCTGTAACTTATCTTTAAGATTATTGGCGAACAGGATCACGCCACCGATGTGGTTATCCGTGATCAATCTGCCAATGGTTTCATCAGGAACGGTCATATCCTTATTGCTGCTTCCGTTCTGGTCCCAGTAGCGAAAATCCAGCATGATTTTTTGCCCGACTTTCTCTTCCAGCGTCATATTTTTTACTATCTGATTGATATCCATAGTAAATCTCCTTTTAAAAGTACTCGTTAATGACAGGAGAAAAGATATACCCACAAGCTCAAGACATCCTGTCATTTTGTTTGTGACAGTCATAGGACAACGGCTGCTGGTTCATTTAGTCAATGAAGAATAAACAAAAGGGAAAATAAATGAATTTATCGCCATCATATGAGGGAAAACGGACATTGCTTACGATAAAAACCACAATAATGACACGCAAAAGCGCGCTGGGATTTTGTCTTTTTGCGGTAGAGATAATGGCCGTAGCGCCCTCTATCAGAATCAGCGGTTGTCTGGCCGGCGCTATCGGTTACTCAATGTTTAATTGCTCAGTAAGTTCCAGCGGGAATCCTTAAACGAAGGTGATGTTGCTATGAAACGCAGAAAGCGGTTCATCATGCTATCAATACCGCGCAGGATGAAAGGCGCTAAGCGGGCAATAAGTGCCCGCCTCTGCGCCCTGCTTGTTTCCCTTCACCGTCAATGGTGTTCACTCAGTGCGGCAATATCCTGTGGGGTAGTCCGGCAGCATCCGCCAATCAGTCTTGCGCCAGCCTCTAACCACTGGGGCAAATATGCCGCTAAGGATGCGCAGGTATCGCCGTGCGCATGCCACACCTTGGTGACTGCGTCGTAAGTTTCCCCAGAGTTAGGATAGACAACCAACGGCAGCGCACTGAGGCTTTGCAGATGTTTGAGCGCGGCGGTTGTTTTGTTCAGCGCAATACAGTTAATGCCCAGCGCCACGATTTGGGGGGAGGCAGACAGCGCATCCACCACCTGAACCAGCGGCGTGCCATCGCTCAAGTGTTTGTCGTCACGCAAGGTAAATGAAAACCACGCCCGCGCATCTGGATATTCGGACAACAGGTCAGCCAGTGCTTTTATTTCCGCGAAGGAAGGTAACGTTTCGCAGGCCAGCAGATCGGCGCCTGCATTGAGCAACGCTTCAATCCGCGGGCGATGAAATAGCTGAAACTCCTCGTGGCTGCGCACATAGTCGCCGCGATACTCAGAGCCATCGGCCAGATAAGCGCCGTATGGTCCAACAGAGCCAGCCACCAGCAGCGTACCGGCCTCAGGGTTTTCTGCGCGATAAATTTCACTCGCCTCTTTTGCCAGTTTCACACTCTGTTCAATCAGCGCTTTTGACTGCGCCTCCGTCAGCCCACGTGCCGCAAAGCCTGCGGGCGTAGCCTGGTAACTGGCGGTAATGGCTATCTGTGCACCCGCGCGGAAGTAATCCAGATGCACGTCCCGAATGCGTTGTGGATTTTCCATTAATACCCTGGCGGACCAGAGATTATCGGCAAGGTTGCATCCGCGTGCTTCCAGTTCGGTGGCCAGTGCACCATCAAGTACGGCAAAGGGATGACTTTCAAGCAGCGCGGTAAGAGGGTTAATCTGCGGCATAGTCAGCCTCCTTCAATTTTGTTTTGTGGGTGAGAAAATAGACACCGTAGCAAAGGGCGACAAACGGCAGGCCGCAATAGAGCGCAATACGCTGCTCCGGATCGAACGCCAGCCCGATGCAGGCCATCAGACACAGTACGAATCCAAGTACGGGAACCAGCGGATACCAGGGTGCCCGATATTGCAACGACGACGACGGCTTGCCTGACTGTAAGTGGCGGCGGCGAAAGACAAAGTGGGACGCGCAGATGCTAAGCCATACGGCCACGACGGCAAAGCCAGAAATGGCGCTGAGGGCAACGAACACCGTATCAGGAGCAATCACGCTGGATAACAGCGCCAACAGGCCACCGAGCATCGAGACAGAAAGGGCTATCAACGGCACGCCTTGCTTATTAACGCGGGCAAAACAGCCCGGCAACGTTTTTTCGTTTGCCAGCGACCATAGCATGCGGCCCGAGGCATAAAGCCCGGAATTCGCCGCAGAAAGGATAGCGGTCAGAATGACGAAGTTAAAAATATCCGCCGCATATGGAATGCCTATTTTTTCAAAGACCAGCACAAACGGGCTCTTCTCAACCCCTGCCACATTCGCCGGTATCAGCGCGGCAAGGACAAAAACGGTGCCGATAAAAAACAGGATTAACCGGGCAATCGTGGCGCGGATCGCTACCGGAATAGCCTGATGCGGGTTTTCCGTTTCGCCCGCCGCAATACCGATAAGCTCAGTACCGGAAAAAGCAAAATTGACCGCCACCATGGTCATCAGAATGGGCAAACCGCCATATGGAAACCAGCCCTCACTGGTGAGGTTAGAAAGCCCCGGCGAAGGTGAACCATCCTTCATCGGGATAAACCCGGAAATCACCCCGCAACCGAGGATGATAAAGATGATGATGGTCGCGACTTTAACAAGCGAGAACCAGAACTCCCCTTCAGCAAAGAAACGCGTTGAAATCGCGTTAAGGCAAAAAATCACCACACAAAACAGAGCGCTCCATAGCCAGACCGGAACATGCGGGAACCAGTACTGCATACAGAACCCGGCGGCAGTAAAGCTCGATCCCAGAGCGACCGTCCAGGTGAGCCAGTATAGCCATGCCACGGTATACCCTGTCGCCGGGCCAATATAGCGCGCCGCGTAGACATGAAAAGCACCTGTGACTGGCATCGCCACGGAAAGCTCACCAAGACACTGCATAACCAGCCAGACGACCAGCGCCCCAATCAAATACGCCAGCAGTGTCCCCGCCGCGCCGGTGGTAGAGATGATGTATCCGGTATTAAAAAATAACCCTGTACCAATGACGCCGCCTAATGACAGCATGATCAAATGGCGGGTTTTCATGGTGCGCTTAAGCTCTCCATTTTCTTGTTGTTCGTGCATATCACCTTCTATACGTATAGATGTCTAAATGTCCATGCCAGAGTTCTTTATAACTTTATTGTTAACAAAAGGCCAGCATTAGACTGACATCTTCACGGTCGGGAACGTAAATGAACAAGAAATATGCAAAAAGTTGTTACCAACGGTGCAAAACTGGGTCTTCCGCAACTTGGGTGGGAGAAAATCAATGAAACTTTTTAGTTAACAAGGATCTAAGCTGTTTTAAGTTATGGACAACTCTATGCCTTCACTTAAGACGCTTTTGCAGTTGCCTTGCGGGTGGCAATCCAGCCGACAAGTTGTTAGTTCTGATGGGATACCCCTCCATCTTCGTGCCACGCGTAAAACTGCACTATGTCCTGAATGCCTTAAGCGCAGCAAATCGGTTCATAGTTGTCGGCGGCGCCGAATACAGCATCGACCTTGTTCAGGCCAGACAATGTGGCTGGTATTCGCCGTCCGCCACTGGTACTGCCGTAACCCATCCTGTTCACGCAAAATTTTTGCCGAGTCGCTGGCTCCTTTCGCCAGTTCACGGCAGCAGTCTTCACAGGCGTTACAAAATTTACAGTGTCAGCCAGGATTAATCGCCGGAGGTGAGTCTGGAAGACGGGCGGCAACGGCAGCAGGTTTCCGTAGCAGTGCAGATACTCTTCTTCGCAGGGTGATAAATACCGGTCAGGCGCTGGCTCCAATCAGGTACATTCCCTGAAATGTTGACCCGCCCCCGGAAACCTGGTCTTCTGGATCCCTGGCGTGGGTGGCTGGAGGAACAGAGTGAAAGCGGTAATCACAATGGCAGCCAGATATGGAGGGAAATGGTGGCAAAAGGGTTCACCGGTAGCGAAACCACCGTCAGGGATGAGGTTGCCAGATGGCGTAAAGGTGGGAGCGCACCTGTTACTACGCCAGCCCGTCTTCCATCAGCTTCGCGTGTGAGCCGTTGGTTGATGCCCTGGAGGATAATAAGAGGGGAAGAAAGTTATGCCTCCCGCTTCATCGGGCTGATGTGTGAAAAAGAGCCACAGCTGAAAATAGCACAGCAACTTGCACTGGACTTCTACCGGATCCTGAAAACGAAAAACAAGCCACAACTAAGCAGGTGGTTCAGTCATGTCAGCGAAAGCGGCCCGGTTGAGCTTCAACGTGTTGCAGCCGGGATGGAGGCTGATGCAGCAGCAATATGTGAAGCCATTACCAGCAAATGGAGTAACGGCGTAGTCGAGGGACATGTGAATCGCCTGAAAATGCTGAACAGAGACGCGCTACCTTGAAAGGTGGTTCTGTGGCATTGATCACCGCGAGACCAACAGTCATTGAGGGGTTTTCAAAAGGATACCTAAAAGAAAGGCTTTGGTTCGGGTTTCATCTGCTACGTTCGCCATCCGTGCAATCGCCTTACTGAAGGGGTTGAGGCAGGCGGTAAGGCGTTGCCGCTTTTCTCTCCGTCGGGATAGCCTCTTGAGCATTTTGCTACTTCCGTATTGCTGGTACAAGGTTGGGTAGAGCGGATGATTTTATTGCTGTCTCTATGCGAGGACGGCAAACCTACTCAGACTCGTCTTTTACTATCTTCCCGTTTTCTCTCATGCGATATATGCCGCCACTGGCAATGAATGAAATTCCCATATTTCGGCTGTGATTTACCGAAAAAACCCTGTTTTTATCGATACAGTTTAGTGGTGGCGGCATATCATCAAAGCATAATCGGTCGTAGCCATCCGTTTCTTTGTAGCCATCGCCGAATAGCCAGAATATCACAGTAAAATCACCATCTTTTTCTGGTTGGGGGACGTCATATTTTTCTTTCAACATATTCTTGTTCTTCAGCCACCAGCTTATTTTACCTTTATCAGTAAATGGGAAGTTTCTTACCAGTACATCACTGGAATTGCCATCTTGATGTACTGCAACAATTTCTACTGGACGTAGAAATAACCAGAAGCAGTAGCCGAAAATCCCTATCGCAACCAACAAAAGGGCACGAAGCGTTTTCTTACTTTTTGCTTTCATTGCACTTTCCCGTAATTTCTATTGTGGCTTCCATATTGGTCATGAACGGTTTAAAGCCAAACTGATTGTACCGCTGGAGAACAAACCAGATACGGAAGAAATGAAACTGGCTGAATGTTTTTTTCACTATATCCTCACTGTCGAGGCCAAAGTGATCCTGTACCCTGTAATGCACCACTGCCCGGTATCGATCTTTTTCGATATGTAGTGATTTTATAGTGACATGTGTTGCCCAGGTATCATGAACGGTAATACCCATGCCATTAAAATTATCCTGCAACCTGTTAAATTTTGGTAACCTGCCTTTAAGTATTGCCTTGCGTAATTCATCTTTTTTATCCGCAGGGTAAATATTATTTAACCAGCCAATATTGCCCCCAATAGCCTCTTTTAAAAGAAGCCTGGTACTGTTCTCTGTCGAATTATCTCTGAGAATGTGCTCCCTTAAAGCCCTGTCCAACGCCATATCACGAAACGGCGTGCCGTTACCGTTCTGCATGTGGGTGATCATCTTTTCGATCAGATGGCGGTACGGCCCGTAAAAGGAAAATTTGCGGGATAATGAGCGGAACTCGTCAAACAACATTGCGGCGCACTGCTGGCGGGTAATCTTTTCACCCTGGCCACGCAGATTACAGCAGAACATGGACTGAGGACGATCCATTGAAGAACGCCGGGTTAGGGTGTAAGGATCTACCCGGTCAGAAATATAATCCAGTCGGTACCGGGATTTTAACTGTGCTTCGGTCAGATCGCCGCAGCACATATCTTTAGCGCTGTAATCGTCCATCCAATTTTGGGTTCTAAAAATTGCGCAGGGAAATTGTAGTGCGGTCATTGCGATACATTCCTTGTGTAATCGTCCGTTGAAGTCTTCACAAGAAATAATACGTGGTGAAAGGCCAGAGTGTAAACGCTGTACAGCCCCTGCTCTTAATTTTTTACCGATTCCGGGCAGGGGCACAGTGGACGCTTTACGCTCTCAGGCCATCATCAAAATGCCAGGTGGCATCTTTAATATTTCCGGGGATCTCCTGCACTATGTCTTTCGCATCGGTGGCCTGCGTCTGGATCTCAATGTTGTCGATCCGCACGTCTGTACGCTGTGAAACCTGCCGGGATGAATTGTTGATAGCGTTGCTGGTCATATTCGAGTTGCAGGAAGGTGGCGACGCAGCGACAAATTCGTCGGGAACGAATTTGCCCAACCGAAGGTTGGCCAGTATCTTTCGCTGATTAAAGATACGTCGATTGTCAGCATGATCGGCATGTCGGAATTGATGCACCAGGGCCAGGCCATTGTCGATCGCATCGGCTAGCCTGTGGTGATTTACGACCTGGTCGCCCTGCTCTACTTCGTTGTCTGCTTTCCGCTTTCCCGTTGGGTTCAATATCATCAAACCAGGAGCCAGTTATCATGAGCAAATCCGCCATTACGCTGAGCCGGATTACCAAATCCTTTGGCTCAACCCAGGTGCTGAAAGAGATCAGCCTTGATGTTTCGCCCGGCGAAGTGCTGGTGCTGATTGGCGCATCCGGCTCCGGCAAAAGTACTGTGTTACGCATCATGAGTGGGCTGGAAACCGCATTCTGAGTGACACATGGGTTTGTCGTAACAGCGCGAGATGTCGCGCTGTTTTTACCATAAGTGTTCGAATGAACCTCGCTCATCCGCTCTTTTAACTGTCACGGCGTCCAGGCTGAAAAGACACTATTCTGGCCAGTACGATTCAGCTTTGACTTTTAATAAATGGCGTAAACGCTGAGCTTCCTTTTGCGGCGGGCAACCAAAAAAGCGGCTAAATTCTCTGCTAAATTGTGTCGGACTGATGTAGCCAACCCGAAAAGAGGCCTCACTGGCAGTGACATTTCGCTTTACCATTAAAAAACGCGCCTGGTGCAGTCTGATGGAAATCAGATACTGTTTTGGTGTAGTACCGGTGAATACCCTGAAATGGCGATGAAATGAAGGGGAACTCATTCCGGCCTCTTTAGCCAACATATCAACCTCAATATGATCCATAAACCGGGTATGCATCGTGCGGATAGCGGCGGCAATTTGCCTGAAATGCCCCTTTCCGGAGAGCGCCGCTCTGATTGCGGCGCCCTGTGTATCAATCAGCACACGATAATAAAGTTCTTTCAGAATACCCGGCCCCAGAATTCTGCTTTGCTCTTCATCAGAAAGCACCATCAACAGACGATAAACCGTATCGGCCAGTTCTTCTCCCAGCGGGGTGGAAAACAGGATCCCTGCCTTCTCATTCCCTCTTCCGTCGCCGTCTCCCATTTCAATAAGTAATTCGGCAATCGTGGCGACATCAAGCGATACAGACATCGCCAGAAGAGGCTGTTGCTGGCTGGCCGTTGTCTGGCTGGTGAACGGAAGAGGCGCCGAGACAACCAGATAATGCCCCGGATCGTAGGTAAATTCCTCTCCGCCCATCAACCCGGTTTTCTTTCCTTGCAAAACAATAACAATGCAGGGTTCATAAAGGACGGGCGTATGGGGCATCGACTCATTGACCCGCAATAGTTTTATCTCCTTCATACGGGTGCGCGTGTAGCCTTCATCAGGAGCCAGCGCCAGCAAAGCAGGGATCATTTTTTGTGTAAGGCTTGAGGTAATTCCGGGCACTGCGCCTCCCGAATATATGAAAGGATAAATTTCCCCGCATTTAGCAGGTCAAAAAAAACCATTCTGACAGAAAAAGATAATCTTTCTACAGTAACCCTCATTGTTGCATTGCACAGCCTCTCATATCCTTTTGTCGATACCGTGATGCAATGTGAGGAATAAAAATGGCAGATATTTTTGGATTAAAGAACCGGGTGGCGATAGTCACGGGAGCCGCAGGTGATATTGGCAAAGCCACGGTAGAACTTCTCGTCAGTCATGACGCCAGGGTACTGGCGCTGGATATCGACCCGGCGGTCCATGCGCTGGCGCAGCGCAATCAGGTGGTGGCACAACGTTGTGATGTCAGCCAGGAAGATGAAGTCATCAGCGCGGTCACTCTCGCGCAGGCCGAATTCGGCGGCGTGGATATTCTCATCAACAATGCAGGCAAGACCCTGAATAAACTCGCGACCGAAACTTCCGTTGAAGAATGGGACAACATTATGACCATTAATGCCAGAGGGTATTTCCTCCTGAGCCGGGAAAGCCTGAAGGCCATGCAACCCCGCAGGCAGGGAGCGATTGTCAATGTGGCGTCCGTGGTCAGCATGGTTGGCATGAAAGCCACAGCGGCTTACTCGGCCTCTAAAGGCGCAATAGCCCAACTGACGAAAGTTCTGGCGCTGGAGGTGGCTGAGTATGGCATCCGGGTTAATGCCGTCGCTCCTGGCGTCGTTGAAACAAATATTCTTTCCGGCATAGTCGAAGACAGCCGCGCTACGCTTGCCAGCTACGGCCACGCTCATCCACTTGGGCGGGTGGCTCAACCGGAAGAGATTGCTGAAGCGATTATCTGGCTTGCATCACCTAAAGCCAGCTTCGTTACGGGAACGGTATTGATGGCTGACGGCGGTTACACCGCGCAATAACCTGGAGATGATGATGAAAAAGCAGAGCATTTTGATTGTCGGGACTGAGAAAGGGTTGGGGCTGGGTCTGACAAAAGCGTATCTGGAGCGAGGCTGGGAAGTTTTTGCCACACACTTACCGGAGGCGGATACCTCCTCACTGCTTTCCCTGGGAGAGACTTACCCTGGCAACCTCACGACCAGCGAGATTGATGTCACCGATAAGTCCCATATCGGGCACCTAATCGGCAGGATCGGTGAACGGCAGTTTGACGTTATTTTTATGGTTTCCGGTATTTACGGACCTTTGCATCAGTCAGTGTTACAGGCATCTGACACTGAATTCCAGCGCCTCATGATGACCAATGCTTTTGGCCCTGCCCGCCTGGCCCGGCACCTTCTGCCGATGCTTAAGCCTGATGGAAGCCTGGTTTTTATGTCGTCGCACCGGGGCAGTATTGCTGGTAATACCGAGCCGGGGATAGGCCTTGAGCTTTACCGGGCCAGTAAAGCGGCGCTGAATATGCTGGCTCGCTGCATTTATATGGATATCAGCCACGGAGCACAGACCGTTCTGTCAATTCATCCAGGCTGGGTAGCGACAGCGATGGGCACGCTGGACGGTACAGTGGATGCCGAGATTGATGTCAGTACCAGCGTCAACGGCATGGTCAATGTGATTGAGAAGAACCGGAACGCCAGAAGCCATCTCTTCCTTGATTACGAGAATAATACCTGGCCCTGGTGATAACGGACAAAGCAGCCTGTATCTTTCGCCAGGTTATAAATATTGCGGTATTCACGCTTACCCACAGCAACGGTCGTGATAATTAGCTCGCTCTCGGCCATCTGATATATTTTGTTCAGCCAAACTGCACCTTATTCCCCTAAATTAGTTTATTAATCTATGGCGACGCCACCGCGTCGGTGATGTCGCCAGCCCGGAATAATGTGAAAACCATCACATTGCTTCGAGCTAATTCATGTCAGGAGGTCATAAGCATCCCGTGGTTACGGCAGAAACAATTACCGTGAACAGATTCACCTATTCGCCAGACCTTAATACACATGGTTTATATGGCAAATAACTATATATTAATCATAAAGTTAAATTCATTGTAGCGAAAATGAAATATATAATTTCACATATATCAATATTATCGATTAATTATTTCCCTGACCTCTCCCGATAAAGAAATGAAGCGCGGTCTGATAGCGGGAGGCCCAGCGCAATACCTACCCTGGACAACAACAACAACAGGTTAGCATGCTATGAAAATATCCTTTGCTCATAAACTGTGGCTTCCACTTGCCGTCGCACTTCTAAGCCTTGCCGGGTCATTATTCTTTGGCTCAGTAAAAATTAAAGATGACCAGCTAACGCTACGGAAAAAGGAATTAGTGTATGTTTCCCAGTTAGCCCTTAACGTGGTAAAAACGCAGGCTGCACTTGTTGATAAGGGACTGATATCAAAAGAGGAAGCGCAACAACGTGCCATCCAGATCATTAAAGACTTACGCTATGGCGACACAGGATATTTTACTATTCTGAACACCCAGGCACAGGTCATTATGCATCCTATTAATGCCGCGTTAATTGGCAAGGGGCCGGATGTTGCCGATGCCAACGGCGTATATATTTTCAGGGATATGGTCGCCGTGACGAAGGATGGCCATGATGGTTTCACCGCCTATGATTTCCCGCGACCGGGAGACACCGTACCGAAGCCCAAAATTGCCTACAATATTCCGTGGTCTCCCTGGGGATGGATTATTACAACTGGTCTTTATGTTGATGATATCCAGGAAGTCTTTCTAAGTTCGCTTTATCAGAACATCGCGCAATTTATCGCTATCAGCATTTTGCTCTCTGTACTGGTTTATCTGATTAACCGCAGTACATTGAAAACACTGGGTGGCGAACCGCGTTATGCGGCGGAGGTCGTGTCGCGAATTGCCGCCGGGGATTTATCGCAGGCAGTGGATAAAAAAGCCACGGATAATACAAGCCTGTTATATGAGATGGGGGTGATGCGCGAGCAACTGACTTCCGTTATTGAAGAGATCCGCGATGGCGCTGAAATGATCAACAACAATACCCAGAATATCGTCGCCGGTAATCAGGAGATAGCCGGACACACCGATCAGCAGGCGATATCTCTGGAAAGAACCTCCTCCAGCATGGAAGAGATTACCGCTGCCGTAAAACAAAATGCTGAAAACGCCGGACAGGCGCGTGAGCTGGCGCGCGGCGCGGTAGATATTGCCTCACGCGGGGGGGTGATGATGCAGAATGTCAATGACACCATGAACGGTATTTCTGAAAGCGCCGGTAAAATTGCCAATATCATCGACGTGGTAAACAGCATTGCTTTTCAAACCAACATTCTCGCGCTGAATGCGGCAGTTGAGGCGGCCAGGGCCGGGGAACAGGGGAAAGGCTTTGCCGTGGTTGCCAGCGAGGTACGCAATTTATCCTTACGCAGTTCTCAGGCGGCCCAGGAGATTAAAGAGCTGATTGAGGAGTCCGTCAGCCGCGTCAACAGTGGCTCGTCGCAGATTAAAATCGCCGGAGATAATATCGACGAGATGATTGAAGCCGTGCAGCGGGTTTCGGACATTATGTCGCAAATTTCCGTCGCGACTGATGAACAGAGCATTGGCATTAGCCAGGTCAACGAAGCCATCGTACAAATCGATTCTGTCACCCATCAGAACACTCAACTGGTGCAGCAGGCAGTCGTTGCAGCGAATGCGCTGGAAAAACAAACCCGGCGGCTCACGCAGACCGTGGCTTTCTTCACTACGGGTCGATAACGAGGATGGAGCGCCATTATGTATGAACCTCTGTCCGGGGCACTGCTGCAAAGATCGCAGCGCTGATAAAATTTGCTGTCGTTTTCACCAGAGGCGGTATTCATGAACGTATTCATAGGCCGACATTTCAGTCGTGACATCATCCTGTGGGCGGTACGCTGGTACTGCAAATACGGCATCAGCTACCGTGAAATGCAGGAGATGCTGGCCGAACGCGGCGTAAATGTCGATCACACCACCATTTATCGCTGGGTCCAGTGCTACGCACCTGAAATGGAAAAACGACTGCGATGGTACTGGCGTCAGCCTTCCGGCTTCTGTTCATGGCACCTCGATGAAACGTATATCAAAGTGAATGGCAGATGGGCTTACCTGTACCAGGCTGTTGACAGCAAAGGCCGCACCATCGATTTTTATCTCTCTCCGCGTCGTAACAGCAAAGCGGCATATCGTTTTCTCGGCAAGATTTTAAATAACGTGAAAGGCTGGCAGGTTCCCCGCCTTATCAATACAGATAAGGCTCCCACTTATGACCGTGCGCTTGCGTTGTTAAAACAGGAGGGCCGGTGTCCACCCGATGTTCAACACTGGCAGATAAAGTATCTGAATAACATCATTGAATGTGATCACGGCAAGCTGAAAAGGATAATCAGCGCCACGCTGGGATTTAAATCCATGAAGACGGCTTACGCCACGATAAAAGGGATTGAAGTGATGCGCGCGCTACGGAAAGGTCAGGCCGAATCATTTTATTTTGGTCATCCCCTGGGTGAAATGCGTCTGGTGAGCAGAGTCTTTGAACGATAAGACCTTTCAGTAACATTAAAGGTTGCCTCATCATGATCTTTGCAACAGTGCCTTTGCAAATGCCTTCAGTGCATTTTTTGCCCGGCTGGCATCCTGCTCTGAAGTGGATGCCCGGAGGTAACCAAAAACGAACATTTCTCGCCCTTATGGTAACATTTAAGTGGTATTGATATTTATGGTATCACTTATGTGGTCACTAATAATATTAGTCGTTATCTTTTTAAGTGGTAGATATTAGGCATACCCCAATGTGACCCGTTGACGCAACCGCTGGGCTTGTCCAGTCCCTCGCTTGCTCAGATGCAAGTTATGAACAGACTCAGGTTTGCGCTGTGGGTCAACAAAATTAAATATGATCATCAGAAATATTTTTTGGACACATTTTCCGATAGTGCCGAAATGTCCAGGTTGGAAAGCATTTTTTGTACATCTCTTGTATATGTTTGAAAGTTAATGAGTAAGGTATCGATAGAACTGGACGGAAATGAACTGAACGACCATTAAGTGTCCAGGGAAACGAAAATAAAGAAAATTAAGCAGGTTGAAACACTCATAGCGCGTATTATTAGCGTTCATACTTAGTCAGAATATAAAACTCCTTAATGTTCTCTTAATCTCTTTTCCCTATTATTTGCATGTTGCAATTGTCATTGCACCACAGATATACAGGTAGTGAGAAGTTAATTTTTTTATGCAATGTTACCTCTGGAATCGGGGTAATAAATTTAAACCTTATAAGAAAAATGCAGGGTTTATATGAGAAAAATCATGTGTGCCATCGTGATGGGAACCTCCCTTCTTTTATCTGCCAGCGTGATGGCTGGATCTGAAAGTGTTGAACATGCCATGAAGCTGATAAATAAAAGCTACCGTGCCGCACTTAAGGAGGAGGATGTTACATCATTTAAAAAGGATATTCAGGAGCTTAAAGCAACAGCCGAGTCCATTATGGACAGCGCCGCAGAGGGGTATGACAGGGAAACATATATTGCTGGCATGTCACTTTTAATTGATGAGGCAGTTGCTGTTGAAAGTGTCGCTGAAAAAGAAGGACTTGATGCCGGAAAAGTTGCTGCACAGAAGTTGGGTAGTCTGATGAGAAAATATCACAGTAAACTCGGCGTTGACTGAAGTCATTTATACATGTAATGGCTCACATTTCTGGCTGGTTGTGAGCCGTAACAGCCTAGGTAGCCTGTTACGGATTGCAAAAACCAACAGTTGATTAGCTGCAGAAGCGAGAGCATAAATACTTTTCAGTGCCATTATCAGGAAACCAGCCGCAACAGCATTTCCCCCTGTTTTCGCGGCAACTGCCGCGCTTTTCGGGAATGGCCCCGGCCGTTTTTTTCTGTACCGGAAGCAGCATGACTGAAACATATTCTTTCCATCCATCAGGTCCATCACAGGCTGTACCCGTTCTTCCCGGCCATTGATGACCGGGAAGACATCCGGCTTACACCGGTTTACGATAATGGATAACTGAGGCCGGACATCCACTGACTGATGCTCCGGACACTCCGGCGAAGTAAACCCGCAGCAACCGGCGCATAGATCATCACAGCCAGTACCCCTGTCAGCAGCAGCAACAACAAAAATACCCGTATCAGATGAAACCTCCTTACCCGCAGCTTTCATCAGACCGCCGGTAACCTTTGCCACCCACTCATGAGAATGGAGGCGTTTAAAAACCCGGTAACATCAGGCTCCCCGGACAGTCCGGGCACCCTTTCAGGTCCGGACTGCACACCGCACGGTGACCCGGGCAAAAACTGACTGACCGGACCCGCGCTGATTATTTACAGGTGCCTGCGTCCCCCGTCCGGGTGATATTGTTGTGGCGTGTCTGCAACTGACGCACGGTCTCATCCAGCGATTCCCGGTACACAGGTCCGGAGAGGTAATATCCCTGAAACCCGGTGACACCAGCCCTGCACAGGGCATTAAATTTCTCAGGCGAATCCACCCCTTCTGCAATACACTCCACATCATTAAGCTGGCAGTAGACCACCAGGGACTGTATCAGGCTGGCATCGTGATGATTATGCATAAAGGTATCGACAATCGATTTATCCAGTTTATAGCCATTGAACCGCACCTGACGCGCAGGAAAGGTCACGCTGTGGGAAGAAAAACAGTCATCCAGTAATATCCGGTGGCCGCCCCTTTGCATTTCCCTGATGTTCTCTTTGACCCCGCTGCGGCTGACATCTGTGGTTTCTGAAAACTCCAGCACCAGGCGCTCAGCCCGGGTGGGATCATTCAGTTGCTGACGTGCTGTCTCCAGCATACTTATCAGGGCCTTACTCCCCGCCACAAAGGCAGGGACATTAATCGCGAAATACCAGTCACCGGCAGTGGCATTTATCTGACGAACGGCCTCGCTGATGACAAAGGCGGTCAGCAGCAACCAGTTACCGGGCGACCTGATATTCGGCAGAAAGTCTGCCGGTTGCATCTCCTGACCATCCCGTCGCCAGCGGATCAGGATTTCAAAGCCTTTCGTCTCATAATGCCGGTCGGTGACAGGCTGAAAAACCGGAAAGACGTGCCCCTGATGCACGGCAAGCTCAAAGGCCTGTTCTTCCGGTGATAACCGGCCATTCGTGCTGCCGGGAGGGTTCCAGACCATGACCGGACGTTGATGACGGGGTAACAGCCTTGTCAGA
>NZ_FMBC01000033.1 GCF_900094795.1 Kosakonia oryziphila
CGTCAGAAAGCGTGGTCTGATGCTTCTTAACCAGCTGCGGCTCAAAGGTGCCGTTACGATCGCGCGGAGTTGCCAGTTCGAAGCTGCCGGTCGGCGCTTTGATGGTCTTCTTACCGGAACCATTTTTACGGTTGGCTTCCACATCCTGAGCCAGATGTGAATCAAGCTCAGCAGCAAGAGCGGCTTCAGTTAACTGTTTGATTAATGGCGTTAAGATACCATCCTTTCCGGTTAATGCCTGACCGGACTGGAGAGCCTTAAGTGCTTTGTCAAAATCGAAGGGCTGGGACATGTGTCATTCCTTTTTGATTGTATATTACTGGAATGACACAGAATTTCTAACACTCCCGACAACACCTTAAGAGATTTGAGAAGGCTTTTAAGCCTGTTAATTTCAATACACAGGGGGCATTCTCAAAAGCCACTTTCTAAGAAGGTGGTCTTTTACTTTCGCCGTGAACTCGTCGGCGATCACAATTGCTAAAAAACGTAAAAAGCCTGGTAATTATTACAATTGTCCGGGGGCGCACTTCTTCTAATACTTTAGCCTGTAGTGAGCGGCGCGAAGTCATATTCGCGTCAGGTTGAAATATCCATTTTCACCTCACAAGGCTGATAAAATGACCCTATCCTCTGTTCTCAGTACCAAAGATAAAATAGGTTATGGCCTCGGCGATATGGCCAGCGCACTAGTCTGGCAAACGGCCACACTGTTTCTCGCTTATTTCTATACCGATGTTTTTGGTTTACCCGCCGCTATTATGGGCACCATGTTTTTAGTGGTGCGGGTAATTGATGCGTTTGCTGACCCCTGTATTGGCGCACTGGTTGATCGCACGCAAACCCGTCACGGACGTTTCCGTCCGTGGTTGCTGTGGTTTGCGATTCCGTTTGGCGTCAGTTGCATTATCACTTTCTATGTGCCGGATGCGGGCCCAACGGCAAAAATCATCTATGCCTGCGTGACCTACGCGATCCTGAGTTTTATCTACTCCGCGATAAATGTACCGTACTGTGCGATGCCCGGCGCGTTGACCATGGACCCGCAGGAACGCCATTCCCTGCAATCGTGGCGTTTTTGTCTGTCATTTATCGGCGGATTGATCGTGACGGTGATTGCGTTACCTCTGGTGGCACAGCTCGGTAACGGTAACGATCAGAAGGGCTATTTTTACGCGATGAGTATGATGGGCGTGCTGGGTATTTTGCTGTTCTTTGGCTGCTTCTTTATGACCCGTGAGCGTTATACGCCGAATAATGACAGTTCAGGATCACTATTCAGCGATCTCAAATTAGTGGCGAAAAATAGCCAGTGGCGGATTGTTTTTCTGTTTAATATTTTATTGCTTACCGCCGTGGTGACGCGTGGCTCGGCTACCATGTATTACGTCAAATATGTATTACAGCGCCCGGAAATGGTCTTTACTTTTATTGTTTCTGGCATGATTGCTGCGCTGCTTGGTGCATTATTCTCCGCACGTTTGCTAGGGAAATTTGATCGTGTTCGTGCCTATCAATGGACCATCATTACTTTTGTTGCGTTTGCCGCACTGATATTTATCATTCCGCCAACGCAAGTGTGGCTTATATTCGGCCTTAACATTGTTTTCAGCTTTATTCAGAATCTCACCACTCCGCTACAGTGGACCATGTTTTCCGATGTGGTGGATTACGAAGAGCACCGCAGCGGACGACGCCTTGATGGTCTGGTGTTCTCGACGGCGCTGTTTGCCATCAAGTTCGGTCTTGCGCTTGGAGGTGCCGTTGTTGGTTGGGTGCTGGGCGCGGTGGATTATGTACCGAATCAGGCGCAGCAAACGGCCAGCGTTCTGACCACCATCAATGCGTTGTTTACGCTGATCCCTTGTCTGCTGTTTATCAGCATGGTGCTGTTGCTTACCCGCTACAAACTGAATAGCCAGGTGACCGACACCATCGCTCGTGAACTGATCCGCAAACGCGACGCCAGCAATTCAGTGACACCCCCTCAAACTACCCCGGATTTCAGTAACACAGGAGTGACCCGATGAGCGCAATTTATCATGATTCTTACCGCCCGGTTTCTGAACGCGTGGCCGATCTGCTTGCCCGGATGACACCGGAAGAGAAATTCGCCCAGATGCATGCGTTGTGGCTGGTGCTGTCAGAAGATGGTGACCACCGAGAACGCAGCGATCTGAGCGACGAATTTGCCGGCGTCAGCGCCCAGGCGGCACTGACTGAACGGTTAACACGCGGCATTGGGCAGATAACCCGTCCGCTCGGTACGCATATCGTTGATGCGCAAAGCGGAGTAAGGGCCGCTAACCGGCTGCAAAAAACCCTGGTAGAAGATACGCGGCTGGGGATCCCTGCGCTGTTTCACGAAGAGTGTCTGGTAGGCTTGTTATGCAAAGATGCCACGCTATTTCCTTCATCACTCAACTATGGTTCGACCTGGGATCCTGCGCTGATCAAACGTGCCGCACAGCAAATCGGTGAGGAAGCGCACAGCACCGGTTGCAGGCAGGGGCTGGCACCGGTGCTGGATGTTTCGCGCGATGTGCGCTGGGGCCGCACCGAGGAGACGTTTGGTGAAGATCCCTGGCTGGTGGGCGTGATGGCTTGTGCTTATGTTGATGGGTTGCAGGGAGAGCAAGGCGATATTCTGGCGACGCTCAAACACTATGTTGGCCATTCTTTCAGCGAAGGTGCGCGCAACCATGCGCCGGTACATCTGGGTTTTTGCGAACTGAACGATACCTTTTTGTTGCCCTTTGAAATGGCCGTCAAACTGGCGAAAGCCGGTTCGGTGATGCCCGCCTATCACGACATCGATAATCAACCCGGGCACAGCGATCATTTCCTGTTGACTACGCTGCTACGCGAAGAGTGGGGATTTGATGGCATTATCGTTGCTGATTATGGCGGTGTTAGTCTGCTCCATCAGCATCACGGTGTCAGTCATGATGCAGCAGAATCGGCGGCATTAGCCTTTAATGCCGGGCTGGATATTGAATTGCCAAAAGATGACTGCGCCCGTCATCTGGCGGAGGCGGTTGAGCGCGGGCTGATTTCAATGGCGAAGATCGATGAAATCGTCGCCCGCGTGCTGGCGGTTAAATTCCGCCTTGGATTGTTCGAACAGCCCTATACGGATGAGCGACGCATCGTGTTGCAATCTGATGCTGCGCGGCAGGCTGCGCGTGACGTGGCAACTCGTTCGCTGACCTTACTGGAGAATAACGGTATTCTGCCGCTGCGCGGAGCGCCAAAAGTGGCGGTGGTTGGCCCGACAGCGGACGATCCGCTGGCTCTGCTCAGTGGTTACAGCTTCCCGGTACATTTGATTATCAGCGATATGCTGGAAGAGATCTCGCAGGTCACTACGCCGCTGGCGGCCTTGCGGCAGACGCTGGGCGAGGGCAATGTTCGCTATGCGAAAGGTTGCCATATCATAGAAAAACGCATGGCGGGAGCGCCGGTCTTCCCGGGCGATGCTTCCGGCAAACCGATGCAGCAATCGCCAGTTTCCATGGATCAAAGCCTGATCCCGCAGGCGGTTCGTGCGGCGCAGGAGAGTGATGTGGTGATTGCCTGCGTGGGCGATCTCGCCGGGCTATTCCAGAGCGGTACGGTGGGTGAAGGCTCCGACACGGACAGTCTGTCACTGCCCGGTGTGCAACAGCAATTGCTTGAGGCGCTGGTGGATACTGGTAAACCCGTGGTGGTGGTGATGACTGGTGGGCGTCCTTACAACCTGCAAGGGCTGGAAACACGTGTCGCAGCCTGGCTAATGGCATGGGCGCCTGGTCAGGAGGGTGGCTACGCCATTGCCGATGTGCTGACCGGCTGTGCAGAACCACAGGGACGACTGGTAGTGAGCGTGCCGAAAAGCGCGGGTGCAATGCCCTATTATTACAACCATAAACTAAAAAGCGGCGGGACGCCGTTCGCCTTCCATTTTGGCTCCCGCTACCCGTTCGGTTACGGACTGAGCTGGACGCAGTTCGATTACGCGCCTCTGGTCTTGTTGACGCCGGAAGTGGCTATTGATGGCGAGATCGCATTACAGGTTCGGGTCACCAATGTTGGTGAACGCAGCGGCAGTGAAGTTGTTCAGATATACGTGCGCGATAAAGTGGCTTCGATGGTGCGCCCGGTACAGGAGCTAAAAGCGTTCCAGCGCGTGGATCTTTCCCCAGGAGAAACAGCAACGCTGACCTTTACGCTGCCCGTGGATATGCTCAATTTCACGCGGCGCGACGGCAAGCGTATTGTCGAGTCGGGCGAGTTTGAGTTGCAGGCTGGCGCATCATCGGGCGATATACGCGCGACAGCAACGGTAAATGTTACCGGCGAAACGCGGGTGCTGCCAGTTGCATGGAGAATGATGAGCTGCTGCGAAATCAACCGCCAGGAAAACAGCCCATCTGCGGACTGACTCCCATAAAAGCGCTGTGTTTGATAATGGTACAGCGTGGGGATTGGTAAAGCGCGATGAAGCAAAAAAAAAGCCCATCGTGGGAGATGGGCAAAGACTACACACAGCAATTCGTTGTTTCACTCAGGGGATTTCCATGCTTATAAACCAAGGTGTTGATTTATAACCGTGGCCTTATAGTAGGCATGGGGCTTTTTTGAGTCGATCAGATTCGTCTCATTAGTTTAATGGTCTTGAAGAATATATGCGGGAAATGCCACATTCTGCGGGCTGCAGAGGGGGTCAACCAGGTTTGATTACTTTAAATGATAAGCGCGGCTTAATGATTATTTAAGGCGGGCTACCCCGCCTTAAGACTATTTCAGGAAGAGGCTCCTGAATTTTGCTTATCATTCAATACATCTTCTGATCGCGTAGTCGGTTCGGGTACTTCATTCACCCATGCGGAGAAAAGACGCCACGAGACGGCCAGCAGTACCGGGCCGATAAACAGGCCGATCATACCAAATGCGATTAGCCCGCCGATGACGCCGGAGAGGATCAAAATCAGCGGTAAGTCTGCGCCCATGCGAATAAGCGCCGGGCGGATAAAGTTATCCAGTGTGGCGACCACGCAGCTCCAGACCAATAGCACGGTGCCCCAGGTGGAGTCGCCGCTCCAGTAAAGCCAGATGATCGCCGGAACCAGCACCAACAATGGCCCAATCTGGATAAGACAGGTCATCAGCATCACCACGGTGAGCAGCGTAGCGTAAGGGACGCCGGAGATGGCCAGCCCGAGCCCTCCCAGAACCGCCTGCACCAGCGCGGTCACTACCACACCCAGCGCCACCGCACGGATAGCCTGGCCGGCGAGCAATACCGCTGCATCGCCACGCCTGGCCGCCAGACGAATGGCAAAATGGCGAATCCCCTGCGCAACCTGCTCGCCTCGCCAGTAGAGTAAGGCGCTGAATAATAGCATCAGGCCGCAGTGCAGCATCAAGCGTCCAATATGCGCGGCCTGGCTGACAAACCACGTCGTGGTTGTACCAATGTAAGGTCGTAGTTTCGCCATAATTGCGCTGCCGCCCATGTCCAGCAGGTTATGCCAGCCGCTATAGAGCTTTGCACCGACCAGCGGAATTCTGTTCAGCCATGCCAGATCGGGTGGCGACATCGAACCCGTGGTAATGGCATGAATAACCGGGCCGCTGGAGTCCACCAGGCTGTTCACCAGCAGGGCAACGGGAACAATAAACAGCAGGATTAATAGCAACATCATCACCAACACCGCCAGCGAGCGTCGGCCAAACAGCAAGCGCTGCAGACGTAACAGCAACGGCCAGGTGGCTATCACCACGGTTCCGGCCCAGGCAAAACCGAGGATAAACGGCTGAATAATCCACAAGCAGGCGATAATCATGATTGCTAAAAACAGTACCGACAGCATCACTTGCGGCACATCCCTGGACTGACGTAGATCAACCATATGGTTTACACACCTTTATTAAGTTGCGGAAGAGTGGGCATTGCAGGAAAAGGCCCGTGATAATGATTAATGATTTCAGAGCGTTTGCCCAGCCCGATTGTGCCTGCAATTCTCTGGGCGTATAAGAAAAAAATGTGATACAACGATGCATGCTTAAAGCAAACGATTACCTATTCACAACACTTACCATCAGGCAGGGTCAAGCATAATGATCCCACAGATTTCCCAGGCACCCGGCGTTGTTCAGCTGGTGCTGAATTTTTTGCAAGCACTGGAGCAGCAAGGTTTTACAGGTGATACCGCCACAAATTATGCCGACAGGCTGACAATGGCGACAGACAACAGTATTTACCAGTTATTACCCGATGCAGTCGTTTTCCCCCGTTCAACATCTGATGTTGCACTGATTACCCGTCTGGCGGCCGAAGAGCGCTTCCGCACGCTGGTGTTTACGCCGCGCGGAGGTGGCACCGGCACCAATGGCCAGGCGTTGAATCAGGGCATTATTGTCGATATGTCCCGCTATATGAACCGCATTATGGAGATCAACCCGGAAGAGGGCTGGGTGCGCGTTGAAGCGGGCGTCATTAAGGATCAGCTTAACCAGTTCCTGAAACCTTACGGTTTCTTTTTCGCGCCGGAGCTCTCCACCAGTAACCGCGCGACACTTGGCGGAATGATCAACACCGATGCTTCCGGTCAGGGTTCACTGGTGTACGGTAAAACATCCGATCACGTTTTGGGCGTGCGCGCGGTGCTGCTGGGCGGTGATATTCTCGATACGCAGGCGATGCCGGTGGCGCTGGCGGAAACGCTGGGCAAGGCCAACACAGCGATTGGTCGCGTCTACAAAACCGTACTTGAGCGTTGTCGTGATAATCGCCAGTTGATCCTCGATAAATTTCCGAAACTGAACCGTTTCCTGACCGGCTACGACCTGCGTCACGTCTTTAATGATGAGATGACGGAGTTCGATCTCACCCGCGTGTTAACCGGGTCGGAAGGGACGCTGGCGTTTATCACTGAAGCACGGCTCGATATCACCCGACTACCGAAAGTGCGTCGTCTGGTGAACATAAAATATGATTCGTTTGATTCCGCCTTGCGCAATGCGCCGTTTATGGTGGAAGCGCGCGCGCTGTCGGTGGAGACCGTGGATTCGAAAGTACTGAACCTGGCGCGGGAAGATATCGTCTGGCATTCAGTGAAAGAACTGATTACCGATGTGCCGGACAAAACGCTGCTCGGCCTGAATATTGTTGAGTTCGCTGGTGACGATCAGGAATTAATTGAGGGTCAGATCGCGGCGCTGTGCCAGCGGCTGGATGCACTGATGGCCAACGGTGAAGGTGGGGTCATTGGCTGGCAGCTTTGCGAGGATTTGGCCGGGATTGAGCGTATTTATGCGATGCGTAAAAAAGCGGTCGGTCTGCTGGGTAACGCGAAAGGGGCGGCTAAACCGATCCCGTTTGCTGAAGATACCTGCGTACCGCCGGAACATCTGGCAGATTATATCGTTGAGTTCCGCGCGCTGCTGGACAGCCACGGTCTGAGCTACGGCATGTTCGGTCATGTGGATGCCGGGGTGCTGCACGTGCGGCCTGCGCTGGATATGTGCGATCCGCAGCAGGAAGTATTGATGAAATCCATTTCTGATGAGGTGGTGGCGCTGACGGCGAAATATGGCGGTCTGCTGTGGGGAGAGCACGGGAAAGGGTTCCGCGCCGAGTACAGCCCGGCCTTTTTCGGCACTCAACTCTATGGCGAGCTGCGCAAAATCAAAGCGGCATTCGATCCTGAGAATCGCCTGAATCCTGGTAAAATTTGTCCGCCAGAGGGTGTGGATGCGCCAATGAAACAGGTGGATGACGTCAAACGCGGCACCCTGGATCGACAAATTCCCATCGCGGTGCGTACCTCATGGCGCGGGGCGATGGAGTGTAACGGCAATGGTCTGTGCTTTAACTTTGATGTGAAAAGCCCAATGTGCCCGTCAATGAAGATTTCCGCCAACAGAATCCACTCACCGAAAGGGCGCGCGATGCTGGTGCGCGAGTGGCTGCGCTTGCTGGCGGATCGCGGCGTTGATCCGCTGAAGCTGGAAAAAGAGCTGCCGGAAAAACGCGCCAGCCTGCGTACATTGATTGAGCGTACCCGCAACAGCTGGCATGCACGGCGCGGGGAGTATGATTTTTCGCACGAGGTGAAAGAGGCGATGTCCGGGTGTCTGGCCTGCAAAGCTTGCTCCACACAGTGCCCGATTAAAATTGATGTGCCGGAATTCCGTTCGCGCTTCCTGCAACTCTATCACAGCCGTTATCTGCGTCCGGTGCGCGATCACCTGGTTGCCACAGTGGAAAGTTATGCGCCGCTAATGGCGCGTGCGCCGAAAACATTTAACTTTTTTATGAGTCAGCCGTGGGTGCGTTCGCTGTCGGCCAAACATATTGGCATGGTCGATTTACCGCTGTTGTCAGTGCCCTCCCTGCAGCGCCAGATGGTGGGTCACCGCACGGCGAATATGACGCTGGAGCAGCTTGAAAAGCTCAATGCTGCGCAGAAAGCGAAAACGGTGCTAGTGGTACAGGATCCATTCACCAGCTATTACGATGCGCAGGTAGTCGCTGACTTTGTGCGGCTGGTGGAGAAACTCGGCTTTGAGCCGGTAGTGCTACCATTCTCGCCAAACGGCAAGGCGCAGCACATTAAAGGGTTCCTCAGCCGTTTTGCCAAAACCGCGCAAAAGACCGCCGATTTCCTCAATCGCGTGGCGCAACTGGGAATGCCGATGGTCGGTGTCGATCCGGCTCTGGTGTTGTGCTATCGCGACGAGTACAAACTGGCGCTGGGCGATAAGCGCGGTGATTTTCATGTTCAGTTGGTGCATGAGTGGCTGCCTGCGGCGCTGGTGCATGTCGAGCCCCGCGCGATGAGTGGCGAACCGTGGTATCTGTTCGGCCACTGTACGGAAGTGACGGCATTGCCGGGCGCGCCAGGGCAGTGGGCGACGATCTTTGCTCGTTTCGGCGCGAAGCTGGAAAATGTCAGTGTAGGCTGCTGCGGCATGGCCGGTACTTACGGCCATGAAGTGAAGAACCACGCCAGTTCGCTGGGCATTTATGAACTGTCCTGGCACCAGGCAATACAGCGTCTGCCGCGCAAACGCTGTCTGGCGACTGGCTATTCCTGTCGTAGCCAGGTGAAGCGCATTGAGGGTAACGGCGTACGTCATCCATTGCAGGCTTTGCTGGAGATACTGGGATGATCTGGAAACGTGTAGTCACGCTGGAAGCGCTTAATGCCATGGGCGACGGCAATATGGTTGGCCTGCTGGATATCCGCTTTGAGCGCATCACGGATGATGCGCTGGAAGCCTCTATGCCGGTAGATGAACGTACGCATCAGCCGTTTGGCCTGCTGCATGGAGGCGCGTCGGTTGTGCTGGCGGAGACGCTTGGCTCGGTGGCTGGCTATTTATGCACCGAAGGGGAGCAAAAAGTGGTAGGGCTGGAGGTTAATGCGAACCACTTGCGTTCGGTGCGAAGTGGCCGGGTTCGTGGCGTTTGTCAGGCGCTGTATACGGGCGGACGCCATCAGGTCTGGCAAATCGATCTGTTTGATGAACAGTCGCGGCTTTGCTGCTCATCCCGCCTGACCACAGCAATTGTCTGACCAGCTTCGGCGGAGGCAATCCGCCGAAAATATTCATTTTTTCTTCATCATTCTCATCATCTCTTTTTAACGCTTCGTGCTATAGTGCGCTGCACAGGATGTATCGTTTCGGCGCCTTCTGCTGCAGCGAATAGCTGTAACGCGTAATGACTTGATGAAGTGATTCATTGTCTCCTTAAGCGCTACTGAATTTAGGCTTTAAGGTAACAATGATGGCATCGTTTAAACTCGCACTCCTGCACCCACGCTACTGGGTGACCTGGAGCGGTCTGGCTCTGCTCTGGCTGCTCGTTCAACTTCCTTATCCCGTTCTGGTCCGCCTTGGCGCGGGGCTTGGACAATACTCCCGCCGTTTTCTGAAGCGTCGCGAACGCATCGCGCGCCGTAATCTTGAACTCTGCTTTCCGGTTATGAGCGAAGCGCTGCGTGATGCGCTGATCGGCAAAAATTTTATGTCTCTTGGTATGGGATTGATCGAAACCGGCATGGCATGGTTCTGGTCGGATAAACGTGTGCGCCGCTGGTTTGATGTTGAAGGTTACCAGCATCTACAGGCCGCGCAGGCCAGCGGACGGGGCGTAATGGTTGTCGGAGTACATTTCATGTCGCTGGAACTGGGCGGCCGAGTGATGGGATTGTGCCAGCCAATGATGGCTACCTATCGCCAGCACAATAACCCGCTGATGGAGTGGGTGCAGACGCGCGGGCGTATGCGTTCTAATAAAAATATGATTGATCGTCGCAACCTGAAAGGGCTGGTGAATGCGTTAAAACAAGGGGAAGCCGTCTGGTTTGCGCCGGATCAGGACTATGGTCGCAAGGGAAGCACCTTCGCGCCGTTTTTCTCGGTGAAAAATGCCGCCACCACTAACGGCACGTATGTGCTTTCGCGCCTGTCGGGCGCTAAAATATTGACGGTAACGATGGTCCGCAAAACCGATGGCTCCGGTTATTCGTTGCATATTGGTTCCGCGTTAAATGATTATCCATGCGCGGATGAGTTTGCGGCGGCCAGCTATATGAATAAAGTGATTGAGCGTGAAATTTTGCGCGCGCCGGAACAGTATCTGTGGATCCATCGCCGTTTTAAAACTCGTCCGCTCGGCGAGCCTTCGCTCTATAACTAATCTCTTTTCTCAGCGCCCCAACTTCGGGGCGTTGTATTACATGACGTTAAAATTGACACGGGATGCTTATGGTCAGGTTTATTGTGGTCAGTTGTTTTACCCTCTTTTCTGCATGTTCGTTCGCTGCCGGTATCAACCTCTCCTGCGATGAATATACTGCTGTTGTTGAACCTGACGGGCTTACCGTCAACGGCCATCGTTATACCAATCCGCAAGAGAAGCCGTTCGATCTCTCTGACGATTACACTGGTCGCTCTCTGATTTATACCGACAGCCAGGATCAGAACAACCAGAGCAACTGGGTGGCCATCAACATCATCACGCAGATCTCCAGCGGTAAAAAAGCCTTCTTCTTTTCGAATAGCAAACACACGGATGATAAAGCCATCATCTGTACGCGTAAGGATGCAGGGCAGTAAGGTTAAAAGCCTTCCAGCAGTCGCAACTGACTGAAGGTTAACGGGCGGGAGAAAATGTATCCTTCGATGCCGATATGGCTGTAGCGGCTGAGCAGTGCAAGATCGGATGAACGTTCCACGCCCTCGCAAATTACATGCGTCCCAGGCGGGATCACCTTGTCGATCAAATTGTGCAGTGTTGATAATTTTGCCGGGCTGGTGGCAATGCCGTAAATAAGCGTTCGCGCGAGTTTAATTGTGTCAAAGCGAAACAGCCGCAGGCTGTCGGCGGATTCATCCAGGCTGCCAAAATTATCTAACAAGAGCATAAAACCATAGGTTCTCGCCTGCTCTAAAAACGCCTGGCAATCTCTATGTGGTGTATCAGTCAGCCACTTACCAATCTCAATCTCAATGCGTTGTGGCGCTATATGATGATGTCCGCACCGCTGGTAAAGGCTGGCGAGGTACGCCATATCATTCATTAACTGAGCAGGAAGTTTGAATGATACCGTGATACCTTCTTTCATTTTCAACAGTTCGCAGACGGTCTCAAACAAAAAATCGCTAACTGCTTTAATGGTTTCTCTCTCAAGAATATCGAAGGATTGTTCTACTGGAAGCCAACGATCTTTGGCATTATAAATTTTGGCAAGAACTTCGTAGCGGAAAATATTTTTTCCAGAAAGATGCATGACGGGGTTAAACTCTGCGTTAACACTAAGTTTTTTGCCCGCAATTTCCAATGTTGTTATATTCATTATCCCTGAATCAGCTCCCACTCAAAAGAACAGGTCTAACCACTATATAATTTTTCGATTCTACACAACTCATCATAAAGTTTGAAAATTGTTTTGAATGATCGATCCTCTCTTTTCGATAGCCTGTATCTATTACTATTATTAAAATGATCGCTTAAATCTATAAATAAATATGGCCTTTTATTTTATGTATTTTTATTGTGTCAGTTTTATCAACTAATGATTTGTGTTTTGTATTATTTATCTCCTTGTTTTTCTGCGGTAAAGTGGACTCAACGCAAATTTATACGTGCTTACCGCCTATAGCAGGATTCACCAAAAGTGTAAACTTTGGCGCATATCACCCCTTTTCAGTCTGAAGATTTCCTGCCACTGCTTCACATCACGTTATTCGTTGATCTTTTTTTGATCTTTTTTAGTCATGAATGTGCTCCGGGAAGATGTATTTTTAACAGGCATATCGACCGAAGACAGTGGGAGATTAAAAAATGAAATATTATTTTGTGGCAATATCACTTCCGCTTTTGTGTACCGATGAGAGGGAAAGCCTTAAAGAAATAAATATGCTCCGAATGCGCTAATAAAACCCTTTCAAATTTGCGATTAATGAATTGCGTATGCAAGGGACGCGATGAGTACTGAAAATAACAAAAGTCGATCGCGGTATTTTTATACGCTATTGCTGTACGTCAAAAATATCGTGCGTGAGTTGTGGGTGTCGCAATATGTACGTTGAAGTCAGGCGATGAGCCTGTGCGATCTCCACTCTCCATCGGCGGGGGAGTGGAGTATCACGGAGAGTTATAACGGCCTGGAGAGGAAGTCCTCAATCAAGCGCAGCACCACCTCAGGGCTTTCACGGTTGCTGATATGTGCAGCATTCGGGACCAGCGTGAAATCGCAGCCCAGCTTTTCAGCCCGACATTGTTGCCTTCATCAACTTTCTCCATGTTTGCAGGGCGTAGCCTGGATTTAAACCAGGCGATCTCTTACAGGAGATATTTTCGCCGCGTTGGGTGAGAAAATCTTAATTGCAGAGAAACGTCTTAAGCTGTGGCCAATGCGATATCGCAAATGTCGCTGTTTTTTCCATTGCGATCTCTGTTCACATAACCGTGGGTTTTATCGCGATTGGTGAAGATGAAATGGGCCTAAATGGAGCATGTGCTTCTGTTTTTTGATAACCCACTACCTTTTTAAGGCGATGTCTTTTTGATCCTATCTCAAAAATAGGTATTGCCTATACATCTTATCTTTTTCGCCGGATGTTCGCGGTTGGTTGTTTTAAATTCATTACTTATCAATCTCTTAAACATTTTTTCACTTATCTGTAAAGCCTTTGCCTGGAGACTATGCTTATAGCAACCGTTGAAAAAAGAGCTACAGGGGGAATACCCCTGCGGGAAAGAGGTTGAAGTGAGAATGATTGTCACTACCATAGCATTATGCCCTTCGAATCTGGTGAGTTGAGGTAACGTGATGGAATCATTTAATCCGGAAGATTTTGCGTGGCGCGGGCTGACCATGACGCCTGCCGCTGCTGAACATATTCGTACGCTGGCCAGTAAACAAGCCGGTGTGCTGGGTGTGCGGCTCGGTATTAAGCAGACGGGCTGTGCGGGCTTTGGTTATGTGCTGGATACCGTGACGGAGCCGAATGTCGACGATTTGCTGTATGAATCCGCAGGCGCGCGCCTTTACGTTTCACTTCAGGCGATGCCCTTTATTGATGGCACTGAAGTGGATTATGTGCGTGAAGGGTTAAATCAGATCTTCAAATTTCATAACCCGAAAGCCCAGCACGAATGTGGCTGTGGCGAAAGCTTTGGGGTATAGGCGGTACTATGTCTCGTAATACTGAAGCAACTGACGATGTCAAAATCTGGACCGGTAACCTCAATTATAAAGAGGGGTTCTTTACGCAATTAACCACCGATGAGCTGGCGAAAGGCATCAATGAAGATGTCGTGCGGGCGATCTCGGCAAAACGTAACGAGCCGGAGTGGATGCTGGAGTTCCGTCTGAGTGCTTTTCGTGCCTGGCTTGAAATGGAAGAGCCGCACTGGCTGAAAGCGCACTATGACAAACTGAATTATCAGGACTACAGCTACTATTCGGCGCCATCTTGCGGTAATTGCGATGACACGTGCGTCTCGCAGCCTGGTGCTGTGCAACAGACAGGCGCGAACGCGTATCTGACTGATGAAGTGGAAGCCGCGTTTAACCAACTGGGCGTACCGGTGCGTGAAGGCAGAGAAGTGGCGGTGGACGCCATTTTCGACTCGGTTTCTGTTGCCACCACTTACCGCGAGAAACTGTCGGAGCAGGGCATTATTTTCTGCTCGTTCGGTGAGGCTATTCACGATCATCCCGAACTGGTGAAAAAGTACCTCGGTACCGTGGTGCCATCGAATGACAACTTCTTTGCTGCGCTGAATGCTGCAGTTGCCTCCGACGGCACGTTTATTTATATCCCGAAAGGCGTGCGTTGCCCGATGGAACTGTCCACCTATTTCCGTATCAATGCGGAGAAAACTGGCCAGTTCGAACGTACTATTCTGGTGGCTGATGAAGGCAGTTATGTCAGCTATATCGAAGGTTGCTCCGCGCCGGTGCGCGATAGCTACCAGCTTCACGCGGCAGTGGTGGAAGTGATCATCCACAAAGATGCCGAAGTAAAATACTCCACCGTGCAGAACTGGTTCCCCGGCGACAACAACACGGGCGGCATTCTTAACTTCGTCACCAAGCGCGCGCTGTGTGAAGGCGAAAACAGCAAGATGTCGTGGACGCAATCAGAAACCGGTTCGGCCATTACGTGGAAATATCCGAGCTGCATTCTGCGTGGTGACAACTCCATTGGCGAGTTCTTCTCCGTGGCGCTGACCAGCGGACATCAGCAGGCCGACACCGGTACCAAGATGATCCACATCGGCAAGAACACCAAATCGACCATTATTTCGAAAGGGATCTCGGCCGGACATAGCCAGAACAGCTATCGCGGACTGGTGAAAATCATGCCGACGGCAACGAATGCCCGTAACTTTACCCAGTGCGACTCGATGCTGATCGGTCCGGACTGTGGTGCGCATACTTTCCCGTATGTTGAATGTCGTAATAACAGCGCCCAGCTTGAACACGAAGCCACAACCTCGCGCATTGGCGAAGATCAACTGTTCTATTGCCTGCAACGTGGTATCAGCGAGGATGATGCTATCTCGATGATTGTTAACGGTTTCTGTAAAGATGTCTTCTCCGAGTTGCCGCTGGAATTTGCCGTTGAAGCGCAAAAACTGCTGGCTATCAGCCTTGAACACAGCGTCGGTTAAGAATTAAAGGATAATAAATGTTAAGTATCAATGATTTGCAGGTGAGCGTTGAAGGCAAAGCAATCCTGCGCGGTTTGAGTCTGAGCGTTCGTCCAGGCGAAGTGCATGCCATCATGGGGCCGAACGGTTCCGGGAAAAGTACGCTTTCCGCAACCCTCGCCGGACGTGAAGATTATGAAGTCGTTGGTGGCCGCGTGGAATTTAAAGGCAAAGATTTGCTGGAACTGTCGCCGGAAGATCGCGCCGGGGAAGGTATCTTTATGGCCTTTCAGTATCCGGTAGAAATTCCCGGCGTTAGCAACCAGTTCTTTTTACAGACGGCGCTGAATGCGGTGAGGAAATATCGCGGCAAGGACGAGCTTGATCGCTTCGATTTTCAGGATCTGATGGAAGATAAAATCAAACTGCTGAAGATGCCGGAAGATCTGCTGACTCGTTCGGTGAACGTGGGTTTCTCTGGGGGGGAGAAGAAGCGTAACGATATTCTGCAAATGGCGGTGCTGGAACCGGACCTCTGCATTCTTGATGAAACTGACTCCGGGCTGGATATTGATGCGCTGAAAATCGTTGCTGACGGGGTGAACGCCCTCCGCGATGGGAAACGGGCTTTTATTATCGTCACACACTACCAGCGTATTCTCGATTACATCAAACCCGACTTTGTGCATGTGTTGTATCAGGGGCGCATCGTGAAGTCCGGCGATTTCACGCTGGTTAAGCAACTGGAGGAGCAGGGCTATGGCTGGCTTACCGAACAGCAGTAACGCGCTGCAACAGTGGCACCACCTGTTCGAAACCCAGGGCGGATCGCGCTCGGAAGTGGCGCAACAGCATTTGCAACAAATGTTGCGCTTAGGCCTGCCAACGCGCAAACAGGAGAACTGGAAATACACCCCGCTTGAGGGATTACTGAATAACCAGTTTGTTAGTGCGTGCGCCACGGTAAACACCGCGCAGCGTGATGCGCTGGCGTTACCGGTGGATGCCATCAGGTTAGTGTTTGTCGATGGACAGTTCAGCGCAGAATTAAGCGATGAGATAGCCGGTTCCGGTTTTGAAGTGACGTTCAGCGACGCACGCCATGTTCTGCCAGCACCGGTGCAGCCGGAGATGTTCCTGCATCTGACTGAAAGCCTGGCGCAGAACATGACCTGGATTCAGGTCGCGCGCAATCAACGCCCGACGAAACCTTTGTTGCTGATGCATATCACTCAGGGGCTGGCGGGCGAGGAGATGAACACCGCGCATTATCGCCATCATCTCGAACTGGCGCAGGGCGCCGAAGCGACAATCTATGAGCATTATGTCAGCCTCAACGAACAGCCACACTTTACCGGTTCGCGTCTGACGATGAATGTGGAGGCAAATGCACATTTGCACCATGTGAAGCTGGCGTTTGAAAACCCGCAAAGCTATCACTTTTCGCATAACGATCTTCTTCTGGGAGCCGATGCGGCGGCTGACAGTCATAGCTTCCTGCTCGGCGGCCTGGTTTTGCGCCATCACACCAGTACGCAACTGAATGGTGAAAACACGCAGCTTAATATCAACAGCCTGGCGATGCCGGTGAAATCAGAAGTGTGCGACACCCGCACCTGGCTTGAACACAACAAAGGTTATTGCAACAGCCGCCAGTTACATAAAACTATTGTCAGCGATAAAGGACGGGCGGTGTTCAACGGTTTAATCAACGTTGCGCAACACGCGATTAAAACCGACGGCCAGATGACCAACAATAATCTGCTGTTAGGACGTCTGGCGGAAATAGATACCAAACCGCAACTGGAAATTTATGCTGACGATGTGAAGTGCAGCCACGGCGCAACAGTTGGCCGTATTGATAATGAACAGATGTTTTATCTGCGCTCGCGCGGTATTAACCAGCAGGCGGCGCAGAAAATGATCATCCATGCTTTTGCCGCTGAACTGACGGAAGTGATTAGCGACGAAGCGTTGAAAGAACAGGTTCTGGCGCGTATCAGTCAGCGCCTGGCAGGGGGCGTAGCATGAGTTTTCCCGTGAACGCGGTACGCGCCGATTTTCCGGTGTTGCTGCGTGAAGTGAACGGATCGCCGTTGGCTTACCTCGACAGCGCTGCCAGCGCGCAAAAACCGAATCAGGTAATTGATGCCGAAGCGGAGTTTTACCGCCACGGTTACGCTGCCGTGCATCGGGGGATCCATACCCTTAGTGCGGAAGCCACGCAGCGTATGGAGCAGGTGCGTGAGAAGGCGGCGGCGTTTCTGAACGCGCGTTTGCCGGAAGAGCTGGTATTTGTGCGCGGAACGACGGAAGGGATTAACCTGGTCGCCAATAGCTGGGGTAACAGCCAGGTGTGTGCGGGCGACAACATCATCATCAGCGCGATGGAGCACCATGCGAACATTGTGCCATGGCAGATGTTGTGTGAACGTGTGGGCGCACAGTTGCGGGTGGTCCCGCTTAACCAGGATGGCACCCTGCAATTAGAGGTGCTGCCGACACTGCTGGATAAACGCACGCGGCTACTGGCGATCACCCAAGTTTCTAACGTGCTGGGAACGGAAAACCCGGTAGCGCAGATGATCGCGTTGGCGCATCAGCACGGCGCGAAAGTGCTGGTGGACGGCGCGCAGGCTGTGATGCATCACCCGATAGACGTACAGGCGCTGGACTGCGATTTCTATGTTTTCTCCGGGCATAAATTATATGGCCCGACTGGTATTGGCGTGCTGTATGCCAAAGAGGAAATTTTGCAGGCTATGCCGCCGTGGGAAGGCGGAGGTTCAATGATTGCCACCGTCAGACTGAGGGAAGGCACTACCTACGCGAAAGCGCCGTGGCGGTTTGAAGCCGGGACGCCGAATACTGGTGGGATTATCGGGCTGGGCGCGGCGATCGATTATGTGACCGCATTGGGCCTGAAGGCGATAGGCGAGTATGAGCAGACCTTGATGCGTTATGCGCTGGCGGCGCTGGCGGAGGTGCCGGATTTGACGCTCTATGGCCCGTCACAGCGTCAGGGGGTAATTGCCTTCAACCTTGGTAAACATCACGCTTATGACGTTGGTAGTTTCCTCGATAATTATGGTATTGCCGTCCGTACCGGGCATCACTGTGCGATGCCGCTGATGGCTTTTTACAACGTGCCTGCCATGTGTCGTGCTTCGCTGGTCATGTACAATACGCAAGAAGAGGTGGATCGTCTGGTGGCTGGCCTGAAACGTATTCATCAGTTACTGGGCTAACTAAAGAGGCAAGAATGGCCGCATTACCTGATAAAGAGAAATTGCTGCGCAATTTTGCCCGCTGTGCCAACTGGGAAGAGAAGTACCTTTATATTATCGAACTGGGACAGCGGTTGCCGGCGCTGAGCGTCGTGGATCATAATCCGCAAAACATTATCCAGGGGTGTCAAAGCCAGGTCTGGATTGTGATGCATTGTAATGACGATGGCGTGATTGAGTTGGCTGGCGACAGCGATGCCGCGATTGTTAAAGGGCTTATTGCCATCGTTTTTGCACTGTACCAGCAGATGACGCCACAGGACATCATCGAGTTCGATGTTCGTCCGTGGTTCGAAAAACTCTCTTTGGCACAGCATCTCACTCCTTCACGTTCGCAGGGGCTGGAAGCAATGATCCGTGCAATCCGCTCCAAAGCTGCCAACATTAGCTAAACTCAAAGAAAAGCTTTCATTCTGTTATGCGAGGCGTTTTTTGCCTCGCTGGTTTTCAGCTTTCCGGCGTTTTGCCAGTGAATACAGGAACGACAATGAAACGCGTGTCTTTGATAACTCTCAGTCTCTTTGGCGCTATTAGCGCTCTTTCGGTGGCTCATGCGGCGGAATATACCCTGCCGGGAAACGGGAGCCGTATCATCGGTCAAAACCAGACTTACACCGTGCAGGCGGGAGATAAAAACCTGCAAACTATCGCCCGTCACTTTGATACCGCCGCAATGCTTATCATTGAAGCTAATGACACTATTGCGCCTGTGCCGAAGCCGGGAACGGTGGTCACTATTCCTTCGCAAATGTTGCTCCCCGATACGCCGCGGGAGGGAATTGTGGTCAATCTTGCGGAGTTACGGCTTTATTACTTCCCACCCGGTAAAAATAGCGTTCAGGTTTATCCCCTTGGTATTGGTCAGCAGGGCCTGGAAACACCAGTGTCTGTGACGAAGGTCAGTCAGAAAATACCTAACCCAACCTGGACGCCGACAGCGGGCATCCGCGCACGCTCACTGGCGAATGGTATTGAATTGCCGCCAGTAATACCTGCCGGGCCCAATAACCCGCTGGGACGCTTTGCGCTGCGTTTGGGGATAGGTCACGGCGAATATCTTATTCATGGCACCAATGCGCAGGACAGCGTCGGGCTGCGCGTCAGTTCCGGCTGTATGCGTATGAATGCGCCTGATATCGCAGCGCTGTTTGCCCAGGTCTCGACGGGAACCAGGGTGACTATCATCAACGAACCGGTGAAGTATGCGGTTGAGCCGGACGGCAGGCACTATATTGAGGTGCATCGCCCGTTGTCGCAGAAAGTGGAAGATAATACCCAGACGCTGCCGATAACTTTCTCCCCAACGCTGGCGTCGTTTATTACCCGGGCGGGCGGCGATAAAGTTGCGATTGATAAAGCGCTGTACCGTCGTGCGGGTTATCCGGTGATAATCCCTGCGGCAAAGCGGGCAGAAAGCCCTGACAGCGTGCTATCGGTGCAAAACAACACGAAAGCGGCAGCCATGAATGCGGAAACGGCAGAAACGGTAACGCATCAGGAGAAGGGGTAAGGGGTAAATTGCGGGCAAAAAAAATGGCGCACACTGTGCGCCATTTCATTACAGGAACTCTTACTTACGGTAAGAGTGAGCCTGGTTGTCCAGACGCTGGTTAGCGCGAGCTGCGTCATCTTTAGCAGCCTGAACGTCGGAACGGATTGCGTTCACGTCGTTGCTCAGCTGGTCAACTTTAGCGTTCAGAGTCTGAACGTCAGAAGACAGCTGATCGATTTTAGCATTGCTGGAGCAACCAGCCAGCAGAGTAGAACCCAGGATTACCGCGCCCAGTACCAGTTTAGTACGATTCATTATTAATACCCTCTAGATTGAGTTAATCTCCATGTAGCGTTACAAGTATTACACAAAGTTTTTTAGGTTGAGAATATTTTTTTGATGGGAATACCCTTAAATTTGATCGTTCGCTCAAAGAAGCACCGACTTTGAATAAAAGGTTAAAAAACGTGTGTTAAAACAGCAGGCTTCCATCGGATTCACCTTAGGTAAGGTGCTGCTTAAATAGTGAAATCCGATTTGATTTTTTATTCAAGCTGGAGACGAGAATATAAAAAAGCGCCACGAGGGCGCTTTTTTAATCAGTCAACATTTTCTGGTTATTATTACAGAACGTGGACAGAAGCGGTGTTTGTAGTGCCGCTCGGAACCAGCGCGCCGGAAACCATAACTACGACGTCGCCTTTGCTGGCCAGGCCGCTTTGCAGCGCCACTTCCTTACCCAGACGGTAGAAATCGTCCGTAGAGGAGATCTCTTTCACTAACTGTGCGACAACGCCTTTGCTCAGCACCAGTTGACGTGCAGTGATTTCGTTAGTTGTCAGCGCCAGGATGGTTGCATCCGGGAAGTATTTACGCACAGCACGTGCGGATTTACCGCCCTGAGTCGCTACCACAATCAGCGGTGCTTCCAGTTTTTCTGCGGTTTCAACGGCACCACGGCAAACTGCTTCGGTGATGCGCAGCTTGCGGCTGTCGTTGTTGTAGTCCAGGCGGCTGGTCATTACGCGGTCGGTACGTTCACAGATGGTCGCCATGATGCCAACGGCTTCCAGTGGGTATTTACCTTTCGCAGATTCACCGGACAGCATAACTGCATCGGTACCATCAAGGATAGCGTTCGCTACGTCGCCTGCTTCCGCACGAGTCGGACGCGGGTTTTTGATCATCGAGTCGAGCATCTGGGTCGCGGTGATTACCACTTTACGTGCGCGGATACATTTCTCGATCATCATCTTCTGCGCGAAGATCACTTCTTCAACCGGGATTTCAACGCCCAGATCGCCACGAGCAACCATGATGCCGTCAGATGCTTCGAGGATTTCGTCGAAGTTGTTCAGGCCTTCCTGGTTTTCGATTTTGGAGATGATCTGGATGTTTTCGCCGCCATGCGCTTTCAGATGCTCGCGGATTTCAACAACGTCGGAACGCTTACGGATGAAGGATGCAGCAACGAAATCAACGCCTTGCTCGCAGCCAAAGATCAGGTCTTGCTTATCTTTTTCAGCCAGCGCCGGCAGCGCGATGGAAACGCCCGGCAGGTTAACGCCTTTGTTTTCACCCAGGTCGCCGTTGTTCAGAACTTTACAGATAACCTTGTTACCTTCGATTGCAGTAACTTCCATGCCGATCAGGCCATCATCCACCAGGACGGTGTTGCCGACGCTCAGATCATTGGTGAAACCTTCATAGGTCACAGCAACAGTTTCGGCATTGCCGACCACGGATTTGTCAGTGGTGAAGGTGAAGGTTTGACCCGCTTTCAGGGAGACGTCATTGCCACCTTCCAGCTTGATAGTGCGGATTTCCGGGCCCTTGGTGTCCAGCAGAATTGCCGCTTTTTTACCGGTTTTGCTCAATACGTTGCGCAAGTTTTTGATGCGCTGGCCGTGTTCAGCATAGTCACCGTGAGAGAAGTTTAAACGCATGACGTTCATGCCTGCGTCCAGCATTTTCGCCAGCATCTCTTCGGATTCGGTTTTCGGACCGATGGTGCAAACAATTTTGGTCTTTTTCATGACAGTTCTGGTCTTTAAGTTTGAGTTGAGAAGGATTGGGAATTCACGCTCCGGCTGGCGCACAACGGCCCCGGAGTCAAACATGTGTTACGAAAAGAGCGATGCCACTGCCTAAGGATAGGTGACATCAAAAAAGCGTGCAGAGTAATATGTGCCTGAGTTTCAGCCCAACAGGGAAAAGTATGATTTAAGTTTGGCGTTTTACAGTTCAATCAGCTGAAACCATTCAAGGGTGAATAGGCGGCCATTATACGCCGATTTTCAGTGAAAAGGAAAATGAAAACGGTGTTTCAAAAATCATCTGTGCAGTTTCACAACGAAGTGTTATCAACGTGTTAAGTTCACACAAAAATAAAATCCGCAGATTTGCCGCCAAAATCGCGCTTTTAGCACCAAATGGATAAAAGCAGGACTAATTCGTGTCCCTGGATCACAAATTTGGACGCATAAAATCGCTACAAGTGAAACGCGTTAAGTGTGTACGCTGTAACGTTTTAGCGAAGTTATTTAGCGGTTCAGGATACGTAATGCCTGTTCGTGCAAGAACGGACAGCCGGAAGCAAGGATATGACCGCCCGATTCCGGTCTGCCGCCATCTATTGTTGTCACCACGCCACCCGCCTGCTCGATAATGGGTACCAGCGCCACAATGTCATACGGTTGCAACGCATATTCCAGACACAGATCAATCTGCCCGGCAGCGAGCATGGCCATCGCGTAGCATTCGCCGCCGTAGCGGATCATCAGCGTACTCGCTTCCAGTGCAGCAAAATTGATCGCCGGGAAACGCAACACGGGTTCAGGCGAGGTGGTGTGGAAAATGGCCTGCTCAAGCGCGACTCCACGGCGCGTCTGTAGCCGCGTCGTGCCCTGCGCCCCTTGATGCCATGCCTGCTCGCCATCGGCCCAGAAACGTTCGCGGGTAAAGGGTTGATCCATCATGCCGATACGCGCACGGCCTTCAACCGTCAGACCAATCAACGTTCCCCAGATCGGTAAACCGCAGAGAAAAGGGCGCGTACCATCAACCGGATCCAGCACCCACTGCAACGGGCCGGAGCCCGTCACACCGAACTCTTCGCCCATAATGGCGTGTTCCGGATAGCGGGCGGTGATGATGTCGCGCATTACCCGCTCCGCTTCGCGATCGGCATCGGTCACCGGGTCGAAGCGAAACCCTTCTTTAGGTTTGTTGCCGACATGCAGATTGGTTTGCGCGCGAAAACGCGGCAGTGTCTGTTGATCCGCCGCATCGGCCAGTTCATGCAAAAAAGCGCTATCAGGCACAATATAATTCATTGCGTAACTCCCCATTGTCTTGTTTGTACGCTGGAACAGGTCCTTCCGAGCGTTGGATCTCTGGTTGTAGCATAACCCAATGACAGATTATTGATTGTAGACAATAAAGATTGCATACATAGCGGCTTATATGTATTTTTATGCATATAATTTGCATAAAAAGGTGGTGTGTATGTTCAGGAAGTGGATGCAGGCAGGTTGTCTTTTTGCTGCGCTGGCGAGTAGCGCGTTTGCTGCCCAGCAAACTTACGTGGTGGGCGCAGGAGGAACATATCGTCCATTCGAGTTTGAAAACAGCCAGAAGCAGTTAGAAGGCTTTGACATCGATATCATTAAAGCCATTGCCAAAGCCGAGGATTTTAATATCAAGCTGATCAATACGCCGTGGGAAGGGATCTTTGCTACACTGGGCTCCGGCGATCGCGACATCATTATTTCCGGCATTACCATTACTGACAAACGTAAGCAGATGGTTGATTTTTCCGCACCTTACTTCCCGGCGGAGCAGTCGATCGTGGTTCCGGCGAGCTCAAAAGTGACCTCTCTGGCGTCGTTGAAAGATGAAAAAGTCGGCGTTGTGAACTCCAGTACCGGCGATATCGTGGTTTCAGACGTGTTGGGGAAAAACAGCACGGCGATTAAACGTTTTGATAATACGCCTCTGATGCTGCAAGAGTTGTTCGAAGATGGCGTCAGCGCGGCTGTGGGCGATGTGGGCGTGGTGAAGTACTACATCAAGCAGCACCCGGAAAAACAGTTCAAGCTGGTACCGGACGCGAAGTTTGAACGTCAATATTTTGGTATTGCGGTGGCGAAAGGGAATACCGAATTGCAGGCGAAAATTAACAGCGGCCTGAAGAAAATTGTGGCTGACGGAACCTACGCCAAAATTTATAAAACCTGGTTTGACGACCACGTGCCTGAATTGCCCGCACAATAACACTTCTCTTCTTTTTTATTCCGGCTACCGTGAATATTCCGGTAGCCGTCATTTTTTCAGGAATGACTTATGTCGGGATTCCGTTGGGAAATTATCCAGGAGTACGCGCCGTTATTTATGGAAGGCGCCTGGATGACCATCAAATGCACAATTATCTGCGTTATTTTAGGCACGCTTTGGGGCTTAACGCTCGGCCTTGGCCGCATGGCGCAGGCCGAACATGGGCCATGGAAATATCTGTTGCGCTATCTGGTGCAATTTCCGGTGCGTTTTTATGTCAGCGCCATTCGTGGCACGCCGCTGTTTGTGCAGATTATGGTCGTGCATTTTGCGCTGGTGCCGTTGTTCATCAACCCGCGTGACGGCATTCTGGTGACCAGTGGGATCATGAGCAGCGATCTGGCGCGAGGATTGCGCTCCGACTATGGCGCATTTCTCTCCTGTATTGTCGCCATTACGCTCAATGCCGGTGCCTATGTGTCGGAGATATTCCGTGCGGGTATTCAGTCTATCGATCGCGGGCAGATGGAAGCCTCACGTGCGCTGGGTATGCCGTGGTGGAAGACGATGCGTAAAGTGATCCTGCCGCAGGCGTTCCGCCGCATTCTGCCGCCGTTGGGTAATAACGCCATTGCTATCGTTAAAGATTCATCACTGGCTTCGGCGATTGGCCTTGCGGATCTGGCCTATGCCGCCCGCACTGTTTCTGGGGCATATGCTACCTACTGGGAACCCTACCTGACCATTTCTCTGGTCTACTGGGTTATCACCTTCCTGCTTGCGCAACTGGTTAACCGACTGGAAAAGAGGTTTGGCAAAAGTGATTCACATTAAAAACCTGCATAAACATTTTGGCGAAAGCCATGTGCTGCGCGGTATCAGTTGCGATATCAAACCGAAAGAAGTGGTGTGCGTGATTGGGCCGTCCGGATCGGGGAAAAGTACCTTTCTGCGCTGTATGAATGGGCTGGAGTCGGTCAGCGAAGGTACTGTTGAGGTTAACGGCTTTGCGATCCACAATCCGCAAACCGATATCAACAAGCTGCGCGAAAGTGTCGGCATGGTTTTCCAGCGTTTCAACTTGTTCCCGCATATGACGGTGCTGGACAACCTGACAATGGCTCCTGTGAACCTGAAGGGCATGAAACGCACTGAGGCCGTTGCCCTGGCGGAAAACTTGCTGGCGAAAGTCGGTCTGATCGATAAACGTGATGCCTGGCCGTCGAGTCTTTCCGGTGGACAACAGCAACGCGTGGCAATTGCCCGCGCGCTGGCGATGAATCCGTCGATTATGTTGTTTGATGAACCGACATCGGCGCTCGATCCGGAACTGGTGGGTGATGTATTGCAGGTGATGAAAACGCTGGCGACGGAAGGGATGACGATGGTAATCGTCACTCATGAAATGGGCTTTGCCCGCGAAGTGGCGGATCGGGTGATATTTATCGATCAGGGCGTGATCCAGGAAGAGGGCCCGCCGCAGCAGATTTTCACTGCGCCTGCAAATCCCCGGACCGCCGCATTCCTCAGTAAAGTTCTTTGACATCAAGCTCTCTGCGGAGGGCTTTTTTGTTTTCCGATGACAGAAAGTGCAAAGCGTGCAATCGGACGGCGGTGGATACTGTAACGCGCCATACTTGAACGACGGTGTGGGAGCAACAACAGGATCACTATCAGGTGTTATCACCTTGAATCAAGCCTGAAGAATAAACGGAGAACAACCATGACGATGAAAGTCCTCGGCTATGCCGCACAGTCAAACAAAGCCCCGCTGGCGCCTTTCCATTTTGAGCGTCGCGACCCACGGGCAGATGATGTGGTGATTGATATTCTTTACTGCGGCGTTTGCCATTCCGATCTTCACCAGGCCCGTAACGACTGGGGTTTCAGCCAGTACCCCATCGTGCCGGGTCACGAAATTATTGGCCGCGTTGTGTCTGCGGGAGCGGGTGTCAGCAAATTCAAACCCGGCGATTTAGTCGGCATCGGCTGCATGGTCGATTCCTGTCGTGAATGCAACCACTGCAAGCAGGGGCTGGAACAGTATTGTGAAGAGGGGAGTGTTCAGACCTATAACGGCATTGATCGGCACGATCGCCGCCCTACGTTTGGTGGCTATTCACAATCAATCGTCTGTTCGCAAGATTTTGTGTTGCGCATCCCGGATAACCTCGATGCGCAAGCGGTCGCGCCGCTGCTGTGTGCCGGGATCACCACCTGGTCGCCACTGCGCCGCTGGGGAGTGAAAAAAGGCAGTAAAGTGGCGGTGATTGGCCTTGGCGGGCTGGGGCATATGGCGCTGAAACTGGCCCATGCGCTGGGTGCGGAAGTGACGCTGTTTACCCGTTCACCGGGCAAAGAAGCGGACGCCCGTCGTCTGGGGGCACACCACGTGGTGCTCTCTACAGACGCGAAACAGATGGAAGCGGTACAAGGGGAGTTTGAGCTGATCATTGATACCGTACCTTACACCCACGATATCAATGCTTATCTGTCAACGCTGACGCTGGATGGCACGCTAGTGTTTGTTGGGCTGGTGGGCGAACTCGAACAGACCATTAACACCATCTCGCTGCTGATTGGGCGCCGTTCAGTTTCCGGCTCCGCGATTGGCGGTATTGCCGAAACTCAGGAAATGCTCGATTTCTGCGGCGAACATAACATTACGGCCGATTCCGAACTGATTCGCATGGATGAGATCAACGACGCCTTCGAACGCCTGCTGAAAAGCGACGTGAAGTACCGTTTTGTTATCGATATGAAAACACTGAGCGCGTAAACGTAAAATACTTGCAGGCCGTGTTTGCGGTCTGCTGCGTAACGCAGCGATAAAATAAAGGAAGTAAAAAGGAAACGTAAAAATGGTGCGTCCGAATGGACTCGAACCATCGACCCCCACCATGTCAAGGTGGTGCTCTAACCAACTGAGCTACGGACGCACTGAGAGGATGGTGCGTTCAATTGGACTCGAACCAACGACCCCCACCATGTCAAGGTGGTGCTCTAACCAACTGAGCTATGAACGCAGTGTTGTGGTTGACAACGGGGACGAATATTAGCGGCAGCCTGGAGATGTGGCAAGGGGAAAATGGCAAATTTCTTCCTGAATTCACGTGATTGCGGAACAACTAACCAAAACGCCGGGAAAGTAGCCGCCATCCGGCAGCTACTGGCCTGTTAATGCGCAGCGCGCTGCAAAATCCGTGCGGAAGGTTGGCTTTGCAGGAAGCGCATCCGCAGCATCATCAAAATTGCCGCAGAAGTCAGGCCGATGATAAAGCCCATCCAGAAACCGGCTGGCCCCATTCCTGGCACCACTAAATCGGTTAGCGCCAGGATGTAGCCGGAAGGAAGCCCCAGCACCCAGTAGGCGGTAAACGTGATAAAGAAGATGGAGCGCGTATCCTTATAGCCGCGTAGTACGCCGCTGCCAATGACCTGGATTGAATCGGAAATCTGATAAATCGCCGCCAGCAACATCAGATGCGACGCCAGCGCCACGACTTGCGGATTATCGTTATACAGCAAGGCAATCTGCTCGCGCAGCAGCACGGTGAAAATCGCCGTAACCACAGCCATGCAGATGCCGACTATCAACCCGGTGCGCGCCGCGATTTGCGCATCAATGGTTGAGCCCTGGCCCAGGCGAAAACCGACGCGAATTGTCACAGCCGCGCCAAGCGACATCGGCAGCACGAACATCAGCGAACTAAAGTTGAGGGCGATCTGGTGCCCGGCGACATCGACAATACCCAGTGGTGACACCAGCAGCGCGACCACCGCAAACAGCGTGACTTCAAAAAACAGCGCCAGCGCTATCGGCATGCCGAGTTGTGTCTGGCGTTTTAGTACGTCCATATCCGGTTTCGCAAAACGCTGGTTCTGCTGAATATCGCGCATGACGCGGGCACGCTTTACCCACACACGCATACAGATAAACATCACCCAGTACACCGAGGCGGTAGCCACGCCGCAACCGATACCGCCCAGTTCCGGCATTCCAAAATGGCCGTAGATAAAGATGTAATTCACCGGGATATTGACCAGCAAGCCAAGGAAACCCATCACCATGCCGGGCTTGGTGCGGGCAAGGCCTTCGCACTGGTTACGCAGCACCTGGAAGAAGAGATAACCGGGTACGCCCCACAGCAGCGCACGCAGGTAACCCACGGCTTTATTGGCTAACTCCGGGTCGATGTTGTTCATCGCGCGAATGATATGGCCTGCATTCCACAGTACTACCATCACCAGAATGGAAACAGCGCCTGCCAGCCAGAAGCCCTGGCCGATTTGATGAGCGATGCGATCGCGGCGTCCGGAGCCGTTAAGTTGCGCAATCACTGGCGTTAGCGCAAGCAGCAGGCCGTGTCCAAACAGGATCGCCGGCAGCCAGATTGAGGTACCAATGGCGACAGCAGCCATGTCCGTGGCGCTGTAGCCACCCGCCATCACCGTATCAACGAAGCCCATAGAGGTCTGGGCCACCTGCGCGAAAATAACCGGCACGGCAAGTGCCAGTAACTGACGCGCTTCTGCTACATACTTTTGCACGTGAACACCTTTATATTGTTGTTATAAGAAAGAATGGAACGACTTATCAGGAAGGAGTTTTCCTTGTGCTAACAAGATGCCGCAGTGTGAAAGATGCGGCATGTGTATAAATCTTACCTGCTACTGTCTCTTTTTTCCATGTTGGTCATAAAGCAAAATTATTATCGCGCCGGGAGCGGAGTGCTTATCTTATCACCGGCCTGGTGGGAAAAGCAGCGGCGGGGTGAATGAGACTGGCATGGGCTATTTTCACCTGTTATTGTGCGTAAAGAACACGGCTGAGCCGTAGGAATGGAACAGGAGTGGTAAGTATGTTTACGGGTATTGTACAGGGTACGGCAAAACTGGTTTCGATTGAGGATAAACCGAATTTCCGCACCCACGTTGTTGAGCTTCCTGAAACGATGCTGGAGGGAGTTGAGACCGGTGCTTCCATTGCCAACAATGGTTGCTGTCTGACCGTGACGGCCATTAATGGTAACCATATTAGTTTCGATCTGATGAAAGAGACGCTGCGTATTACCAATCTTGGTGAGCTAAATATTGGCGACAGGGTAAATGTTGAGCGCGCAGCAAAATTCAGCGATGAAATTGGCGGCCATTTAATGTCCGGGCATATTATGACGACCGCTGAGATCGTTAAAATTCTCACTTCCGAGAATAACCGCCAGATCTGGTTTAAAGTTCAGGATCCGGTATTAATGAAATATATCCTCTATAAAGGATTTATTGGTATCGACGGTATTAGCCTGACGGTCGGTGAAGTGACAAGTAGCCGTTTCTGCGTGCATCTGATCCCGGAAACGCTGCAACGCACCACCCTTGGCGCGAAAAAGCTGGGTCACCGCGTCAATATTGAGATCGATCCGCAAACGCAGGCTGTGGTCGATACCGTTGAGCGCGTGATGGCAGCAAAAGAAGCTGCTGCCATCAGCAGCGAGGAGTAAAGGAAACCCCGGCAAACCGGGGTTTTGTTAGCGCGGAACGCGCAAGCCGTGTTCGATGCCGCGGCTGAAGACGACCTGCCACAGCTGAATATCACGCGCGCGGAAAGCGCCAGCACAGGCATTCAGATAGTAGCTGAACATCCGTTTGAAGCGTTCAGAGTAGTTGTCAGCAATTTCCGGCCAGGCGGACAGAAAACGTTCATACCATGCCATCAGCGTGCGATCGTAATCGGCGCCGAAGTTGTGCCAGTCTTCCATCACGAAATGCGATTCGCTGGCGTTGGCAATCTGGCGTACGGAAGGCAGGCAGCCGTTCGGGAAGATGTAGCGGTTGATCCAGGGGTCAACGTTGAGGTCGGTGCGTTTTGAACCGATGGTGTGCAGCAGGAAAATTCCGTCCGATTTAAGGTTGCGATCCACCACGCTGAAATAGGTCGCGTAATTTTTCGGCCCCACGTGTTCAAACATCCCGACGGAGACAATGCGGTCAAACTGCTCATCCAGATCGCGATAATCCTGTAGGCGAATATCGACATCCAACCCTTCACAACGCTGTTGCGCCATTTTTTGCTGTTCCGCCGAGATCGTTACGCCAACCACACTGACACCGTAATTCTGCGCCATAAATTGTGCCAGTCCGCCCCAGCCGCAGCCTATATCCAGCACGCGCATACCGGGTTTCAGCTTTAGTTTTTCACCGATAAGCTTTAATTTCGCCCGTTGTGCATCGTCGAGATTTTCTGCGTCTTTCCAGTAGGCGCAAGAGTATTGCATCTGCGGGTCCAGCATGCGGGTAAATAGATCATTACCCAGGTCGTAATGCTCTTTACCGACAATCCATGCCCGCTTTTTACTTTGCAGATTAAATAATCTTGCTCCGGCAATGCGGAGTGTGTCTTTGAAATGACGAGGAAGCTGTTTTTCCAGTCCGGCGCGCAGCGCTTTGGTGAAGAAGATATCCAGGCGATCGCATTCCCACCAACCGTCCATATAACTTTCGCCTAGCCCGAGCGAACCTTCTTGTAAAACACGTTTAAAAAAATCCGGGTTTTTCACCTGGATATCTGAAGCTGCGGGACCGTTTACGCGGATACCAGCGCGGCTCAGTAATTCGTTTACTATACGGAACCAATTATCATCCCGTACGCCAACTTCTTCTATACACGATGAACTCATATCTTCTCCATCACTCGCAGTGATCTGAACCTTCAAACAGCGTAGTCGCTTTTTCGGGTTTGTGAGAAATCTCACGGTCTTAGCCGTGAGGCTGATATCCGACGTAGAACAGAGGAAGGGAGATTACCCTTGCCGAAAGGCCGTCCCTGGAACAACGGGCACAATCCTGTGCCCGTTACTACATAATATTTATCGTATTTATTAGAAACTGAAAATCAGTATAGGCCTCAATATCAGGTGATTCAACTTAAAGCTGTTAGCAAGCTAATCACCGCGCTATTGATAGAATCATCCGTGGGAAGAGGAGGGGACAGCCTCATCTTCTACCGTTTCGGTATCACACTGGCATTGCTGACGGTAACCAAATGCTGCCAGCAGAACCATCACCATCATCACGCTGGTGGTAGTGAACAACGGGGTGGCAATCAGTCCTGAAACCACCAGGCTTGCCAGGAAACACAACCCGAGTTGCAAGGTATTTTGCAGCGCGGCTGCGCGGCCAGCACCCAGGGGGAACGGGCGTAACGCCTGCGCCACCACAACCGGATAGATGGCGCCGTTGGCCATTGCCATAAAACTGAACGGGATAAGCAGTCCGGTCAGTGATGCCTGTGGCAGCAAACCCACAATCCAGGTGGCAACCACACTGAGTCCAAAGGTGCCCAGTAGCCACGGAAGAAGGTGGGAACCCTGCCATTTTTGCAATGCGGCGCGACAACCATAACCGCCAATCAGGAAAGCAATGGTCTGTGGTATGTAGCTCAGACCGATTACTGATGGACCATAACCCATTTCGTGCAAAATAAACGGCGAGCCGGTCAGCCAGGCAAAAAAACTGGCTGAGCAGGCGGCGTAGATGATGACATTGCCGCGATATGCTTTATTACGCAGCAGATCGAAAAAGGTCAATGGCTGTTCATGCAACACAGCAGGCTGTGTGGGCGTTTTCAACCGCCATGCGGGCACCATCAGCACCAGGGTTATTGTCAGCAGCGTGGCAAAAATCGCCTGCCAGCAGAAGTGTTCCAGCATCCAGGCACCCAGCAGTGGGGCCAGTGCAGGCGTCAGACCTACCAGTGGCATAATGGTCGCGAAGATACGATTAACACGGTGTGCCGGATAGTTGTCAGTGACCAGCGCCTGCCAGCTAACCGTAGCGGCGCAAACGCCGATCGCCTGTACGAAACGCAACGCCAGTAACAGACTGGCGTCCCGTACCCATAATGTTCCCAGACACCCAAGCGCGAAAATGGCCAACCCACTTAACAGAATGGGTCTGCGGCCATAGCGATCCGACAAGGGGCCCCACACCAGTTGCGCGACAGCAAAACCTGCCAGGAACAAACTGAGCGTAGCGCTGACGATGGCCGGAGAGGTCTGCAAATCTTGTTGTATCGCGCTAAACGCGGGCAGGTACATGTCCGTGGCTAAAAAGCCCAGCACGCTTAATCCCGCGAGCCAGACTAAAAATCCTTTTCCAGGTTGCATTCGAGTTCTCACCTTGTTGCTTCTTCAGGGCTGTCGAGTGTAAGGAGTGATTTCCTGCTTGTGAAACGCTAATATTTGCTCAGTGATTTCAAATTTTTTGCAGGCAGATTATGTGGTCAGAATATTCACTGGAAGTGGTTGATGCTGTTGCACGCAACGGTAGTTTCAGCGGTGCCGCCCAGGAGTTGCACCGTGTACCTTCAGCGGTGAGCTATACCGTGCGCCAACTTGAAGAGTGGCTGGCGGTTCCGTTATTTGAACGCCGCCATCGCGATGTGGAACTAACACCTGCCGGAAGCTGGTTTTTAAAAGAGGGACGATCTGTTATCAAAAAAATGCAGATCACCCGCCAGCAGTGTCAACAGATTGCCAATGGCTGGCGCGGCCAACTGGCAATTGCCGTGGATAACATTGTTAAACCGGCGCGAACACGACAATTGATCGTCGATTTCTACCGACATTTTAACGATGTCGAGTTACAGGTTTACCAGGAGGTGTTTAACGGTGTCTGGGATGCGCTGGCAGATGGCCGCGTTGAGCTGGCGATTGGCGCGACTCAGGCGATCCCGGTCGGAGGGCGGTACGCGTTTCGTGATATGGGCATGCTAAGCTGGAAATGTGTGGTCTCCAGCCGCCATCCGCTGGCATCAATGCCCGGTCCGCTAAGCGATGAGACGTTGCGCAATTGGCCTTCATTGATCCAGGAAGATACGTCGCGCTCGCTGCCTAAACGTATTACCTGGTTGCTGGATAACCAGAAGCGGATCATCGTGCCGGACTGGCCCTCTTCAGAAGCCTGCCTTTCCGCCGGGTTGTGTGTGGGGATGGTTCCCGCGCATTTCGCCCGTCCACGGCTAGATAGCGGCGACTGGGTGGCGCTGCAACTGGAGAATCCGTTTCCTGATGCGGCCTGCTGCCTGACATGGCAACAAAATGACGCATCACCGGCGTTGAACTGGTTGCTGGAGTATTTGGGGGACAGTGAGACGCTGAACAGCGAATGGTTGCGGGAGCCGGAGTAGCGACCCCCGCAGGGCGTGATTAACGGCGATAGTCGCGGAACGGGCCATCCGCTACCGAACGGCGTTCGATCAGCCGCGGATGGACTTCAATGGATTGCGACTCTTCGCGTTTGTTGACGATGCGATCGAGCAACATGGTAAACGCCGTTTCGCCCAGAGAATCTTTCGGCTGATGGATAGTGGTCAGCGCGGGCGTAAAGTAGCGGGAATTGCGCACATTGTCATACCCGATCAGCGAAATATCCTGAGGAACGCGCAACCCCATTTCATCTGCCGCACAGAGCGCGCCCATCGCCATAATATCACCGCCGCAGAATACGGCAGTAGGGCGGTGGGACTGGTTGATGATTTGCTGCATCGCCCGGTAACCCGATTCCGGTTCAAAGTCGCCCTGTACGATCCAGTTTTCCGGCACGGTGATGATTGCTTCTTCCATCGCCTTCATAAAACCGGCGAGGCGGCCTGCGCCAGTGTTGCGCTCCAGCGGGCCAGGAATGACGCCAATATCGCGATGTCCGCGCTCGATCAGATAGCGTCCGGCCATATAGCCGCCTTCAAAAGCGTTATCAATGACCGAGTCAGTAAAATCGGCTTTTGATTCGCCCCAGTCCATCACTACCATTGGAATATTACGATACTCCTCCAGCATGCTCAGCAGCGATTCCGGATATTCGGAGCACATCACCAGCAGGCCATCGACACGTTTTTGCGCCATCATTGACAGGTAGGCGCGCTGTTTCTCAAGGCTGTTCCAGGCGTTGCCGAGAATCAATGTGTAGCCTTTCTGGAAGCATTTTTTCTCTACGGCTTCGATGATCTCGGCAAAATAGGCGGCCTCGCTGCTGGTGGCCAGCAAACCGATCGATTTGGTGTGATTGACCTTCAGGCTGCGCGCCACGGCGCTGGGGGAGTAATGTAATTCTTTGATCGCCGCCCATACGGCATTGCGGGTCTCTTCAGCGACGAAACGCGTTTTGTTAATTACATGTGATACGGTTGTAGTGGAAACGTTTGCTCGTTTCGCGACATCTTTAATCGTTGCCATCAGAAATCACTCCAGACCATATCATAAGCTCCTGATAATACATAAGGTAAACGTTTGCCTTCCATCACCCTGAACTCCAGCAAAGTGAGTGCGGTACGCCGGGGAAAAGGCACTGAACGTCAGGAGGGGAGTCAATGGCCGATACGCTAATAAATTTAGCGTCGAATTTTGTCTCATCTTGAGCAAAAGGGGAAGTGCTAAAACATATCTCCTCCTAATTCCTGCAAGATTTTTATGATTATTTGTGCAAAAATGCGCAAACTCACTTTTTGTGGGGAAATGAAAATGGAGAAAAATTGATGAGCACCGATCTGAAGTATTCTTTGGTCACTACCGTCATTGTTCTGAGCCTGATTGTTTTCGGTGGGCTGACTGCCGCGCTGCATTGATCTGGCACGAGGGAGAGCTTCTCCCTCGGCTTTCTCCCGCCATTGTTATCACTTCTGCAATAATCTTTTGTCATTCTGCTAACGACTGTTTTTTGTGATTTCTGTCATACTTTTGACTTCTGCGACAGTGTCCCCAACTGACACGGCTTTTTCGGAGTCAAACGATGAAAATAAATTTCCCTCTACTTGCCCTGGCGATTGGCGCCTTTGGGATAGGTACAACGGAGTTCTCCCCGATGGGGTTGCTGCCCGTTATTGCCCGTGGCGTCGATGTTTCCATTCCGGCTGCGGGGATGCTGATTAGCGCTTATGCAATGGGCGTGATGGTGGGAGCGCCGCTAATGACGCTGCTACTGTCGCACCGTGGCAGGCGTAACGCGCTGATTTTCCTTATGGCGATCTTTACCCTGGGCAACGTGCTGTCGGCAATCGCGCCGGACTACACCACCTTAATGCTGGCTCGCATCGTCACCAGCCTCAACCATGGCGCCTTCTTTGGTCTTGGGTCGGTTGTTGCGGCAAGCGTGGTGGCAAAAGAGAAGCAAGCCAGCGCTGTTGCGACCATGTTTATGGGGCTGACCATCGCCAATATTGGCGGCGTGCCTGCCGCAACCTGGTTGGGTGAAACCATTGGCTGGCGTATGTCATTTATGGCGACCGCTGTGCTGGGCCTGGTTGCTATGCTGAGCCTTTACTTTTCACTGCCTGGCGGCGGAACAGGTGAACGTCCGGATGTACGCAAAGAGTTGTCCGTGCTGGTTCGTCCACAGGTGCTCTCAGCGCTGCTGACGACGGTGCTCGGCGCGGGCGCGATGTTCACGCTTTATACCTATATTTCGCCGGTGCTGCGTACCATTACTGATGCTACGCCGGTATTTGTTACCGGGATGCTGGTTCTGATTGGGGTCGGTTTCTCGATTGGTAACTATCTTGGCGGCAAACTGGCAGATCGCTCGGTAACCGGTACGCTGAAAGGCTTTCTTATCCTGCTGATTGCCATCATGCTGGCTATTCCGTTCCTGGCCCGCAGCGAAGTGGGCGCGGCTATCAGTATGGTGGTCTGGGGCGCAGCGACCTTTGCCGTGGTTCCGCCACTGCAAATGCGTGTTATGCGTGTCGCACATGAAGCGCCGGGGCTCTCTTCTTCAGTGAATATTGGTGCCTTTAATCTTGGTAACGCACTCGGTGCGGCTGCGGGTGGCGCGGTGATCTCCGGCGGCCTGGGATATGGTTTTGTGCCGGTGATGGGGGCGATTATTGCGGGGCTTGGGCTGCTGGTGGTGCTGTTTTCCGGACGTTCCCGGCCGGAACGAGCCTGTGCGGCAGTCGAGTAAAAAGTCGAATAAAAAGAGGAGGGGACATTGCCCCTCCTTTGTTTTTGATGTGGTGAATGTTTTATGCGGCTAAATTCTTCGCTACGAAGTTCCAGTTGACCAGCGCCCAGAAGTGTTCAAGGTAGTTCGGACGGGCGTTGCGGTAGTCAATGTAATAAGCATGTTCCCAGACATCGACAGTCAGCAGCGGTGTTGCATCTGTCGTCAGCGGGGTTCCCGCATTGGACGTTGAGACAATCGCCAGCCCGCCATCCGCTTTTTTCACCAGCCATGTCCAGCCTGAACCAAAGTTTTTCACTGCGGCATCGGTAAATTGCGCTTTGAACTCAGCAAAGCTGCCAAATGCTTTAGCAATCGCAGCGGCTAGTTCACCAGTCGGCTCACCACCAGCGTGTGGTGCCAGGCAATTCCAGTAAAAGGTATGGTTCCAGACCTGCGCGGCATTATTGAACACGCCGCCTTCGCTGTGCTTAACGATCTCTTCCAGCGTTTTACCTGCAAAGGCAGTTCCTTTGATCAGGTTGTTGAGGTTAGTGACATAAGTCTGATGGTGCTTACCATAGTGATATTCCAGCGTTTCGGCTGAGATGTGCGGCATCAGGGCGTCTTTTGCATACGGTAATGCAGGTAATTCGAACGACATTGCTACTCTCCTTCATTATTTTAATACACCCAATAGACCTACTGAGTGTAAGACTTAGAGTAACAAATAGCGGGGACGGGAAAAAGAGAGCATCGCCTGTCGCAGTGACGACAGGCGATGGGATCAACGAATGGTTTTCGGCGTAACGACGCGGCGAGCGCCAACGTAATGGCGCTGCCAGTAGTCTTCGCTAAGGGAAGTGACCTGTATATCCTGGCCGCTACGCGGAGACTGGATAAACTTGCCGTTGCCAACGTACACGCCAACGTGATCGGCAGTGCCGCGCCCCTGTGTGCGGAAGAATACCAGATCACCGCTTTCCAGTTCCGCCACATTTACCGGCGAAGCATCACGCAGGTGATACATTTCGTTTGCGGTACGCGGAATGCGGAATTTCACCAAATCCTTATAGGCGTAATAGACCAGACCACTGCAATCAAAACCGGTATTCGGTGAGGTGCCGCCCCAATGGTAAGGTTTACCAATCTGGTTGAGCAGCTTTGACATCGCCGTTTTCTGAGCTTTCTGGATACGCACTTTATGTGCTTCAGCAATGGTCGTGGTTTTTTTGACATTGACGCAATGAGGCTTGTGGCCTTTACGCGGCTTGCTGCATTTTTCCGTCCAGGCGACTTCTGTAGTTTTTAACTGGCTGGTTTTGTTACGACGAGAGGTAATCTGACTGGCTTTACTGCTGGTGGAAACTTTTTTCTTGGCCGGTGACTTCTTGTTTTCTGGTGTTTTTTTACTGGTATTTTTTTCTGCCGTGCTGCGACTGCTTTTCTTTGACGTTTTTTGTGATGTGGTTTTTTTCTTACGTTCGGATGCTTTCGCCAGATGCGATTTCTGCACGGCCGACGCTCGCGCCTGTTTAGAGGCATTAGCCAATGGCGTGAAAGAAAGCGTGGTGAACAACAAAGCACAGAGCGTGATCGAAGCTTTTGGTATCCGCGCCACTGAGCAATCCCCTGTTAAGGCAAGCATATAATATGCCTGCGTGTGGTTTTTCAAAACCTGTCGATTCTAATCCATAAAAAGCACAAAAGTTAATACTGTTTTTGCATCTATACCTTCATTTCGTTAGCAAGCGCAAAAAAAAGCAGCAAAACGTTTCTATGACGGTTAAGAGTTGAGCAGGATGAGTTGGGTTAAGTCATATTTTTAAGGCAACTTTACGTGACAGACGATAAAATAATGAACGGTGAATAAAATGTTATTTTCCGTTACTTGTCTGAACCGTTACAATGTCAGACCTCAGCCGTAGAAGAAGTTGAAGGAAGTAAGACAATGAGCACAACCCTTGAGAAAATCCAGCGTCAAATTGCTGAAAACCCGATTCTGCTGTATATGAAAGGCTCCCCGAAACTGCCGAGCTGCGGCTTCTCTGCCCAGGCTGTGCAGGCACTCTCTGCTTGTGGCGAGCGTTTCGCGTATGTGGATATCCTGCAAAACCCGGACATCCGCGCAGAACTGCCGAAATATGCTAACTGGCCAACCTTCCCGCAGCTATGGGTTGAAGGCGAACTGGTCGGTGGCTGCGATATCATCATTGAGATGTATCAGCGTGGCGAACTGCAATCGCTGATTAAAGAAGCGGCGGCGAAACATAAAGACGAGCCGGCTGCGGAATAAGCTTCCGCCAATAAAAAAGCGACCTCTTCTGGTCGCTTTTTTTACGCCTGTGGATCATCGGCGAGTGGTAATGGCCATCCGCCCAGACGCTTCCAGCGGTTCACTATTTCGCAAAAGAGAAGGGCGGTTTGCTCTGTATCGTAGAGTGCCGAATGCGCCTGCGAGGCGTCAAAAGCAATACCTGCAGCAGCACAGGCTTTTGACAGCACGGTTTGCCCCAGTGCCAGCCCGCTCAAGGATGCGGTATCAAAGGTGACGAACGGGTGGAAAGGGTTTCGCTTCAGTGAAGCGCGTTCGGCTGCGGCCATCATAAAGCTGTGATCGAATGTGGCATTATGCGCCACCATGATCGCACGGTTGCAGCTTTGATCTTTAATGCCTTTGCGCACCATTTTAAAAATGGCGTGTAGCGCATCATGTTCGCTTACCGCACCACGTAACGGATTCGAGGGATCAATACCATTAAAAGCCAGCGCTTCCGGTTGCAGATTCGCGCCTTCGAAAGGCTCAACGTGGAAATGCAGGGTGCTGTCAGGCATCAGCCAGCCTTGTTCATCCATTTTCAGCGTAATGGCGGCGACTTCCAGCAGTGCGTCGGTTTTGGCATTAAAGCCTGCAGTTTCAACATCAATCACGACAGGATAAAAACCGCGAAAACGGTCGCACAGACCAGCAAGTTGAGCGTTATCGGACATCAGGATCTCTTGATACGGGAAAATGGCAGCGCATTATGGCAAATTTTGCGAAGGGATGTAAAACAGCGGGCGCAAAATGCGCCCGAAGGGATCAATCACCCAGGCCGCGGCCGGCATGTTTCTCTTCAATCAGTTCGATTTTATAACCGTCCGGATCTTCAACAAAGGCGATAACGGTGGTACCACCTTTAACCGGGCCCGCTTCGCGGGTTACGTTACCGCCGTTTTTGCGGATCGCGTCGCAGGATTCAGCGGCATTTTCCACGCTCAGCGCGATGTGACCATAGGCGGTGCCCAGTTCATAGCTTTCGACGCCCCAGTTGTAAGTCAGCTCGATGACCGCTTCTTCGGTTTCCGGGCCGTAACCCACAAAGGCCAGCGAGTATTTATATTCCGGATTTTCACTGGTACGCAGTAACTTCATTCCCAGCACTTTGGTGTAGAAGTCGATGGAGCGTTGCAGATTGCCAACACGAAGCATGGTGTGAAGTAAGCGCATGATGTCCTCTTTATACAAATGAATTAACGTTCCAGTTAGAAACATCGTTTTAGTATAGCGGCGGAAACCCGCCGCTATCAATGAACAAGCAGAGGATTACAGAGAGGGGTAGTCGGTATAGCCTTCCGCGCCGCCTCCGTAGAAGCTTTCCGGGCGCTGTGGGTTCAGTTCAGCTTTCAATTGCAGACGTTTTACCAGATCCGGGTTAGAGATATAAGCGCGACCAAATGCTACAGCATCGATCAAATCTTTCTCGAGCAGCGCCTCCGCTTTCTCGACGGTGTAAGCACCAGCACCGATGATCGGGCCCTGGAAGCGTGCTCGCACTTTTTCACGGAACGCATCGGTGTACGGTTTGCCACCCGCCCAGTCCGGCTCGGACATATGCAGGTAAGCAATCCCACGTTTACCCAATTCTTCGATCAGATACAGCGCATCCGCTTCTTCGTTCGGGCCATTATCCACATTCTGGAACGTGCCAATCGGCGAAACGCGGATCCCGATGCGATCGGCACCCCACTCTTTGCTTACGGCATCGACCACTTCCAGTACCAGGCGGGCGCGGTTTTCCACGCTACCGCCGTACTGATCGGTACGATGGTTGGATGATGGAGACAGGAACTGATGCAGCAGGTAGCCGTGGGCAGAGTGCAGTTCAACCAGGTCAAAGCCTGCCTCACGTGCATTAGCAACGGCCAGGCGGAAATCGTTAACGATACCCGGGATTTCGGCGGTCTCTAGTGCGCGCGGCGTAGAGGTGTCTTCGCGGGTGGCGTTGCCATTGGCATCACGCAGTGAAGTCCGGGTGCCCGCGTTGATAGCGGAGGGCGCGACAGGCGCTGCGCCGCCCGGTTGCAGGCTGGTGTGTGAGATACGACCGGTGTGCCATAGTTGAACCGCAATACGGCCGTTTTCACGATGTACTGCATCGGTAATTTTCTGCCATGCAGCGACCTGTTCGGCGCTGTGCAGGCCCGGCGCGCCCGCGTAGCCTTTCGCCTGCGCGGAGATTTGTGTGGCTTCGCTGATGATCAGCCCAGCGCTGGCGCGTTGACGGTAATATTCCGCCATCAGCGGCGTCGGGATATCGCCCGGCTCAATGCTGCGTAGACGCGTCAGCGGAGCCATAAAAACGCGGTTTGGAACGGTAATTGCACCCACTTTCAGCGGCGTGAATAGTTTACTGGACATAACAACTCCTGAATAGACCGGTCGACTAGTAAAATGTGAAATAAAAAAGCCTGATATTACTTAGGCATAGCGATAATCGTTTTCGCATGCGCCAGCGCACTTTCCAGCGGCAGGGCACTGCGAGAAATCTTGGCCTGTAAATTGGCACCCAGCCATAAGGCATACAGCACCTGCGCCTGGGTCAGCGCGTTACCAGAAAGAGTGAGGCTACGATCTTCACACCCTTTTTCCAGCGCTTGTGCAAGCAGGGCGATAACGCCGCTTGCGCCCTTGTCCATTGCGGCGCGCATATCTTCCGACAGATCGCACACTTCCGCAGAGAGTTTCACTGTCAGGCAACCGCTGATAATGCCCTGCTGGCAAAACTGGTTCAGCGTCTCCTGATAGTACGCCAGTAGCCTGTCACGATAATTACCCGGCCCGCTGGCGAAATGAGTAGCCAGCCGCTGGTGGTAACCCGCATAGTGACGCTCAAGTAACGCCACGCCAAACGCTTCTTTTGAGCGAAAATAGTGGTAGAACGAGCCTTTCGGCACTTCTGCTGTTTTCAATAATTCGCTCAGGCCCATACCGGTGAACCCGCGATGCATACAAAGTTGCTCGCCAGTAGCCAGTAAGTGTTCGCGTGTGTCGTGTTCGGTATTTCTGCTCATCTCGCCACTCTAATAGACCGATTGGTCTATTGCAAGTGGCAATCAGTGCGCTTTAGGGCTTGCGCGTTATCAATGAGCAGTCTTCAATAGAGAGAGTGCATGCATTAACGGAGATGACAGTGCCAGAACAACTGGAGTTTTTTCCCGTTCAGAGTCCGTGTCGCGGTATCTGCCAGTCAGATGAGCGTGGCTTTTGCCGTGGCTGCATGCGCAGCCGCGATGAGCGTTTCAACTGGCAAAATATGAGCGATGGACAAAAACAAGAGGTACTTCGCTTGTGCCGCCAGCGCTGGCTGCGCAAGATGCGCGCAAACAAATCCCTTCCCCCGGAAGAACCTCAGCAACCTTCACTTTTTTAACCGTGAAAATGCGTATACTCACAGGAAAATGACCTTTGAGGATACCATTATGGTTCAACGTATTACTCTTGCGCCGCAAGGCCCGGAGTTCTCTCGTTTTGTGATGGGGTACTGGCGTTTGATGGAGTGGAACTTCTCCTCGCGCCAGTTGGTGAGTTTTATCGAGGCACATCTCGATCTGGGCATTTCAACTGTTGATCATGCCGATATTTATGGCGGTTATCAGTGTGAATCTGCGTTTGGCGACGCGCTGAAACTGGCTCCGCATTTGCGTGAACGGATGGAAATCGTCAGCAAATGCGGTATTGCGACCACCGCGAAAGCGGAAAATCAGCTTGGTCATTACATTACCGATCGTGACCACATCATCAAGAGCGCTGAACAGTCGCTGAGCAATCTTGCTACCGATCATCTCGATCTACTGCTAATTCATCGTCCGGATCCGCTGATGGATGCCGATGAAGTGGCAGAGGCATTCTTGCATCTGCACCAGAGCGGTAAAGTACGCAATTTTGGCGTTTCCAACTTCACCCCGGCGCAATTCTCACTGTTGCAATCACGGCTTCCGTTTACGCTGGCAACTAATCAGGTGGAGATCTCCCCGGTACATCAACCGCTGCTTCTTGATGGCACGTTGGATCAACTGCAACAACTGCGCATTCGCCCGATGGCCTGGTCGTGCCTGGGCGGTGGTCGCCTGTTTAATGATCCTGCGTTTCAACCATTGCGCGATGAGCTGACAAATGTTGCTCGCGAGCTGAATGCGCAAACTATCGAGCAGGTGGTTTACGCTTGGGTCATGCGTCTGCCATCATCGCCGCTGCCGATTATCGGTTCCGGTAAAATTGAACGCGTTAAATCGGCGCTTGGCGCCCTGGAATTGCAGATGACTCGTCAGCAATGGTTCCGCATCCGCAAAGCGGCGTTGGGCTACGACGTTCCTTAAGTAAAGACTTCCCGGTGAAATCATTCATCCTGGCTTAAACTGACAGGGTTAATGTATATCAAAGGAGGTCATATGAAGCGTTTTAGTCTGGCAATGCTGGCGCTGTTGGTCTGTGCTGGAGCGCAGGCTACCAGTGAAGATGTCGAGATGCATCTCGTCACTGCCCACGGCATTGGGCAGTCGATCGGCAGCGTGAAAATCAGTGAAACGGACAAAGGGCTGGAATTTGCACCGGATCTGAAAGCCCTGCCGCCCGGCGAGCATGGCTTTCACGTCCATGCCAAAGGCAGTTGTGAGCCCGCAATGAAGGAGGGCAAAGCCTCCGCAGCCGAAGCCGCTGGTGGTCACCTTGATCCGCAACATACGGGTAAACATGAAGGGCCTGAGGGTGTCGGACATTTAGGCGATCTACCGGTGCTGGTGGTCAATAACGACGGTAAAGCTACTGATCCGGTGATCGCGCCGCGATTGAAAAAGTTGGATGACGTAAAAGACAAAGCGCTGATGATTCATGTTGGCGGCGATAATATGTCCGATCAACCAAAACCGCTGGGCGGTGGCGGGGCACGTTACGCCTGCGGCATCATCAAGTGATTCGCTCTGTGAGCGTGCCTTCGGGCGGCACTTGTTCTGGTTGGGAAAGCGAACAGTAAAGGCGCCAGATAACTGACGCCAGTTCGCGCGCTGCAAGTTGATGGTGTTTTCCCCGCGTGACACAAATATGTTGTAACTCCGCCAGCGTGGCGGACAATGTTCGCTGCTGTACGCCACGCTCATTCATCACATCGCACAGTAACAAACAAGGAAATATCCAGCAGAATGGAGTGCCAGATCTCTCCAGAATAGATCCACTCACGCAACAGGCGATGGGCGATATACCAGAGCAGAAAGCCAGGCATCGCAACTTTAAATAAGGGAAGAAAATAGACTGATGCGCCGAAAACCAAGTCCTGCCGGGGTAAATCCAGCGAACTTGAATTCCACATCATGTTTATGAAGCCTGTATAGTCAAACGGATCGCCGGGCAGGGCTGAATAGTAAGAAAATCGATAAAGGTGCTACTTCAGAGCTGGGAGCGACTTCGCAAACTACCTGACCAGAACCGCAATACATTTGTCTTACCGATACAAATACTGCAAACTATTTTAAAATGAGTATAATAAGTTAGCAAGCTAATTATAAGGAGATGAAATTGGAATCGCCATTAGGTTCTGATCTGGCGCGCTTAGTGCGCGTGTGGCGTGCTTTGATTGACCATCGCCTGAAACCTCTGGAATTAACGCAGACTCATTGGGTAACACTGCACAATATTCATCAGTTGCCGCCCGAACAGTCGCAAATTCAACTGGCTAAAGCGATTGGTATTGAGCAGCCTTCGCTGGTGCGAACGCTTGACCAACTGGAGGAAAAGGGCCTTATTTCTCGGCAGACATGCGCCAACGATCGCCGGGCAAAAAGGATCAAATTGACGGAAAAAGCAGCACCGATTATCGATGAAATGGAGGCTGTGATTCGCAAAACCCGGGGTGAAATTCTTTCCGGGATCTCTGCGGAAGAACTGGATCTGTTAATCAAGATGATTGCCCGGCTGGAGCAAAATATCCTTGAACTCCAGTCGCGGGATTGAATTGAAAAAGCCTTGCAATTGCAAGGCTTTTTTATGTCTGAAGTGGTCTCAACAGTAACCGACAGTCTCCTGCTTAGCGCGGAGAAACAGTGATCTGGCTACCATTGCTGGCCATCACGACGCGCTGACCCGCAGAGAAACGGGTATTGCCCTGTTTCTGCACCACCATGATGGTTTTACCGTCATCTTTACGAATTTCCAGCTCAACGCCCTGAGTTTTGTTCATCGCACCCTGAACGGACTGACCCGCTACGCCGCCTGCAACCGCGCCTGCTGCGGTAGCCAGAGAACGACCTGTGCCGCCGCCCACGGTATTACCAAGGAAACCACCCAGCACCGCGCCGCCAATCGCGCCAATAACGTTGTTGTTATCGCCGCCCTGAATCTGTACCTGACGGACATTAACAATAGTACCGTAAGTGACATTTTGCACTTGTTTGGCTTCGGAGGCAGAGTAAACATCGCCGGAAAGCGTATCGTTGTTGACACAACCAGCCAACGTAAAACCAATCAGCGAAACTGCCAGTGCACGTAACATCATTTATGAATCTCCTGTTCACCATGAAACGCTCTTATGAGCATCCGTCATGCTTAAATTATATGGCATTTTTACAATGCCAGGTCGTATCTTCCGCCCAATCCTGGCAAAAATAATACGTGGTGTCTGTTTAACCCGCTTTAAACGAAGCGATTATAAACGCAGCCTGATAGGATTTCACTTAGTGCAAAACGTCAGGATTGTTAAAAAGTGTTTGTAGTCGATAGCGTTAATGGTTGCTTTATGGTGGAGTGTGACTTCTGAGTTACGCAAATTAAGGAAGGCGTATGAAATCGGGTCGCTACATTGGGGTGATGTCGGGAACGAGTCTGGACGGTGTGGATGTGGTGCTGGCGGCCATCGATGAGAACATGGTCGCGCAGCAGGCAAGCCTGACGTTTCCTATTCCACTGCCGTTGAAAGAGGCGATACTCGCAATTTGCCAGGGGCAGTCGCTCACGCTTTCGCAACTGGGACGACTGGATACGCAACTGGGGAAACTGTTCGCTGATGCTGTTTTGGCGTTGATGGATCGCGAGCATCTGCATCCGGAAGATATCGTGGCGATTGGCTGCCACGGGCAAACGGTCTGGCATGAGCCAACGGGCATTGCGCCGCATACGTTGCAAATTGGCGATAACAATCAGATTGCCGCACGTACTGGCGTAACGGTGGTCGGCGATTTTCGTCGGCGCGATATGGCACTGGGCGGACAGGGGGCGCCGCTGGTTCCGGCTTTTCACCACGCGCTGCTGGCGCATCCGGTTGAACGGCGGATGGTGCTCAATATTGGCGGCATTGCTAACCTGTCGCTGTTAATCCCTGGGCAGCCGGTCAGAGGCTATGATACCGGGCCGGGTAATATGCTGATGGATGCCTGGATCTGGCGGCAAAAAGGCAAGCCGTATGACAAAGATGCTCAGTGGGCAAGTGAAGGGAAAGTGGTGCTACCGTTGCTGCAAAACATGCTCAGCGATCCTTACTTTGCGGCAGCGCCGCCGAAAAGCACCGGGCGTGAATATTTCAACTATGGTTGGCTTGAACGCCATCTGGCCCATTTCCCAGCTATTCGCGCCAGCGATGTCCAGGCAACGCTGACGGAGCTGACGGCAGTGACCATTTCCGAACAGGTATTGCTGAGCGGCGGTTGTGAACGCCTGCTGGTGTGCGGCGGCGGCAGTCGCAATCCGCTGCTAATGGCGCGTCTGGCGGCAGCGCTGCCGGGTATCGAAGTTTCTACTACGGATGACGCGGGGATCAGCGGCGATGATATGGAAGCGCTGGCTTTTGCCTGGCTGGCATGGCGAACCCTCGCCGGATTACCTGGCAATCTGCCGTCGGTGACCGGCGCTTCTGCGCCGACGGTACTTGGTGCCATCTTTCCTGCAAATCCACGCCAGAATCAGAGTTAACCGGATTTTACTTTGGTGTTACATCGCTAGACTGACCGAATTTAAAGAGGGCGCTTAGCCCTCCGTGACCAGGACCGTCCGGAGATACCCAATGAAAAAAATACTGATTGCCTGCCTGCCCGCTCTGCTTGCTGGGTGTAGTTATTACAACCAGTTCGTTGAACGAATGCATACCGACACGCTGCTTTACCAGTGTGATGAAAAACCCCTGACCGTGAAAATTAACAATACTCGCCAGCAGGCCAGTTTCGTCTGGGATGGCAAACTACTGACGTTGCAACAGGGGTTATCGGCATCTGGTGTGCGCTATACCGATGGCGTTTATGTTTTCTGGTCGAAAGGTAATGGCGCGACGGTCTATAAACGCGACCGCATCGTGCTGAATAACTGTCAGTTAATCCCAGAGCGTTGAGATTTTCACGGGGGGGAGCATAATAGCCCTCCCTGATGATTATTTTTTGCTAACGCCATGTCTGATAACGATCAATTGCAGCAAATCGCGCATCTGCGCCGTGAATACACTAAAGGCGGTCTGCGCCGCAACGACTTGCCAGCAGAGCCGCTGAAACTCTTTGAGCGCTGGTTAGGGCAAGCCTGTGAGGCTCAGCTCGCCGATCCGACTGCCATGGTGGTCGCAACGGTAGATGAGAATGGCCAGCCTTATCAGCGCATCGTGCTGCTCAAACATTATGATGAAAAAGGGCTGGTGTTTTATACCAACCTGGGCAGCCGTAAAGCGCACCATATTGAGCATAACCCGGCGGTCAGCCTGCTGTTCCCATGGCACACACTGGAACGCCAGGTGATGGTAACCGGTAAAGCGGAGCGTTTATCGACGCTGGAAGTGGTGAAGTACTTTCATAGCCGCCCGCGCGACAGCCAAATTGGCGCCTGGGTTTCTAAACAATCCAGCCGTATTTCCGCACGCGGTATCCTCGAAAGCAAATTCCTTGAACTGAAGCAAAAGTTTCAGCAGGGCGAAATACCGTTGCCCAGCTTCTGGGGCGGTTTTCGCGTCAGCATTGAGCAGATGGAGTTCTGGCAGGGTGGTGCTAACCGTCTGCATGATCGTTTTTTATACCAGCGTGAAAATAACGCATGGAAAATTGATCGTCTCGCTCCGTAATCCCTGAAAAATGTTGCGTTAAGCGCTGGCACTCCGTGTTCCGGCGCTTTATGCTATCTGCCCCCCTGAAGTATCCTTTCGCATCTGGCGAAAAGTCGTGTACCGGCAAAGGTGCAGTTCCGTTTTATACATGGAGAATTTGATGGCAAGCAGTAACTTGATTAAACAATTGCAAGAGCGGGGCCTGGTGGCTCAGGTAACGGATGAGGAAGCGTTAGCAGAACGACTGGCGCAGGGGCCAATCGCGCTTTATTGCGGCTTCGATCCCACCGCAGACAGCTTGCATTTGGGGCATCTCGTTCCATTGTTATGCCTGAAACGCTTCCAGCAGGCTGGTCACAAGCCGGTTGCGCTGGTAGGCGGTGCGACAGGGCTGATTGGCGATCCGAGCTTTAAAGCGACCGAGCGCAAACTGAATACCGAAGACACTGTGCAGGAGTGGGTGGATAAAATCCGCAAGCAAGTAGCACCGTTCCTTGATTTCAACTGCGGTGACAACTCGGCAATTGCGGCGAACAACTACGACTGGTTCGGCAACATGAATGTGCTGACTTTCCTGCGCGATATCGGCAAGCACTTCTCTGTTAACCAGATGATTAACAAAGAAGCGGTGAAACAGCGTTTGAACCGTGATGATGTTGGTATCTCCTTTACCGAGTTCTCCTACAACCTGTTACAAGGTTACGACTTCGCCTGCCTGAACAAGCTGCACGGCGTGGTGTTGCAGATCGGCGGCTCCGATCAATGGGGCAACATCACTTCCGGTATCGACCTGACCCGTCGTCTGCACCAGAATCAGGTATTTGGCCTGACGGTTCCACTGATCACCAAAGCTGACGGTACCAAATTCGGTAAAACCGAAGGCGGCGCGGTCTGGCTGGATCCGAAGAAAACCAGTCCATACAAGTTCTACCAGTTCTGGATCAACACCGCCGATGCGGATGTTTATCGCTTCCTGAAATTCTTCACCTTTATGGACATCGAAGAAATTAATGCGCTGGAAGAAGAAGACAAAAACAGCGGTAAAGCGCCGCGCGCGCAGTATGTGCTGGCTGAGCAGGTCACGCGTCTGGTGCATGGCGAAGAGGGGCTGGTTGCCGCAAAACGCATCACCGAAAGCCTGTTTAACGGCACGCTGAGCGATCTGAGCGAAGCGGATTTCGAACAATTGGCACAGGATGGCGTGCCGATGGTTGAGATGGAAAAAGGCGCGGATCTGATGCAGGCGCTGGTCGACTCCGAACTGCAACCGTCCCGCGGCCAGGCGCGTAAAACCATCGCTTCCAATGCAGTGACCATCAACGGTGAAAAACAGTCCGATCCGGAATACACCTTCGTTGATGGCGATCGCCTGTTTGGTCGCTACACGCTGCTGCGTCGCGGTAAGAAAAATTACTGCCTGATCTGCTGGAAATAATTCACGTCATATCTCGGGGGAGTGAGAAATCACTCCCTTCTTTTTCGTCCCGTCATTGCAAGGCTACAAAAATGAAGAACATCCTCGCCATTCAATCGCATGTGGTCTTTGGGCATGCGGGGAACAGTGCGGCTGAATTTCCGATGCGCCGTCTTGGGGCCAATGTCTGGCCGCTGAATACGGTGCAGTTTTCTAACCACACCCAGTACGGTAAATGGACAGGCAGCGTCATGTCGCCCGCGCATCTGACAGAAATTGTGCAGGGTATCGCCGCTATTGATCAGCTACAGCGCTGCGATGCGGTACTGAGCGGCTACCTTGGGTCGGCGGAACAGGGTGAACATATTCTCGGCATCGTGCGTCAGGTAAAAGCCGCTAATCCGCAGGCGAAATACTTTTGCGATCCGGTGATGGGACATCCCGAAAAAGGGTGCATCGTTGCGCCAGGCGTCGCCGAATTTCATCTGCGCAACGCGTTACCGGCCAGCGATATCATTGCGCCTAATCTGATTGAGCTGGAGATCCTTTGCGAACATCCAGTGAATAGCGTGCAGGAGGCGGTGGCGGCCGCGCGTGAACTGATTGCTAAAGGGCCGCAGATTGTGCTGGTGAAGCATCTTGCGCGCGCCGGTCTGAGCGCGGATCGTTTTGAGATGCTGCTGGTAACGCCACATGAAGCCTGGCATATCAGCCGTCCGTTGGTCGATTTCGGCGCGCGCCAGCCGGTTGGCGTCGGCGATGTCACCAGCGGGCTGTTACTGGTGAAGCTGTTGCAGGGCACGCCGGTGCGTGAGGCACTGGAGCATGTAACGGCCGCGGTGTATGAAATTATGCTGACTACTCACGGCATGCAAGAGTACGAGCTGCAAGTGGTGGCAGCGCAGGACAGGATCGCGAAACCGGAACATCTGTTCAGCGCAACCCTGTTGTAATAAAAAAGGCGGGATCTTCCCGCCTTCCCCTTACGGCATACATGCCGCCCGCAAATGCACTGCGGGGCTATCAATCAATTACTGAATACCTTCCGCTGCCATCGCCGCCGCAACTGCCGGGCGTGCGGCAACGCGCGACATATAAGCGTCGATATGGCTCAGGCCTTCCATGTTCAGTTTCACCGCGCGCGCCCAGCGCAGCACCGTAAACAGGTAGCCATCAGCAATGGTGAAGTGCTCGCCGCTGATCCACTCGCTGTTTGCAAGGGCTTCGTTCACGTATTGCAGCTTTTTTTCCAGCAGAGCGCGAACCGTCGGTTTGTACTCTTCCGGCGTATCCGGGCGGAAAAGCGGCGTGAAACCTTTATGCAGCTCGGTAGCGACAAAGTTCAGCCACTCCAGCGTCTTGTAGCGTGGCAACGTACCGACCGGTGCCAGAAGCTGGCTGTCCGGCGCGCTGTCGGCGACATACTGCATGATTGCCACACCTTCCGTCACCAGCGTGGTGTCATCAAGTTGAAGTGCTGGGATCTGGCCTTTCGGGTTTATAGAAAGAAAGTCTTCGCCATTTTCCAGGCGCTTTTTCATCAGGTCGACACTTACCAGCGTCACGTCTTTACCGGTTTCACGCAGGGCAATATGCGATGCAAGCGAGCAGGCGCCAGGCTTGTAAAACAGTTTCATTATGCTTTCCTTATAGTTAATTTCGGGCATTAGGTTATTACGTCGCGGAATAAAAAAAAAGCCGCTAACTTACGCTAGCGGCTAAATATTTCGTGTTCCCCGCAGCGTTTACGCTGTTGCGGTTTCCGACGCTTCGCGCACGTTGTCGTCGCTCTGCGTCATGCGGTTCAGCTTCGGTGCAGCCAGGATCATCAGTACGGCAATTACGGCTGTAGCGATACCAATCTGCAGGAAGACAGTACCGTAGATGTCCAGTGACATCAGCGGGTCGGTCACGTTTTCCGGGATCGCCATCTGGTTAGCGACATAACCTGCGATGATGTTCGCACCGGCAGTCGTCAGGAACCAACTACCCATGATGAAGCCCATCAGACGTTGCGGTACCAGCTGCGCAACCATCGCCAGGCCCAGACCGGAAATCATCAGTTCACCAATACTTTGCAGAGCGTAGCTTGCGATCAGCCAGTTTACAGAGACGATACCTGCATCGGAGGCGAATTTTGTGCCCAGCGGCAGAACCAGGAAGGCGCCAGAACACAGCACCATACCGATGGCAAATTTATGCGGCATCGGCAGCGTATCGCCCATTTTGTTGTAGATGGCGGCCAGAATCGGGCTACCAATAATGATCCAGAACGGGTTCAACGCCTGATACTGTTCCGGCTCAAACGCGATGCCGAACAGGGTGTGTTCAACGTTGCGAATCGCAAAGAAGTTCAGGGAGGTCGGCATCTGGCTGTACAGAACGAAGAAAACGATCGCCTGAAGCATCAGAATGAAAGCCACGATCATTTTGCGACGCGCAGCGCCTTGCAGGGTGAATGTCTCTTTCGCAAAAATGCAAATAATACCCAACGCAACAACACCCAGAACCATACGGGCGATCCCCTGGTTGTGCAGCAGCCAGGTTGCGATGGCAATCAGCACTACGACACCGACGATGGTTGCCAGCAGGTAACCCATGCGCACCGGTGCGAAGTCCGGTTTTGAACCGTAGTTTTTCACCCACCGTTTACAGAAGGTGAAGTTAACGATGGTGATCAGCAGACCGACAACGCTCAGACCAAATGCCGTGCTCCAGCCGAACTTCGCGGCAAGCCACGGGGTTGCCAGCATAGAAAAGAAGGAGCCAACATTAATGGACATGTAGTACATGGTAAATGCACCATCCAGACGCGGATCATCTTTGGCATAGCAGGTGGAGAGCAGGGAAGACGGGTTGGCTTTGAAGAGCCCGTTACCGACGGCGATAGCCGCCATACCAATATAGACAATACCGGCGTCATGGCCAGACCATGCCACCAGTGCATAGCCGATCGCCAGCACAATCGCGCCCAGCATAATCACACGCTTGGTGCCGAGGACTTTATCGCCCAGCCAGCCGCCGATAGCGACCAGGCCGTAGACCAGAGCGCTAAAGGAAGAGAACAACGTAATCGAGTCTGCTTCGGACATACCCAGTTGTTTTACCAGGTAAACGGCCATAATCCCTTGCAGGCCGTAGTAACCAAAACGTTCCCATAACTCGATCGAGAAAATCAGATAAAACGCCTTGGGTTGTTTAAAAGCGTTCAGGCTAACGCTTTCGGTTGGTTTGTTTGCAGTTGACACATATACCTCTTTTTTTACATCCCATATTAACGGGAGTGTTCAGCGCGTGATAACCAGAATTCATCACGCTTATAGTTATATTGGGAGGGGGAAACGGTGGGTAATGTTCACTATCCTGGGCTTTCAGGCAATACCTTTGACATATTCTGTTACATAGAACTTAAGCATTACATTGCTCGGTAGTTGTGTTTGTTATTCAGAGTTAAATTTTACCAATGTAATAAAGATGGATTTTTCCACTGCAATTACGGAGTGGGATTGCATCATTAGCTATATGTTCTGCTATTTTGCTTGTGACGCAGTGCATTGGGCTGGTTAATTAAACATTAATGGTTATATGTCTTGAAAGTGAGTGATTAAACTTTGCGCTCAGACCTGAAGTTTTCCGCGCTAAACTTCGTTTTAACAACATATTAGCAATGTAAGTATAATCACACTTTAGTTGTATTTTTTTATTCTAAAAAAATGATAAGTCTTAGTGAATACGAATATGCGAACTATTATTTGTTCAATTCATGACTTTCCGAACGTTAATTCGTCTTTATGGGTGATGTGTAGAGATGTGAGTAATATCACATCAGTTATCTGCTGCAAATCAGCAAGTTCCGCCAATTTCCATTACTGCCCCATACGATAAAAGGGCAATAACCATGGCTTTGTAAACATAATGCCGCGCATTGCTCATGACATCCCACCGCGCTGCTGGCAGACTGCTGCCTGTCCTTTTTTACTGGAGTCAAATAATGAGTTTTCATCCGTGGCTCAATGCGTTACATCTTGTCTCCGCCATCGTCTGGATTGGCGGCATGTTAGTAATGGCGGTGGTTGTCGGCTGGAGTGCGCTGCAAAGCGATAAAACCTCAACGGTTGGGTTGTTGCTGGCGGTACGCCGCTGGAGCCGCAAAGTCGTCACCCCTGCGATGCTGTTGCTGTGGATGGCTGGGGCTATCATGGTTATCGCTCACGGTCAGTTTCCGCATCTCTGGCTGGTCGTGAAAATCGTGGCCGTGATTGCGCTTTCCGGGTTGCACGGTTTTCTCTCTGCAACGATACGCCGGATGGCGGCGAGTGAACCAGTGAAAGGATCTGGTGCAGTGCGCAATGCCACCACACTGATTATCGTCGTGGTGGCAGGGATTATTCTGCTGGCGGTATTCCGGCCGTTCTGACGGCAGTCAGAGTTCGGTTTTGTCGTCGTACTCGCAGAGATCTTCGATAATGCAGGAGCCGCAGCGCGGCTTACGGGCGATGCAGGTGTATCGCCCGTGTAGGATCAACCAGTGGTGGCAATCGACTTTAAACTCTGCCGGTACCACTTTCAGTAGCTTCTCCTCCACTTCTTCAACGTTCTTACCCGGCGCAAAACGCGTGCGGTTGGAGACGCGGAAGATGTGTGTATCGACGGCAATAGTTGGCCAGCCAAAGGCGGTGTTAAGCACCACATTGGCGGTTTTACGCCCAACGCCCGGCAGCGCTTCCAGCGCAGCGCGATCTTCCGGCACTTCGCCACCATGCTTTTCCAGCAAAATACGGCAGGTTTTAATCACGTTTTCCGCTTTGCTGTTAAATAGGCCAATGGTTTTGATGTACTGTTTCACGCCCTCAACGCCCAATGCCAGCATCGCTGCTGGTGTATTGGCAACCGGGTAGAGCAGCGCGGTGGCTTTATTAACACTGACATCTGTTGCCTGGGCGGAAAGCAGCACAGCGATCAATAGTTCAAATGGCGAACTGAAATTGAGTTCTGTGGTCGGGTGGGGGTTGTTTTCCCGTAAACGGGTTAATATTTCCAGCCGTTTTGCTTTATTCATTATGCTTTCTCGGGCGACGAGTGTACTGCGTCACTAACAGCGGCAGTGGCTTCCCGGCGCTTTTTCATTTTTTGATCGATAAGATATTTCACCGCCAGCATCATGCCCAGACCGATAAATGCACCTGGCGGCAGCATCGCCAGCAAAAACGGTGAATCGGTATGAAACACTCCAATACGCAGTACTTTTGCCCAATTGCCGAGCAGACCATCTGCGCCGTCAAACAGGGTACCGTTGCCAAGGATTTCACGCAGCGAGCCGAGAACAAACATCGCACAGGTTGCTCCCATGCCGATGGAAAAACCATCCAGCGCCGATAACGCCGGGCCTTTTTTCGCGGCAAAAGCTTCAGCACGTCCGACCACGATACAGTTGGTGACGATCAGCGGAATAAAGATCCCTAAAGACTGGTACAGCCCAAAAGCGTAAGCGTTGATCAGCATTTGTACCGCACTGACCACGGACGCGATAATCATCACGTAAACAGGAATACGGATCTCTGCGGGCGTCCAGCGGCGCAATAGTGAAATAACGAAGTTGGTCAACGTCAGAACCAACGTGGTAGCCAGCCCCAAACCCAGCGCGTTAGTTGCCGTGGAGGTTACTGCCAGCAGTGGGCACATCCCGAGCAACTGCACCAATGCGGAGTTGTTCTTCCATAGCCCCTGGACGATAACGTCTTTTACTTCGCTCATCGTTTACTCTCCACAACCCGGTAAACGGGAAAGTTGCTCAGGCAGCGTCGTTGCATACAGACCCGCGCGTTTAACCGCATTGACCACGGCGCGCGGGGTAATGGTGGCTCCTGTGAACTGATCGAAATCGCCGCCATCTTTTTTCACTGCGAAATGCGGGTCGGTGGCACTTTCAATTTTCTTTCCGGAAAAATGCGTGATCCAGTTGGAAATACGCAGTTCGATTTTATCGCCCAGCCCCGGCGTTTCATGCTGCTCAGTCACGCGCACACCCAACACAGTGCCGGAGAAGTCGGCACCGACCAATAACTGAATCGCCCCAGAGTAGCCATCGGGTGCTGTGGCTTCAATCACCGCCGCCACCGGCTGCTCATCTTTTTTGGCAATCCACAGATGATGCTGACCTTTACCTAACGCAGGATCGCTCACCAGATAACAGCTCTGTTGCAGCGCATTATTATAGCTGTCACCGGGGATCACCTGATCAAACAGCGCCTTTTGTTGCTGCGCAGCCTGTTCGGCAATCGTGGTTTTGGTCATTTGATTAATGGCCGCTGTCAGTCCGGTAGAACCCGCTGCGAACAGCGCCAGCGTCACGCCATGTTTACGCATTGTCTTCAGCATGGCGACTCCTCAACGATGCCCGTACACGCGTGGACGCGTGTAGTAGTCAATCAACGGTACGGTGATGTTAGCCAGCAGCACGGCAAAAGCGACGCCATCAGGATAGCCGCCAAAACTGCGGATCAGCCACACCAGCAAACCTGCCAGCGCGCCAAAAATAAGCCGCCCTTTGTTAGTGGTGGAGGCGGTTACCGGATCGGTCAGAATAAAGAACGCCCCCAGCATAGTTGCGCCGGAGAGCAAATGCAGATGCGGTGCAGCCAGCGATTGCGGGGAAAGGATCCAGCCAAGCGTGGCACACACCGCCAGCGAGAGCAGGAAGCTCAGCGGAATATGCCAGCGAATGGCCTTTTGCCATAGCAGGAATAGCCCACCGGCCAGATAGCCGAGGTTAACCCACTGCCAGCCTGCGCCCGCCAGCACACCGCTGTAGATCGGGTATTGCAGGATCTGCTCGACGCTGTGACCCGCATGCAGTGACGTTTTAAAGGTATCCAGTGGCGTAGCCTGGCTGACACCATCAATGCCAATGCGCAGGGTTTCCATGGTGGCACCCGTTGCGGTATGCCCGCTGAAGATCATCTGTCCCGCATCCATAAAGCCCGGTACGGTATGGGCAATTTCGTATGGCGGTAGCCAACTGGTCATTTGCACCGGGAAGGAGATCAGTAGTACCACATAACCGATCATCGCTGGATTAAATGGATTGTGACCAAGCCCACCATATAACTGTTTGGCGATAATGACGGCGAACACCGTACCCAGTACCACCATCCACCATGGCGCGAAAGGGGGAATACTGATCGCCAGCAGCAAACCGGTTAGCAGCGCAGAGTTATCCGCCAGAATCGCGGCCACGTTTTGTTTACGCAGCGACAATACCAGCGCTTCCGCAGTAAGGGCACTGACAATCGCGAGAATAATCTGTATCAGAGTTCCCCAACCGAAAAACCACAGTTGAGCGGCAATGCCTGGCATGGTGGCAAGTGTCACCAGCAGCATAATGCGTGAAGTCTGACGCTGGTTATGGGTATAAGGAGAACTTGCGATTCGGAAAACCATTTAATCCTCGTTAACAGCTTGCTGCGTGGCTTTTTTAGCCTGAACACGGGCGATGGCGGCAGCGACCGCCGCTTTGCGTGGATCATCATTAGCGGCCTGCGGAACCGGTGATGTTTCCTTTACCGCTGCCTGCATCTGTTCTGCTTTGCGCGCTTTTGCGCGGGCAACTGCCGCCTCGACGGCAGCTTTGCGCGGATCGACGG
>NZ_FMBC01000063.1 GCF_900094795.1 Kosakonia oryziphila
AGCCTGTTCTTCCGGCTACTGAACCGTCGATATGAAAAAGCGAGCATCATCCTTACGTCAAACAAAGGCTTCGCAGACTGGGGAGAGATGTTTGGAGATAACGTACTGGCAACGGCGATCCTGGATCGGCTGCTGCATCACTCAACCACGCTGAATATCAAAGGAGAAAGTTACCGGTTAAAGGAGAAACGCAAAGCTGGAGTGCTGACCAAAAACGCAACGCCAATCAGTGACGATGAAATGGCGGAAAGCGGACAGCATCATTAAAGAAAGCATCTGGCGGGCATGAAAATGGCAAATAACGGTCACAGATCGTGGCGTTGACAGGCGCAAAGGGATCGGGAAAAAGCGTACTTGCACACGGGGTTATCGCTGCGTGGCCACATCGGGCGCTGACTATCCGGCTTTGGCAGGCGCTGGGTGAAAGCCCGAAGCTAACGCAGGATGAGGGGAAGGTATGAGTGCCAACAAAGAAGCGTATCCAGGCATAGTCGAAACCTTTGTCCGCCCAGACATGCCTGTGACCTTATGGCGCTGTGTGTGGGTTGTTCTTTTCTGGCTGGCATACGGCGCTAGTTGTGTTCTTACTGGCTATTACGCGAGCAGCGGGGGGACTCAGGCATCTCGCTCAGACGCCGCGTCCTCACACTATCACCTGTCAGACGCACATTATTTATAAGAAGCGACCCTTGCCGGAAGCAGAAGAAGATGCAGCAGAGGCTGTTTACAAAGAGAGTGTTGATGAGCAACCTACGACCTCAGAGGTATCTGATGCCAACGCCGATCTCAGGGCGCGGGTAAAGCAGGCGATGGCTGGCATTGACAATGAATAAGTAGCAATGTTGAAAGGTTGGTTAATATCGACGCAGTCGGCTTGCATTATGTCAGTAAATACGTATAATGCGCGGGCTTGTCGTAATTGACAGCGGGTTCGATCTGAACTCTGGCAGTGTTTTTTGCTGCTAACAATGCCTCCAATCGGGGGGCTATGTAAGAACGGTTACACTCTCCCATCAATCGTAATGGGTTTGAGGAGTAATCATTTTCGTTTATAAAATAATTGGAGCTCTGGTCTCATGCAGAACCAAAGAATCCGTATCCGCCTTAAAGCGTTTGATCATCGTCTGATCGATCAATCAACTGCGGAAATCGTCGAGACTGCTAAGCGCACTGGTGCGCAAGTCCGTGGTCCGATCCCGCTGCCGACCCGCAAAGAGCGCTTCACTGTTCTGATCTCCCCGCACGTTAACAAAGACGCGCGCGATCAGTACGAAATTCGCACTCACAAGCGTCTGGTTGACATCGTTGAGCCAACCGAGAAAACCGTTGATGCTCTGATGCGTCTGGACCTGGCTGCCGGTGTAGACGTGCAGATCAGCCTGGGTTAATCAGGTCATCGAGCGATTGAGAGGTTGAAACAATGATTGGTTTAGTCGGTAAAAAAGTGGGCATGACCCGCATCTTCACTGAAGATGGCGTATCTATCCCAGTAACCGTAATCGAAGTTGAAGCAAACCGCGTTACTCAGGTTAAAGATCTGGCTAACGACGGCTACCGCGCTATCCAGGTTACCACCGGTGCTAAAAAAGCTAACCGTGTAACCAAGCCGGAAGCTGGCCATTTTGCTAAAGCTGGCGTAGAAGCTGGCCGCGGCCTGTGGGAATTCCGTCTTGCTGATGGTGAAGAGTTCACCGTAGGTCAGGCGATTAGCGTTGAGCTGTTTGCTGAAGTTAAAAAAGTTGACGTAACTGGCACCTCTAAAGGTAAAGGTTTCGCAGGTACCGTTAAGCGCTGGAACTTCCGTACCCAGGACGCTACCCACGGTAACTCCCTGTCTCACCGCGTTCCGGGTTCTATCGGTCAGAACCAGACTCCGGGCAAAGTGTTCAAGGGCAAAAAAATGGCAGGTCAGCTGGGTAATGAGCGTGTAACCGTTCAGAGCCTGGACGTAGTACGTGTTGACGCTGAGCGCAACCTGCTGCTGGTTAAAGGTGCTGTCCCGGGTGCAACCGGTAGCGACCTGATCGTTAAACCAGCTGTGAAGGCGTGAGGAGATAGCAATGGAATTAGTATTGAAAGACGCGCAGAGCGCGCTGACTGTTTCCGAAACTACCTTCGGTCGTGATTTTAACGAAGCGCTGGTACACCAGGTTGTTGTTGCTTATGCAGCTGGTGCACGTCAGGGTTCTCGTGCTCAGAAGACTCGTGCTGAAGTAACTGGTTCCGGTAAAAAACCGTGGCGCCAGAAAGGTACCGGCCGCGCGCGTTCTGGTTCTATCAAGAGCCCGATCTGGCGTTCTGGTGGCGTGACTTTCGCTGCGCGTCCGCAGGACCACAGTCAAAAAGTTAACAAAAAGATGTACCGCGGCGCGCTGAAAAGCATCCTGTCCGAACTGGTACGTCAGGATCGTCTGATCGTTGTCGAGCAGTTCTCTGTTGAAGCACCGAAAACCAAGCTGCTGGCTCAGAAACTGAAAGACATGGCTCTGGAAGATGTGCTGATCATCACCGGTGAGCTGGACGAGAACCTGTTCCTGGCCGCGCGCAACCTGCACAAGGTTGACGTTCGCGACGCGACTGGTATCGACCCGGTTAGCCTGATCACCTTCGACAAAGTCGTAATGACTGCTGATGCTGTTAAGCAAGTTGAGGAGATGCTGGCATGATTCGTGAAGAACGTCTGCTGAAGGTGCTGCGTGCACCGCACGTTTCTGAAAAAGCGTCTACTGCGATGGAAAAAACTAATACCATCGTTCTCAAAGTTGCTAAAGACGCGACCAAAGCAGAAATTAAAGCTGCTGTGCAGAAACTGTTTGAAGTCGAAGTCGAAGTCGTTAACACCCTGGTAGTTAAAGGGAAAGTTAAACGTCACGGACAGCGTATCGGTCGTCGTAGCGACTGGAAAAAAGCTTACGTCACCCTGAAAGAAGGCCAGAATCTGGACTTCGTTGGCGGCGCTGAGTAAGTCGGAGGAGTAATACAATGGCAGTTGTTAAATGTAAACCGACATCTCCGGGTCGTCGCCACGTAGTTAAAGTGGTTAACCCTGAGCTGCACAAGGGCAAACCTTTTGCTCCGTTGCTGGAAAAAAACAGCAAATCCGGTGGTCGTAACAACAATGGCCGTATCACCACTCGTCATATCGGTGGTGGCCACAAGCAGGCTTACCGTATTGTTGACTTCAAACGCAACAAAGATGGTATCCCGGCAGTTGTTGAACGTCTTGAGTACGATCCGAACCGTTCCGCGAACATCGCGCTGGTTCTGTACAAAGACGGTGAGCGCCGTTACATCCTGGCCCCTAAAGGCCTGAAAGCTGGCGACCAGATTCAGTCTGGCGTTGATGCTGCAATCAAAGCGGGTAACACCCTGCCGATGCGCAATATCCCGGTTGGTTCTACCGTTCATAACGTAGAAATGAAACCAGGTAAAGGCGGTCAGTTGGCACGTTCTGCTGGTACTTACGTTCAGATCGTTGCACGTGACGGTGCTTATGTCACCCTGCGTCTGCGTTCTGGTGAAATGCGTAAAGTTGAAGCTGAGTGCCGCGCGACTCTGGGCGAAGTTGGCAATGCTGAGCATATGCTGCGCGTTCTGGGTAAAGCAGGTGCTGCACGCTGGCGTGGTGTTCGTCCGACCGTTCGCGGTACCGCGATGAACCCAGTAGACCACCCACATGGTGGTGGTGAAGGTCGTAACTTTGGTAAGCACCCGGTAACCCCGTGGGGCGTTCAGACCAAAGGTAAGAAGACCCGCAGCAACAAGCGTACAGATAAATTCATCGTACGTCGCCGTAGCAAATAATTTTAGAGGATAAGCCATGCCACGTTCTCTCAAGAAAGGTCCTTTTATTGACCTGCACTTGCTGAAGAAGGTAGAGAAAGCGGTGGAAAGCGGAGACAAGAAGCCCCTGCGCACTTGGTCCCGTCGTTCAACGATCTTTCCTAACATGATCGGTTTGACCATCGCTGTCCATAATGGTCGTCAGCACGTTCCGGTATTTGTTTCCGACGAAATGGTCGGTCACAAACTGGGTGAATTCGCACCGACTCGTACTTATCGCGGCCACGCTGCTGATAAAAAAGCGAAGAAGAAATAAGGTAGGAGGAAGAGATGGAAACTTTAGCTCAACATCGCCATGCTCGTTCTTCTGCTCAGAAGGTTCGCCTTGTTGCTGACCTGATTCGCGGTAAGAAAGTGTCGCAGGCCCTGGATATTCTGACCTACACCAACAAGAAAGCGGCTGTACTGGTCAAGAAAGTTCTGGAATCTGCCATTGCTAACGCTGAACACAACGATGGCGCTGACATTGACGATCTGAAAGTTGCGAAAATTTTCGTAGACGAAGGCCCGAGCATGAAGCGCGTTATGCCGCGTGCAAAAGGTCGTGCAGATCGCATCCTGAAGCGCACCAGCCACATTACTGTGGTTGTGTCCGATCGCTGAGACTCTGGAGACTAGCAATGGGTCAGAAAGTACATCCTAATGGTATTCGCCTGGGTATTGTAAAACCATGGAACTCTACCTGGTTTGCGAACACCAAAGAATTCGCTGACAACCTGGACAGCGATTTTAAAGTACGTCAGTACCTGACTAAGGAACTGGCTAAAGCGTCTGTATCTCGTATCGTTATCGAGCGTCCGGCTAAGAGCATTCGTGTGACCATTCACACTGCTCGCCCGGGTATCGTTATCGGTAAAAAAGGTGAAGACGTTGAAAAACTGCGCAAGGTCGTAGCGGATATCGCTGGCGTTCCTGCACAGATCAATATCGCCGAAGTTCGTAAACCTGAACTGGACGCAAAATTGGTTGCTGACAGCATTACTTCTCAGCTGGAACGTCGCGTTATGTTCCGTCGTGCTATGAAGCGTGCTGTACAGAACGCAATGCGTCTGGGCGCTAAAGGTATCAAAGTTGAAGTTAGCGGTCGTCTGGGCGGCGCTGAGATCGCACGTACCGAATGGTACCGTGAAGGTCGCGTTCCGCTGCACACTCTGCGTGCTGACATCGACTACAACACCTCCGAAGCGCACACCACTTACGGTGTAATCGGCGTAAAAGTGTGGATCTTCAAAGGCGAGATCCTTGGTGGTATGGCTGCAGTTGAACAACCGGAAAAACCGGCTGCTCAACCTAAAAAGCAGCAGCGTAAAGGCCGTAAATAAGGAGCGTCGCTGATGTTACAACCAAAGCGTACAAAATTCCGTAAAGTGCACAAAGGCCGCAACCGTGGTCTCGCGCAGGGCACGGATGTGAGCTTCGGCACTTACGGTCTGAAAGCTGTTGGCCGTGGTCGTCTGACCGCTCGTCAGATCGAAGCAGCACGTCGTGCTATGACTCGTGCTGTTAAGCGTCAGGGTAAGATCTGGATCCGTGTATTCCCGGACAAACCGATTACCGAGAAGCCGCTGGAAGTTCGTATGGGTAAAGGTAAAGGTAACGTGGAGTATTGGGTTGCCTTGATTCAGCCGGGTAAAGTCCTGTATGAAATGGACGGCGTTCCGGAAGAGCTGGCCCGTGAAGCCTTCGAGCTGGCAGCAGCAAAACTGCCGATTAAAACCACCTTTGTAACTAAGACGGTGATGTAATGAAAGCAAAAGAGCTGCGTGAAAAGAGCGTTGAAGAGCTGAACACCGAGCTGCTTAACCTGCTGCGCGAGCAGTTCAACCTGCGTATGCAGGCTGCAAGTGGCCAGCTGCAACAGACTCACCTGTTGAAGCAAGTGCGTCGTGATGTCGCACGCGTTAAGACTTTACTGACTGAGAAGGCGGGTGCGTAATGACCGATAAAATCCGTACTCTGCAAGGTCGTGTTGTTAGCGACAAAATGGAAAAATCCATTGTTGTTGCTATCGAACGTTTCGTGAAACATCCGATCTACGGTAAATTCATCAAACGTACGACTAAACTGCACGTACATGACGAGAACAACGAATGCGGTATCGGCGACGTGGTTGAAATCCGCGAATGCCGTCCGTTGTCCAAGACTAAATCCTGGACGCTGGTTCGCGTTGTAGAGAAAGCGGTTCTGTAATACAGCACGCGTTCTCAAACGAATAAACGGCTCAGCGATGAGCCGTTTATTTTTTCTACCCATATCCGAGAACCGGTGTTATAATGCCGCGCCCTCGATATGGGGCTTTTTAACGACTCTGATTTTAGGGTCTTCAGTAGTAGTTGACATTAGCGGAGCACTGAAATGATCCAAGAACAGACTATGCTGAACGTCGCCGACAACTCCGGTGCACGTCGCGTAATGTGTATCAAGGTTCTGGGTGGCTCGCACCGTCGCTACGCAGGCGTAGGCGACATCATCAAGATCACCATTAAAGAAGCAATTCCGCGTGGTAAGGTCAAAAAAGGTGATGTGCTGAAGGCGGTAGTGGTGCGCACCAGGAAGGGTGTTCGTCGCCCTGACGGTTCTGTCGTTCGCTTCGATGGCAATGCTTGTGTTCTTCTGAACAACAACAGCGAGCAGCCTATCGGTACGCGTATTTTTGGGCCGGTTACTCGTGAACTTCGTTCTGAGAAGTTTATGAAAATCATCTCTCTGGCACCAGAAGTACTCTAAGGAGCGAATCATGGCAGCTAAAATCCGTCGTGATGACGAAGTTATCGTGTTAACCGGTAAAGATAAAGGTAAGCGCGGTAAAGTAAAAAATGTCCTGTCTTCCGGCAAGATCATTGTTGAAGGTATCAACCTGGTTAAGAAACATCAGAAGCCGGTTCCGGCCCTGAACCAACCGGGTGGCATCGTTGAAAAAGAAGCTGCTATTCAGGTTTCTAACGTTGCAATCTTCAATGCGGCAACCGGCAAGGCTGACCGTGTAGGCTTTAGATTCGAAGACGGTAAAAAAGTCCGTTTCTTCAAGTCTAACAGCGAAACTATCAAGTAATTTGGAGTAGTACGATGGCGAAACTGCATGATTACTACAAAGACGAAGTAGTTAAGAAACTCATGACTGAGTTTAACTACAATTCTGTCATGCAAGTCCCTCGGGTCGAGAAGATCACCCTGAATATGGGTGTTGGTGAAGCGATCGCTGACAAGAAACTGCTGGATAACGCAGCAGCTGATCTGGCAGCTATCTCCGGTCAAAAACCGTTGATCACCAAAGCGCGCAAATCTGTTGCGGGCTTCAAAATCCGTCAGGGCTATCCGATCGGCTGTAAAGTGACTCTGCGTGGCGAACGCATGTGGGAGTTCTTTGAGCGCCTGATCACTATTGCTGTACCGCGTATCCGTGACTTCCGTGGCTTGTCCACTAAGTCTTTCGACGGTCGTGGTAACTACAGCATGGGTGTCCGTGAGCAGATCATCTTCCCAGAGATCGACTACGATAAAGTCGACCGCGTGCGTGGTTTGGATATTACCATTACCACTACTGCGAAATCTGACGAAGAAGGCCGTGCTCTGCTGGCTGCCTTTGACTTCCCGTTCCGCAAGTAAGGTAGGGTTACTTCATGGCTAAGCAATCAATGAAAGCACGCGAAGTTAAACGCGTAGCTTTAGCTGAAAAATACTTCGCGAAACGCGCTGAACTGAAAGCGATCATTTCTGATGTGAACGCTTCCGACGAAGATCGTTGGAATGCTGTTCTCAAGCTGCAGAGTCTGCCGCGTGATTCCAGCCCGTCTCGTCAGCGTAACCGCTGCCGTCAAACTGGTCGTCCGCATGGTTTCCTGCGGAAGTTCGGGTTGAGCCGTATTAAGGTCCGTGAATCCGCTATGCGCGGTGAAATCCCGGGTCTGAAAAAGGCTAGCTGGTAATTGTCACCAATTGAATCACGGGAGTAAAGACAGATGAGCATGCAAGATCCGATCGCGGATATGCTGACCCGTATCCGTAACGGTCAGGCCGCGAACAAAGCTGCGGTCACCATGCCTTCCTCCAGGCTGAAAGTGGCAATTGCCAACGTGCTGAAGGAAGAAGGTTTTATTGAAGATTTTAAAATTGAAGGCGACATCAAGCCGGAACTGGAAGTGACTCTCAAATACTTCCAGGGAAAAGCTGTGGTAGAAAGCATTCAGCGTATCAGCCGCCCAGGTCTGCGCATCTATAAGAAAAAAGATGAGCTGCCGAAAGTTATGGGTGGTATGGGTATCGCAGTTGTTTCTACCTCTAAAGGTGTTATGACTGATCGTGCAGCGCGCCAGGCTGGTCTTGGTGGCGAAATTATCTGCTACGTAGCCTAATCGGAGGAAAAAATGTCTCGTGTTGCTAAAGCACCGGTCGTTATTCCTGCCGGCGTTGATGTAAAAATCAACGGTCAGGTTATCACGATCAAAGGTAAAAACGGCGAGCTGACTCGTACCCTGAACGATGCTGTTGAAGTTAATCATGCAGACAATGCTCTGACCTTCGGTCCGCGTACTGGTTACGTGGATGGTTGGGCTCAGGCTGGTACCGCGCGTGCCCTGCTGAACGCAATGGTTATCGGTGTTACCGAAGGCTTCACTAAGAAGCTGCAGCTGGTTGGTGTAGGTTATCGTGCAGCGGTCAAAGGGAACGTAGTAAACCTGGCACTGGGTTTCTCTCATCCTGTAGACCATCAGTTGCCGGCCGGTATCACTGCTGAATGTCCGACTCAGACTGAAATCGTGCTGAAAGGCGCTGATAAGCAGATGATCGGCCAGGTAGCAGCGGATCTGCGCGCCTACCGTCGTCCTGAGCCGTATAAAGGCAAGGGTGTTCGTTACGCCGACGAAGTCGTGCGTACCAAAGAGGCTAAGAAGAAGTAAGGTAACACTATGGATAAGAAATCTGCTCGTATCCGTCGTGCGACCCGCGCACGCCGCAAGCTCAAAGAGCTTGGTGCGACACGCCTGGTGGTACATCGTACCCCGCGTCATATTTACGCCCAGGTAATCGCATCGAATGGTTCTGAAGTTCTGGTAGCTGCTTCTACTGTAGAAAAAGCTATCGCTGAACAACTGAAGTACACCGGTAACAAAGACGCGGCCGCAGCTGTGGGTAAAGCTGTAGCTGAACGCGCTCTGGAAAAAGGCATTAAAGATGTGTCTTTTGACCGTTCCGGGTTCCAATATCATGGTCGCGTCCAGGCACTGGCAGATGCTGCCCGTGAAGCTGGCCTTCAGTTCTAAAGTAGAGGTGTAAGATGGCTCACATCGAAAAACAAGCTGGCGAACTGCAGGAAAAGCTGATCGCGGTAAACCGCGTATCTAAAACCGTTAAAGGTGGTCGTATTTTCTCCTTCACAGCTCTGACTGTTGTTGGTGATGGTAATGGCCGCGTTGGTTTTGGTTACGGTAAGGCCCGCGAAGTTCCGGCAGCGATCCAGAAAGCGATGGAAAAAGCCCGTCGCAATATGATTAACGTCGCGCTGAACCACGGCACCCTGCAGCACCCGGTTAAGGGTACTCACACGGGTTCTCGTGTATTCATGCAGCCGGCTTCCGAAGGTACCGGTATTATTGCCGGTGGTGCAATGCGCGCCGTTCTGGAAGTCGCTGGGGTTCATAACGTTCTGGCTAAAGCATATGGTTCCACCAACCCGATTAACGTGGTTCGTGCAACTATTGATGGCCTGGAAAATATGAAATCTCCGGAAATGGTCGCTGCCAAGCGTGGTAAATCCGTTGAAGAAATTCTGGGGTAATTGACCATGGCAAAGACTATTAAAATCACTCAAACCCGCAGTGCAATCGGTCGTCTGCCGAAACACAAGGCAACGCTGCTTGGCCTGGGTCTGCGTCGTATTGGTCATACTGTAGAACGTGAGGATACTCCTGCGGTTCGCGGTATGGTCAACGCGGTTTCCTTCATGGTTAAAGTTGAGGAGTAAGAGATGCGTTTAAATACTCTGTCTCCGGCCGAAGGCTCTAAAAAGGCGGGTAAACGCCTGGGTCGTGGTATCGGTTCTGGCCTCGGTAAAACCGGTGGTCGTGGTCACAAAGGTCAGAAATCTCGTTCTGGCGGTGGCGTACGTCGCGGTTTCGAGGGTGGTCAGATGCCACTGTATCGTCGTCTGCCGAAATTCGGTTTCACCTCTCGTAAGGCAATGATCACGGCAGAGATTCGTCTGTCCGATCTGGCTAAAGTAGAGGGCGATGTAGTCGACCTGAACACGCTGAAAGCAGCTAACATTATCGGCATCCAGATCGAGTTCGCGAAAGTGATCCTGGCTGGTGAAGTAGCTCGTCCGGTAACTGTTCGTGGCCTGCGTGTTACTAAAGGCGCTCGTGCTGCTATCGAAGCTGCTGGCGGTAAAATTGAGGAATAAGTAGCAGATGGCTAAACAACCGGGATTAGATTTCCAAAGTGCCAAAGGTGGAATTGGCGAACTGAAACGCAGACTGCTGTTTGTTATCGGTGCGCTGATTGTGTTCCGTATTGGCTCTTTTATTCCGATCCCTGGTATTGATGCCGCTGTACTTGCCAAACTGCTTGAACAACAGCGTGGCACCATCATTGAAATGTTTAACATGTTCTCTGGTGGTGCTCTCAGCCGTGCTTCTATCTTTGCTCTGGGTATTATGCCGTATATTTCGGCATCAATTATTATCCAACTGTTAACGGTCGTTCACCCGGCCCTGGCAGAGCTAAAGAAAGAAGGGGAGTCTGGTCGTCGTAAGATTAGCCAGTACACCCGCTACGGTACCCTGGTGTTGGCTATATTCCAGTCGATCGGTATTGCTACCGGTTTACCGAATATGCCCGGAATGCAGGGCCTGGTAATGAATCCGGGCTTTGCATTCTACTTCACCGCTGTTGTTAGTCTGGTTACAGGAACTATGTTCCTGATGTGGCTCGGCGAACAAATTACTGAACGTGGTATCGGTAACGGTATCTCGATCATTATTTTCGCTGGCATTGTGGCGGGGCTTCCGCCAGCCATTGCCCATACTATCGAGCAAGCGCGTCAAGGCGACCTGCACTTCCTCCTGTTGCTGTTGGTTGCAGTATTAGTATTCGCAGTGACGTTCTTTGTTGTTTTCGTTGAGCGTGGCCAACGCCGCATTGTGGTAAACTACGCGAAACGCCAGCAAGGCCGTCGTGTCTATGCTGCTCAGAGCACACATTTGCCGCTGAAAGTGAATATGGCGGGGGTAATCCCGGCTATTTTTGCTTCCAGTATTATTCTGTTCCCGGCGACCATCGCGTCATGGTTCGGGGGCGGTACTGGTTGGAACTGGCTGACAACAATTTCGCTGTATTTGCAGCCTGGGCAACCGCTTTATGTGTTACTCTATGCGTCTGCAATCATCTTCTTCTGTTTCTTCTACACGGCGTTGGTTTTCAACCCGCGTGAAACAGCAGATAACCTGAAGAAGTCCGGTGCATTCGTACCAGGAATTCGTCCGGGAGAGCAAACGGCGAAGTATATCGATAAAGTAATGACTCGTCTGACTCTGGTTGGTGCGCTGTATATTACTTTTATCTGCCTGATCCCGGAGTTCATGCGTGATGCAATGAAAGTGCCGTTCTACTTCGGTGGGACTTCTCTGCTGATCGTTGTTGTCGTGATTATGGACTTTATGGCTCAAGTGCAAACTCTGATGATGTCCAGTCAGTATGAGTCTGCATTGAAAAAGGCGAACCTGAAAGGCTACGGTCGTTAATGGTCGCCTGAGAAGTTACGGAGAGTAAAAATGAAAGTTCGTGCTTCCGTCAAGAAATTATGCCGTAACTGCAAAATCGTTAAACGTGATGGCGTCATCCGTGTGATTTGCAGTGCCGAGCCGAAACATAAACAGCGCCAAGGCTGATTATTTCGCATATTTTTCTTGCAAAGTTGGGTTGAGCTGGCTAGATTAGCCAGCCAATCTTTTGTATGTCTGTACGTTTCCATTTGAGTATCCTGAAAACGGGCTTTTCAGCATGGTACGTGCAAGTAAAATTATAGGAGTGCATAGTGGCCCGTATAGCAGGCATTAACATTCCTGATCAGAAACATGCTGTGATCGCATTAACTTCGATCTATGGCGTCGGTAAAACCCGCTCCCAAGCCATTCTGGCTGCTGCGGGCATCGCTGAAAATGTTAAGATCAGTGAGCTGTCTGAAGAACAAATCGACACGCTGCGTGACGAAGTTGCCAAATTTGTCGTTGAAGGTGATCTGCGCCGTGAAATTAGCATGAGCATCAAGCGCCTGATGGATCTTGGTTGCTACCGCGGTTTGCGTCATCGTCGTGGTCTCCCGGTTCGCGGTCAGCGTACCAAGACCAACGCACGTACCCGTAAGGGTCCGCGCAAACCGATCAAGAAATAATCGGGGTGATTGAATAATGGCAAAGGCACCAATTCGTGCACGTAAACGTGTAAGAAAACAAGTCTCTGACGGCGTGGCTCATATCCATGCTTCTTTCAACAACACCATCGTTACTATTACTGATCGTCAGGGTAACGCGCTGGGTTGGGCAACAGCCGGTGGTTCCGGTTTCCGTGGTTCTCGCAAATCCACTCCGTTTGCAGCTCAGGTTGCAGCAGAGCGTTGCGCTGAAGCCGTAAAAGAATACGGCATCAAGAATCTGGAAGTTATGGTTAAGGGACCGGGTCCGGGTCGCGAATCTACTATTCGTGCTCTGAACGCCGCTGGTTTCCGCATCACTAATATTACTGATGTGACTCCGATCCCTCACAACGGTTGTCGTCCGCCGAAAAAACGTCGCGTATAACGCGCTCGTTTTCTAGGATTGTTGGAGAAAGAAAATGGCAAGATATTTGGGTCCTAAGCTCAAGCTGAGCCGTCGTGAGGGCACAGACCTGTTCCTTAAGTCTGGCGTTCGCGCGATCGATACCAAGTGTAAAATTGAACAAGCTCCTGGCCAGCACGGTGCGCGCAAACCGCGTCTGTCTGACTATGGTGTGCAGTTGCGTGAAAAGCAAAAAGTTCGCCGTATCTACGGTGTGCTGGAGCGTCAGTTCCGTAACTACTACAAAGAAGCAGCACGTCTGAAAGGCAACACTGGTGAAAACCTGCTGGGTCTGCTGGAAGGTCGTCTGGACAACGTTGTATACCGTATGGGCTTTGGCGCCACTCGTGCAGAAGCACGTCAGCTGGTTAGCCACAAAGCAATCATGGTAAACGGTCGTGTTGTTAACATCGCTTCTTACCAGGTTAGTCCGAATGACGTGGTTAGCATTCGTGAGAAAGCGAAAAAGCAGTCTCGCGTGAAAGCCGCTCTGGAGCTGGCTGAGCAGCGTGAAAAGCCAACCTGGCTGGAAGTTGATGCTGGCAAGATGGAAGGTACGTTCAAGCGTAAGCCGGAGCGTTCTGATCTGTCTGCGGACATTAACGAACACCTGATCGTCGAGCTTTACTCCAAGTAAAGCTTAGTACCAAAGAGAGGACACAATGCAGGGTTCTGTGACAGAGTTTCTAAAACCGCGCCTGGTAGATATCGAGCAAGTGAGTTCGACGCACGCCAAGGTGACCCTTGAGCCTTTAGAGCGTGGCTTTGGCCATACTCTGGGTAACGCACTGCGCCGTATTCTGCTCTCATCGATGCCGGGTTGCGCGGTGACTGAGGTTGAGATTGATGGTGTACTTCATGAGTACAGCACCAAAGAAGGCGTTCAGGAAGATATCCTTGAAATCCTGCTCAACCTGAAAGGGCTGGCGGTGAGAGTTCAGGGTAAAGACGATGTTATTCTTACTCTGAATAAATCTGGCATTGGCCCTGTGACTGCAGCCGACATTACCCACGACGGTGATGTCGAAATCGTCAAGCCGCAGCATGTGATCTGCCACCTGACCGATGAAAACGCAGCTATCAATATGCGTATCAAAGTTCAGCGCGGTCGTGGTTATGTGCCGGCGTCTGCCCGAATTCATTCGGAAGAAGATGAGCGCCCGATCGGCCGTTTACTGGTTGATGCGTGCTACAGCCCTGTAGAGCGAATTGCCTACAATGTTGAAGCAGCACGTGTTGAACAGCGCACCGACCTGGACAAGCTGGTCATCGAAATGGAAACCAACGGCACAATCGATCCTGAAGAGGCGATTCGTCGTGCGGCAACCATCCTGGCAGAACAACTGGAAGCTTTCGTTGATTTACGTGATGTACGTCAGCCGGAAGTTAAAGAAGAGAAACCAGAATTCGATCCGATCCTGCTGCGCCCTGTTGACGATCTGGAATTGACTGTCCGCTCTGCTAACTGCCTCAAGGCAGAAGCTATCCACTATATCGGTGATCTGGTACAGCGTACCGAGGTTGAGTTGCTGAAAACGCCGAACCTGGGTAAAAAATCTCTTACTGAGATTAAAGACGTGCTGGCTTCACGTGGTCTGTCTCTGGGCATGCGCCTGGAAAACTGGCCGCCGGCAAGCATTGCTGACGAGTAACCGGATCACAGGTTAAGGTTTTACTGAGAAGGATAAGGTCATGCGCCATCGTAAGAGTGGTCGTCAACTGAACCGCAACAGCAGCCATCGCCAGGCCATGTTCCGTAACATGGCAGGTTCTTTGGTTCGTCATGAGATCATCAAGACGACTCTGCCGAAAGCCAAAGAGCTGCGTCGCGTAGTTGAGCCGCTGATTACTCTTGCCAAGACTGATAGCGTTGCTAATCGTCGTCTGGCATTCGCCCGTACTCGTGATAACGAGATCGTGGCAAAACTGTTTAACGAGCTGGGCCCGCGTTTCGCGAGCCGTGCCGGTGGTTACACTCGTATTCTGAAGTGTGGCTTCCGTGCTGGTGACAATGCTCCGATGGCTTACATCGAGCTGGTTGATCGCGCCGAGCCGAAAGCAGAAGCTGCTGCAGAGTAATCTGTAGTAACGTAAAAAGACCCGCTTCGGCGGGTTTTTTTATATCCTAAGCATTACTACTTTCCTACAATATTCGTATCTTTCGTGCTCATCCCTGGAGACCCATTATGTGGTTACTTGATCAATGGGCAGAACGGCATATCCTTGATGCCCAAAATAAAGGTGAATTCGACAATCTTCCCGGTTGCGGTGAGCCGCTCACGCTGGATGATGATTCTCATGTTCCTCCAGAGCTTCGAGTTGGCTACCGTTTACTGAAGAATGCTGGCTGTCTACCGCCAGAGCTTGAATACCGTAGAGAAGCGATTGCGCTGGTTGATTTGTTAAATGGCGCGGGGGAAAACCATCCACAGCATCAAGAGTTGCAACGCCGCTTATCTCTACTTGAACTCAAATTGCGGCAGGCAGGTTTAAGTACTGATTTTTTGCGCGGTGATTACGCCACAAAACTGCTGCTAAAGTTGAACGAGGAGTAGCCTGTGTACCGCATTGGTGAAATTGCAAAACTAGCTGAAGTGACGCCGGATACCATCCGCTACTACGAAAAACAACAAATGATGGATCATGAAATACGGACGGAAGGCGGTTTTCGTCTTTATACGGACAGAGATTTGCAACGTCTAAAATTTATCCGCCATGCGCGCCAGCTAGGATTTACGTTAGAAGCGATACGTGAATTACTGTCGATCCGAATTGATCCTGAACATCACACATGTCAGGAGTCGAAGAGTATTGTACAGAACCGTCTGGCTGAAGTGGAAGCGCGTATTGATGAGCTCCAGACAATGCGGCGTTCCCTACAAAAACTGAATGATGCCTGTTGCGGTACTGCGCATAGCAGTGTCTATTGTTCCATTCTGGAAGCGCTGGAACAGGGCGCGAGTAGTAAGCCTGCTTCGTCGACACGTTGATCTTCTCTGCATAGAGATCTACACTTTGGCTGTTTTAATACACAAACTGGAGAAGTTATGAGCCGCTATCAGCACACCAAAGGGCGGATCAACGATAATGCCATTGAGGCATTGTTACATGATCCACTGTTCAGGCAGCGTATTGAGAAAAATAAGAAAGGGAGCTATCAGCGAAAAGAAAAACATGCAAACCGGGGCTTTAAGGAGGCCAGTGGCAAGCAAGCACAACGCTTATTTACCACTGGCCTTCTGGTTTCTGCTTAATTAATTACGATTATTCTGTTCTTTCAGCAGGTCACGGATTTCGCTCAGCAAGACTTCTTCTTTACTTGGCGCCGGTGGAGCTTTAGGTTCTTCTTCCTGTTTGCGTTTTAGCTTATTAATGACCTTGATCGCAAGGAAGATGGCAAAAGCAACGATGATGAAATCAAATATATTCTGGATAAACACGCCGTAATGCATTACGACTGCGGGCACATCGCCTTGTGCATCACGCAACGTTAAGGCAAATTGTTTGAAATCAATTCCGCCGATTAATAATCCAAGTGGCGGCATAATTATATCAGCTACCAGTGAAGAGATGATTTTACCGAATGCTGCACCGATGATCACACCAACGGCCAAATCCACTACATTGCCGCGCATTGCGAACTCGCGGAACTCTTTCAAAATACTCATATCATTCTCCATGTGCAGGCTGTCTGGATAAGTTTAACAAATTACCGTTCAATTTCCATTTGTAGAGATAACTAACCTGATTCCTTAATCCCCTATTAATACAGGGATTAAAAAGGATGCGGATATTCGCATCCTTTGATGATTAAAGGAAGAAGGGGCTTGGCTGGAAGAGTCTTTCAACGTCCGTAATATATTTTTTGTCGGTTAAAAACATAATTACATGGTCGCCCTGCTCAATACGCAAATTATTATTGGCAATCATCACATCGTTGCCACGTACTACCGCGCCAATAATCGTACCGGGCGGGAGTTTGATCTCATCAATAACACGACCCACCACACGAGATGTCGTTTCGTCACCGTGAGCGACAGCCTCGATTGCCTCGGCGACACCACGACGCAATGAAGAAACACCGACAATATCAGCTTTACGCACGTGGCTAAGCAGTGCGGATATTGTTGCCTGCTGCGGTGAAATCGCAATATCAATTACGCTGCCTTGTACCAGATCGACATAAGCACGGCGCTGGATCAGCACCATGACCTTTTTTGCACCCATACGTTTGGCCAACATTGCTGACATAATATTCGCTTCATCATCGTTGGTAACGGCAATAAACAGATCCACTTGGTCGATGTGTTCTTCTGCCAGCAATTCTTGATCCGATGCATCACCATAGAAAACGATGGTGTTTTGTAGTTTTTCTGCCAGTTCTGCGGCACGCTGTTGATCGCGTTCGATCAATTTGACGCTGTAATCTTTCTCCAGTTGGCGTGCCAGACCTGCGCCTATGTTCCCGCCACCAACCAGCATGATGCGTTTGTACGGTTTTTCCAGGCGCTGCAGTTCGCTCATTACTGCGCGAATATGCTGCGATGCGGCAATAAAGAACACCTCGTCTCCGGCCTCTACAATGGTGGAACCTTGCGGGCGAATAGGGCGGTCGTGGCGAAATATGGCCGCAACGCGAGTATCAATATGCGGCATATGTTCGCGCATGGTCGATAATGCATTACCAACGAGCGGCCCACCGTAATAGGCTTTAACTACGGCAAGACTGACTTTCCCCTCGGCGAAATTCACTACTTGCAGTGCTCCCGGATACTCGATCAGCCGATAGATACTATCGATAACCAACTGTTCCGGTGCGATTAGGTGGTCGATCGGCACTGCTTCTGAGTGGAATAGTTTATCGGCATCGCGCACATAGTCTGGCGAACGAATACGTGCAATGCGGTTCGGGGTATTAAACAGTGAATAAGCAACCTGACAGGCAACCATATTGGTTTCATCTGAACTGGTCACAGCGACCAGCATATCGGCATCATCTGCGCCAGCTTCACGTAACACTCGTGGATGCGAGCCATGCCCCTGTACAACGCGGAGATCAAACTTGTCCTGCAGACTGCGCAGACGATCGCCATTGGTATCGACAACGGTAATGTCGTTATTCTCTCCGACCAAGTTTTCCGCCAGCGTACCGCCAACCTGCCCTGCACCCAGAATAATTATTTTCATCTGTTGTGACCCGCTGTTCTCATCACTGTTTAATTATCTTAGCGTAAAAGAAACCGTCGCCTTCTTCCGCTCCCGGCAATTTCTGCAACCCTGGCTGTTCAGGTGTTCCGGTCAAGCTAAGCTGCGCGTCTGGTGTACGCCTGAGGAAGGCTGCAACCTGCTGGCTGTTCTCTTCTGGCAGGATCGAACAGGTTGCGTATACCAGTGTGCCGCCAGATTTTAGATGGGGCCAGATAGCATCCAGTATTTCTGACTGCAACTGCACCAGTTCAGGGATGTCGCGATCGCGACGCAGCCACTTGATGTCCGGGTGTCGACGAATAACCCCCGTTGCAGAGCAAGGAGCATCTACCAGAATACGGTCAAAGGCCTCATCGGTACACCACTGTGACGGGAAACGACCGTCTCCCTGCTTGACCTGTGCTTTCATACCCAGACGTTTCAGGTTGTCGTAAACGCGGGATAAGCGTTTTTCGTCAACATCCACGGCCAGGACGCTGGCTTCCGGCGCCACTTCAAGAATATGCGTTGTTTTCCCGCCCGGCGCAGCACAAAGGTCGAGAATGTGTTCGCCATTTTGCGGAGCGAGAAAGTTAACACAACCCTGTGCTGACGCATCCTGCACCGTGACCCAGCCTTCCGCAAACCCCGGAAGCGCAGTAACGGGGGCTGCCGCAGCCAGACGCACGGCATCCGGGTAACCTGCATGGGTAAACCCGTGCAAACCCTGTTCTTCCAGTAAGGCTAGCCAGCCGTCGCGGGTATGGTGTTGGCGGTTTACACGCAGCCACATTGGTGGACGTTGGTTACTGGCCTCGATGATCTGCTGCCATTGCTGCGGATAAGCTTTTTGTACTCGTTTTAGCAGCCATGCCGGGAACAGATAGCGGTTATCGCTGCTAGCAAATTCCGTTAGTAATTCCTCTTGCTGACGTTGAAACTGACGCAACACGCCATTAATCAGCCCCTTAAGTTGCGGTCGTTTGATGGCAACTGCGCCTTCTACCGTTTCTGCCAGCGCCGCATGCGCAGGAATTCGGGTATGCAGAAGCTGATAAAATCCGACCATAATTAGGTAGTGTACTGTGCGTTGTTTCCCGGTCATCGGACGCGACATCAGCTTATTGATCAGCCAGTCGAGTTGCGGCAGTACACGTAGAACACCGAAGCACAACTCCTGTAGCAGTGCTCTATCTTTGTCAGAAACTTTCTGTTGGAGCTGCGGCAGGATATTGCTAAGTGATTGCCCTTGCTCCATCACCTGCTCGACGGCCTGCGCAGCCATACTGCGTAAATTGTTCTGTTTTTTCATAACCACAAACATAAAAATGCCCGGCAAAACCGGGCTAAGAAATGGGTATCACGCCAGGCGGTTGCCGGGAACAAACCATTCACGCCGCGAGTTCAGGATATCCTGTGCGTTCATGGCTTTTTTACCTGCCGGCTGTAGCGACTCAAGATTCAGTATTCCGTCGGCGGTGGCGATCTGAATACCCGTTTTTGAAGCATCCAGAATCGTACCGGGTTCGGCACGGGTGGCTGAAGGAATCACCGAGGCTTGCCATATTTTCACCGGTTGCTCATCAATCATGAGCCAGCTCATTGGCCACGGATTGAAAGCACGGATGCAGCGTTCAAGCTGTACAGCGCTGAGCGACCAGTCAATGCGAGCCTCTTCCTTGCTCAGCTTCTCTGCGTAAGTGACCAGCGCTTCGTCCTGCATCTGCGGTTGCGCGCTGCCCTGAGCGAGCTGTTGCAGCGTGACAAGTAGCCCCTGTGGGCCCAGTTCCGCTAATTTCGCATACAGCGTGGCACTGGTGTCTTGTGCGGTAATAGGGCATGAAAGCTTATATAGCATATCGCCAGTATCAAGCCCCACATCCATCTGCATAATAGTGACGCCGGTTTCCTCATCGCCAGCCCATAAGGAGCGCTGGATCGGCGCCGCGCCGCGCCAGCGCGGCAGTAGAGAACCATGCACATTGATGCAGCCTTTGCGTGGCATATCCAGAACGGCTTTGGGAAGGATCAAACCATACGCCACTACGACCATAACATCGGCGTTAAGGTCGGCGATCAATTGCTGATTTTCCTGCTGGCGCAGCGACGCTGGCTGGAACACCGGCAAGCCTTTTTCTTCTGCCAGCACTTTCACCGGGCTGGGCATCAGTTTTTTACCGCGGCCGGCGGGGCGATCGGGCTGGGTGAAAACCCCGACGATCTGATGCTCAGAAGACAACAGCGCGTCAAGATGACGCGCTGCAAAGTCAGGTGTGCCGGCGAAAATAATACGTAGAGAATCTGACACGTTTATCCCTTTTTGCCCACATTTAAGCGCGGGCGTTCATGCGATCCAGTTTTTCAACTTTCTGGCGAATGCGCTGACGTTTCATCGGCGACAGGTAATCAATAAACAGTTTACCTACCAGATGATCCATCTCGTGCTGAATACAGATAGCCAGCAGCCCATCAGCTTCCAGTTCGAATGTTTTTCCGTCACGATCCAGCGCACGGACTTTCACTTTTTCAGCGCGAGGTACTAATGCACGTTGTTCCGGAATTGACAGACAGCCCTCTTCGATGCCTGTTTCCCCGCTTTTTTCCAGCAGTTCCGGGTTAATCAGTACCAGCTGTTCATCGCGATTTTCAGAAACGTCGATCACAATAATGCGCTGATGGATATCAACCTGCGTTGCCGCAAGACCAATACCTTCTTCTGTGTACATGGTTTCAAACATATCATCCACAATACGTTGAATGTCCGCATTCACTTCTTTAACCGGTTCGGCGACTTTGCGAAGACGCTCGTCCGGAATATGTAACACATGCAAAACTGCCATAAATATCCAGAGTCATGTTCAGGAGTTGGTAAAAATATTACCTCTATTCTAGACAAAACCCCTGCTGATTGACAGCATCGGTGACCAATCGCAAGGATTGCCAGGACGGCTTGTGGCAGGGAAATGGATGACACTCACAGAGATAGGATTACGTTTACTACAGGTCGGAGACCTGTGCGGCGATAAATGGCTACGTACAGCGCAATGGCTGGAGCAAAACAAGGGAGCAACACCTGAAGAACTTGAGCATTTCGGGCTAACAACGGCGCAGGCCAGGCGTTTTTTCTCTTTGTCGGTGCAGGAACTGGATAAGAGCCTGGACTGGTTGAGCCTGGCGAACCATCATCTTATTTGTGCCAATGATGCTGCGTATCCCGAATCTCTGCGCGCTATTGCTAATTATCCAGGCGGCCTTTTGGTGAAGGGCGAAGTTTCAGCGCTAAAAACTCAACAACTAGCAGTTGTTGGCAGCCGTGCCCATTCCTGGTATGGAGAGCGCTGGGGGCGTCTGTTTTGCGAGGCGCTTGCCCAAAGTGGTTTTACCATTACCAGCGGTATGGCCCTGGGGATCGACAGTATTGCCCACCGGGCTGCGTTGAACGTTGGAGGCAAAAGCGTAGCTGTGTTGGGAAATGGCCTATTTAGCCTCTACCCCCGGCGGCACTCGGCGCTTGCCAGCCAGCTTATTGATTGTGGTGGTGCACTGGTTTCCGAATTTCCCCTTGCGGCGCCCCCCAAACGGGAACATTTTCCTCGACGAAATCGCATTATCAGCGGCCTTAGTCGTGGTGTGCTGGTTGTTGAGGCAGCATTACGCAGCGGATCGCTCGTCACCGCCCGAAGTGCGCTTGAACAAGGCCGTGAGGTTTTTGCGCTGCCCGGCCCGATTGGAAGTCCCGGGAGTGAGGGAACTCACTGGTTAATCAAACAAGGGGCAACTTTAGTGACATCTGCCAGCGAGATCCTCGAAAGTTTGCAATATGGGCTTAACTGGCTACCTGAACCAGGTGGAAATTTATTTTATTCTTCAGATCAAGAAGAGGTGGCATTGCCATTTCCTGAGCTCCTGGCTAACGTAGGAGATGAGGTAACACCTGTTGACGTCGTCGCTGAACGTGCCGGCCAACCTGTGCCAGTCACAGCTGCTCAATTGCTTGAACTGGAGTTAGCAGGATGGATCGCAGCTGTACCCGGCGGCTATGTCCGATTGAGGAGGGCAAGCCATGTTCGACGTACTAATGTACTTGTTTGAGACTTACATCCATAACGAAGCTGAAATGCGTGTGGATCAAGACAAACTGGAACGGGATCTTACCGACGCCGGATTTGATCGTGAAGATATCTACAACGCTCTTTTGTGGCTGGAAAAGTTGGCTGATTATCAGGAAGGCCTTGCCGAACCGATGCAGCTTGCTTCTGATCCGCTCTCAGTTCGTATCTATACTGCTGAAGAGTGTGAAAGGCTGGATGCCAGTTGCCGGGGATTTTTATTGTTCCTTGAGCAGATTCAGGTGCTAAACCTCGAAACCCGAGAAATGGTGATAGAACGTGTGCTGGCGCTGGATACGGCAGAGTTCGATCTGGAAGATCTTAAATGGGTCATCCTGATGGTACTCTTCAATATTCCAGGATGTGAAAATGCATACCAGCAGATGGAAGAATTACTCTTTGAAGTGAATGAAGGTATGCTGCACTAATCATTTTTGCAGCTTCAAGAGTCGTTATGGCCAAATCAGCACTGTTTTCGGTGCGCAACAACGAGCCCTGCCCACAATGCGGGGCTGAACTTGTTATTCGTTCCGGGAAACACGGTCCGTTTCTCGGGTGTTCCCATTATCCGGAATGTGGCTATGTTCGTCCCCTGAAGAGCCAGGCGGATGGACATATTGTTAAAGTTCTGGATGGGCATCTGTGCCCGGACTGTGGTGCGCCGATGGTTTTACGGCAAGGGCGTTTTGGTATGTTTATCGGTTGTAGTCAGTATCCGGAGTGTGAACATACCGAGCTGATTGATAAGCCTGACGATACCGCCATTACCTGCCCGCAGTGTCAGAGCGGACATCTGGTGCAGCGCCGTTCCCGATACGGCAAAACCTTCTATTCCTGCGATCGCTACCCTGATTGCCAGTTCGTTATCAATTTCAAGCCAGTGGCGGGTGAATGTCCTGCATGCCACTACCCACTGCTTATCGAAAAGAAAACCACGCAGGGTGTAAAACGCTTCTGCGCCAGTAAACAATGTGGACAGCCGGTAACGGCGGAACAAACTCGTGAAGAATAACCTGCCAACCGATCCTGTCGCTTCGGCGATCGGGGTTCTGAATAAAGAAGAAGTCATCGCTTATCCAACTGAAGCTGTTTTTGGTGTCGGCTGCGACCCGGACAGTGAAACTGCTGTCTATCGTCTGCTTGAGCTGAAGCAGCGCCCGGTTGATAAAGGCTTAATCCTGATTGCAGCCAACTTTGATCAGCTGAAACCCTATATTGACGACAGCATGTTGACGGACGAACAACGTAAGGCCGTCTTCAGATGCTGGCCTGGCCCGGTAACCTTTGTGTTTCCGGCAAAACCAACTACACCGCGCTGGTTAACCGGGCGTTTTGACTCGCTGGCTGTACGAGTCAGCGATCATCCAATGGTCATTGCACTTTGCACGGCTTACGGTAAACCGCTGGTTTCGACAAGCGCCAATTTATCCGGGTTGCCACCTTGCAGAACGGCGCAAGAGGTTATCGAACAATTTGGTGCCGACTTTCCGGTGATTGAAGCACCAACGGGGGGGCGGCAAAATCCTTCTGAAATCCGTGATGCCCTCACCGGCGAACTTTTTCGCCAAGGATAGATAATAGTATGGAATCTTACGCAGTCTTCGGTAACCCTATTGCTCATAGTAAATCCCCCTTTATCCATCAACAGTTTGCCCTTCAACTTGGCATCGACCATCCCTATGGGCGCGTACTTGCGCCAGTGGATGGCTTTGTGAATGCGCTGGATTCCTTCTTTGCTGCTGGTGGTAAAGGCGCGAACGTTACGGTTCCTTTTAAAGAAGAGGCATTTGTTCGAGCTGATGAACTGACAGAACGCGCAGCGCTGGCTGGTGCGGTAAATACATTAAAGCGCCTTGATGATGGGCGTTTGGTGGGAGATAACACCGATGGCATCGGTCTGCTCAGCGATTTGCAACGGCTGGGTTTTATTCGCCCAGGATTTCGTATCCTGTTGGTTGGCGCGGGAGGTGCGGCGCGCGGCGTATTGCTTCCTCTGTTATCGCTGGATTGTACGATAACGATTACTAACCGAACCTTTTCACGGGCGGAAGAACTGGCGAGGCTCTTCGCTCATACCGGTAGCATCGTTGCCGTGCAAATGGATAATCTTCAAGGACATGAATTCGATCTCATCATCAATGCAACTTCCAGCGGGATTGGTGGGGATATCCCGGCATTACCGTCGGCGCTCGTTCATGCCGGGCTTTACTGCTACGACATGTTCTACCAAAAAGGGAACACACCTTTTCTGGACTGGTGTACAAACCTGGGGGCAAAAAAGTGCGCAGATGGTTTGGGTATGCTGGTGGGGCAGGCTGCACATGCGGTATTGCTGTGGCACGGCGTGTTGCCGGATGTTGAACCAGTCATTCAGGCGCTGAAACAGGAACTGGCGAAATGAATCAGGCTATCCAGTTTCCGGATCGCGAAAAGTGGGATACCTCAATGCAGGCAGTCTGCTTTCCGGCACTGGTTAATGGAATGCAAATGATATGCGCCATTAAAGGTGATGCTCTAAAGCAACGTTTCGGTGTTGAAACGCCGGAGCTGTTTCTGGCGACGTTTCGTGACTATCGCTGGGATCTGGAGGAAGAGGCGGAGCAGTTGATCCGCCAGCAGAAGGAAGATGATCAGGGTATTGTCTGGCTATCCTGATCCAGATACTCATCTTTCCATTTCACATAGTTGTTCGCCGAGTACTTTAATCCTTCTATTTCCGCTTTCTCCAGCGGGCGGATCTGTTTTACCGGGCTTCCCAGATACAAATATCCGCTCTCCAGTCGCTTGTTTTGCGGCACCAGGCTGCCCGCGCCGATCATGACATCGTCTTCAATAACCGCGCCATCCAGCAAAATAGAGCCCATTCCAACCAACACGCGATCACCAATGATGCAGCCGTGGAGCATCACTTTATGCCCAACGGTGACATCTTCGCCGATGATGAGTGGGTTTCCTTCGGGGTTATAAGCGGATTTATGCGTAACATGCAGAACGCTACCGTCCTGAATATTGCTGCGGGCACCGATCTCAACATAATTTACATCACCGCGAATGACGACCATTGGCCAGATGCCGACATCATCGGCAATTCTGACATCACCAATTACCACGCTGCTGCTATCAACCATGACCCGCAAGCCGATTTTAGGGAAAAGATCATTATAGGGACGTAAAACAACTGACATAGCTACCTCATCAAAAACGAGCTGAGATAAAGACTTTGATCGTTAGAAAGGCCTTCTGCAAGCCTTTTAGATGTCATTAAATGCGCAGATCGTACGTGCGCAGATCGTACGGGATCGCAGCAAAAAGAATGAAAAAACAGCAGTCAGAAAAAAAGATCGCAAAAAGACTTGTGCTTAAAATTGGGATCCCTATAATGCGCCTCCGTTGACACGACAACGTGAATCACTTCACGAGATACGTGAATCACTTCACGAGATAGTCGAGCGACGAAAGAGAAAATATCCTGAAAATCAGGGTTGACTCTGAAAGAGGAAAGCGTAATATACGCCACCTCGCGACGAAGCGCTGAAAGCCGCGTCGCAACTGCTCTTTAACAATTTATCAGACAATCTGTGTGGGCACTCAGGTGACATGGATTCTTGATGTCTTCGGACAAAAAATGAATACCAGGTCTCTCGGGTGAACACGTAATTCATTACGAAGTTTAATTCGATGAGCATCAAACTTTAAATTGAAGAGTTTGATCATGGCTCAGATTGAACGCTGGCGGCAGGCCTAACACATGCAAGTCGAACGGTAGCACAGAGAGCTTGCTCTCGGGTGACGAGTGGCGGACGGGTGAGT
>NZ_FMBC01000013.1 GCF_900094795.1 Kosakonia oryziphila
GTAATCCTCTAAAACAGGTGATGGTTCATTCAGATCAGGGCAGTCAGTACACAAGTCATGAGTGGCAGTCATTCCTGAAATCACACGGCCTGGAGGGCAGCATGAGCCGTCGCGGTAACTGTCACGATAATGCGGTTGCAGAAAGCTTTTTCCAGTTGCTGAAACGCGAACGGATAAAGAAAAAGATCTACGGAACACGGGAAGAAGCCCGCAGCGATATTTTCGATTACATCGAAATGTTTTATAACAGTAAGCGTCGGCATGGTTCGAGCAATCAGATGTCACCGACAGAATATGAAAACCAGTATTATCAACGGCTCAGAAGTGTCTAGATTATCCGTGGCGATTCATTCAATAATGGTATTGAGAGCTTTGAGAGGTTAAATTAATATAAATGATAACTAAAAAGAAAAATTGGATTATTTCGTTAATGAAAAACGATATTGACTTTTCGAGATTTCTTAATGAATTCAATGAAGCGTATGGGGAATTAGATATATGCAACGAACTTATTTTAGCCCGTGAAGCGAGGGATGGTGAATTCGTTGATCTATTGCTATATCTTGCTGCTGTGATAAGTTATGAGTTCAAGCGCATAGATGTCCTAAATGATTTAATTACAGATGATTGGCATGAAAAGCATGAAGAATTGGTTAGATTATTGGATTTCTATAAGAGTGCGTCAAGTGTAAATTCCCTATGCGAAGCAGCTTTATTAAAGCTCAGTTATCGTGATTATGATGAAGATTTCGTGTTGGCAGATAAATGTATAAGAGTTCTGGCAAAAATAAATAATAAAGATGCTATTGAAAAATTAAAGTTACTTAGCGCTGCTAATAATGATGCAATAGGTAATAGCGCAAAGAAACAATTAAGGACGTTGGGAGTAATTTTAAGTCCCCCGTTTTAGTTCCACGCCCTTTTTTGAGATTTCCAGGTGTAAACCATTTATCACAAAACGGGCGCCAGGCGAGCAGACGTACACAAAACCATCCTCTATACTGCGGAAAACAAAAAGAAAATTACGTTTATCGATATCAACAGGGTAAGGGATGGATACAGCTGAATTTTTCGGCCAGCTTGCGCAGCAACTGCTGCTCTCTGCGCCGCTTTTTTTATTGATTGCGCTGGGGTATTCACTGGGGCGCTTTGCCGGCTGGCCGGAATCGGTCAACGAGGGGTTAAACCGCTTCTGCTTTAACGTAGCGATCCCCTGCATGCTATTCAAAGTAATGAGTAAATTCTACGAAAGCCCGGCGGTAGACGTGCGGCTGCTGATTGCTTATTTCGGCACCTGCTTTGTGATCTACATTATCGGGCGGATCCTGGCGAAAGGGCTGTTCCGCCTGGATTCGGTTTCCGCCTCGGTGTTTGGCCTCGCGGGCATTTTCTCTAACAACGTGATGCTTGGCATTCCGGTCGCGGTGATCCTGCTTGGCCCGGCGAGCCTCGCCTCAGTGGCGCTGGTTTTGGTGTTTAACAGCCTGATCCTGTGGACGCTGGTCACCGTGTCGGTGGAGTGGGCGCAGAACGGTAGCTTCTCGCTGCGCGGAATTGGCAAAACGCTGCTCAGCGTACTGCGTAACCCGATTATCATCGGTATCTTCACCGGCTTTGCCTGGAGCTTTCTGCTGCATCGCCCGGTTCCCACCTTCCTCGACAGCCCGGTCAGCATGGTGGCGCAGGTGGCCGCGCCGCTGACGCTGATCACCCTCGGCATGAGCCTGTCGCGCTATCAAATCCGTAAAGGGCTGCGTGAAAGCGGCGCCATCTGCCTGCTGAAGTTGATCCTGATGCCAGGGCTGATTTGGGCAATAGCGTATCTGCTGCATCTTCCGCGGCAGGAAAGCCAGGTGGTGGTACTGCTAGGCTCAATGGCGGTGGGGATCAATGTCTATCTGATGGCGCAAAAGTTCCATGTATTGCAGGGTGCGACGGCAACCAGCATGCTGCTTTCCACGCTATTCTCTACCGTGACGACGCCGCTGTTTATGATTTTGATGGCGCACTTCTACCCCAACTGGCCCTGAAGATTATCTCTCTTTCGCCTTCCCGGTAGCCGGTTAAAACGGCTGCCGGGTATTGGGCAGCCACGGACTCAGACAATATCGTCCACCACGCCGCCATCGACGCGCAGTGCAGCGCCGGAAGTGGCTGAAGCCTGTTTTGAGCAGACGTAAACCACCATGTTTGCTACCTCTTCGACGGTAGCCGCGCGCTGGATCACCGAACTCGGGCGTTGCGCCATTACAAACTCTTTCGCCAGCGTTTCCAGAGATTTACCGGTTTTCTCGATTTCGTCTTTCATCATATCGGCAAAACCGTCCGACATCGTCGGCCCCGGCAGCACGCTGTTAACCGTCACACCGCTACCGGCGACGAATTTCGCCAGCCCGCGCGCCAGCGAGAGCTGCGCAGTTTTCGTCACTCCGTAATGAATCATATCCGCCGGTATATTCAGTGCCGATTCCGAAGAGATAAACACCACGCGGCCCCAGCCTTTTTTCACCATACCCGGCAGCAGCGCGCGGGAAAGGCGCACGCCGGACATTACATTGGTCTGCCAGTATTTTTCCCAGGTCTCATCATCGGTAGCGTAAAAATCCTGCGGGCCGTAAATCCCGGCGTTGTTGACCAGAATGTCGGCCTCCGCCGCCGCTTTCAGCAGCGTTTCCACACCCTGCGCCGAGCTGAGATCGGCAATCGCCGTGCGCAGACGCGCGCCTGGCACTTGCTTCGTCAGCGCCTCTTTCGCCTTATTGACCGACCCTTCGCTGCGTCCGTTCAGGATCACTTCCGCGCCGCTCTGTGCCAGACCTTTCGCAATTGCAAAGCCGATCCCGCCCGTTGAGGCGGTGACCAGCGCAACTTTATCGTGCAGCTCAATCTTCATCGTCTGCTCCTTGCCAGTTGGATTTTACGAATAACTAAGGCTAGCACCTATGCCGCAGAGCTGTTGTTAATTGTTGCGCTATGGCGCGTGGAGGCTGGCACCGTTAAAAGCGATCCACCTGGCGCTGCGCCAGACGGAGCAATTTTTCACCCCGCGTTACGCGGTGTAGCTATTCCTCGGTCAGGCACTGCAAATGGCCGTGGCGCACGCCGCGCTGGGCAATCACATCGTCGGCGAAATGCTGCACATCGCCCATTTTGCCTTTCAGCACGGCGATCTCCAGACAGTCGTCGTGACTGATATGCACATGCAATGTAGCGACGGAAAGCTCGTGATGGTGATGCTGCGTGGCGACAATACGGCTCGCCAGATCGCGCTTTTCATGTTCATAAACGTAGGAGAGCACGGCATAGCCCTGCTGCTCGCTGTTCTGCGTGGATTCCTGCGTTAGCGCACTGCGCAAAATATCGCGCAGCGCCTCCGAGCGGTTGTTGTAGCCGCGCTGCTCGCTCAGGTTATCCAGCGTTTCCAGCAGATCATCGTCAAGGGTAATGGTTACACGTTGCATGGCGCTCTTCTTTGTCGTGGTGAAGGGAAGGCGGGTAGCACCGCCTGTTGTAATGCCTGGCCTGCCGTGGAGGTAAAGCGCAGTGGCGCGGCGACCTCCACGATTTCAACAATGGTGCCGTTTTCCATCACCATCACCCGCTGGCAAAAACGTTCGACCAGCCGCAGATCGTGGGTGATAAACAGGCACGCCTGACCGGTGCGCTGTTGCAGGCGCTTCAGCAGCGCAATCATCCCGGCTTGCAGCACGCCATCAAGGCTGGAGACCGCTTCGTCGAGGATCAATAACCCTGGCTCTACTGCCAGCGCACGCGCCAGGCAGACGCGCTGAAGCTGGCCGCCGCTCAGCTGCGGTGGACGCTTATGCTGCAACGCTTCATCCAGCTCGACATCTTCCAGTAACTGCGCAATACGCGCCTGCTGCTCCGCTCTGTTAAGCGCCAGCAAATGGCGCAGCGGCTCAAGCAGGATCTCGCGCACTGTGTGACGCGGATTTACCGCGCTGAGCGGATCCTGAAACACCATCTGAATATCGCGGCGAAACGCTTTACGTGTGCGGCCATTAAGCCGGGAAAGCGGCGCGCCCTGCCAGAAAATTTCACCTGCGTGCGGCGCTTCCAGCCCGACCAGCAGCCGCGCCAGCGTACTTTTGCCGCAACCGCTGCGTCCGAGTAGCGCCACGGTTTCGCCGCGTTTAAGTTGCAGGGAGAGATGCTGTAGCACTGGCTGTTGCTGGTAGTGATGCAATAAGCGATTGACCTCAAGAATATTCATTGTGTCAGCTCCATGCCGTACAGCGCCAGATGCGCCGCGACTAACTGCCGGGCGACCGGATGCTGCGGTGCTGTAAACAGTGTCGTCACCGGGCCACGTTCGACAATTTTCCCGTTATCCATTACCGCCACATCATCGGCCAGACGGGCGACCACGCCCATATCATGCGTCACCAGCAGCATGCCTGGCTGGCGCTGTTGTACGATTCCATCGAGCAGATCGAGGATGTGTGCTTGCGCCACAGCATCGAGATCGGTAGTGGGTTCGTCAGCGATAATAAAGGGTGCATCGCTGAGCAGCGCCATGGCAATCATCATGCGTTGCAACATGCCGCCGCTCATCTCAAAGGGATAACATGCCAGTACGCGCTGCGGCGCTTCAAGCCCGACGCTGTGCAGTGCAGCAATTAACGTCGCGTTATCGGCGGGTTTACCGAGTGCCAGGCAGGTTTCCCGCGCGTGCGCGGCCATCGTGCGCAGGGGGTTAAAGGCACTGCGCGGGTTTTGCATCACTGTGGCGACGGTGACGCCGCGCAAAGCCTGCGGACTGACGGGTTGTGCATCCAGCCGCAACTGGCCGCTTATCTGCCGCACGCCAGCAGGTAACACGCCGAGTGCTGCCGCGCAGGTCAGTGATTTACCGCTGCCGCTGCCGCCAACCAGTGCCAGCACACGTCCGCGTTGCAGCGTCAGCGAGACCTCCTGTACCAGCGGCCTTTCGGCATGCAGAGTGAGACTCTCCAGAGACAGTTGTTCAGGCATCAGTGTGCGTGCTCCGTAACCAGATGAGGATCGAGATGGTCGCGCAGGGCGTCGCCCAGCAGATTAAACGCCATCACGCTGATAAACAGCGCCAGCCCCGGCCACAGCATTTGCAGGGGCTGCGTCCAGATAAACTGACGCGCATCGTTGATCATCACACCCCATTCCGGCGTAGGCGCGGTCACGCCAAGCCCGAGAAACGACATGCCCGCTACGTGCAGCATCATATGACCGATATCCAGCGTCGCCAGCACCAGTAACGAGGGCACTATCGCGCCCGCGAGATGATCGCGAAACAGCGGCAGATAGCCCGCACCGCTTAGGCGCGCCGCCAGTACATACTCCCGGCTGCGCAGGGAGATCGCCAGACTGCGCACCATGCGCGCGTACCATGCCCAGTGGGAAAGGGCGATGGCGATAATCACATTGGTCAGCCCGGTGCCGAGCACGCCGACCATAAAAAACGACAGGATCGATGTGGGGAAAGTCATGAAAATATCCGCCACGCGCATAATCGCCTGATCGACGCGTCCACCCAACAGCCCGGCGCAGCCGCCTGCAGCAAGCCCCAACGCCAGCACCAGCAGCAGGCAAATCATCACCGAGCCGAGCGACACACGGGTGGCGGCCAGCAGCCGGGAGAAGATATCGCGCCCGAGGTGGTCAGTGCCGAACCAGTGCTGGCTGCCGGGCGGCAGCAGGCGCGAAGGCAGGTCAATGGCCTGCGGATCGAACGGCACCCACCACTGGCAGGTCAGCGCAATCACCAGCAGCAGGAGCAGGATCAGCATCGCTCCACGTACCGACCAGCGTGCAGTAAGAAAAAAGTGCATCAGTGCGCTCCTTCATGATGGCGAATGCGGGGATCCAGAGCGGCGCTCAGCAGATCTACCACCAGGTTGCACAGAACAAACACCACGACCATTACCAGCGTAAAGCACTGGATCACCGGGTAGTCACGGTTAAAAATGGCCGACACCGCATAGCGGCCAATACCGGGCCAGGCGAAGATGTTTTCGATGATCATCGTGCCGCCAATCAGTTCGCCAATATGCATGCCCAGTGCGGTGATCACCGGTAGCCCGGCGTTACGTAAGATATGCCCGCGCTCGGTCTGCTTTTCGTTTAAGCCACGCAGCCGCGCCCAGGTGACATGGCGCTGGCCCGCCGCTTCCAGCATGCTGGCGCGCAGCAGACGGGCGTTGATCGAAAGCGACATCAGCGCAATCGACAGTGCAGGCAAAATCAGGTGTTGCCAGCCACCATAACCCAGTGCAGGCAACCATTGCAGGTACACTGAGAAGAACATCACCAGCAAAAAAGCGAGCCAGAAGTTGGGCATCGACACGCCGAGAAAGGCAATCGCGCGCACGATAAAGTCCGGTAAGCCGTCGCGATGACGCGCGGCCAGGACGCCGAGCGGAACAGAGATGAGCAAAATCAGCGCTAACGCCGCACCCGCCAGTTGCAATGTGGCGGGTAGAAAGTGCAGCACGTCATCCAGCACCGGGCGCTGGGTGGCGTAGGAGATGCCGAAGTCGAGGTGCAGCGCGCGCCATAACCAGTGGAAATATTGCACGGCCAATGGTTGATCGAGACCAAGCTGCGCCCGCGTAGCAGCAATCATCTCCGGCGTTGGTGGCAGGCTGGAAAGGCGCAAATAATCCATTGCCGGATCGCCAGTACCAAGGCGCAGTAGCAGGAAAATCACCACCGATGCGGCGAGGATCATCGGGATCAGGATGAGCAAGCGACGGAGTAAATAGCGGCTCATTGCACCGTCCCCGGCGAAATCTGATCGAAGGGGATCTCAGACGCAATCGGCGCGAACGGGATCACACCCAGTTCCGGTTTCGCCACCACCATCGTCGATACATAGCTGATCGGCAGATAAACTGCATCGTTGTGCAGACGTGTGAGAATATCGCGGTACAACGCCTGGCGCGCGTGTTCATCGCGGGTGGTCAGCACCTCGCTGATCTCGCGGTCGATGATTGCTTTATCTGCCAGGCCGCGCTGTGCCTGGTAATCAGCATGGGACGGTACGCGCATGGAACTCATAAAGGCATGCGGATCGTACGGCGCACCCCAGCTACGGTTGAAAATCATACCGAAACGGCCATCGCGCTGACGGGCATAAATGCTGCTCTCCTCTTCACCCACCAACGCCACCTCGACGCCCACCTGATGCAGATCGGCCTGGATAATCTCCGCCATCGACTTGCTCAGCGCATCGGTGCCGATAAACGCCAGTTCAATATGCAGCGGCTGGCCGGCTTTTTCACGGATGGTTTTCCCGGCGGGCAGCGTCCAGCCAGCGTTTTCCAGCAATGCCCGCGCCCGATCCGGCGAGTAGCTGCGGGGTTTTAGTCCAATACTGGCGTAAGGCACCGTTGGTGCAAACAGGGTGTCGGCGATTTGTTGCGTGCCGTAGAGCGCGCCATCGATCAGCGTTTTTTTATCTACCGCGTAGTTCAGCGCTTCACGCACCGCCAGTTCACTGGTTGGTGCGCGCGTAGAGTTAAGCGCCAGCATCACTGTTTCTACCGGTGCGGAAAGCTGCGTGCGCCAGACCGGGTTATGGCTAAAGCGGGCGAAGGTATCCAGTGTCAGCAGCCCTTCGTTGCCGTAGAGCAGATCGATGTCACCCGTTTCGAACGCCACTGCGCGGCTGGTGGCGTCGGGGATCACCTTAATAACGACTTTGCCGATAGCCGGTTTTTCGCCCCAGTAACGTTCGTTACGTACCATTACGTCATATTGATTGAGTCGGGATTCCTGTAACACCCACGGCCCGGTGCCGATCGGCGCGATAATGCCGTTCATAGTGTGCTGGTTTTTAAACTGCGACGGGGCGATAAAGCGAAACGGTCGGGGCAGGGAAAGTTCTTGCAGAAACGGATAGTAGGCGCTTTTGAGGGTGATTTGTAACTGGCTGGAGTTCAGGGCTTTGACGTCAGTTATCTGGTTTACCAGCTCCAGCCAGGCATGGCGCTGGCGGTTCTCCAGCACCGCGTGGAAGTTCTCTGCTGCGGCCTCGGCATTAAACGGCTCGCCGTTGGAGAACAGTACGCCGTCGCGTAGGGTAAATACCCAGGTTTTGCCATCCTCCGAGTGTGTCCACTGCGTGGCCAGCCAGGGTTTTACGCTGCCGTCAGCCTGATATTTTACCAGCGGTTCATACACCATACTCTGGGCGAACATCTGGTTCGGTGTGTAAAGGTGTGGGTTGAGCGGGCCAACATTCACCGGCCAGGCTGTGGTCAATGTTGGTAGCGCTGCTCTGACGACAAAGGAGGCGCATAACAGCAGCGCGGCGGCATGGCGAAAGAAGGACACGTTGAATTCCCTGACGAAAGTCGGTGGAGAGAAGGTGTGACGATTTTATTTATTCATCATACTCATGGCCTGTTCTGGATCAAAAGCCATGCGGATTATATGGATTTATTGTCGGGCGCTATGCCTTAAATAGCTGCAACAGAAGCTCAACCTGTTCATCCAGCGGCACAAGGTCTTTTTTTACGATCAGATGCAGCGGTGTAGCGCGTCGTATACCGTGGCTGAGCGGCAGCACTTTCAGCACGCCGTTTGTCAGCAATGTCTGGATGCGCTCTTCCGGTAGCCAGCCATAGCCGACCTGATACTGTACGGCTTCTATCGCCGCATCGATGGTGGAAAAGGTCCATGACTCCTGCGCGCTCTGGTTTTGCCGGGCATCGCTCTCGGCAATGCGGATTAATGGCCACTCGGCCAGCATCTCTTCGCTCACCTGTTGCGCTGCGCCCAGTGGGTGATCGCGGTGCGCGACGGCGACAAAATCAATATTCATCAGCCATTCACCGCGCCCGGTGGTGTCCTGGCGGCGGGTCAGCACCATCACATCCGCCTGTGCATATACCGGCAGATCGTTAGCGGCGTTTTCCAGTACCTCGGTCAATCGTACCTGAGTTTGTGGATAGCGCTGCTGGAACTGGCGCAGGATGGCGAACAGGCGTGCGCGGGGAAAGATGTTATCCACTACCAGATCCAGACGGGTGCGCATGCCATTACGCAGCGTTGCCGCGCGGGTTTCGACCCAGTCGAAGGCTTTGAGCAGCGGTTTAACCTGATTGAGCAGCAGTTCTCCAGCGGGTGTCAGCACCGCGCGACGCCCTTCTTGTACCAGCAATGCAACCCCCAGCCTTTCCTGCAATAGCGCCAGGTTGTAGCTCACTGATGACTGGCTACGGTGTGTTTCGTCGGCGGCTTTCGCAAAGCTCCCCAGTTCCACTACTTTTTGCAGCAGCGTCCATTGTTCCAGCGTGGTCTTGTGCATAACTCATCTAAAAATTGAATGAATATGATGTAAATATAGCGTTATTCATTGGATTTTTACGAGCGTAGGATCATCTTATCGAACAGAGGAGATTAAAAATGAGCATTTTTGATAAACATGATTTGAGCGGTTTTATCGGCAAACATCTGGTTTATACCTACGATAATGGCTGGAATTACGAGCTCTACGTGAAAAACGGCGAAACTATCGATTACCGTATTCATAGCGGCATCGTGGCTAACCGTTGGGTGAAAAACCAGCGTGTGTATATCGTTCGTGTAGGGGAAAGTATTTATAAGATTTCCTGGACTGAACCGACCGGCACGGATGTAAGCCTGATTGTCAACCTCGGCGATCGCCTGTTCCACGGCACTATCTTCTTCCCGCGTTGGGTGATCAACAACCCGGAAAAAACCGTCTGTTTCCAGAACGATCACATTCCGCTGATGGAGTCTTACCGCGCGGCTGGCCCGGCCTATCCGACTGAAGTGATTGATGAATTCGCCACTATTACGTTTGTGCGCGATTGCGGTGAGAATAACGATAGCGTGATAGACTGTGCCGCCAGCGAATTACCGGCTAATTTTCCGCAGAATTTATCCTGATTGATTATTCAGATAAATATATTTAAACAGTAACGATAGAAATAATTATTTGCGTAATAATCTTAACTTTTTCTATTTTGTTGATGTATTGTTTAAATAGCAACGAAAACGCCTTTGTACACAGTCGGAGGCGTTAATTGTTTCGTTTTTTTGACAACAGTCACAGACTGAATGTCTCGCCTGCCTATTTAACTTATTGTAAAATAAAATTTTTTATAATTGTTAAATTTGTCGCTTCCCTGATTTCTTAATCTTGTCCTAATATTCCTTTGGTAACATACCCAGATCAATGTGAATGCTGATTAACGCATAAAAAAATGTGCAGTTATTATATTGTGGTTTAACATTCATCCGCCATTTTACTCACTAGTCGCAAAGTGCCTTTGCGACTGTCTGTTTATGCGTCTTTGACGCCAAGGAAAAAAGATGAGTGATTTTTTACCGTTCTCGCGCCCGTCGATGGGGGATGAAGAGTTCGCAGCCATTCAGCAAGTGCTCTCTTCCGGCTGGATCACGACAGGTCCGAAAAACCAGGCACTGGAAGAAGCTTTTTGCACGCTGACCGGCAACCGCCATGCGATTGCAGTGAGTTCGGCGACAGGCGGAATGCACGTCACGCTGATGGCGCTGGGGATTGGTGCGGGCGATGAAGTCATCACCCCGTCGATGACCTGGGTTTCCACTCTCAACATGATCGTCCTGCTGGGCGCGACGCCGGTGATGATCGATGTCGATCGCGATACGCTGATGGTCACGCCTGAAGCGGTTGAAGCGGCGATTACGCCACGAACCAAAGCCATTATTCCTGTCCATTATGCGGGCGCGCCTGCCGATATTGATGCCATTCGCGCCATTGGCGAGAAGCACGGTATTCCGGTCATTGAAGATGCAGCGCACGCGGCCGGAACTTACTACAAAGGCCAGCATGTAGGTTCGCGCGGTACGGCGATTTTTTCTTTCCACGCTATTAAAAACATGACCTGCGCTGAAGGCGGGTTAGTGGTGACGGATGACGAACAACTGGCCAACCGTATTCGCAGTCTGAAATTCCACGGGCTTGGCGTGGACGCCTACGATCGGCAGACCCACGGCCGCGCGCCGCAGGCGGAAGTTATCTCTCCTGGCTTTAAATACAACCTGGCCGACATCAACGCCGCCATTGCGCTGGTGCAGCTTGGCAAGTTGCCAGCGGCTAATGCTCGTCGCCAGGAGATTGCTCAACGCTATTTACACGAACTGTCTGATACCCCGTTCCAGCCGCTGGCGCTGCCGTCATGGCCGCATCAACACGCCTGGCATCTGTTTATTATTCGCGTTGACGAACAACGTTGCGGTATTTCCCGCGACGCACTGATGGAAACCCTGAAAGCGCAGGGCATTGGCACTGGCCTGCATTTTCGCGCGGCACATACGCAAAAGTACTACCGCGAACGCTTCCCGATTGTTTTACCCAATACGGAGTGGAACAGCGCGCGTATCTGTTCCCTGCCGCTTTTCCCGGATATGACCCATGACGACTCAACCCGCGTCATTGATGCGCTCAGAAACATTGCAGGGCGCTGATATGTTTACCTTACCGCTTGTCGAAAAAGTTTCCGTGGTTATCCCGGTTTACAACGAGCAAGAGAGCCTGCCAGAGCTGATTCGCCGTACCACGGCGAGCTGCAATCTGCTGGGCATTGATTACGAAATTCTGCTGGTCGATGACGGCAGCAGCGACAACTCCGCGCAGATGTTAACTGCTGCGGCTGAAGAGCCAGGCAGCCATGTGGTTGCTGTGCTGCTGAACCGCAACTACGGGCAGCACTCAGCAATCATGGCCGGTTTTAACCATGTCACCGGCGATCTGATTATCACGCTGGATGCCGATCTGCAAAACCCGCCGGAAGAGATCCCACGTCTGGTGGCGAAAGCCAATGAAGGTTATGACGTGGTCGGTACCGTGCGCCAGAACCGCCAGGACAGCCAGTTCCGCAAAATGGCGTCACGCACCATTAACCGCCTGATTCAACGTACCACCGGTAAAGCAATGGGCGACTACGGTTGCATGCTGCGCGCTTACCGTCGCCATATTGTCGATGCTATGTTGCACTGCCACGAGCGCAGCACATTTATCCCGATCCTCGCCAACACCTTTGCGCGCCGGGCGGTTGAGATCCCGGTGCAGCACGCCGAACGTGAGTTTGGTGATTCGAAATACAGCTTTTTGCGGCTGATCAATCTGATGTACGACCTGGTGACCTGCCTGACCACTACGCCGCTGCGCTTGCTAAGCGTCTTCGGTAGTGTGATTGCGCTGGCGGGCTTCTCACTGGCGGTATTGCTGGTGGTGCTGCGTCTGGCGTTTGGCCCGCAGTGGGCGGGGGAAGGGGTGTTTATGCTCTTCGCCATTCTGTTCACCTTTATCGGCGCGCAGTTTATCGGCATGGGGCTGCTTGGGGAGTATATCGGCCGTATCTACAACGATGTGCGCGCCCGTCCCCGCTACTTTATTCAACGTGTTGTTCGTCAAGAATCTGATGATTCGCAAGAGGAAAAAAATCAATGAAAGCCGTAGTTTTTGCTTACCACGATATGGGATGTGTTGGTACACAGGCGTTACTGGATGCCGGATTTGAGATTGCGGCGATTTTTACTCACCCTGACAACGCGAACGAAAACCACTTTTTTGGCTCCGTGGCACGCATTGCCGCTGAACGTGGCATTCCGGTCTATGCACCGGATGATGTTAACCATCCGCTGTGGGTTGACCGTATTCGCGACCTCAATGCGGATGTGATCTTCTCGTTCTACTACCGCGACCTGCTGTCCGACAACATCATCAATACTGCGCGTCTTGGCGCGTTCAACCTGCATGGCTCCCTGCTGCCAGCTTATCGTGGTCGCGCACCGCTGAACTGGGTGCTGGTGAATGGTGAAACGGAAACCGGCGTCACTCTGCATCGCATGGTCGCTCGGGCCGATGCGGGCGCGATTATCGCGCAGCAGCGTGTGGCAATTGCGGAAAATGATGATGCCCTCGCGTTGCACCGTAAGCTGTCCGAGGCGGCAAAAGCGATGCTGAGTAGCGTGCTGCCAGACATCAAAGCGCAGAGCTTCAGCGAAACCGCGCAGGACGAGAGCAAAGCAAGCTATTTTGGTCGCCGCACGCCGGAAGATGGCCGTCTTGACTGGGAAAAACCGGCACAGACGCTGCAAAACCTGGTGCGCGCTGTTTCCGATCCGTGGCCGGGCGCCTACAGCTTTGCCGGTACCCATAAATTTATCGTCTGGAAAGCCCGTGTACGTACCGACCTCAGCCCGGCCCGCGCAGGCACCGTGCTGTCTGTTGCGCCGCTGATCGTTGCCTGTGGTGAAGGCGCGCTGGAAATTTTGACTGGCCAGGCCGACAACGGCGTTTATATGCAGGGCGCGCAACTGGCGCAGTCGCTGGGGCTGGTCGCTGGCGCATTGTTGACCAGTAAGCCAGTGGTGGCGATAAAACGCCGTACCCGCGTGCTGATCCTTGGCGTGAACGGCTTTATCGGTAACCATCTGACCGAGCGTCTGCTGCGTGACGACAATTACGAGATCTACGGCCTGGATATCGGATCGGATGCGATCAGCCGTTTCCTTGGCAACCCGCGCTTCCACTTCGTCGAAGGCGATATCAGCATTCACTCCGAGTGGATCGAGTATCACATCAAAAAATGCGACGTGGTGCTGCCGCTGGTGGCGATCGCTACGCCGATCGAATACACCCGTAACCCGCTGCGCGTGTTCGAGCTGGATTTCGAAGAGAACCTGAAAATCATCCGTGACTGCGTGAAATACAATAAACGCATCATTTTCCCGTCGACATCCGAAGTATACGGCATGTGTACCGACAAGAATTTCGACGAAGACAATTCAAACCTGGTGGTCGGCCCGATCAACAAACAGCGCTGGATTTACTCGGTATCGAAGCAACTGCTCGACCGCGTAATCTGGGCATACGGCGACAAACACGGTCTGAAATTCACCCTGTTCCGTCCGTTTAACTGGATGGGGCCGCGCCTGGATAACCTGAACGCTGCACGCATCGGTAGCTCCCGCGCCATCACCCAGTTGATCCTCAACCTGGTGGAAGGTTCGCCGATTAAGCTGATTGAAGGCGGTAAACAAAAACGCTGCTTCACCGATATCAGCGACGGTATCGAAGCGCTGTTCCGTATTATCGAAAATAAAGATGGCCGCTGCGATGGCGAGATTATCAACATCGGTAACCCGGATAACGAAGCGAGCATCAAAGAGCTGGCCGAAATGCTGCTGGCGAGCTTTGAGAAACACCCGCTGCGCGATCGTTTCCCGCCATTCGCCGGTTTCCGCGAAGTGGAAAGCAGCAGCTATTACGGCAAAGGTTACCAGGATGTAGAACATCGCAAACCGAGTATCCGTAACGCTAAACGCTGCCTGCACTGGGAACCGACCATCGATATGCGTCAGACCATTGACGAGACGCTGGATTTCTTCCTGCGCACTGTCGAACTGACGGATGAGAAATAAGCATGAAATATGTCGGCTTACGCATTGATGTCGATACCTTTCGCGGCACACGTGATGGCGTACCGCGTCTGCTGGAGCTGTTAAAAAAGCACCATATTCAGGCGAGCTTTTTCTTTAGCGTCGGGCCGGACAACATGGGGCGCCATATCTGGCGCCTGCTTAAGCCGAAGTTTCTGTGGAAGATGCTGCGTTCGCGCGCGGCATCGCTCTACGGCTGGGATATTCTGCTGGCCGGAACAGCCTGGCCGGGGCGGTTAATTGGTGAAGGGAATGCGGAGATTATTCGCCAGACCGCGCAGGGCCACGAAGTCGGACTGCACGCCTGGGATCACCACGCCTGGCAGCGCTGGAGCGGTGTATGGGATCAAAAGCGTTTAGAAGCGGAGATCGAACGCGGCCTGTTGGCGCTGGAAGTGATTATCGGTCGTTCGGTGACCTGTTCTGCCGTCGCGGGCTGGCGCGCAGATCAGCGGGTAGTAAAAGCGAAGTCTGCGTTCGACTTCCGTTATAACAGCGATTGTCGCGGTACTCAGCCGTTTCGCCCGCAACTGACGGATAGCACCTGTGCTGTTCCGCAGATCCCGGTGACGTTGCCGACCTGGGATGAAGTAGTCGGCACTACGGTGAGTGCCACAGAATACAATCGCTATATTCTCGACTGTATCCATCATGACAACGGTACGCCGGTTTATACCATTCATGCTGAAGTAGAAGGGATCATCGGCGCGGATGGATTTGATGAATTACTGACAATGGCGGCCCGCGAGCAAATCGTCTTTTGCCCGTTGAGTCAGCTATTGCCGAATGATGTTGCCACGTTGCCGGTGGGCAAAGTCGTGCGCGGAGAAGTGGCTGGCCGGGAAGGCTGGCTGGGTTGCCAACAACTATTGAGTTCTGGGTCATGAAATCCCGTTATTTTACGCTGGCGCTGTTCGCGCTATTTGTCCTCTACTATCTCGTTCCTGTTGAGTATCGTTTGCTCTGGCAGCCCGATGAAACCCGCTATGCGGAAATCAGCCGGGAGATGCTGCGCAGCGGCGACTGGGTGGTGCCGCATTTCCTCGGCCTGCGCTATTTCGAAAAACCGATTGCTGGCTACTGGATCAACAATATTGGTCAGTGGCTGTTTGGTCACAATAACTTCGCGGTTCGTTTCGGCTCCATCTTTTCGATCTCGTTGTCGGCGCTGCTGGTAAGCGGGCTGGCGTGGAAGATGTGGCGCGACAAACGGATTGCGGTGCTCTCCGGTGTGATATTCCTGACGGCATTTTTGGTTTACGGCATCGGTACGTATGCGGTGCTCGACCCGATGATCACGCTGTGGATGACGCTGGCGATGCTCAGCTTCTGGCTCGCGTCACAAGCCACCACGCTGCGTGGTAAGTTTGGCGGCTATGTGCTGCTGGGCATTGCCTGCGGCATGGGGGTGATGACCAAAGGGTTCCTTGCGCTGGCAGTGCCGGTGATCGGCGTGCTGCCGTGGGTGATTGTGCAGAAACGCTGGAAAGAGGTACTGCTCTGGGGCTGGCTGGCGGTGATCTGCTGTGTTGTGACTGTGCTGCCCTGGGGGCTGGCGATTGCTGCCCGTGAGCCAGATTTCTGGCGCTACTTTTTCTGGGTTGAGCATATTCAGCGTTTTGCCCAGCAGGACGCGCAGCACAAAGCGCCGTTCTGGTATTACATCCCGTTCCTGATTGCCGGTTCGCTGCCATGGCTCGCGCTGTTGCCTGGCGCGCTGAAAATGGGCTGGCTGGCGCGTAAAGAGGGGTTGCGCGAAGCCTTCTATCTGTTGGGTTGGGTGGTGATGCCGCTGATTTTCTTCAGCATCGCGAAAGGGAAATTGCCGACCTATATTCTGCCGTGTTTCGGACCACTGGCTATCTTGATGGCGCGCTATGCGGTGACGGCGGCCAAAGAGCATGGCCGGGTGCTGCGCGTTAATGCCTGGATCAACATTGCTTTTGGTTTGATCGTCACGGTTGCCGCGCTGGTGGTATCGTCGTGGGGCTTCTTGAAGCATCCGGTATGGGCGCCGATCGAAGCGTATAAAGCAGCGCTGGCAGCATTTGCCTTTTTCTGCTGGGCGCTGGTCGGGCTGTTTACGTTGCGCGTCAGTCATAAGCGTTGGTCTTATGCCGCGCTGTGTCCGCTGGGGATTGCACTGCTGGTAGGCATTGTTGTCCCGGACAAAGTAATGGACTCTAAACAGCCGCAATTTTTAATTAACTTCGTCAATGAATCGCTTACCCCTAGCCGCTATGTGCTGACCGATAATGTAGGGGTCGCAGCCGGTCTGGCGTGGGAGCTGAAGCGCGAAGATATTATTCTCTTCGATACGCAGGGTGAGCTTACCTACGGAATGGGGTACCCTGACGGACAGGGCCGCTTTGTCAGTGAGGATGGTTTTACCGACTGGCTGGCACAACACCGTCAGCAAGGGGTGATATCGCTGATATTGCACCAATCTAAACCGGATGATTTTACCCGTTTGCCGATCCCGAAACCTGATAATGTCTACGTGCAGGGGCGTATGGTCTTCATTCAGTACTATCCTCAATGACCAGTTGGCTCTGGCTCCTCGTCGCCAGCCTGTTGAGTTGCATCGGGCAACTGTGCCAGAAACAGGCGACACGGCCCGCGCCCTCGGGGCATCGCGGCATCCATCTCGGCCTGTGGCTGGGGCTGGCGCTGGCATCACTGGGTGCCGGTATGGCGCTATGGCTGCTGGTGCTTCAGCGTATTCCGGTCGGCGTGGCGTATCCGATGCTAAGCCTCAATTTTGTCTGGGTTACGCTGGCCGCGCGGTTTATTTGGCATGAACGAGTTACCGTGCGCCATGCGGTGGGTGTTGTGCTGATCATTGCCGGTATTGTTCTGCTGGGGAGTACGCGATGAGGGGCATGGTATGGGCGCTTGCGAGCGTGCTGCTGGTCAGCGTCGCGCAGTTGTTGCTACGTTATGCGATGATTTCACTGCCGCCGGTGAGCCTCTCGTGGGAGTTTGTGTCGGTACTGCTACAGCCGCAGAAAGGAACATTGGCGCTGATTGCCGGGCTTTTCGGCTACCTGGCATCGATGGGATGTTGGTATTTTGCACTGCACCGTTTGCCGCTGAGCAAAGCTTATGCCCTGCTCAGCGTGAGTTACATTCTGGTGTGGGTCGCCGCCATCTGGTTGCCCGGCTGGCATGAACCCTTCTCTCTGCGCGGTGGGCTTGGCGTGCTGCTGATTGTCGCCGGTGTGCTGGTTATTTTTCTGCCTGGGCGGTCAGGAAAATAATATTTACCCGGGCAGACGGCTTTTCGGTCTGCCTGGACCCAGTAAAATTGCCAGCTTGCTGCCACCGGTGGTGGTTTCCATCCAGATCTTACAGACACTGGTCAGCGGTACTGACAAGAGCATACCGATCGGGCCGAGCAGCCATCCCCAAATCAACAATGACAGGAAGACCACCAGCGTTGACATCCCGAGGCGGTGGCCCATCATGCGCGGTTCAAGAATATTGCCAATCACCATATGCACCGCCAGGAACAGCGCACCAGTCAGCAAGCATTCGTAAGCGCCATTGAACAGTAGCGCCTGAATCATCGGTGGGATAGCGGAGAGCACCGAGCCGATATTGGGTACATAGTTAAGCAGAAAAGCCAGCACGCCCCACATTAACGCGAACTGAATATCCAGCAACACCAGCCCCAACCAGACGATCAGGCCAGTCCATACGCTGAGCAGCGTTTTTAGCGCCAGATAGTGAGAGACGCCTTTTAACGCGCGGTGCAGCCCGGCAATATGCACCTGCGGATTAGTAAGGGCAAAACGCATTTTGTAGGGAACGTGGCGTATTTCAAATAGCATAAACACCACGGTCATCACCAGCAGCACAATGCTGGCCATCGCATTCGATAGCTGTGTTGCCATGGATGTTGCGAAAGTCATTACCCGCTCGGAGTCCATGCGTTGCAGTATGCGCTCTGGTGACATATGCAGTTGGAGGAACGGTATGGCATCCTGCAACTGGAGAAACTTGCGCGTGAATTCGCGATTGTATTTCGGCAGCAAGGTCATAAAGTCATTCACTGATGCAGCAAGCACCGCGAACAGCGCGCTGAGGAAAATCAGCATCACCAGCACCACAATCGCAATGGCGAGTGGCCGTTTCAGTCCGCGGCGAATAAACCAGCTCACCAGTGGGTTAAGGACGATAGCGAAAAAGAGCGCCAGCAACAGTTGCACTATAATGTCGGCGGCGGCGTGGATCCCGGCGAGGATCACCACCAGTGCTGCCAGTTTTAACAGAATATGAAGACCTGCCTGGTCCGGCTGAGGTTGTGTCATTCGGCATTCCTTTTGTTATCACGCCCGTTAAGTGTAGTGCCCCGTAACATCTTCGCCCGACAGAGATATTCTTAAAGTGGGTGCTGATTTCTGCGCCCTGACGTGATAATAGTGAAACACTGTTGTGAATCTCTGGGGCAAACTTCATGCCTGAAAATGCCGCCGAACCGGCGCTTAGCGGATTGCGCCTCAATCTGCGGATTTTGTCCGTCGTTATTTTTAACTTTGCCAGTTATCTCACCATTGGACTGCCGCTGGCGGTGTTGCCTGGCTATGTCCATGATGTGATGGGTTATAGCGCCTTCTGGGCTGGGTTAGTGATCAGCTTGCAATATTTCGCCACGCTGCTCAGCAGACCGCATGCCGGGCGCTATGCCGATTTATTGGGACCGAAGAAGGTCGTTATCTTTGGTCTGTGTGGCGCCTTTCTTAGCGGTCTCAGTTATTTGCTGGCGGCAATGGGCGGCAGCCTTGGCATATTAAGCCTGCTGTTGCTGTGCCTCGGGCGTGTGATTTTGGGTATTGGCCAGAGCTTTGCCGGAACCGGCGCGACGCTGTGGGGCGTGGGCGTTGTCGGTTCCATTCATATTGGCCGCGTGATCTCGTGGAATGGAATTGCCACCTACGGCGCAATGGCACTGGGTGCGCCGCTCGGCGTACTCTGTTACCGCTACGGCGGGTTACAGGGCCTGTCATTAACCATTATGGGTATTGCGTTGCTGGCGATTGTGCTGGCATTACCGCGGGCGAGGGTGAAAGCCAGCAAAGGCAAACCACTGCCGTTTCGCGCAGTGCTGGGACGCGTCTGGCCGTACGGCATGGCGCTGGCGCTGGGTTCGGCGGGGTTTGGCGTGATAGCTACCTTCATCACGCTCTATTACGCGGCCAAAGGCTGGGATGGCGCGGCATTTGCGCTGACGCTGTTTAGCTGTGCGTTTGTTGGCGCACGTTTGCTATTCCCGAACGGCATCAACCGTTTTGGCGGCCTGAATGTATCGATGATTTGTTTTGTGGTCGAAACGCTCGGCCTGGTACTGGTAGGGCTGGCGGTAGATCCATGGATGGCAAAACTCGGTGTGTTTCTTGCCGGCGCAGGTTTTTCGTTGGTGTTCCCGGCGCTGGGCGTCGTAGCTGTAAAAGTGGTACCGCAGAATAACCAGGGTTCTGCGCTGGCGACTTATACGGTGTTTATGGATTTATCTCTGGGCATTACCGGCCCGCTGGCAGGGTTACTGATGGCATGGACGGGCGTGTCATCGATTTATCTGGCGGCGGCAGGGTTGGTGGCAATCGCCTTGCTGCTAGCCTGGCGATTAAAACAAAAACCGGTGTTGGTGGGATGATTGTCCGGTAGCGCTCAGTTTATCGAGTCGACAATGTCATCCGCCAATAAAAAAGGGAATCCGCAGATCCCCTTTTTTACCATTCACATCGGGATTATTTCACCACGATGGTATTGATGATGTTTTCTGCGGCAGTTTGCGCCTGCTGCTGGTTATCCGCCGGCAGCGTGACCTGCAAGGTCAGCAGTTTATTATCGACTTTGCCCAGCACCACGGAAGACCAGGCCGTCTGACCTTTGGCCGAGATAATGCTGTCGAGTTGTTGCAGCGTCTGGCCTTTGATCTCAATTGCTTTATTGGTCACAACCTGCAACTGCGGGTCGCGGCCACGCTGTTGATCTTCCAGTCGTTTCGCCAGTGCCGCTAAATCTTCCTGCGTGTTGTCACCAACAATGACGATCACCGCTTTCTGGCCGGTGGCGTCGGAGTAAACGTGCATATTATTAGACTGGGTGCCCAGCTTGCCGCTCTGATCGGTCATATCCGCCGGCAGCGAGAAGCTGAGCTTGCCATCAAGCAGCGTTATTGGCTGGCCTGTTGCATTGCTTTCGGCTGAAGCGGCCTGAACCGGCTTCTTGCTGTCGCTGTTATCACAGCCAGCCAGACCGACGACCAGCAGGCTAATACCGACATATTTAACCAGATTGCGCATTGAATTCTTCCTTTCAATAAACAGCCATAACGGCTCATCAATCCATCTTATCACATCTGCTCGGCGGTACTCTTAACTGGCCTGCAACGCGTTAATTTCAGATTTGTCTGTCAGCCTTTTCAGTAACATATTCAACAACACACCGTACATCGGCAGGAAGAAAGCGATACTGATAAGCACTTTAAAACTGTAATCCACCAGCGCGATTTCCGTCCAGTGTTGCGCCATAAATGCATCCGGACTGCGCCAGAAAGCAATAAAAAAGAACGCAACGGTGTCGCTGGCATTACCGAAGACGGTGGAAGCCGCAGGCGCAAGCCACCAGCGGCGATTCTGACGCAGACGGTTAAATACATGCACGTCGAGAATTTGCCCCAACGCATAGGCCATAAAGCTGGCGCTGGCGATACGGGCCACAAACAAGTTGAAATGCGCCAGCGCGCCAAAACCTTGCCAGCTTCCCATATAGAACAGCGAAGAGATCACGTAAGAGGCCAGTAGTGCAGGCACCATCACGGCGAAAATTATGCGTCTTGCCAGTGGCGCGCCAAAAATGCGCACGGTTAAATCTGTTGCAAGGAAAATAAACGGGAAACTGAATGCGCCCCAGGTGGTCTGGAAACCAAAAATGGCGACTGGTAGCTGCACCAGATAGTTACTGGAGATAATCACCAGCAGATGAAAGAGCGAAAGCCAGACCAGCGCTTTCATGCGCTGCGAGGATGAAAATTGCGTCATATTGTAACCTTTTTGGTAAATGGGGTGAGGGAACCCAGTACTTTTTTGTACTCTGTCATGCAGAGCCGCCGCATGATACTGCAACCATTGCTGGATGCAATGGTTAATTTTAACGCAATCGTTAACCTTGCTTGCGTCACAAAAAAGGCAGCGTAAACTAATGCGGTTTTTCCCCTTGCGAGATGAAAATGACCGATTTCTTTTTCACTGCTGACCATACGCTGGATGCGCAGGGTTTACGCTGCCCGGAGCCGGTAATGATGGTGCGCAAAACCGTGCGCAATATGCAGGTTGGCGAAACATTGTTGATTATCGCCGACGATCCGGCTACCACCCGCGATATTCCCGGCTTTTGTCGTTTTATGGAACATGAGCTGGTCGCCGGGCAAACCGAATCACTGCCGTATCGGTACGTGGTGCGTAAAAGCCACTAATCTTTGCTGCGTAACAGGCGCAACGCATTAGCTGTCACCAGTACCGTTGCGCCGGTATCCGCCAGCACCGCCAGCCACAGCCCGGTCATTCCCAGCAGCGTCGTCAGCAGAAAGATGGCTTTCAAACCCAGCGCCATAGCAATGTTCTGGCGAATAGTGCTTTGTGTTGCCCGTGCCAGGCGGATCATCTGCCCAATGCCGATCAGGCGGTTATGCGTTAATGCCGCGTCCGCCGTTTCCAGCGCGACATCGGTGCCGCTGCCCATTGCAATCCCGATAGTTGAGGCTTTCATGGCGGGCGCATCGTTGATGCCATCGCCAACCATCGCCAGCGGTAAGCGCTGATTAAGTGTCTGTACCGCCAGCACTTTATCTTCCGGCAACAGCCCGGCGCGGAAATCCAGTCCCAGCTCCCCGGCGATCGCCGCCGCCGCGCGTGGGTTATCTCCGGTCAGGATCACACCCTGAACGCCCAGTTTATCCAGCGCGGTGACCGCTTCTTTGGCGTCATCGCGCAGCGTATCCTGCAACGCCAGCGTGCCAATTGTTTCGCCATCACGCTCAACCACAATGACGGTCTGGCCGAGGCTCTCCTGCTGATGAATGTGTGTTAACAGCGTGCTACCTGGCATTCCTTGCGGCAGTTTATCCGGTGCGCTGATGCGAATATATTGCCCGTCAATCTGTGCTTCAATCCCTTTCCCGGCCAGCGTTCTCTGTGCTTGCGCCGTCGGAATCGGCAACTGGCGGCGCAGTGCTTCCTGTACTACAGCCTGCGCCAGTGGGTGCGTAGAACCCTGTTCAACGGCGGCACTGAGCGCCAGCAGTTCCGCTTCGTCGATCCCCGCCAGCGGCGTGACCGCGACAATCTGCGGTTTGCCAATGGTCAGCGTGCCGGTTTTATCAAATGCCACCTGGCGGATGCGACCAAGTTGCTCCAGCGCCGCGCCACCTTTGATTAACGCGCCACGCCGTGCGGCTACTGCCAGCCCTGAAGTAATCGCGGCTGGCGTAGAGATCACCAGCGCGCACGGGCACCCAATCAACAGCAACGCCAGCCCTTTGTAGATCCACGGTAACCACGGCGCAGCAAATAACAGCGGCGGTGCAACCGCAACCAGCAGCGCTACTGCCATAATCGTTGGTGTATAGATGCGGCTAAAGCGATCGATAAAGCGCTCAATTGGCGCGCGACGCTCTTCGGCCTCTTCGATCAGCTTGAGGATACGGTCGATGGCGTTCTCGCCGGGCTTCGATACCACTTCCAGCGTCACCAGCCGATCAACGCTAGTAGCACCAGCCGGTACCGATTCGCCGTGAGTGCGCTCCACCGGCACCGATTCGCCGGTCAAGGCACTTTCATCAAAACTGGCAAATGCCGACACCAGCTTGCCGTCGGCGGGTAAACGCCCACCTGCCGGGACTTCAATGATATCGCCCGGCTGTAACTCGCTGGCAGCGACCGTCTGGCGTTCACCATTACGCAGCCGGATGGCCGTATCCGGTTTAAGCGCCATCAGCGCGCTGACACCACGGCGTGCGCGGCTGGCGGCCCAGCCTTCAAGGCGTTCGCCAATCAGAAATAACAGCAATACCATCGCCGCTTCTGCTGTTGCGCCAATAAACAGTGCTCCTATCGCCGCCACGCTCATCAGTGTTTCGATCGCAAACCAGCTACCGCTTTTGATTAAGCGCAGCGCCTGGCGGGCAATTGGCCACAGGCCGACTAACGTGGTGGCGATAAAGGCAGCTTGACTCAGAGTATGGCTAAACTGCTCCAGCACCCAACTGAGCGCCATCATCACCATCAGGGCTATCAACGGCAGGTTTTCCCGCAGCCGCGAAGCTGCGGGCTCGGGCGTACTGTTCTCGCTGCGCAACTGGTAGCCAGCCTGCTGAACTGCCTGCTCGACGCGTTCGCGCACATTGCTGTTGGCCACAACGATCAATTTTTCTGTACTAAAGGTCACCTGAACCTGAGTAATGCCTTCAACCTGGCGGACGGCATTTTCTACTTTACGAGCGCAGGCGGCGCAGTCCATACCAGAAACCAGCCAGCTATAGCGTTCTCCTTCCGCACTCAGAGTCGGTTGAGCCTTGCTTTCGCAGGCACCATCAGCGCAGCAGGGTTGCACTTTCTCCGGCAACGGGTGCAGTTTTATCGCCGCAAACTGTGGGGCTTTCTTCGTGTCGGTGGGCGAGGTGGGGGTCGGCATAGTATCCTCCGGGTAATGATAATTTTCTCATTAACCGGAGGATACACTCTGGAGTCGACTCCAGAGTCAAGCCTTTTAAATATACAGCGAACGGACGATCAGAAAATGTCCGGCGAAGTAGCAGGCCGAAGCGATGGCGTTATCGGCACGGAAGCGTTTACGGTAGTGGCTACCCAGCCAGACGATGTTGCCGAGTAGCAGCAACGCCGCACCGATAAACGCCGACAGCGCGGGGCTGGTAGGGCGGAAGAACCACAGCTCGCCCGCCAACCAGACCATCACCAGCGTCATGGCGATAAAAGCACATACGGCCATACGTAGCTCTTCGAGACGCGTCCAGATCACCGCCAACAGCAACGCGCCAATAACCAGCAGCACTGCTGGCAACGGCCAAAAAAAGGAGAGTGTCATCTGGCCGGCGAAGTAGATGGTGTAAAGCAGATGGGCGAGGAAAAAAGCGCCAATGGCGTAGAGCATTTTTTGCCGCGGCAGCAAGGTTAGCGCGTCGCCAATCAGTGAGGCGCAGAGGCCAGCCAGCACCAGATAACTGATGGCGTCTAACATCGGCGCTTGCCAGGCCAGCAAAAGCAGGAGCAGTAGGGTTACGGGTTTGAAAACCCAGCGTTGCCAGGTCGGGCCGCGATAAGATGCATCGACATAGAGCCAGCCAGACAAGCAGACAGCAATAAATGACCACAGCATAATTAAGTCCCTGTATCTGTTATTTTTGCGTAAATCTCTCCTGTTCAGTGTAGTGGCGGAAAAAGGAGGATGACAATGCTATTTCACTCACGATAAGCTCAATTTCGCTTTTTCTGACAGGGCGCTGCCATGAGTAAACCACCGCTTTTTTTCATTCTTGTCATTGGGTTGATCGTCGTGCTCGCTTCTTTTCGCTATGTTCAACAGCGGCGGGAAAAGGCGGCAAACGATGCGGCGCCGTTACAGCAAAAAAACGTAGTAGTGAGCAATAAGCGGGAAAAACCCCTTAACGATCGCCGGTCGCGCCAGCAAGAGGTGATCCCGGCGGGCAGTGCCATGCGTTATGAAGTGAGTTTCAAACCGCAAAACGGCGGGTTGGAGATGATGTTCCGTGTTGATGAGCAGCAATATCATATGCTGACAGTCGGCGATAAAGGCGTGCTGAGCTATAAAGGCTCGCGTTTTGTTGGCTTTGAACAAGCCCGGTAAGCGCGATGCTCCCGGGCTATAACATTACTTCTTCGCTTTTAGTTTTTTCAGCCAAATCAACAGCTCAAACACGCCGAACAGAAAAATACGGATCTGTTCAGCTTTGCTCATTTGCGGGCCATCTTTCGGCAGTGCGGTTTTCAGCATCGTTGCCTGTAAGGCATGCATGAAAACGGTAAAGACCAGGGCGACGTTGACGAAAATATTCAACGGACGCGGAAACGGTTGGATCAGATTCCAGAGCAGAAAGGCCCAGATGCAAAGCATCAGCAAGCGTCCCAGATTAATCAGCAGCGGCATGTTTTTCTCCTTGTGGTGCTTCGCGGTGATATAAACGATACGCCACCTGGCCCGCGACTTTCTCCCGGTACAGGTGCCAGTGTGTCGGCACTGGCGGTAAGCCATTTTCGACTTCACTTTCGATATAAATTAATGCGTCATCGGCGAGCCAGCCGTTGTTTTCCAGCAGTTGCACGGTCTCTTCCAGCATCCCCTTACGAAACGGCGGGTCGATAAAGGCAATGGTGTGCGGCGTGCCCTGGCCTGCTAAATAGGACAGTGTATTGGTATTCACCACTTTGGCGTTGATGGCTTTCAGCATCGCCAGATTTTGCTGCAATTGCTGCGCGACGCTACGCTCCATTTCCACCAGGATCGCACTGGCGGCGTAGCGCGAGAGCGCTTCCAGCCCTAATGCGCCACTTCCGGCAAAGCAATCAAGACAGTGCGCATCAACCAGCGATGGCGCCAGCCAATTGAATAAGGTTTCCCGCACGCGATCGGTGGTCGGACGCAGGCCGGGGCTATCCGGGACCGGTAATTTACGGCCCCGCCACTGCCCGCCAATAATGCGTATCTGGCCGCTGGCGGCACGGTTAGGTTTCTTCATGGTTTTCGCTTTGCTCATCATTTCGACCTGCTATTCTAGCGGTCTGACGAAGGACGTTAAACCCTAATCCGCAGGCCGTGATGCGAGTTGAGGAAAGTGTTAGACTATCCGACTAATTAACAAATGTTTTCAGTCCCTGTTATGTAAGACGGGCTGCGCCATGAATCAACAGCGGGAGTGTAGTCGCCAATGGCAAATGAGAAGAAACGTGGCTTTTTTTCCTGGCTCGGCTTTGGGCAGAAAGAACAGGCCGAAGGGTCGCAAACCGAACAACAGCCGGTAACTGAGCAGCCGGTCGACGAGACACTGGCGAGCGAACCTGCCACCGACCACGAAAAATTTGCCGAAGAGGTCATTGAGGTCAGCGAACAACTGGCCCACGAAGAGACGCAGCCGGAACCCGTCGTCGAAGAGCAGGCGCTTCAGGTTGAACACGAAGAACTGCCGTTGCCGGAAGAGGTCGCAGAGCAAGAGATCGGTGCGGAAGAGTGGCAGACTGAAGCAGAACCGCTGGTTGAAGAAGCCGCAGAGGACGATGGGTCACTGAGCGATGAAGAGCTGGATGCGCAGGCGCTGGCCGCTGAAGCTGCGGAAGAGGCAGTGATGGTTGTGCCACCAGAGGACGCGGCGCAGGAGCAGGAGAAACCGACAAAAGAGGGTTTCTTCGCGCGTCTGAAACGCAGTTTGCTGAAAACAAAAGAAAATCTGGGTTCCGGATTTATCAGTCTGTTTCGCGGTAAAAAAATCGATGATGATCTGTTTGAAGAACTGGAAGAGCAGTTGCTGATTGCAGATGTTGGCGTTGAAACCACGCGCAGAATCATCACCAATCTGACGGAAGGCGCAAGCCGTAAGCAGCTTCGCGATGCAGAAGCACTTTATGGTTTGCTGAAAGAGGAAATGAGCGACATCCTCGCGAAAGTTGATGAGCCGCTGAATATTGAAGGCAAAACGCCGTTTGTTATTTTGATGGTTGGCGTTAATGGCGTGGGTAAAACTACCACCATCGGTAAGCTGGCGCGTCAGTTTGAGCAGCAGGGCAAATCGGTGATGCTGGCGGCGGGCGACACCTTCCGCGCGGCAGCGGTTGAGCAGTTGCAGGTTTGGGGCCAGCGCAACAATATCCCGGTGATTGCTCAGCATACCGGCGCAGACTCTGCTTCGGTCATTTTTGATGCTATTCAGGCGGCGAAAGCGCGCAATATTGATGTGCTGATTGCCGATACCGCCGGGCGTTTGCAGAACAAATCGCATTTGATGGAAGAGTTGAAGAAAATTGTCCGCGTCATGAAAAAGCTGGACGAGGACGCTCCTCATGAAGTGATGCTGACGATTGATGCCAGCACCGGGCAAAATGCGATAAGCCAGGCCAAACTGTTCCACGAAGCTGTTGGTCTTACCGGTATCACACTGACCAAACTCGACGGCACCGCCAAAGGCGGCGTGATTTTCTCGGTGGCGGATCAGTTCGGCATTCCGATCCGCTACATTGGTGTCGGCGAACGTATCGAAGATCTGCGTCCGTTTAATGCGGGCGATTTTATTGAGGCGCTTTTTGCCCGAGAGGATTAACAATGATTCGCTTTGAACAAGTCAGCAAAGCCTATCTCGGTGGGAGACAAGCGTTGCAGGGGGTCACATTCCATCTGCAACCAGGCGAGATGGCCTTTCTGACCGGGCACTCCGGCGCGGGGAAAAGTACCCTGCTGAAGCTTATCTGCGGGATTGAGCGGCCAAGCACCGGGAAAATCCTGTTCAGCGGCCACGACATTAGCCGTCTGAAGAACCGTGAAGTCCCGTTTTTACGTCGTCAGATCGGCATGATTTTTCAGGATCACCATTTGCTGATGGATCGCACGGTGTATGACAACGTGGCGATTCCGCTGATTATCGCTGGCGCGAGCGGTGATGACATTCGTCGTCGTGTGTCGGCGGCGCTGGATAAGGTCGGGCTGCTCGATAAAGCGAAAAGCTTCCCGATTCAGCTTTCCGGCGGTGAACAGCAGCGTGTCGGCATTGCCCGCGCGGTAGTGAATAAACCGGCAGTGCTGCTGGCAGATGAACCGACCGGTAACCTGGACGACGCATTGTCGGAAGGGATTTTACGTCTGTTTGAAGAGTTTAACCGTGTTGGGGTTACGGTACTGATGGCGACCCACGATCTGGGGCTTATTTCCCGGCGTTCGTACCGCATGCTAACCCTGAGCGATGGCCATTTGCATGGAGGCGCGGCGGGTGAATAAGCGCGACGCATTAAATCATATCCGGCAGTTTGGCAGCCGGCTTGACCGTTTCCGTAAATCCGCTACTGGTGTCGGCGATGGTAATCGCAACGCCCCACGCCGTGGTAAAGCGACAAACAAACCGCCATCACGTAAAACCAATGTGTTTAACGAGCAGGTTCGTTACGCATGGCACGGCGCGTTGCAGGATCTGAAAAGCAAACCGTTGGCTACGTTCCTGACGGTGATGGTGATTGCCATCTCTCTGACGTTGCCGAGCGTTTGCTATATGGTCTACAAAAACGTCAATCAGGCGGCGTCGCAGTACTATCCGTCGCCGCAGATCACCGTCTATTTCGACAAAGCACTGGATGATAACGCTGCACAGCAGGTGGTGGGCCAGCTCCAGTCCGAACAGGGCGTGGAGAAGGTGAACTACCTTTCCCGCGAGGATGCGCTCGGTGAATTCCGCAACTGGTCCGGGTTTGGCGGCGCGCTGGACATGCTGGAAGAAAACCCGCTGCCCGCCGTGGCGGTTGTGGTTCCTAAACTGGATTTTCAGAGCACGGATTCGCTGAAGACTCTGCGCGATCGTATCTCTCATATCCATGGCATTGATGAAGTGCGTATGGACGATAGCTGGTTTGCACGTCTGGCGTCGCTGACTGGGCTGGTCGGACGCGTGTCGGCGATGATCGGCGTACTGATGGTTGCGGCTGTCTTCCTGGTTATCGGCAACAGCGTGCGGCTGAGTATTTTTGCCCGCCGCGATACCATCAACGTGCAGAAACTGATCGGCGCAACGGACGGTTTTATTCTGCGTCCGTTCCTGTATGGTGGCGCGCTGCTCGGGTTCTCAGGCGCGTTCTTATCGCTGATCCTGTCGGAGATTATGGTATTGCGGCTCTCTTCAGCCGTTACCGAAGTGGCGAAAGTGTTCGGCACTCAGTTCGAGCTAAGTGGCTTGTCTTTTGACGAATGCTTATTGCTGCTGCTGGTCTGTTCGATGATCGGTTGGATAGCTGCCTGGCTGGCAACGGTGCAACATTTACGTCACTTTACTCCCGATTAAAAAAAGTCTGGTATACTCTTTCCCTGCAATGAAGTATTCCCGTAGCAGGGAAAGCGTATCGCCCCTTTCTGATGTTTTCCTTGCACCGGCTTTTTCATCCTGATGTCACAATTTGTGCGTAATTTATTCACAGGGCGACATGGAACTTGTGGATAAAATCACTGTCTGATACAAATGTGAATGTTAATCTCGTTGCTCATAATTGCTGGCATGTTTGTTGCTTGATGGGGACAGACCGCCGCCAGTGGAAAGTAAATTGAGAGGATTTGAATGACCAAAGAAATGCAAACTTTAGCTTTAGCCCCTGTTGGTAACCTGGAGTCTTACGTCCGGGCCGCTAACGCATGGCCGATGTTGACGGCTGATGAAGAACGGGCGCTGGCTGAAAAGCTGCATTACCAGGGCGATCTGGAAGCAGCGAAAAAGCTGATTCTGTCTCACCTGCGCTTTGTTGTTCATATTGCTCGTAATTACTCGGGCTATGGTCTGCCGCAGGCGGATCTTATCCAGGAAGGTAATATCGGCCTGATGAAAGCTGTGCGTCGCTTCAACCCGGAAGTGGGAGTACGACTGGTTTCCTTCGCCGTGCACTGGATCAAAGCTGAGATCCACGAGTATGTGCTGCGCAACTGGCGTATCGTGAAGGTGGCAACCACCAAAGCACAACGCAAACTGTTCTTTAATCTGCGTAAAGCAAAACAGCGTCTGGGCTGGTTTAACCAGGACGAAGTCGAAATGGTGGCTCGTGAACTGGGCGTGACCAGCAAAGACGTGCGTGAAATGGAATCGCGTATGGCGGCGCAGGACATGACGTTTGATATGTCCCCGGACGATGACGCTCACGACAGCCAGCCGATGGCTCCCGTGCTCTATTTACAGGATAAATCGTCGAACTTTGCCGATGGCATTGAAGACGACAACTGGGAAGAGCAGGCCGCCAACAAGCTGACTGATGCAATGAAAGGGCTGGACGAACGCAGCCAGCAGATCATCCGCGCCCGCTGGCTGGACGAAGAGAACAAGTCCACGCTGCAGGAGCTGGCTGACCGTTACGGCGTTTCCGCCGAGCGTGTACGACAGCTTGAAAAGAACGCGATGAAAAAACTGCGCGCTGCTATCGAAGCGTAAGCATATACCGTGAAGAAGCCGGGTCGGCGCAAGCCTCGCCCGGCTTTTTGTTATCTACAGAAAACCCCTGCTGGGTTGGGGGCTCGCAAAGCTTTCGGCTTTAAGCCCGTTATTTTTTAACGCGCTGCATTTTTGCTTCCCGGCGCTTCGCGTATCAGCGCCGCAAGCTCGGCAAACACCGGTTCCATCTCTTCTTCTTCCATCGCCGCAAATCCCATCAACAGGCCGCGCGCTGGCCTGTTGCCGCTGTAATAACGCGACAGCGGCCGCACCAGAATGCCACGGACGTTAGCCATTTGCGCCAGTACGACATCATCGCAGGAAGCAGGCAAAGACAGCACAAGATGCAGCCCTGCATTATCGTTAAACTCGCTAAGCGCCTCTTTGCCAAGATAATCGGTGATAAGCTGCGCCAGCCGCGCGCGACGACGGGCGTACAGCAACCGCATCCGGCGAATATGCGCCGTGTAATGTCCCTCGCGAATGAATTGTGCCAGTGTTTCCTGATCCAGCAAACGCCCGCCGCGATAGAGTTCGGCATGCGCGGTTTTTAGCGCCTGCATCAACGGGCGCGGCAACACCAGGTAACCGAGCCGCAACCCAGGGTAGAGCGTTTTACTGAATGTGCCGGTGTAAATCACTGGCGCATCGTCCACCAGCCCCTGCAAGGCGGGAATAGGCTGACCCGAGAAGCGGAATTCGCTGTCATAATCATCCTCAATAATCCAGCTCCCGGTTTGCCGTGCCAGTGCTAATAGCCGCTGTCGGCGCTCCAGGCTCATTACGCAGCCCAGCGGATACTGGTGTGAAGGGGTAACGAAAATCAGTTTCGGCGGTGCATCGCCTGGCTCCGGCGGGTTCATCCCGGATCTGTCGACTTCTATGGCCTGCAAGTTAACGCCATTCACCGCCAACACATTACGAATTCCCCAGTAGGCAGGCTCCTCAATCCATGCCAGATCGCCAGGATTGCACAGCATGCGCGAGACCAGATCAATGGCCTGATGAATGCCTTCCGTAATCAGGATCTGCTCCGCGCTACAGCGAACCGAGCGTGTTACCCGCAAATACTCCACCAGTGCCTGCTGTAGCGCGCTGCCGCCGCCAGCATTGCTATAAGAAAGCTGTATTGCCTGCGGTTTTCGACTTACGCGAGACTGTATTTTTCGCAACAGCGCATGTGGGAAAGCGTTGATATCCGGGACGCCAGGCAGAAACGCGCCCCACTGACGCGCGCTGGCATTGCTGTGGCTCAGCAGATGCTGGCCGCGGGCGGAAAGCTGTGAAGGCAGGCTGGCACTGAGTTTTTCCCCCGCAGTCAGGGGCGCGGCCAGCAGACTGTCCGGGACAGTGCCTGCCACAAAGGTGCCGCTGCCGGTACGGGAAACAACATACCCTTCGGCCAGTAGCTGCTCATATACCGTCAGCACTGTATTGCGCGACATATTCAGTTGTGTGGCTAAATCGCGGCTCGGCGGCAGGCGGCTTTGTGTTGGCAGACTACCGTCGAGTATCGACAGGCGAATCGCGTTATATAATTTCTTATGCAGCTTGCCTTCGTGCTGCTCGTCCAGACGCAGTTGCAGCAAGTCAGAGACGAGCGAGCGCAATTGGATCCCTCAATTATTAAAAACTGGTACTCGATTATAGAACCACTTATGTCATGTTTTCACAACAGACGCAGCAACAACGAACACAGACGAGGGTCATCAGGTGAAGAATAACGAACTACATCAGCGCCGTTTACAGGCGACGCCGCGCGGTATTGGAGTGATGTGTGGGTTTTATGCGGAAAAAGCAGAAAACGCCACATTATGGGATGTTGAAGGCAACGAGGTCATCGACTTTGCCGCCGGGATTGCGGTGCTCAACACCGGGCATCGTCACCCGAAAGTGATGGCCGCAGTAGAAAAGCAGTTGCAGGCATTTACGCACACCGCTTACCAAATTGTTCCTTACGAAAGCTATGTCTCGCTGGCGGAGCGTATTAATGAGCGCGTGCCAGTTGATGGCCCGGCGAAAACAGCGTTTTTCTCAACCGGCGCGGAAGCGGTGGAGAATGCGGTGAAAATTGCCCGCGCTTACACCAAACGTCCTGGCGTGATTACCTTCGGCGGTGGTTTTCATGGCCGTACGTTTATGACTATGGCGCTGACCGGAAAAGTCGCACCGTACAAAATCGGGTTTGGTCCGTTCCCCGGTTCGATTTACCACGCGCAGTATCCGAATGCGCTGCACGGCGTCAGCACTGACGATGCGCTGAAAAGTCTTGAACGCATCTTTAAAGCGGATATCGCGCCGGACCAGGTTGCGGCCATTCTGCTGGAGCCGGTCCAGGGCGAAGGTGGTTTTAACGTGGCACCAGCAGATTTTATGAACGCGCTGCGCAAATTGTGCGACAACCACGGCATTCTGTTGATTGTTGATGAAGTGCAGAGCGGCTTTGCCCGTACCGGCAAATTGTTCGCGAGCGAGTATTACGATGTTAAACCGGATCTGATCACGATGGCGAAAAGCCTGGCGGGCGGGTTGCCGCTGTCGGCAGTGGCTGGTCGCGCAGAGGTGATGGATGCACCTGCCCCTGGCGGGCTGGGCGGCACTTACGCCGGTAACCCGTTGGCGGTGGCCGCAGCACACGCGGTGCTGGATGTGATCGATGAAGAAAACCTGTGTGAGCGTGCTAACCATCTGGGCAAACATCTGGTGGAAGTGCTGACGCAGGCAAAAGCGCAGTGCCCGTATATTGCAGATGTCCGCGCGCAGGGCTCGATGGTAGCAGCGGAATTTAACGATCCCAGTACTGGCGCGCCATCGCCTGAATTTACCAAACAGGTGCAGGACAAGGCACTGGCGGCAGGCGTTCTGCTGCTGAGCTGCGGTGTCTACGGCAATGTGATCCGTTTCCTCTATCCGTTAACCATTCCGGAAGTTCAGTTCCGCAAAGCGCTGGACATTATCCACCAGTCGCTGACCCGCTAATGATTCAGCCGCCTTACGGGCGGCTTTTTCACCGCGTGTCATCACTCTGTCGCATAACCTTCAAAATTGTTATTCCATATTCCGAAAAATGGGGTATGTTTTAGCAGAGTATGCTGCTAAGGCACCGGCAGAATGGTTAATAACTACTATCATATTCTTTGCTTATGATGGTAAGTAAAATAATGTGCCACATAACAACATCACAACAAATGCAATAACCATAACAATGGGGAAACTCAGGATGAAAATGAAGGGCAAAGCGTTACTGGCAGGATGTATTGCGTTAGCAATGAGCAACGTGGCATTCGCCAAAGATATTAAAGTTGCCGTTGTCGGTGCGATGTCCGGTCCGGTTGCGCAGTACGGCGACCAGGAATTTACCGGCGCTGAGCAGGCTATCGCAGACATCAACGCGAAGGGCGGCATCAAAGGCGATAAACTGGTAGCGGTAAAATATGACGATGCGTGTGACCCGAAACAAGCGGTTGCTGTAGCCAACAAAGTGGTTAACGACGGCATCAAATATGTTATCGGTCACCTGTGCTCCTCTTCTACTCAGCCTGCGTCGGATATCTATGAAGACGAAGGTATTCTGATGATCACGCCTGCGGCGACAGCGCCTGAGCTGACTGCTCGCGGTTACAAACTGACGCTGCGTACAACTGGCCTCGATTCCGATCAGGGCCCGACCGCTGCGAAATACATTCTGGATAAAGTGAAACCGCAACGCATCGCGGTCATCCACGACAAACAGCAGTACGGTGAAGGTCTGGCACGTGCTGTGCAGGAAGGCCTGAAAAAAGGCGGCGCCAACGTAGTGTTCTTTGACGGTATCACCGCCGGTGAGAAAGATTTCTCCACGCTGGTGGCGCGCCTGAAGAAAGAGAACATCGATTTCGTTTACTACGGCGGCTATCACCCGGAAATGGGACAGATCCTGCGTCAATCACGCGCGGCTGGCCTGAAAACCCAGTTTATGGGGCCGGAAGGCGTAGCGAACGTCTCTTTGTCTAACATCGCGGGCGATTCAGCGGAAGGTATGCTGGTGACTAAGCCGAAGAACTATGATCAGGTTCCGGCGAACAAACCGATTGTTGATGCTATCAAAGCGAAGAAACAGGATCCGAGCGGCGCATTTGTGTGGACCACCTACGCAGCCGTGCAATCTCTGGCGGCAGGTCTGAACCAGGCTGCGGAACCTGACGCGATTGCCACTTACCTGAAAGGACACACTGTTGACACCGTGATGGGGCCACTGTCATGGGATCAGAAGGGTGATCTGAAAGGCTTTGAGTTTGGTGTGTTTACCTGGCACGCGAATGGTACGGCGACTGACGCTAAGTAATTTTCTGAACTGACCGTCGCCTTTCGCGCCGCAGGTGCGTTGGCTGCATTCACTCACCCCGGCCACTTACTTCAGTAAGCTTCCGGGGATGAGAGAACAATGTCGTTCTTTAGTTATGCCGGGTAAGCAAATGCTATCCGGCATTTTTTATCGTTTTTCCCAGCCATTTTCCTGCGCGGTAAAGCCCAGCGTCTGAGCGAACGCCGCCATCACATTGCGATCTTCGACACCAATATCGGTAATCCACCAACTGGTGATGCTGGGGTTATCACGAATCACTTCTTCAACGAGGTACTGCCCGACGCCACGCCGGCGGGTGATATCGCGTACGCGCAGCGAATCCAGCGCGCCTTCGGTGCCGAGCAGGGTTACACGCACGGCGGCCAGCAGGCGATCGTTAAAGCGGGCCGCATAAATGCGGTGGTCATCATCTACTTCAAGGGAAGCAGGGGAGTATTCCGGCCAGACTTTCGCTAAATCAATATGATCCTGCTCGGTAAAGGTTACCAGTCGGATGATAGTCAATTTCATGTACAACTTGTCCAAAACGCAAAAGAGAGGGTGAGTGTAATCAATTTTATCGGTCGGGGAGTGGTGGTTTTTTATTTTTCATTTGGTAGGGGAATAATTTTACCGCAGACGCTTAGCCAGTGTGAAACATTAGAGATTGAAAAACAGGTAGCATTTTAACCTGATTGGTAGTGATTTATTCCGCTTTATGTACCATTATTTTATGCTGGCAATGGGACTTTTTTTGTTTATCTCCGATTAAATACAGAATATTATCTGTGCTTAATCGCCTGAAAAATAGAGGATTTAGTCTGGTTTTTGCCAAAAAACTGCGCTAAACCATTAAAGGCGCTGGTAAAAATAGCGTTGTGCATTAAAAGTACAGAATGCTTTTTAACCATAAAAAAACAAAATTATTACACGACATCACGAATGGGGATTTTCAACAATGAGAAGGAACGCGAAGACATTAATCGCGGGAATGGTTGCACTTGCGATGTCTCACGCGGCCGTGGCGAAGGGTATTAAAGTGGCGGTTGTTGGGGCGATGTCCGGTCCTGTTGCCCAGTGGGGCGACATGGAGTTTAACGGCGCGCGCCAGGCTATCCACGATATCAATGCCAAAGGCGGAATCAAAGGCGACAAACTGGTTGCTGTTGAATACGACGACGCCTGTGACCCGAAACAAGCTGTTGCCGTAGCGAACAAAATCGTTAACGACGGTGTGAAATATGTAATTGGCCATCTCTGCTCATCCTCCACGCAGCCTGCATCTGATATCTACGAAGACGAAGGTATTCTGATGATCACGCCAGGCGCGACGAATCCGGAACTGACTTTGCGCGGCTATCAGCACATTATGCGCACCGCCGGGCTGGACTCTTCACAGGGTCCGACCGCCGCGAAATATATTCTGAATTCCGTTAAACCGCAGCGTATCGCCATCATTCACGATAAACAGCAGTACGGCGAAGGTCTTGCGCGTTCCGTGCAGGAAGGGCTGAAAGCCGGCGGCGCTAACATTATCTTCTTTGATGGCATCACCGCCGGGGAGAAAGATTTCTCCGCGCTTATCGCCCGTCTGCAAAAAGAAAATATCGATTTTGTCTACTACGGTGGTTATTACCCGGAGATGGGACAAATGCTGCGTCAGGCGCGCGCCAGCGGACTGAAAACCCAGTTTATGGGGCCGGAAGGCGTGGGTAACGCTTCTCTGTCTAACATCGCGGGCAATGCGGCGGAAGGTATGTTGGTGACCATGCCGAAGCGCTATGACCAGGATCCGGCGAACCAGAGCATCGTCGATGCCCTGAAAGCGCAGAAGAAAGATGCGAGTGGGCCATATGTGTGGATCACTTACGCCGCAGTGCAATCGCTGGCGACCGCGCTGGAGCGTACCGGCAGCGACGACCCGCTGACGCTTATCAAAGACTTAAAAGCCAACGGGGCTAAAACCGTGATTGGGCCGCTGAACTGGGATGAAAAAGGCGATCTGAAAGGATTTGAGTTTGGCGTCTTCCAATGGCACGCCGATGGTTCGTCCTCTGTGGCGAAATAACTGTCATCCCGCTTCCCGGGCGCAATGCTCGGGAAGTTTTAAGAAGGTTAAGTTATGTCCGAGCAGTTTCTCTATTTTGTGCAGCAGATGTTTAACGGCGTAACGCTGGGAAGCACCTATGCATTGATTGCCATTGGCTACACCATGGTTTACGGCATCATCGGCATGATCAACTTCGCTCACGGCGAGGTTTACATGATCGGTAGCTATGTCTCCTTTATGATCATCGCCGCGCTGATGATGATGGGTATCGACAGCAGCTGGCTGCTGGTCGCTGCCGGTTTTATTGGTGCCATCGTGATCGCCAGCGCATACGGCTGGAGCATAGAACGGGTGGCCTATCGCCCGGTGCGCAACTCCAAGCGCCTGATTGCGTTGATCTCTGCCATCGGTATGTCCATTTTCCTGCAAAACTACGTCAGCCTGACCGAAGGTTCGCGTGATGTGGCGCTGCCGAGCCTGTTCAACGGCCAGTGGATTGTTGGCCGTAGCGAAAACTTCTCTGCTTCCATCACCACCATGCAGTTAGTCATCTGGATTGTGACTTTCGTGGCGATGCTGGCGTTGACGCTGTTTATCCGCTACTCCCGTATGGGCCGCGCTTGCCGCGCCTGTGCAGAAGATCTGAAAATGGCCAGTTTGCTGGGGATTAACACTGACCGCGTTATCGCGCTGACCTTCGTGATCGGTGCGGCAATGGCGGCGGTGGCTGGCGTGTTGCTGGGCCAGTTCTACGGCGTAATCAACCCATACATCGGCTTTATGGCCGGGATGAAGGCGTTCACCGCAGCGGTGCTGGGCGGTATCGGCAGCATTCCTGGTGCGATGATCGGCGGGCTGATCCTCGGCGTTACCGAATCGCTCTCCTCTGCGTATCTCAGTACGGAATATAAAGACGTGGTTTCGTTCGGGTTGTTGATCGTGGTGCTGCTGGTGATGCCTACCGGTATCCTGGGTCGCCCGGAGGTGGAAAAAGTATGAAACCGATGCATTTTGCGATGGCGCTGCTTTCCGCCGCGATGTTCTTCGTGCTGGCTGGCGTCTTTATGGGTGTTCAGCTTGAGCTGGATGGTACCAAACTGGTGGTGAACACGGCGGCGAATATCCGCTGGCAGTGGATCATCATCGGTACTGCCGTGGTCTTTTTCTTCCAGTTGCTGCGTCCGCTGTTACAGAAAAGTCTGCGCGGTGTTTCCGGTCCGAAATTCGTTCTGCCAGCGATTGATGGCTCTACGGTAAAACAGAAACTGTTCCTGCTGGCGCTGCTGGTTATCGCTGTGGCATGGCCGTTTGTTGTGTCGCGCGGCACAGTGGACATCGCCACCATGACGATGATTTATATCATCCTCGGTCTTGGGCTGAACGTTGTGGTGGGGCTTTCAGGCTTGCTGGTGCTGGGCTATGGCGGTTTTTACGCCATCGGCGCCTATACCTTCGCGCTGTTGAACCACTATTACGGGCTGGGTTTCTGGACTTGTCTGCCGCTGGCGGGGCTGGTTTCCGCTGCTGCCGGGTTCCTGCTGGGCTTTCCGGTGTTGCGTCTGCGCGGCGATTATCTGGCGATTGTGACCCTCGGTTTCGGTGAAATCGTCCGTATCCTGCTGCTGAATAACACCGAAATTACCGGCGGCCCGAATGGCATCAGTCAGATCCCGAAACCGACGCTGTTCGGCCTGGAGTTCAGCCGTACTGCGCGTGAAGGCGGCTGGGACACCTTCAGCAACTTCTTCCATGTGGCCTATGATCCGAACGATCGCGTGGTTTTCCTCTATCTGGTAGCGCTGTTACTGGTCGTGGCCACGCTGTTTGTCATTAACCGCCTGCTGCGTATGCCGCTTGGCCGCGCGTGGGAAGCGCTGCGTGAAGATGAAATTGCCTGCCGCTCGCTGGGCCTGAATCCGACGCGCATCAAGCTGACCGCCTTTACCATCAGCGCCGCGTTTGCCGGTTTTGCCGGGACGCTGTTCGCTGCGCGCCAGGGTTTTGTCAGCCCGGAATCCTTCACCTTTGCCGAATCTGCCTTTGTGCTGGCGATCGTGGTACTGGGCGGTATGGGTTCGCAGTTTGCGGTTATTCTCGCGGCCATCCTGCTGGTGGTTTCCCGCGAGCTGATGCGTGATTTCAATGAATACAGCATGTTGATGCTGGGTGGTTTAATGGTACTGATGATGATTTGGCGTCCGCAAGGCTTGCTGCCGATGACCCGTCCGCAGTTGAAATTGAAAAACGGGCAAGTGAAAGGAGAGCAGGCATGAGTCAGCCATTGTTATCCGTAAACGGCCTGATGATGCGCTTCGGCGGTCTGCTGGCGGTAAACAACGTCGCGCTGGATCTGCATCCACAAGAGATCGTTTCGCTGATTGGTCCGAACGGTGCGGGGAAAACCACCGTATTTAATTGCCTCACCGGTTTCTATAAGCCGACCGGCGGCACCATTATGTTGCGTGATAAGCACCTCGAAGGGTTGCCGGGCCAGCAAATCGCGCGGATGGGTGTGGTACGTACTTTCCAGCATGTGCGACTGTTCCGTGAAATGACAGTGATTGAGAACCTGCTGGTCGGCCAGCATCAGCAACTGAAGACCGGCGTCTTCTCTGGCTTGCTGAAAACCCCTGCATTCCGCCGCGCGCAAAGTGAAGCACTGGATCGCGCCGCAGTGTGGCTGGAGCGTATCGGTTTGTTAGCCCACGCTAACCGTCAGGCCAGTAACCTGGCTTACGGTGATCAGCGTCGTCTGGAGATCGTCCGTTGCATGGTGACGCAGCCGGAGATCCTGATGCTCGACGAACCGGCGGCTGGTCTGAACCCGAAAGAGACCAAAGAGCTGGACGAGCTGATCGTCGAGCTGCGCAACAACCACAACACCACCATTCTGCTGATTGAGCACGATATGAAACTGGTGATGGGGATTTCCGACAGGATTTATGTGGTGAACCAGGGTACGCCGCTGGCGAACGGGACGCCGGAACAGATCCGTAACAACCCGGACGTGATCCGCGCATACCTGGGTGAGGCATAAGATGGAAAAAGTGATGTTATCTTTTGACAAAGTTAGCGCCCACTACGGCAAAATTCAGGCGCTGCACGATGTCAGTTTGCATATTAATCAGGGTGAAATCGTGACCTTGATTGGTGCTAACGGCGCGGGCAAAACTACGCTGCTGGGCACGCTGTGCGGCGATCCGCGCGCGAGCAGCGGGCATATTGTGTTTGACGGCAAAGAGATCACCGACTGGCAGACCGCGAAAATCATGCGTGAAGCGGTGGCGATTGTGCCGGAAGGGCGCCGCGTCTTTTCTCGAATGACCGTGGAAGAGAACCTGGCGATGGGCGGTTTCTTCGCCGATCGTGAACAGTTCCAGAGCCGCATTGAGCGGGTCTATGCGCTGTTCCCGCGTCTGCATGAACGGCGTATTCAGCGAGCGGGCACCATGTCCGGCGGTGAACAGCAGATGCTGGCGATTGGCCGCGCACTGATGAGCCAGCCGCGTTTGTTGCTGCTGGATGAACCGTCGCTGGGCCTGGCGCCCATCATCATTCAGCAAATCTTCGACACCATCGAGCAACTACGCAAAGAAGGGATGACCATCTTCCTGGTGGAGCAGAACGCCAACCAGGCGTTGAGGCTCGCCGATCGCGGTTACGTGCTGGAGAACGGCCACGTGGTACTGGAAGATACCGGCGACGCGCTGCTGGCGAACGAAGCGGTGCGCAGCGCTTATTTGGGTGGGTAATTCTTTGAGGTAACAGTATCTATACCCGTCATACTTCAAATTGCATGTGTGTTAGCCTTCCTGCAACTCGAATTATTTAGGCTATAACCCGGCTTTGTAAGAGCCGGTTTTTTAGCAAATTTTATGCGGGCAGTACCTCAGGCGGTTGATTGATATGGCTGACATGTTGAGCCGCCAGGCGATGCAGATTGTACTGTTATTGATGTAACAAAAAGGCCTCTCCGCTACGGGGAAGCCTTTTTACCTTTACGGACGGCGTCATCAACCCGCCGATTAGCCGCCATTTTTTCGTCACCGTACCATCATCTCTGCGACATTTCCCTGACGCCTGGCTGTCATTTTATTGTAATTAAAAGGTTATTTTTCTGTAATTCGAGCATGTCATGTTACCTCGCGAGCATAAAAACGCGTGATATCGCGCATCCCGTATAACAAGAGAGATCACAATGACAACGTTACGGCATACAGCTTTGGGTCTGGCTATGGGGTTAGTTTTTGCAGGCAACGCTATGGCTGCAACCACCATTCCGTTCTGGCATTCGATGGAAGGGGAGTTAGGTAAAGAAGTTGACTCCCTGGCGCAACGTTTCAATGACACACACCCGGATTACAAAATTGTTCCGGTCTACAAAGGCAACTATGAGCAGAGCCTGAGCGCAGGTATCGCTGCGTTCCGTACCGGTAACGCGCCTGCCATTTTGCAGGTGTATGAAGTAGGCACCGCCACCATGATGGCGTCCAAAGCGATCAAGCCGGTGTATCAGGTATTTAAAGACGCTGGTATTAACTTTGATGAAAGCCAGTTCGTACCGACCGTTTCCGGTTATTACACCGATTCTAAATCCGGCCATCTGCTTTCTCAGCCGTTTAACAGCTCCACGCCGGTACTGTACTACAACAAAGATGCCTTCAAAAAAGCCGGTTTAGATCCGGAGCAGCCGCCGAAAACCTGGCAGGATCTGGCTGCTGATACCGCGAAGCTGAAAGCGGCCGGAATGAAATGCGGTTACGCCAGCGGCTGGCAGGGCTGGATCCAGATTGAAAACTTCAGTGCCTGGCACGGCCTGCCGGTAGCGACCAAAAATAACGGCTTCGACGGTACTGACGCAGTGCTCGAGTTCAACAAGCCGGAGCAGGTGAAACATATCGCCATGCTGGAAGATCTGAACAAGAAAGGCGATTTCAGCTACTTTGGGCGTAAAGACGAATCCACCGAGAAGTTCTACAACGGTGACTGTGCCATCACTACGGCTTCTTCCGGTTCGCTGGCGGATATTCGTCACTACGCCAAATTCAACTACGGCGTGGGCATGATGCCTTACGACGCTGACGTAAAAGGCGCACCGCAGAACGCCATCATCGGCGGGGCAAGCCTGTGGGTGATGCAGGGCAAAGATAAGGCGACCTACAAAGGCGTGGCGCAGTTCCTCGACTTCCTGGCGAAACCGGAAATTGCCGCCGAATGGCACCAGAAAACCGGTTACCTGCCGATCACCACTGCCGCTTACGATTTGACCCGCAAACAGGGCTTCTATGACAAAAACCCGGGTGCTGATATCGCTACGCGTCAGATGCTGAACAAGCCGCCGTTGGCGTTCACCAAAGGTCTGCGTCTGGGCAACATGCCGCAGATTCGCACCATTGTCGATGAAGAGCTGGAAAGCGTGTGGACCGGTAAGAAAACCCCGCAACAGGCACTGGATTCCGCCGTTGAGCGTGGTAACCAACTGCTGCGCCGTTTCGAGCAGTCAACGAAGTCCTAATGTAGAAATGCCGGGTAGCGACTTTGCCTTATTCGGCCTGCAGATGCTTGTAGGCCGGATAAGCAGAGCGCCACCTGGCGCGGTTCAGGAAGCAAATCGCAATGTCATCATCCCGTCCGGTGTTCCGTTCTCGCTGGCTACCCTGGCTGCTGGTTGCCCCGCAACTGGTCATCACCATTATTTTCTTTATCTGGCCTGCGGGCGAAGCGTTGTGGTACTCGGTACAAAGCGTGGATCCGTTCGGGCTTTCCAGCCAGTTTGTCGGGCTGGACAACTTTATCGCGCTGTTTCATGACAGCTACTATCTGGATTCTTTCTGGACCACGATGCGCTTTAGCGCGCTGGTTACCTTTAGCGGCCTGTTTGTCTCGCTGTTTTTTGCTGCGCTGGTGGACAACGTAGTGCGCGGCAGCCGTATCTACCAGACGTTGATGCTGCTGCCTTATGCGGTTGCGCCGGCCGTTGCCGCTGTACTGTGGATCTTCCTGTTTAACCCCGGCCGTGGGTTGATTACCCATTTTCTGGAACAGTTTGGCTACAGTTGGAACCATGCACAAAACAGCGGTCAGGCGATGTTTCTGGTGGTTTTCGCCTCGGTGTGGAAACAGATCAGCTACAATTTCCTGTTCTTTTTCGCTGCGCTGCAATCGATCCCCCGTTCGCTGGTCGAGGCTGCCGCTATTGACGGTGCCGGGCCGATTCGCCGCTTCTTCAAACTGTCGCTGCCGCTTATCGCGCCGGTCAGTTTCTTCCTGCTGGTGGTGAACCTTGTTTACGCCTTCTTCGATACCTTCCCGGTGATTGATGCTGCGACTGCTGGTGGCCCGGTACAGGCGACGACCACGCTGATTTACAAAATCTACCGCGAAGGGTTTGCCGGACTGGATCTTTCTGCGTCGGCGGCGCAGTCGGTGGTACTGATGGTGCTGGTGATTGTGCTGACGGTTATCCAGTTTCGCTATGTTGAAAGTAAGGTGCGCTACCAATGATTGAGAATCGCCCCGGACTGACACTGTTCAGCCATATCATGCTTATTCTCGGTATCGTCGTGGTGCTGTTTCCGCTGTATGTCGCCTTCGTGACTGCGACGCTGGATATCAACGCCGTCTATGACACGCCGATGACCTTAATTCCCGGTTCGCACCTGTGGGAAAACCTGCGCAACATCTGGGTGAACGGCGTCGGCGTAAATAGCGCGCCGTTCTGGCTGATGCTGACCAACAGCTTCATCATGGCGCTGGCGATTACGGTGGGCAAAATCACGGTGTCGATGCTGTCGGCTTTCGCTATCGTCTGGTTTCGCTTCCCGCTGCGGAACCTCTTCTTCTGGATGATTTTCATCACTTTAATGCTGCCGGTCGAGGTACGTATTTTCCCGACGGTGGAAGTGATCGCCAACCTGAAGATGCTCGATAGTTACACTGGTCTGACGTTGCCGCTGATGGCCTCGGCCACCGCGACATTTCTGTTCCGCCAGTTCTTTATGACTCTGCCCGATGAGCTGATGGAAGCCGCACGCATTGATGGCGCCTCGCCAATGCGCTTTTTCCGCGACATTGTGCTACCGCTTTCCAAAATCAACCTGGCAGCGCTGTTCGTGATCACCTTTATTTACGGCTGGAACCAGTATTTATGGCCGCTGCTGATTATCAACGACGTTAACCTCGGCACTGCTGTGGCGGGCGTGAAAGGCATGATTGCCAGCGGTGAAGGCACTACGCAATGGAATCAGGTGATGGCGGCGATGCTGCTGACGTTGATCCCCCCGGTCGTTATCGTTTTAGCCATGCAACGCGCGTTTGTGCGTGGTTTAGTGGACAGTGAGAAATAAGATGGCAGGTTTAAAATTACAGGCTGTAACCAAAAGCTGGGACAGCGGCAAAACGCAGGTTATCCAGCCGCTGACGCTGGACGTGGCGGATGGTGAATTTATCGTGATGGTTGGCCCCTCGGGCTGCGGGAAATCAACGTTATTGCGTATGGTTGCCGGGCTGGAGCGCGTCTCCAGCGGCGATATCTGGATCGATACCCAGCGCGTGACCGAAAGGGAGCCGAAAGATCGTGGTATTGCAATGGTGTTCCAGAACTATGCGCTCTACCCGCATATGAGCGTGGAAGAGAACATGGCGTGGGGACTGAAAATCCGCGGCATGGGCAAAACGCATATTGCCAGTCGGGTAGCGGAAGCGGCGCGCATTCTTGAACTGGATGGTTTACTAAAGCGACGCCCGCGCGAATTGTCCGGCGGCCAGCGTCAGCGTGTAGCGATGGGCCGCGCCATTGTGCGCGATCCGGCGGTGTTTCTCTTTGATGAACCGCTGTCGAACCTCGATGCTAAATTGCGTGTGCAGATGCGTCTGGAATTACAACAACTGCATCGCCGCCTGAATACCACTTCGCTGTATGTCACGCACGATCAGGTTGAAGCGATGACGCTGGCGCAACGTGTACTGGTGATGAATAAAGGCGTCGCTGAACAAATCGGTACGCCAGTAGAGGTGTATGAAAAACCCGCCAGCCGCTTTGTGGCGAGCTTTATCGGCAGCCCGGCGATGAATCTGCTGGAGGGTCGCATCAATAGCGAGGGCACCCATTTTGAACTGGGTAGCGGTATGGCGTTGCCGATCAGCTGGTACTACCGCGGCTACGCCGGGCGCAAAATGACGCTGGGTATCCGCCCGGAACATATTGCGTTAAGCTCACAGGCCGAAGGTGGTGTTCCGCTGGTGATGGAGACGCTGGAGATGCTCGGCGCAGACAACCTGGCGCACGGTCGCTGGGGCGAGCAGAAGCTGGTGGTTCGCTTATCGCATCAGGAACGCCCGGCGGCGGGCAGCACGTTATGGCTGCATCTGCCGGAAAATAACCTGCACTTATTTGATGGTGAAACAGGACAACGCGTATGAGTAACTGGCCTTATCCCCACATCGTCGCCCATCGCGGCGGCGGGAAACTGGCACCGGAAAACACGCTGGCGGCAATCGACGTCGGCGCGCGTTACGGGCATACCATGATTGAGTTTGACGCCAAGTTGTCGAAAGACGGCGAGATTTTCCTGCTGCATGACGACAACCTTGAGCGTACCAGTAATGGCTGGGGAGTGGCGGGAGAGCTGCCGTGGCATGATTTGCTGAAAGTGGATGCTGGTGGTTGGTTTAGCGGCGAATTCAAAGGCGAGCCGCTGCCGTTGCTTTCGCAGGTGGCGGAACGTTGCCGCCAGCACAGCTTGATGGCGAATATCGAAATCAAACCCACCACTGGCACCGGTCCGCTGACCGGCAAAGTGGTGGCGCTGGCCGCCCGTGAACTGTGGGCAGGCATGATTGCACCGTTGCTCTCTTCGTTTGAAATCGACGCATTGGAAGCAGCCCAACAAGCCACGCCGGAACTGCCGCGCGGCCTGTTACTTGATGAGTGGCGCGATGACTGGCAGGTGCTGACCACGCGCCTGGGATGCGTCTCCATCCATCTAAATCATAAACTGCTGGATGAAGCACGGGTGCGTATGCTGCGCGACGCGGGCTTACGCATTCTGGTTTACACCGTAAACCAGCCCGCGCGCGCTGCCGAACTGTTGCGCTGGGGCGTGGACAGCATCTGCACCGATAAAATCGACGATATCGGGCCGCACTTCCGTTATTGAGATGTGGTCGACGACGACGTGCTTTGCTGCAAGTTGCCGTTTTAATTTTGCGGCAGCATATGCTGCTGCGTCGTCGTCCCGCCAGAATTCGCCCCGCCGCTTAACATTCCGCTACCGCTATTCGGCAGTACCTGCTGGCCCTGGTTAAGCGCGCCAGGCTGTGCCTGTTTAATCCGCTGCGAGTTGTTATCCATTTGCATTTGCAGATTTTGCTGTTGCATTCGGCTTTGCGTCTGCTGCTGTTGCTTCAGCATGCTTTGCTGCTGTTGTTGCTGGTTGAGCATCTGAGTTTGCATCCGCTGCTGGCTTGGGATCACATACCCCGGCTGGTTTGGGTTATTCGTCGTGTTTAGCGGCTGTGCAAAGGTGCTAAAAGGCAGCAGAGCCGCCAGAATCAGTAAATGTTTCATTGTTATTCCCTCCTGTTGATGCTTCCTTTCAGTTTACTTGCTTTCATTGATGAAAATGATTTTTTAAGAGTTGTGAACCAGGCTTAAGCGGGAACGGTAGCCTCTTACTCGGGAGTAACGACGATGATGAAACAGAAGTTTGCGCGTTGGGTGGCAATTGCTGCGCTGACAGCGGGAGGATGTTTTTGCGTTTCGGCTGCGCCGCCGCCGGTCTCATACGGTGTTGAAGCCGATGTCTTCCACCCGGTTGTTGCGAAGCAAGGCATGGTAGCGTCGGTGGATGAAGCCGCAACGCGCGTCGGCGTCGATATCCTGAAGCAGGGAGGGAATGCCGTTGATGCGGCCGTCGCGGTGGGTTATGCGCTGGCGGTCACGCACCCGCAGGCCGGTAACCTCGGCGGTGGCGGTTTTATGTTGATTCGTACCAAAGAGGGGAACGTCACGGCGATCGATTTCCGGGAAATGGCGCCTGCCGCCGCCACGCGCGATATGTTCCTTGACGATCAAGGTAATCCGGACAGCAAGAAATCCCTGACTTCGCATCTGGCATCCGGTACGCCCGGCACGGTGGCGGGTTTCTCAATGGCGCTGGAAAAGTACGGTACGCTGCCGCTGAAAAAAGTGGTGCAGCCTGCGATTAAACTGGCGAAGCAGGGCTTTGTGGTCAACGATGCGCTGGCTAACGATCTGAAAATCTACGGCAGCGAAGTGCTGCCAAATAATGAAAACAGTAAAGCAATTTTCTGGAAGGATGGTGAGCCGCTGAAAAAGGGTGACAAACTGGTGCAGAGCAATCTGGCCAGAAGCCTGGAGATGATTGCGGAAAAAGGGCCGGACGCCTTCTACAAAGGCGCTATCGCTGAGCAAATCGCCCAGCAGATGAGCAAAAATGGCGGGCTTATCACGCAAGAGGATTTAGCCAATTACAAAGCCGTGGAGCGCACGCCGATCAGCGGCGACTACCGCGGCTACCAGGTCTACTCCATGCCGCCGCCCTCTTCCGGTGGGATCCATATCGTCGAGATCCTCAATATTCTGGAGAACTTCGATCTGGCGAAATATGGCTTTGGCAGCGCCGATGCTATGCAGGTGATGACTGAAGCGGAGAAATACGCCTATGCTGACCGCTCCGAATATCTCGGCGATCCGGACTTCGTCAAAGTGCCGTGGCAGGCGCTGACCAATAAAGCGTATGCCAAATCGATTGCCGCGCAGATTGATCTCAATAAAGCCCGCCCTTCCAGCCAGATCCGCCCCGGCAAGCTTGAACCCTACGAGAGCAACCAAACCACGCACTATTCGGTGGTGGATAAAGAGGGCACGGCGGTGGCCGTCACCTATACCCTAAATACGGTCTTCGGCACCGGTATCGTAGCTGGCAATACCGGCATCCTGATGAACAACGAAATGGATGACTTCTCTGCCAAACCCGGTGTGCCAAACGTATATGGTCTGGTAGGCGGCGATGCGAACGCGGTTGAGCCTGGCAAACGGCCGCTGTCATCAATGTCGCCGACCATTGTGCTGAAAGACGGTAAAACGTGGCTGGTGACCGGCAGCCCAGGCGGCAGCCGGATTATTACCACGGTGCTGCAAATGGTGGTGAATTCTATCGATTTCGGAATGAACGTCGCGGAAGCCAGCAATGCACCACGTTTCCATCATCAGTGGTTGCCGGATGAATTGCGCGTTGAAAAAGGCTTTAGTCCGGATACGCTGAAACTGCTGGAACAGAAAGGGCAAAAAGTGGTGGTGAAAGAGGCGATGGGCAGCACGCAGAGCATTATGGTGGCGCCAGATGGTACGCTGTATGGCGCGTCGGACCCGCGTTCGGTGGATGATCTAACGGCCGGATATTGAATGGTTTCCCTCTCCCGTAGGGGAGAGGGAAGGGGTTAGCCTTTCATGCGCGCCATAAAGTACGAATCGACAAACTCGCCGTTACGCAGCGCATAATGTTTTCCGGTGCCTTCAATTTCAAAGCCGAATTTACGGTACACCGCCAACGCCGGATCATTATCGACAAACACGGTTAGCTCAATTCTGTCGATGCGTAGCCAGTTGTCGCACAGGTTGATCATCTCGCGCATCAGCGCGCTGGCGACGCCACGGTTGTGAAACGCCGACGAAACTGCCATGCCAAAGGTGGCAACGTGGCTGCGGCGCGGGTTCTGTTCCACCATCAATGTCAGGTTTCCGGCAAGTTGATTATCAATGCAGGCGACTAGTTGGCGGCGTCCTGGCTGTGGTTTCAGGCGATCTTCCCACAGTTCGGCAGGCGGATGCGGTAGCTGTAGCAGGTTGTGATACACCTCAGGTAGCGCATAGAACTGGCGTAAATCTTCTGCATCGCGCGCTTCGGCATGGCGTATCACTATCTCACTCATCCTGCTTCTCCGTTTGGTTAGGTTTACCAATACATTCCGGGCTTTCATAAAAAGCGTCAACTGCCATTTTTTGCAAAAAATTGTAGACAAGTGCGAATGATAATAATTATTATTGTCATGCATTCAGGGGAACCGTTGCGGTAATCCTGAAAGCACGACATTGCTCACATTGCTTCCAGTATTTCTTAGCCAGCCGCGTGCTGGCTTTTTTTTGCCTGTCATTTGCTGGTGGTACCCGCTTCACGGCTGCCTTTTGAGAAAAGGGCGAGGGGCATGGTTTTCGAAGTTGCGCTATGGTAGTGACAGTCACCTCAACAAGGACTGGATCATGACTCTACGTTGCGCATTTATCGGCTTTGGCAAAAGCACGACCCGTTATCATCTTCCCTATGTTCTCAACCGGAAAGCGAGCTGGAGCGTGGCGCACATCTTTCGCCGCCATGCAAAACCGGAAGAACAACATCCCGCGTATCAACATATTCATTTCACCAGCGATCTGGACGACATTCTGCTCGATCCGCAGGTAAAACTGGTGATTGTCTGTACTCATGCCGACAGCCATTTCGACTATGCGAAGCGCGCGCTGGAAGCGGGGAAAAACGTGCTGGTGGAAAAGCCGTTTACCCCGACAATGGCGGAAGCGATCGCGCTGTTTGAACTGGCGAAAAGCAAAGGCCTGACGGTTTCGCCGTACCAGAATCGCCGCTTTGACTCCTGCTTCCTGACCGCTAAAAAAGCGATTGAAAGCGGTAAGCTTGGCAATATTGTTGAAATTGAAAGCCACTTTGACTATTACCGCCCGGTGGCGGAAACCAAACCCGGGTTGCCGCAGGATGGCTCGTTTTATGGCCTCGGCGTGCATACTATGGACCAAATTATCTCGCTGTTTGGTCGCCCCGATCATGCGGCCTACGATATTCGCAGCCTGCGTAACAAGGCCAATCCGGACGATACTTTTGAAGCTCAGCTCTTTTACGGCGATTTAAAAGCCATCGTAAAAACCAGCCATCTGGTAAAAATCGATTACCCGAAATTTATTGTGCATGGTACGAAAGGCTCGTTTATCAAATACGGTATCGATCAACAGGAAACCAGCCTGAAAGCCAATATTATGCCGGGTGAACCGGGCTTTGCCGCTGACGACAGTATCGGCATTCTGGAGTATGTGAATGCGGCGGGCGAAACGGTGCGCGAAGAGGTTGCGCCAGAAACCGGCGACTATGGACGCGTTTATGATGCGCTCTATCAGACGCTGACAACCGGGGCGCCAAATTACGTCAAGGAATCTGAAGTTCTTACCAACCTTGAACTGCTCGAACGCGCCTTTGAACAGGCATCTCCAGCCACGATAACCCTTGCGAAATAAGTAAAAATAGCTCCTCTGTAATTATTCATTTTTTTTGAACAGAGGAGTCAATTTTCACCCTCTATGATTGCCTGACGTTTGCGTCCACACTTACTCCATCGAAAACATACGGGGGTAAAAAAAGATGATCTATTTACGTAAAGCAAACGATCGCGGCCACGCAAATCACGGTTGGCTGGATTCCTGGCATAGCTTCTCTTTTGCCGATTATTACGACCCGAATTTCATGGGCTTCTCGGCACTTCGTGTGATTAACGACGACGTGATCGATGCGGGCCAGGGGTTCGGCACACATCCGCACAAAGACATGGAAATCCTGACCTACGTGCTGGAAGGCGCAGTTGAACACCAGGACAGCATGGGCAATAAAGAGCAGGTGCCCGCCGGTGAATTCCAGATTATGAGCGCCGGTACCGGGGTGCGTCACTCTGAGTACAACCCGAGCGACACCGATCGTCTGCGTCTGTATCAGATCTGGATCATTCCGGAAAAAACAGGTATCACGCCGCGTTATGAACAGCGCCGTTTCGACGCCCAGCAGGGTAAACAGCTCGTGCTGTCGCCGGATGCCCGCGACGGTTCGCTGAAAGTGAATCAGGATATGGAACTGTATCGCTGGGCGCTGTTGAAAGATGAGCAGTCTGTCCATCAGATTGCCGCTGAACGCCGCGTCTGGATCCAGGTGGTGAAAGGCAGTGTGACCATAAATGGCACCAAAGCGACCACCAGCGATGGTCTGGCAATCTGGGACGAGCAGGCTATTTCGGTTCATGCCGATAGTGATAGTGAGATTCTGCTGTTCGATTTGCCGCCGGTTTGATCTGATTTAGTTGAATAAATGACGCAACCTTTCGGTTATTACCGGAAGGTTGCATATTGTCCGTGATAAACTGGGGAACTCTCTCTCAGATAAAAATGTCAGGACGATGAAAAAGAAAAGACCCGTACTTCAGGATGTGGCCGATCGCGTTGGCGTGACCAAAATGACGGTCAGCCGTTTTTTACGTAACCCGGAGCAGGTTTCCGTGGCTTTACGTGGCAAAATCGCCGCTGCGCTTGATGAACTGGGTTATATTCCCAATCGCGCTCCCGATATTCTCTCCAATGCCACCAGCCGGGCTGTTGGCGTTCTGCTTCCCTCATTGACCAACCAGGTTTTCGCCGAAGTTTTACGCGGTATTGAAAGCGTGACTGACGCGCACGGTTATCAGACGATGCTCGCCCACTACGGTTATAAACCGGAGATGGAAGAGGAACGTCTGGAATCGATGCTTTCGTGGAATATCGACGGGCTGATTCTCACCGAACGCAAACACACCGCGCGCACGCTGAAAATGATTCAGGTTGCGGGTATTCCGGTGGTGGAACTGATGGACAGCCGTTCGCCATGCATTGATATCGCTGTGGGTTTTGACAACTTCGAAGCCGCGCGGCAGATGACCGCCGCCATTCTCGCACGCGGCCACCGGCGCGTGGCGTATCTCGGCGCACGTCTGGATGAACGTACTATCATCAAACAGCAGGGTTACGAGCAGGCGATGCTGGATGCCGGGCTGACGCCGTACAGCGTCATGATGGAGCAGTCATCCTCTTACACGTCAGGAATAGAACTGATGCGTCAGGCGCGCCGCGAGTACCCACAACTGGACGGGATTTTCTGTACCAACGATGACCTTGCCGTCGGCGCCGCGTTTGAGTGCCAGCGTCTGGGGCTGCGGATCCCGGAAGATATGGCGATTGCCGGGTTCCACGGTCACGATATTGGCCAGGTGATGGAGCCGCGTCTGGCGAGCGTCCTGACGCCGCGTGAGCGCATGGGGCGCATTGGCGCAGAGCGCTTACTGGCGCGCATTCGCGGTGAAGCAGTTACGCCGAAAATGTTAGATTTAGGTTTCACTTTGTCACCGGGTGGATCTATTTAGTCTGACAAATTTGAAGTAGCTCACACTTATTTATCTCTGGCACGAATGCATATTGCTTCTCCGTAACCCCGGCAGGACAATGTTACCGATAACAGTTACCCGTAACAATTCACTCTTGCACTTTGTGGGGGCTACCCTTGAGCACGACGAACTTTGATCACCACATTTATATCCTGATGGGCGTTTCAGGCAGTGGCAAATCTGCTGTCGCCAGCGAAGTGGCGCATCAGTTACATGCCGCGTTTCTCGATGGCGATTTCCTCCATCCGCGCAGCAATATCATGAAAATGGCTTCCGGCGAACCGCTCAACGACGACGACCGCAAACCGTGGTTGCAGGCGCTGAACGATGCCGCTTTCGCCATGCAGCGCACTAATAAAGTGTCGCTGATTGTTTGCTCAGCGCTGAAAAAGCACTATCGCGACCTGCTGCGCGACGGTAACCCGAACCTCTCCTTCATCTATATGAAAGGGGATTTCGACGTTATCGAAAGCCGTCTGAAGGCGCGTAAAGGCCACTTCTTTAAAACGCAAATGCTGGTCACGCAGTTTGACACCCTTGAAGAGCCGGGTGCTGACGAGCGCGACGTTCTGGTTGTTGATATCGACCAGCCGCTGGAAGGTGTTGTTGCCAGCACCATTGAGATTATTAGCAAAGGCAATGTGCAGTGAGTACATTAACACTGGTTTTAACAGCAGTCGGCTCCGTGCTGTTGCTGCTGTTTTTAGTGATGAAAGCGCGCATGCACGCTTTCGTCGCTTTGATGGTGGTTTCTATTGGTGCAGGGCTTTTTTCCGGTATGCCGCTGATTAAGATCGCGCAGACTATGGAAAAAGGGATGGGTGGAACGCTCGGCTTTTTGGCGATTGTAGTCGCGCTTGGCGCAATGTTCGGCAAAATCCTGCATGAAACCGGGGCGGTGGACCAAATTGCCGTCAAGATGCTGAAATCTTTCGGCCACAGCCGCGCGCATTATGCGATTGGACTGGCCGGGCTGATTTGCGCATTGCCGCTGTTTTTTGAAGTGGCAATTGTGTTGCTGATTAGCGTGGCTTTCTCAATGGCACGCCACACGGGTACCAACCTGGTTAAACTGGTGATTCCACTGTTTGCCGGTGTTGCGGCAGCGGCAGCGTTTCTGCTGCCGGGGCCAGCGCCGATGCTGCTGGCTTCGCAGATGCACGCTGATTTCGGCTGGATGATCCTGATTGGCCTGTGCGCGGCCATTCCAGGTATGCTGATTGCCGGCCCGCTGTGGGGCAACTTCATCAGCCGTTATGTTGAATTGCACATTCCTGATGAGGTGAGCGAGCCGCATCTTGGCGAAGGCAAAATGCCGTCCTTCGCCTTCAGCTTGTCGCTGATCCTGCTGCCGCTGGTGCTGGTAGGGATGAAGACAATTGCTGCGCGTTTCGTTACTGAAGGTAGCAACCTGTACAACTGGCTGGAATTTATCGGTCATCCGTTCACCGCGATCCTTGTGGCGTGCCTGGTGGCGATTTACGGCCTGGCGATGCGTCAGGGGATGCCGAAAGATCGCGTTATGGAAATCTGCGGCCACGCGTTGCAACCGGCGGGCATTATTTTGCTGGTGATTGGTGCGGGCGGCGTGTTCAAACAGGTACTGGTTGACTCAGGCGTGGGTCCGGCTTTGGGTGAAGCGCTGACCGGTATGGGTCTGCCTATCGCTATTACCTGCTTCGTGCTGGCGGCGGCGGTGCGCATTATTCAGGGTTCTGCAACCGTTGCTTGTCTGACGGCAGTTGGTCTGGTGATGCCGGTTATTGAACAGTTGCATTTCAACGGCGCGCAACTGGCGGCACTCTCCATCTGTATCGCGGGTGGTTCAATCGTAGTGAGCCACGTGAACGACGCGGGTTTCTGGCTGTATGGCCGTTTTACCGGCGCAACCGAAGCACAAACGCTGAAGACCTGGACAATGATGGAAACCATTCTCGGCACCACCGGTGCCATTATCGGGATGATTGCTTTCACGTTGTTGAGTTAAGCTGCATGGCCCAGTGGCAAGATGCTTACTGGGCCAAAATAGTTATTCCTTCTTTCATTTCCTGTTGGCGCGGCAAGCGCTACTTATTCGCCAGTTCGTGGCGAGCTGCCTGCGCCAGAAAATGGCTTCGGTCTTTATAAACAGCGCGTTTATCCTGAATAAAACCATCAATACGCTTAATCAGCACATCCGGTAAGGTGATATTCACTCGCTGCTGTTTGCCTTCAAACCCTGACAAATCGACGTCAATCATGAACCAGGAATCACAGTGCGTGTAATCCGGGTTCGCGGCATACACCATGTAGCCAGCATCGGTTATATCCTTCACTGAATGCGCGCCGTTTAACATCATCTCTTCAATAATGCTGAGAATGGCCTCGCGAGCCATCACCGGGATATCAATCTGCTCATCAGCAGCGGAAACACAGCCGTAGTCGAATTGATCGAAAGCCGGAACTGCAATGCCATACGCAGTATCTGCATCTTTAGGTGATTCAACCCCGACAGAGAAAAACATAGTTACCTCCATAGTCGGCGGGGATTAGATCCCCGCCATTTTTTTGATTGATCTGACCGTTCCCAGAGGTAAATCCTTCTTTGGATGCGGTACAGGAAAGGTTTTCCCCGTGATGGGTGACCACCAGATCTGATGTGCCGCTGAAGAACACAACCGGCGGCGATCAGTTCTTTCAACAGGTCAGCAGATTTCATAGGTCCTCCCTAACCCAAAAATCATTATACACACATATACACACGAACGGAGGGCGGAGATGCGGCGGGCTTAACCCTTCATCCACACCCGAATGCCGTCGAGGAACATCTGGGTGGCGAGCATCACCAGAATCAATCCCATCAGGCGTTCCAGTGCATTCACCCCTTTCTCGCCGAGCAGGCGTAAAAACAGCGTCGATTGCAGCAAAATGGCGACCGTACCGCCCCAGGCGATTAATAGCGCAATCACCAGATGACTCATTTGGTTTGGATACTGATGTGAAAGCAGCATCAGCGTTGCCAGCAGCGTAGGGCCAGCGACCAGCGGGATCGCCAGCGGCACGATAAACGGTTCTTCACCGGCAGGCAGGCCGGAACTGCTGCCGGTTTCGCTGGGGAAGATCATCTTAATGGCGATCAGGAACAGAATGATGCCGCCGGAAATCGATACCGTTTCCGCGCGTAAATTAAGCAGCGCGAGGATTTTTTCCCCGGCAAACAGGAAAATAAACATCACCAGCAGGGCGATCAGCAGCTCGCGGATCATAATCGCCCGGCGGCGTTTCGGCTCGGTATGTTTTAACACCGACATAAAGATGGGCAGGTTGCCTAATGGATCCATTATCAGGATCAACAACACCGCTGCGGAGATGATTTCACTCATTTATTATTATCCCTGACGCTGGCGGCAAACTTGCAGTAATTAGCCGCGTTTCTGATGCATTCGCTATCATTGATTAATTTCACTTGCGACTTTGGCTGCATTTTGTAATGTGAGCACTGGCCCAGTGGGATACTGGTACACATCTTCAGCACATACCTCTGCAGGAACTTTCGCTATGAAAAATGTTGGTTTTATCGGCTGGCGTGGAATGGTCGGCTCTGTACTCATGCAACGCATGGTTGAGGAGCGCGATTTCGACGCCATTCGCCCTGTCTTCTTTTCCACTTCCCAGTTTGGGCAGGCTGCACCGGCGTTTGGCGGCCATGCAGCAGGTACGCTTCAGGATGCGTTCAATCTGGAAGCGCTGAAGGCACTCGACATCATTGTCACCTGCCAGGGCGGCGATTATACCAATGAAATCTATCCAAAGCTCCGTGAAAGCGGCTGGCAGGGCTACTGGATCGACGCAGCATCTTCTTTACGCATGAAAGATGACGCCATTATTATCCTCGACCCGGTTAACCAGGCGGTTATCAATGATGGCCTGAATAATGGCATCAAAACTTTTGTTGGCGGTAACTGTACCGTCAGCCTGATGCTGATGTCGCTGGGCGGTCTGTTCGCCAACGATCTGGTGGAATGGGCCTCTGTAGCAACCTACCAGGCAGCGTCCGGTGGCGGTGCGCGTCATATGCGCGAACTGCTGACCCAGATGGGCCAGTTGCACAGCCATGTAGCGGCAGAGCTGGCGGATCCGGCTTCGGCTATCCTCGATATTGAGCGCAAAGTCACAGCATTGACCCGCAGCGGCGAACTGCCGGTTGATAACTTCGGCGTACCGCTGGCGGGCAGCCTGATCCCGTGGATCGACAAACAGCTCGATAACGGCCAGAGCCGCGAAGAGTGGAAAGGCCAGGCCGAAACCAACAAAATTCTCAACACGGCGTCCACCATTCCGGTTGACGGTCTGTGCGTACGTATCGGCGCGCTGCGCTGCCATAGCCAGGCGTTTACCATCAAACTGAAAAAAGACGTGTCAATTCCGACGGTGGAAGAGCTGCTGGCTGCGCACAACCCGTGGGCAAAAGTGGTGCCGAACGATCGCGAAATCAGCATGCGTGAGCTGACGCCTGCGGCTGTCACTGGTACGCTGACCACGCCGGTTGGCCGTCTGCGCAAACTGAACATGGGGCCGGAGTTCCTCTCCGCCTTTACTGTTGGTGACCAGCTTTTGTGGGGCGCTGCGGAACCATTGCGTCGAATGTTGCGCCAATTGGCATAAGCGAAAAATAAAAAAAGGGTGCTTCGGCACCTTTTTTTATAAGTTTTTGCCGGAAAATGTCGTTGATGGGTTTATTTTTTCAGGAGTTGAAAAGTGTTGGCTATGCTTTAAGTAAGGTGTCTGAACACCTTGCCTGAAAGCGGGACGGAGCATTGAGGATGCACACATTTGTGCTGCTCCGTTCAGGTTCAAAAAGTATCGCAACCGTGTTAAATGACGGTGGAAAGCGCGATACCACCATAACAGGATGAAAGCCATGTCTGTTTACATTGACAGAGACGTGATTAACGCACTAATTTCCGGCCATTTTGCTGATCCTTTTTCCGTTCTTGGCATGCATTGTACCGATGCCGGTGTTGAAGTTCGCGCTCTGTTGCCTGACGCCACTGAGGTGTGGGTCATTGAGCCGAAAACCGGGCGCAAAGTGGGACAACTGGAGTGCCTGGATTCACGGGGCTTCTTCAGCGGCGTGATGGGGCGCCGCAAAAATCCTTTCCGTTATCAATTTGCCGTGGTCTGGCATGGTCAGCAGAATCTGATTGATGATCCTTATCGTTTCGGCCCGCTGTTGCAGGATCTGGATAGCTGGCTGCTCAGTGAAGGAACGCATATGCGTCCTTATGAAACGCTGGGTGCGCATGCCGATACGATGGATGGCGTAGTTGGAACGCGATTCGCCGTCTGGGCGCCGAATGCACAGCGGGTTTCGGTGGTTGGGCAGTTCAACTACTGGGACGGCCGCCGTCATCCGATGCGCCTGCGTCGTGAAAGCGGGATTTGGGAGCTATTCATCCCTGGCGCGCTAAATGGTCAGCTCTACAAATTCGAGATCCGTGATGCAAACGGCAGGTTGAAAATTAAGGCCGATCCCTATGCCTTTGAAGCCCAGATGCGTCCGGATAGTGCTTCGTTGATCTGCGGTCTGCCAGGTAAGAAAACCCAGAGTGATGAGCGTAAACGGGCAAACCAGTTTGATGCGCCAATCAGTATTTATGAAGTGCATTTGGGTTCCTGGCGTCGCCATACCGACAACAACTTCTGGCTCAGTTATCGTGAATTGGCCGATCAACTGGTGCCGTATGCCAAATGGATGGGATTTACCCACCTTGAATTAATGCCAGTGAATGAGCACCCCTTTGATGGCAGTTGGGGTTATCAGCCGACCGGACTGTACGCGCCGACCCGCCGCTTTGGCACCCGCGATGATTTTCTGCACTTCATTCATACTGCCCATGCCGCCGGGCTGGGGGTGATCCTCGACTGGGTGCCGGGTCATTTTCCGTCGGACGATTTTGGCCTTGCAGAGTTTGACGGGACGAAATTGTATGAGCACAGCGATCCGCGAGAAGGTTATCACCAGGACTGGAACACGCTGATCTATAACTATGGGCGTCGCGAAGTGAGTAACTACCTGGTAGGTAACGCGCTTTACTGGATCGAACGCTTTGGTATTGATGCGCTGCGCGTCGATGCGGTGGCCTCGATGATCTACCGTGACTACAGCCGCAAAGAGGGTGAGTGGATCCCCAATGAGTACGGCGGCCGTGAAAACCTGGAAGCAATTGAATTTCTGCGCAACACCAACCGCATTATCGGCGAGCAGGCGCCTGGCGTCGTCAGTATGGCGGAAGAGTCCACCGATTTTGCCGGCGTTTCGCGGCCGCCTTCTCAGGGCGGACTGGGTTTCTGGTACAAGTGGAATCTGGGCTGGATGCACGACACGCTGGACTACATGAAGCTCGATCCGGTGTATCGCAAGTACCACCACGATAAGCTCACTTTCGGCATCCTCTACAACTACAGCGAAAACTTTATCCTGCCGCTGTCCCATGACGAAGTAGTTCATGGCAAGAAATCGATCCTCGACAGAATGCCCGGCGATGCCTGGCAAAAGTTTGCCAACCTGCGTGCTTACTACGCGTGGATGTGGGCTTTTCCTGGCAAAAAATTACTGTTTATGGGCAACGAATTTGCCCAGGGACGCGAGTGGAACCACGACGGCAGCCTGGACTGGCATCTTCTTGAGGGCGGCGATAACTGGCACCACGGTGTACAGCGGCTGGTGCGCGACATGAACCATTTCTACCGTCACCACAAGGCGCTGCATGAACTGGATTTTGACCCGTACGGGTTTGAATGGCTGGTGGTGGATGATCATGAAGCGTCGGTGTTTGTCTTTGTCCGGCGCGACAAACAGGGCAACGAAATCATTGTCGCCAGTAATTTCACGCCGGTGCCGCGCCACGATTATCGCTTTGGTATCAATCAGCCCGGCCGCTGGCGCGAGGAGTTAAATACCGATTCGATGCACTACCACGGCAGCAATACCGGTAATGGCGGCGTGGTACACAGCGATGCGATTGCTAACCGGGGGCGTGAACACTCGCTGCTGCTGACGTTACCGCCGCTGGCGACTATATGGCTGGTGCGGGAGGGGGAATGACGAAGCTGACGGTGGGGCAACCCTTGCCGCCCGGTGCAGAAGTGCTGGCAGGCGGCGTTAATTTTACGCTGTTTTCCGCTCATGCGGAGCGCGTCGAGTTGTGCCTGTTCGATGACGAAGGTAACGAACAGCGCGTCGATCTGCCTGGCCGCACCGGGGATATCTGGCACGGTTTTCTCAGCGGCGCAAAGCCCGGCCTGCACTATGGCTACCGCGTACATGGCCCCTGGGAACCAGCGCAAGGGCATCGTTTTAATCCGGCAAAACTTTTGCTCGACCCCTGCGCGAAGCGCGTCGACGGCGAGGCCGTTGACAACCCGCTATTCCACAGCGGCCATGATTCACCGGATCCTCACGATAACGCCTCGCTTGGCTTGCGCAGTGTGGTGGTTCATGACGCGTTCGACTGGCAAGGTGACACGCCGCCGCGCACGCCGTGGGGCAATACCGTCATTTACGAAGCGCACGTCAAAGGGCTCACCTGGCTTCATCCTCAGTTAACGGAAAATATCCGTGGCACTTATAAGGCGCTTGGGCATCCATTGATGATTGGCTGGTTTAAGCAGCTTGGTATCACCGCGCTGGAACTGCTGCCCGTTGCCCATTTTGCCAGTGAGCCGCGCCTGCAACGGCTGGGGCTTTCTAATTACTGGGGCTATAACCCATTGGCACCGTTTGCGCTCCATCCGCACTATGCCAGCAATCCGCAACAAGCCATCAATGAGTTTCGCGAAGCGGTGAGGGCGCTGCATCAGGCGGGGATCGAAGTGATCCTCGATATTGTGCTTAATCACAACGCTGAAACCGATCTCGATGGGCCGACTTTCTCTCTGCGCGGCGTTGATAACAGTACCTATTATTGGATCAGAGACGATGGCGATTACCACAACTGGAGCGGATGCGGCAACACGCTGAATCTGAGCCACCCCGCAGGCGTGGACTATGCGCATGCCTGCTTGCGCTACTGGGTGGAGACATTCCACGTTGACGGTTTTCGCTTCGATCTGGCGACTGTGATGGGACGCACACCGGATTTCGATCCGCAGGCGCCGCTGTTTACCGCAATCAAAAACGATCCGCTGCTTTGCGATCTGAAACTGATCGCCGAGCCGTGGGATATCGGTCCTGGCGGCTACCAGGTAGGGAATTTCCCCGCGCCGTTTGCCGAATGGAACGATCATTTCCGCGACGTGACACGTCGGTTTTGGCTGGAACAGTCGCTATCGCTGGGCGAGTTAGCCAGGCGGTTTGCTGCCTCCAGCGATCTGTTTAAACGTGCGGGCCGTTTGCCGTCGGCTTCGATCAATCTGATCACCGCGCATGATGGTTTTACCTTGCGTGATTGCGTCTGCTTTAGCCACAAACATAACGAGGCGAACGGCGAGGACAATCGCGACGGCACCGACAACAATCACAGCAATAATCATGGACACGAAGGATTGGGTGGCAGTTTTGATGTGGTCGAACGGCGGCGCACCAGTGTGCATGCTCTGCTGACCACGTTGCTGCTTTCTCAAGGAACACCGATGCTGATGGCCGGAGATGAACTGGGACACAGCCAGCACGGTAATAACAATGCGTACTGTCAGGATAACGTGCTGACATGGCTGAGTTGGCAGCACTCGGATAGCTGGCTAATGCACTTCACTGCCACGCTTATCCAGTTACGTCAACGGATCCCCGCATTGACGCGCAACGTCTGGTGGGAAGAAGGGGACGGCAGCGTAGCCTGGCTGGATCATGCCGGACAACCGTTGACGATGCAGGCGTGGCAGCATGGCGCTTTGCGCTTACAAATTCTGCTCTCCGATACGGTTTTAATCGCCATTAATGCAACCAGCGATGTTGCTGAAATGGTTTTGCCCCAAGGGGGATGGCACGCCATTCCTCCCTTTGCCGGAGAGGACAATCCGGTAGTGGTAACTGCCTGGCATGGGCCTGCGCATGGAGTTTGCGTTTTTCAGCGGTCATAAAAACGGAGTCTGTCATGGTTAGATTAGATAAGAACGACCCTACAATGTTAGCGCGTCAGTTGCCCTTGAAATCCGTCGCCCTGATTTTGGCGGGTGGGCGTGGAACACGCCTTAAAGATTTAACAAAAAAACGCGCCAAGCCGGCGGTTCATTTCGGCGGTAAATTCCGCATCATCGATTTTGCGCTCTCCAACTGCATCAACTCCGGTATCCGTCGTATTGGGGTGATAACCCAGTATCAATCCCACACGCTGGTTCAGCATATTCAGCGCGGCTGGTCTTTCTTCAATAACGAGATGAACGAGTTTGTCGACTTGCTGCCTGCCCAGCAGCGCGTGCATGGCGAAAACTGGTATCGCGGCACGGCAGATGCGGTGACGCAGAATCTCGATATTATTCGCCGCTATCGCGCGGAATATATCGTCATTCTGGCGGGCGACCACATTTACAAGCAGGATTACTCGCGCATGCTGCTCGACCATGTCGAAAAAGGGGCGCGTTGCACTGTGGCTTGCCTGCCGGTGCCCATTCACGAAGCAACCGCTTTTGGCGTGATGGCGGTTGATGAGCAGGACAAGGTGGTCGACTTCGTTGAAAAACCGGCGAATCCGCCCTCTATGCCCGGCGATGAAAGCAAAGCGCTGGCCAGTATGGGGATCTACGTTTTTGATGCCGAATATCTGTACGACCTGCTGGAGGAGGATGATAAAAACGAGAACTCCAGCCATGACTTTGGTAAAGACATCATTCCGCAAATCGTCAAATCTGGCATGGCCTATGCACATCCTTTCCCACAATCCTGCGTGCAATCGGATCCGGATTCAGAACCCTATTGGCGCGATGTGGGAACGCTTGAAGCTTACTGGAAAGCGAACCTCGATTTAGCATCGGTGATGCCAGAGCTCGATATGTACGATCAAAACTGGCCTATCCGTACCTATAATCAATCTCTGCCGCCGGCGAAATTTGTGCAGGATCGATCGGGCAGTCACGGTATGACGCTGAACTCGCTGGTTTCTGGTGGGTGCGTTATTTCGGGCTCGGTCGTTGTGCAGTCGGTGTTGTTTAATCGTGTACGCGTTAACTCCTTCTGCAATATCGATTCGTCGATATTATTGCCGGAAGTCTGGATAGGACGCTCCTGCCGTTTGCGCCGCTGCATTATCGACAGAGGCTGTGTGATCCCGGAAGGTACAGTGATCGGTGAAAACGCAGAAGAAGACGCGCGCCGATTTTACCGCTCCGAAGAGGGAATTGTGCTGGTAACGCGAGAGATGCTACGCAAACTGCAAGACTGAAAAGTGAATTGAAACCTTGCGCGAAAGAGGTTCACACAAGGTTTCCCCCCATGACGGTCATCCTTGCCGTATGGATTTGAACAGGAGCGATAATGCAGGTTTTACATGTCTGTTCTGAAATGTTTCCGTTGCTGAAGACCGGAGGTCTGGCGGACGTTATTGGTGCATTGCCTGCGGCGCAAATCGCCGGTGGTGTTGATACCCGCGTACTGTTGCCTGCATTCCCGGATATTCGCCGTGGCGTGAGCGATGCCCAGGTGGTTACCCGCCGGGACACCTTTGCCGGGCGCATCACGTTGCTGTTTGGGCATTTCAACGGAGTAGGGATCTACCTGATCGACGCGCCGCATTTGTATGAGCGCCCCGGCAGTCCTTATCATGATACGAATTTATTTGCCTATACTGACAACGTATTGCGTTTTGCACTGCTCGGCTGGGTGGGCAGCGAGATGGCTACCGGGCTGGATCCTTTCTGGCGTCCGGATGTGGTTCATGCGCACGACTGGCATGCGGGATTGGCTCCGGCCTATCTGGCGGCGCGAGGGCGTCCGGCAAAATCGGTTTTTACTGTCCATAACCTGGCCTACCAGGGAATGTTTTTTGCCCATCATATGAATGACATTCAGTTGCCATTGTCATTCTTTAATATGCATGGGCTGGAGTTTAAGGGACAGATTTCATTTCTGAAGGCGGGGCTGTATTACGCGGATCATATTACTGCCGTTAGCCCCACCTACGCCCGGGAGATCACTGAGCCGCAATATGCCTATGGCATGGAAGGATTACTGCGCCAGCGCCAGCAGGAGGGGCGTCTTAGCGGCATTCTGAACGGTGTGGATGAGAAGATTTGGGATCCGGCGACGGACCTGCTTCTCGGCGCGCGCTACACGCGGGATACGCTGGAAGAGAAAGCGGAGAACAAGCGTCAGTTGCAAATCGCCATGGGGCTGAAGGTCAACGACAAAGTTCCGCTGTTCTCTGTGGTCAGCCGTCTGACCAGCCAGAAAGGGCTGGATCTGGTGCTGGAAGCCTTGCCAGGCTTGCTGGAACAAGGTGGTCAACTGGCGCTGCTGGGCGCGGGCGACCCGGTATTACAGGAAGGTTTCCTCGCGGCGGCGGCGGAACATCCGGGGCAGGTTGGCGTACAGATTGGCTATCACGAAGCGTTCTCTCACCGTATTATGGGTGGCGCGGATGTCATTCTGGTGCCGAGCCGTTTTGAGCCGTGCGGCTTAACGCAGTTGTATGGTCTGAAGTATGGGACGTTGCCGCTGGTGCGGCGAACTGGCGGGCTGGCGGATACGGTTTCCGACAGTTCTCTGGAAAACCTGGCGGATGGCATAGCCACCGGTTTTGCTTTTGAAGACAGTAATGCCTGGTCGCTGTTAAGGGCGATCAGGCGTGCTTTCGTGTTGTGGTCCCGACCTTCGCTTTGGCGTTTTGTACAGCGCCAGGCGATGTCCATGGATTTTAGCTGGCAGGTCGCAGCGCAGTCTTATCGCGATCTTTACCTTCGCTTGAAATAGTTTTCCAGGAATCACTTATATGAATGCACCATTTACTTATGCCTCACCAACGTTGAGCGTTGAGGCGTTAAAACATTCGATTGCCTACAAGCTGATGTTCACCATCGGTAAAGATCCGGCCATTGCTAACCGCCATGAATGGCTGAATGCCACGCTGTTCGCCGTTCGCGATCGTCTGGTGGAGCGCTGGTTACGTTCCACCCGCGCGCAACTTTCCCAGGACGTACGTCAGGTCTATTATTTATCGATGGAATTCCTGATTGGCCGCACACTCTCCAATGCCATGCTTTCACTGGGTATTTATGACGATGTGAAAAATGCGCTGCTAGAGATGGGTCTCGATCTTGAAGAGCTGATTGATGAAGAGAACGACCCCGGCCTCGGCAATGGCGGTCTCGGGCGGCTGGCGGCCTGTTTCCTGGATTCGCTGGCGACGCTGGGTTTGCCCGGTCGCGGCTATGGCATCCGTTATGACTATGGAATGTTTAAGCAAAATATCGTCGACGGGCGGCAGAAAGAGTCGCCAGATTATTGGCTGGAATACGGCAACCCGTGGGAATTCAAACGCCACAATACGCGCTATAAAGTGCGCTTTGGCGGGCGTGTTCAGCAAGAGGGTAAGCGGAGCCGTTGGGTGGAAACCGAAGAGATCCTCGCGGTAGCCTACGACCAGATTATTCCCGGTTACGACACCGATGCGACCAATACTCTGCGCCTGTGGAGTGCGCAGGCCAGTAGCGAAATCAACCTCGGTAAATTTAACCAGGGCGACTACTTTGCGGCGGTGGAAGATAAAAACCACTCGGAAAACGTCTCCCGCGTGCTCTATCCGGACGATTCCACCTATTCCGGGCGTGAGTTGCGTCTGCGGCAGGAGTATTTCCTCGTTTCAGCGACCGTGCAGGATATCCTCAGTCGTCACTATCAGTTGCATCAAACCTTCAGCAATCTGGCGGATAAAATCGCTATACACCTCAACGACACCCATCCGGTGTTGTCTATTCCGGAGCTGATGCGTCTGTTGATCGACGAACATAAATTCGAATGGGATGACGCGTTTGAAGTAACTTGTCAGGTCTTCTCTTACACCAACCATACGTTGATGAGCGAAGCGCTGGAAACATGGCCTGTGGATATGCTGGGCAAAATTTTGCCGCGTCATCTGCAAATTATTTTTGAAATTAATGATTATTTTCTGAAAACATTGCAGGAGCAGTACCCGAACGATACAGCGCTGCTGAGCCGGACGTCGATCATTGACGAATCCAGTGGCCGCCTCGTGCGCATGGCGTGGCTGGCTGTGGTGATCAGCCATAAAGTTAACGGCGTGTCTGAACTGCATTCCAACCTGATGGTTCAGTCGCTGTTTGCCGATTTTGCCACCATTTTTCCGATGCGTTTTCTCAACGTCACCAATGGCGTGACGCCGCGACGCTGGCTGGCGCTGGCCAACCCTTCGCTTTCCGGCGTGCTGGATGAACATATTGGTCGTACATGGCGTACCGATCTCAGCCAGTTGAGTGAGCTGGAGCAGCATATTGATTATCCGTTGGTTAACCAGGCGGTGCGGCAGGCCAAGCTGGAGAACAAAAAGCGGCTGGCAGAGATCATTGCCCAGCAGCTTAATGTGGTAGTGAATCCAAAAGCGCTGTTCGATGTGCAGATCAAACGTATCCATGAATATAAGCGTCAGTTGATGAACGTCCTGCACGTCATCACGCGTTACAACCGTATTAAGGACGATCCCACCGCGCAGTGGGTGCCACGCGTTAATATTTTCGCCGGGAAAGCCGCTTCGGCGTATTACATGGCGAAGCATATTATTCATCTGATCAACGATGTAGCGCAGGTGATCAATAACGATCCGCAAATCGGTGACAAACTGAAAGTGGTGTTTATCCCGAACTACAGCGTCAGCCTGGCGCAGGTGATCATTCCGGCGGCAGATCTGTCAGAGCAGATTTCCCTGGCGGGTACAGAAGCCTCCGGTACCAGTAATATGAAGTTCGCCCTTAATGGTGCACTGACAATTGGTACGCTGGATGGCGCCAACGTTGAGATGCAGGAGCATGTCGGCGCGGAGAATATCTTTATCTTCGGCAATACGGCGGATGAAGTTGAGGCGCTGCGAAGCAAAGGTTATTCGCCGCGCGAATACTACGAGAAAGATCAAGAGTTGCACCAGGTGCTGACGCAAATCGCTACCGGCCAGTTCAGCCCGAGCGATCCCGGTCGCTACCGTGATCTGGTGGATTCGCTGATTAACTTCGGTGACCACTATCAGGTACTGGCGGATTACCGCAGCTACGTTGACTGCCAGGATAAAGTCGATGAACTGTACCGTCATCCGGAAGAGTGGACCACCAAAGCGATGCAGAATATTGCCAATATGGGTTACTTCTCGTCGGATCGTACGATTCAGGGGTACGCCGAACATATCTGGCATATCGATCCGGTACGCCTGTAATCACACCAATCTATAGGCCGGATAAGGCGCAGCCGCCATCCGGCATTTTTGTTTCACCAGGATGTTTATTGCCCGGTAACGCACTTTGCTTACCGGGCCTGCAAATATGCAGAATCCTGTCGGCCGGATAAGGCGTAGTCGCCATCCGGCGCAACAACAATTACGATGCCAATGATAATTCCGCTTTGTTATGACGCGTTAACCACTGCGCCACGCGGGATTGCTCTTCGGCGTTCAACCACATTCCCAGTTTCGTACGACGCCAGATCACATCATCAAGGCGGCGTGCCCATTCATGTTCGACCAGGTAACGCAGTTCGGCTTCATACAGTTCGTGACCGAAGTGTTCTCCCAAATCTTCAATGCGAGTGGCGTTTGCCAGCAGCAGTTCACTGTTGCTGCCGTAGGTGCGGGAAAAATGGCGTGCCAGCGATTCGCTGATAAACGGATAGCGACGGCGCAGTTTCGCCGCGTAGTCGTCGCGATCACCGCTAATATCACCGCCTGGCAGCACGCAATTTTTTGTCCACGCCGGACCAATACCTTTGTAGTACGGCGTCAGTTTTTCCAGCGCATGCTCGGCAAGTTTACGGTAGGTGGTCAGCTTGCCGCCAAACACCGACAGTAGTGGCGCCTGGCCGTTCTCATCGTGAATATCCAGCGTATAGTCGCGGGTAATAGCCTGCGGCGAATCGGATTCGTCGTCACACAGCGGGCGCACACCAGAGTAAGTCCAGGCGATATCGTCGCGCGTGAGCTGTTTTTTAAAGTGCGCGTTATAGACTTTCAGCAGGTAGTTGATCTCGTTCTCATCGATCTCAACGTGTTTCGGATCGCCTTTATACTCTACATCGGTGGTACCGATAATGGAGAACTCATCCATCCACGGAATAACAAAGACAATACGTTTGTCTTCGTTTTGCAGAATATACGCCTGCTTCTGCGCGTGTACGCGCGGCACCACAATATGGCTGCCTTTGATCAAGCGAATGCCGTACGGCGAAGGCAGATGCATACCGTCGTCGAAGAACTGTTTGACCCACGGACCGGTGGCATTCACCAGACCGCGTGCCTGCCAGCTATATTTTTCTCCGGTATCGATATCTTCCGCTTCGACAATCCACAGACCATTTTCGCGGCGCGCGCTGGTAGCACGGGTACGGGTCAACACTTTGCCGCCTTTACGCTCCACCATCTGCGCATTCGCCAGTACCAGACGCGCATCGTCCACCCAACAGTCGGAATATTCGAAACCGCGCACGATTTCCGGTTTTAGCACCGATTCTGAGCCAAAACGCAAACCGGTAGAGGCCGGCAGGCTGGTGCGTTTTCCAAGGTGGTCGTACATAAACAGACCAATGCGGATCATCCACGCCGGACGCAGATGCGGGCGGTGCGGCAGACGGAAACGCATCGGGAAAGCGATATGTGGTGCCATTTTCAGCAGCACTTCGCGCTCGGCAAGCGCTTCGCTCACCAGGCGGAATTCATAGTGTTCAAGGTAGCGTAAGCCACCGTGAATCAATTTGGAGCTGTTGCTGGATGTCGCGCAGGCCAGATCCTGTGCTTCCAGCATCAGCACGGATAAACCACGCCCTGCGGCGTCTGCCGCGATACCGGCACCGTTGATGCCCCCGCCTATCACAATCAGATCTTTGGTTTCCATGCTGCCCTCATGCACTTTCGTTAAAGCTCAAAAATGTTCGTTATCGCTCATGGTAGCAAAGAAACGCGCTTTTGGTAACATCAAAAAAACAATTTAGAGTGATATACATAACATAATGGCGCTGACCCACTGTCACGACGTACACTTGACGGCAGAATAGCCATTTCCTGTGTCAATTAAGAGAACGTCATGGATCACTTTGAATGCATTAACGTAGAAGAAACCCATCAGAAATTGCATCAGCAGCAGGCGGTGCTGGTGGATATCCGCGATCCGCAAAGTTTCGTGATGGGGCATACGCCGGGCGCATTCCATCTGACTAACGATACGCTGGGCGCGTTTATGCGCGACAATGATTTCGATACCCCGGTGATGGTGATGTGCTACCACGGCAACAGCAGTAAAGGTGCGGCGCAATACCTTCTCCAACAGGGATACGAACAAGTCTACAGCGTGGACGGCGGTTTTGATGCCTGGCATCGTCATTTCCCGGCGGAAGTGGCGCACGGTACGCTTTAGGCATTCGTCCTGTGCGGCTATACTGTCTCTCCTTGTATGGATTAAGCGACGCCCGCCATGTTGATGATTACCTCTTTTACTAACCCTCGTGTCGCCCAGGCATTTGTCGATTATATGCAGACCCAGGGCGTGATTCTTACTGTTCAACATCACGAGCAAAGTGATATCTGGCTGGCAGATGAGAGCCAGGCTGAGCGCGTCAAAAATGAACTGGTGCGCTTTATCGAAAATCCTACCGACCCGCGTTATCTGGCGGCGAGTTGGCAATTCGGGCAGGTCAACAGCGGTCTGCGCTATCGTCGTTTTCCCCTGATGGCGGCCATTCGCGAACGCGGTGGGCCATTGACGTTACTGATGACTGCGCTTTGCGTGTTTGTCTTTGTAGTGATGAGTGTCGTTGGCGATCAGACCGTGATGATGTGGCTCGCCTGGCCGTGGGATGCCAGCGTACAGTTTGAGGTGTGGCGCTACTTCACTCACGCAATAATGCATTTTTCGCTGGTACACATCCTCTTCAACCTGTTCTGGTGGTGGTATCTTGGCGGAGCCGTTGAAAAGCGTTTTGGCACCGGCAAGCTGGTGGTCATTACCCTGATTAGCGCCTTATTAAGCGGTTTTGTGCAGCACCAACTCACCGGGCCATGGTTTGGTGGTTTATCCGGCGTTGTGTATGCACTGATTGGTTATGTCTGGCTGCACGGCGTACGCGATCCGATCCCTCAGGTGGCATTACCTAATGGGCTGTTTATTCTTACGGTCGCGCTGATGGTCGCCGAGTGGTTCGGCGTAATGGGCTTTGCTATTGCCACTGGCGCGCACACGGCCGGCATGGCAATTGGGCTGGCGATGGCGCTGGTGGACACACAGAATGTGCGGAAACGAACATAATTATCCAGGGACATTTCATGAAACAAACACAGCGTCATGACGCTATTATTGAACTGGTTAAACAACAAGGATATGTCAGTACCGAAGAGCTGGTTGAACAATTTTCCGTCAGCCCGCAGACTATTCGCCGCGATCTGAATGACCTCGCGGATCAAAACAAAATCTTGCGTCACCACGGTGGCGCGGCGCTGCCTTCCAGCTCGGTGAACACCTCCTGGCACGATCGCAAATCGACGCTGACGGCGGAAAAAGAGCGCATTGCCCGCAAGGTGGCAGAACAGATCCCGAACGGTGCAACGCTGTTTATCGATATCGGCACCACGCCAGAAGCCGTCGCTCATGCGCTGCTGGACCACAGCGATCTGCGCATTGTGACCAACAACCTGAACGTCGCGAACACGCTGATGAAGAAAGAGGATTTCCGCGTGATCCTCGCGGGAGGCGAACTTCGCAGCCGTGACGGCGGCATCGTTGGCGAGGCGACCCTCGATTTTATCTCTCAGTTCCGCCTCGATTTCGGCATCCTCGGCATTAGCGGAATTGATGCGGATGGATCACTTCTGGAGTTCGACTACCACGAAGTGCGCACCAAGCGCGCGATCATTGAAAACTCGCGCCACGTCATGCTGGTGGTGGATCACTCGAAATTTGGCCGTAACGCGATGGTGAATATGGGCAGCATTGGCCTTGTGGATGCGGTGTACACCGATGCCATGCCGCCAGACGGGGTATTACAGGTAATCAGCCACAACAACGTGCAGCTGGAGCTGTGCTAGCTACACGCCGTAGCCCATCATTTTCAGCAGTTTCTGTGCATGTTGCACGGCATCCTGACGATGGGCGACGCCTAGCTTCTGATAAAGATTACGGATGTGAGTTTTAATGGTTGTCGCCGCGACGTCCAGCTCACCCGCAATCTGTTCATTGCTGTAGCCAGAGTAGATCAGACCCAGCACCTGCCACTCGCGCTGGGTCAGCGGGCTGGTGCGGATAAGCTCCGGTACATCCGGGTGGGTCAGTAGGCGTTCGACGAAATTCTCATCGAAATGAGCAAATTTATGCCGGTGATGCTGGTTGATATCGCGCAAAATACGCTGAGCGCGATGCTGTTCGAGCTCCGGCAGCGTATTCAACTGAATCAACTGGCGCAACTGCTGCGCCATCGCTTCGCCTTCAATTACAAAATGACTGATAAATCCGGTGCGGTTAGCCAGTTGCAGCGCTTCCAGCAGCACGCGCTGCGCGTCATTTTTGCGCCCAGCCTGCCAGTAAAGCTGGTTAAGCAGCAACAAATTGCGGTTGATGTCACTCATCAAACGCAGGCTGCGCGCGTTTTCATTTAACTCTTCCAGTACCATCTCTGCGGGCTCAAACTCGCCGAGCAGGATCTGCGCGCGGGCGATGTTGCGCCACTGGCTCTGCAAAAAATGGTTATTGGCAAACTCTGGTTTTGGCGTCTGGCGTAGCCACTGCGCAGCGGCCTTTTTGTCGCCGGTCATCTGCCAGTAGATCACCCGTACTTTATCGGCATTCGACACCCAATCGCTGTGGTATTGACCGTTGCCGAGCAGATTCTCCAGGCGGTTCAAATGGCTGCGGGCATTATCCAGATCGCCGCGCGCCAGCGAGTTTTGCACCAGCAGCGCCAGACATTGCAATTGCTGCTGCGGCTGCATGGCGGAGAGCACTTCCATTCCCTGCCGCGCCGCAGTTTCTGACTCATCAAGCCTCGCCCACGCCCACAGTAACTGAGCGCGAATGCGCAGCAAAAATTCATGCATCGGCAGTTGCTCAAGATGCTGTTCGTGGATCAGCGTAAAAGCTTTTTCCTGTGTTTCCCAGGCCGCTTGCAGGAACCCTTGGGCGAACAGAATTTCGCTTTGTTGGAGCAGGCTCCACAGCGCGTAGTGCCAGACATCGTGGCGACGCGCCATCTGTTCGGTTTGCTGCATCACTGATAGCGAACTGGTCAGCTCGCCTTTGCAGTGCAGCACTTCACCGTGTACGGATGTCGCGACGATACGGCTGTAATAGTTAGCCAGTGGCAATTCGTCGAGCGCCACCATCGCCAGCCGCTCTGCTTCCACCGGATTGCCATCGTTAATTGCCACCTGGGCGCGCAGGGCGTTGAAATCACCGTGTAACGAGGCGTCCATTTGTGTGGTCATTTCCTGCTCGGCACGCGCCAGCAGTGTGTTCACTTCGCTGTAGCGGTGCTGGCTTTGCATCAGCCAGGCCTGCAACAGTATCAGACGCGGATTTTCCAGCAGGCTTTCCCACGGCAGCGCTTTTAGCGACTCTTCCAGCACGCTCAGCTCGCTGTGATTAAACAATCCCCAGGCGTGATGCAGCAGAATATCGCGCAGCATAATGCCGTCTCCGGCCGCCAGCGCGTGGTGAATGGCTTCACTGGGGAAGCCTTGCGCCATCCAGCTTTCCGCCGCTGCACGGTGAATATCTGGCAACTCGGTCGCCAGTTCCCACTGACAACGCTGGCGCAGGAAATTACCGAACAGCGGGTGGTAACTGAACCATTCGCCGGAATCGTCCATACGTTGTAAAAACAGCCCCTGACGCTCAATCTCTTCGAGCCGCATTTGCCCGTTCTCTTCCCCGGTCACGCGGACGATCAGCGCGTCGTTCATCGAGCGCAGCAAAGCGCTTTTCAGCAGGAACTTACGTGTGTCGATATCAACATTATCCAGCACTTCATCCACCAGATAATCGGAAAGATGGCTGGCATTAATGCCGGAGAGGCGGCGTGCGGATTGGTGCGGTGCGCTGTGGTTTTGCCGCGCCGAGAGGGCGATAAGCTGCAACGCTGTCGCCCAGCCGGCAACGTCGTCGCACAGGCGGCTGCTTTCTACTGCTTCAATTGGCGACGTCAGGCGACAGTCAAAAAACTGTTTTGCTTCCTGATGGGTAAAGGCGAGTTGCTGGCTGCTGACTTCCAGCAGTTGTTCACGTACGCGCAGGTTGGCTATGCCTAGCTGTGGCAAATTACGCGACAGCACAATCAGCGTCAGGTTTTCCGGCTGATGGCGTAAAAAGAAGCGCATTGCATCATGGATCACCGGGTTGGTGATCAGATGATAATCGTCGATGACCAGAAACAGTGGGCGCTGCCACTCTATCAATTCAACGAACAACTGGGAAAAGAGTGACGGCAGGCTGGCGTACTGGCGTTTTTGCGCCATCGCCTCGCTACTGACGCAATGCCCGCCCGTCGCCTGCTGAACCGCAGCGATAAAGTAGCTGGCAAAACGTTCCTGCTGATTATCCCCTTCATCCAGAGAGAACCAGCCAACATCATTTTTTCCGGCTGCCCATTGCGAAATGAGCGTGGTTTTTCCGTAACCCGCAGGGCTGGTCACCAGCGCAAGGCGATAATTGTTTGCGCCGGAAAGTTTAGCCAACAGGCGTTCCCGAACCACGGTGTGGTCGAGACGAACCGGGCGACTTAATTTTGACGGAATCAACATAGTTATCACTTCACTGTGCGAAAACGGAAGGTGTGATTTTTTTTGCGCTTCGTAATTAATGCTAATAAGGTCGGTCAGATGAAGAAATATTGCAAGTTATGTCCGGATCTGACGATTGTGAATTTGCACTATGTCACATTTCTATTTATTTCATGGATAGCTAATGACATAAAAGATAAAAAATAGCCGGGGCACGGCTGGCGCGCTACGTATAGCAGAAAGCTTAATAATTACATGTAATAAGGGTTTCTTCGTATTATTAACTGACGTGTCAGACAAAACGCACAAATAGCAAAAATTCATTAGTGATGCTGCAGTGAATATTATTTTTTCTTCGGTTAATACCTAACGAAAACTAATTTCATCTGGAACGTCATTTCATTTTTATTGAGCAATTTCCCGTCAATTCGATTGAATAACACGCAAAAAAAACGCTACCTTTAGGTGGCGGCGATCACACTTTTTGCTCATCCCCGCTGCTCCTCCCCGGCTAATCCCTGGCAGGATGAGGAAGTCATAAACCGAGCCAGGCACACTAACGCAAACGTCGATTTACTTCATTACAGGACCCGGATTCTTTATGTCAAAGCCAACGTTTAATAAAGCGGAATTTGCAGCGGCCCTTACCCGCCAGCAGCAGCGTTTAGGGATTCAGGTTGCCGGTGACATGACAACCCGACAGTGGTGGCAAGCGGTGAGCGGCGCGCTGGCAGAACTGCTGGCGGCACAGCCCGCGCCGAAAGTGGCGAAAGGGCAGCGCCACGTTAACTATATCTCGATGGAATTCCTGATTGGCCGCCTGACGGGCAATAACCTGTTGAACCTGGGCTGGCATCAGGATGTTGATGCAGTATTGCAGGAACATAACATCAACCTGACCGATCTGCTGGAAGAGGAGATCGATCCGGCGCTGGGTAACGGTGGTTTGGGGCGTCTGGCCGCCTGTTTCCTTGACTCGATGGCGACGGTTGGCCAGTCGGCGACCGGCTACGGCCTGAATTATCAGTACGGCCTGTTCCGCCAGTCTTTTGTTGATGGACAACAGCATGAAGCCCCGGACGACTGGCATCGCCGCAGCTACCCGTGGTTCCGCCATAACGAGCAGTTAGATGTACAGGTGGGGATTGGTGGCAAGGTGAGCAAATCCGGACAGTGGCAGCCCGCTTTTACGTTGATTGGCGAAGCCTGGGATTTACCCGTCATTGGCTACCGTAACGGCGTGACGCAGCCGCTGCGTTTATGGCAGGCGGCACATGCTCATCCCTTTAATCTGACCAAATTCAACGACGGTGATTTCCTGCGCGCCGAGCAAACCGGGATCGATGCGGAAAAGCTGACGAAAGTGCTCTACCCGAACGACAACCACCAGGCCGGGAAAAAGCTGCGTCTGATGCAGCAATACTTCCAGTGCGCCTGTTCGATCGCCGATATTCTGCGTCGCCACCATCTGGCAGGCCGCAAACTGGCGCAGTTGCCGGATTTCGAAGTGATCCAGCTTAACGACACGCACCCGACTATCGCCATTCCGGAACTGCTGCGCGTGCTGCTCGATGAACACCAGCTAAGCTGGGACGATGCCTGGACGATTACCAGCCGGACGTTTGCCTATACCAACCATACGCTGATGCCGGAAGCGCTGGAGTGCTGGGACGAAACATTAGTCAAAGCGCTACTGCCGCGGCACATGCAAATCATCAAACAGATCAACGACAAATTTAAGCTGTTGGTTGAGAAAACCTGGCCGGGCGACAACGCGGTATGGGCAAAACTGGCGGTAGTGCATCACAAACAGGTACGTATGGCGAACCTTTGCGTGGTGGGCGGGTTTGCGGTTAACGGCGTGGCGGCGCTGCATTCGGATCTGGTGGTCAAGGATCTATTCCCCGAATATCACCAGCTCTGGCCGGGTAAATTCCATAATGTCACTAATGGCATCACGCCACGTCGCTGGATCAAACAGTGCAACCCATTACTGGCTGCGCTGCTTGATATGACGCTGAAAAAAGAGTGGGCCAACGATCTTGATCAGTTGATCAATCTGGAGGAATACGCCGACGATGCGGCATTCCGCAAGCAGTATCGCGAGATTAAACACCAGAATAAAGTACGCCTGGCTGCGTTTGTCAAAGCCCGTACCGGTATTGAGATCAACCCACAGGCGCTGTTCGATATTCAGATCAAACGTCTGCATGAATACAAACGCCAGCACTTGGGGCTGTTACACATTCTCGCTCTGTATAAAGAAATTCGTGAAAATCCGAAAGCCGACCGCGTGCCGCGTGTCTTCCTGTTTGGCGCCAAAGCTGCACCGGGCTACTACCTGGCGAAAAACATTATCTTTGCCATCAATAAAGTGGCGGAAGTGATAAACAACGATACGAAGATCGGCGATAAGCTGAAAGTGGTGTTCCTGCCGGATTACTGTGTCTCGGCAGCGGAGAAGCTGATCCCGGCGGCGGATGTGTCTGAACAGATTTCCACGGCGGGTAAAGAGGCTTCTGGTACTGGCAACATGAAGCTGGCGCTGAATGGCGCGCTGACGGTCGGTACGCTGGACGGCGCGAACGTTGAAATTGCCGAACAGGTCGGCGAACAGAATATCTTTATCTTCGGCCACACGGTGGAGCAGGTGAAAGCGCTGAAAGCCAAGGGCTACGATCCGCTGAAATGGCGTAAAAAAGACAAACTGCTGGATGCGGTGCTGAAGGAGCTTGAAAGCGGGAAGTACAGCGACGGGGATAAACATGCTTTTGACCAGATGCTGCACAGCTTAGGCAAACAGGGGGGCGATCCCTATTTGGTGCTGGCGGATTTTGCGGCCTATGTGGAGGCTCAAAAGCAGGTGGATGTACTTTACCGCGACCAGGACGCCTGGACCCGTGCGGCGATCCTGAACACGGCGCGCTGCGGTATGTTTAGCTCTGACCGCTCAATCCGCGATTATCAAACCCGCATCTGGCAGGCAAAACGCTAAGGAAGCGAGATGGATAGTAAACGTCTGGAACAGGCCGCACTGGCGGCGGGGATCAGTCCAAACTACATCAATGCGCACGGTAAACCGCAGTCCATTACGGCGCACACCAGGCAGCGTTTGCTGGCGGCAATGCACGTCGCAAACGCAACGGCGCTCAGCGTACCGCCGGTTCCTGCCGTGCAGGTGTTTATTCACGGAAAAAAGAAAATTTTTCCGGTAGCTGGCAAGGGGAGTTTCCAGTGGCAACTGGTCACGGAAGCCGGCAAGCAGTATCGGGGACAGGTAAACGGCGGAGAAAATCTGCCGTTACCGGGTGGTCTGGCGCTCGGTTATCACACGCTGACGCTGGAACAGCAGAAGCAGCGCTGGCAGTGCCGGTTGATCATCGCACCTGTCCGCTGCTATGAACCACAGGCTCTGCTGGAAGGGAAAAAATTGTGGGGCGCCTGTGTTCAGCTCTATACCCTGCGTTCAAATGATAACTGGGGTATAGGGGATTTCGGCGACCTGAAAAAGATGCTCGGTGATGTGGCGCAGCGCGGCGGGGCATTTATTGGTCTCAACCCGATCCACGCGCTTTACCCGGCGAATCCGGAGAGCGCCAGTCCCTATAGTCCTTCATCGCGGCGCTGGCTGAATATCATCTACATCGATGTTAACGCAGTGGCGGATTTTCACGACAGCGAAGAGGCGCAGGCTTGGTGGCAGCTTCCCACCACTCAACATACCTTGCGTGCCGCGCGCGATGCGGAGTGGGTGGATTACGCGTCGGTGACGGCACTGAAACTGGCGGCGCTGAGTCTTGCATGGCGACATTTCCGCCAGCGTGCGGACGATGACCCGCAGCAAGCCGCTTTCCGTCGCTTTGTTGAACAGCAGGGTGAAAGCCTGTACTGGCAGGCAGCGTTTGACGCGCTGCATGCTAATCAGGTGAAAGAGGATGCGCTACGCTGGGGCTGGCCGGTATGGCCGGAAGGGTATCAATCCACCTTCAGCCCACAGGTAGAAGCCTTCTGCAAGGCGCATGCTGACGAGGTCGATTTTTATCTCTGGTTGCAGTGGCTGGCGTATACCCAGTTTGCTGAGTGCTGGGAAACCTGCCAGCACAATGCGATGCCCATCGGTCTCTACCGCGACCTGGCGGTTGGCGTGGCGGAAGGTGGCGCAGAAACCTGGCGCGATCGCGATCTGTACTGTCTGAAAGCTTCTGTCGGCGCGCCGCCGGATATTCTGGGGCCACTCGGGCAAAACTGGGGTCTGCCGCCGATGGATCCGCACGTGATGCGGGCGCGTGCCTATGCACCATTTATCGATCTGCTGCGTGCCAATATGGCTAGTTGCGGTGCGTTACGTATCGACCATGTTATGTCGATGCTGCGTCTGTGGTGGATCCCGTATGGCGAAACGGCGGACCACGGTGCTTATGTGCAGTATCCGGTGGATGATCTGCTGGCTATTCTGGCGCTGGAAAGTCAGCGGCATCAGTGCATGGTAATTGGCGAGGATCTGGGAACCGTGCCGGTAGAGATTATCGGCAAGCTGCGCAGTAGCGGCGTTTACTCTTACAAAGTGCTCTACTTCGAAAACGATCATCAGAAAAACTTCCGCGCACCACAGGTCTGGCCGCAGCAGTCGATGGCGGTAGCGACGACGCACGATCTCCCGACCCTGCGTGGTTACTGGGAGAGCGGCGATTTAACCCTCGGCAAAACGCTGGGGTTATACCCCGATGAAAAGGTACTGCGCAGTTTGTATCAGGATCGTGAACGGGCGAAGCAGGGGCTGCTGGATGCGCTGCATCAGCATGGTTGCCTGCCGAAGCGCGCCGGGCATAACGCGTCGCGCATGCCGATGACGGAGATCCTGAATCGCGGTATGCAACGCTATATTGCCGATAGCAACAGTGCATTACTGGGTTTACAGCCGGAAGACTGGCTGGATATGCCGGGGCCGGTGAACATTCCGGGCACCAGTTATCAGTACAAAAACTGGCGACGTAAGCTGTCTGTGTCGCTGGAAGCGATGTTTAGCGATGAGAAGGTTAACAAGCTGATCAAAGATCTCGACCGACGGCGCAAAGTTGCAGGAAAACGTTAGTAAAAAAGCCCGGATATATTGGACTCCTACCGAAAAGTTGGGCAGTTCATATCCGGGCTTTTTGTCCTGCTTCGTCTACTTTGCTTTATTCGGCTTACAGGTTATGCAGGCCCGGTAAACGTTAGCGCCACCGGGCAATTGAAAATCAGACCACCATTCCCAGCAGCAGACAACCTACCAGGCCGCACACTGAAATAATGGTTTCCAGCGCCGACCATGAACGCATGGTCTCACCGATGGTCAGGTTAAAGTACTCTTTGAACAGCCAAAAGCCCGGATCGTTAACGTGAGAGAAAATTACGCTACCGGAGCCAACGGCAATCACCATCAGTTCCGGACTAACACCAGTGGTGGCAATCAGCGGCGCGGCAATACCACCTGCGGTAATAGCCGCAACGGTTGCGGAACCCAGCGCAATACGCAGTATCGCAGCAATCAACCAGGCCATAAACAGCGGAGAGAGGCTCGTGGCATGCATCATGGAAGCGATGTATTTATCCACGCCGCTATCAACCAGCACCTGTTTGAATGCGCCGCCGCCGCCGATGATCAACAACATCATGGCGATGATTTTGATGGATGAGGTCAGCGTGTCATTGATGTCATCCATAGAACGGCCGCGGTTCAGACCGAAAGTGAAGACCGCAATCAGTACCGCGATCATGGTTGCCATCACCGGGTCGCCGAAGAACTCAGCATAAGGCAGAATCGCATGGCCTTTCGGCAGCAGCATTTCCGCTACTGCGCGCAGCGCCATCAAAATCACCGGTACCAGGGAAGTCCAGACGCTGACGCCGAAACCTGGCATTTCTTCTTCGGTAAAGGTTTTGGAGTTGTACAGACCTTCCGGAATCGGCTTATCAATGCTTTTCAGGAAACGTGCATAGACCGGGCCTGCGAGGATCACAGTCGGGATACCGAGCAGCGTGCCGTACAGCAGGGTTTTACCCATGTCCGCGTGGAAGATTGTTGCGATAGCTGTCGGGCCTGGATGCGGCGGCAGGAAGCCGTGCGTCACAGAGAGTGCTGCTGCCATCGGTACGCCAACATACAGCAGCGGAATGCGTGCAGAGGCGGCGATAGTGAATACCAGCGGCAGCAACAGCACAAAACCGACTTCATAGAATAGGGCGAAACCAACGGTAAAACCGGTCAGCACAACGGCCCATTGAATATGTTTACGACCGAACTTTTCGATGAGCGTCGTGGCGATGCGCTGTGCGCCGCCGCAGTCTGCCAGCAGTTTGCCGAGCATGGCGCCGAAGCCCATGATCAGCGCAAGGCTGCCCAACGTACCGCCCACGCCCGCTTTAATCGATTTGATAACGGCATCCAGTGGCATGCCCTGCATCATCCCGACGGCTAGCGCCACCAGAATCAGAGCGATAAATCCGTTGAGTTTGAAACGGATCATTAACAGGAGTAAGAGGACAACACCGATAGCGACAATGACTAATGGCATGATTTACCTGGCCTTTAATTTGTTATGGGTAACGTCAGTGTTTCTTGGCAGCCGCTAAAAGCTCCCGAACCGGGAAGAGCGAACTGCGGCACCATTACGGCTGGACATCCATTGCTAAAAATTGTAGTCGGATGTTTTTATCTTGTTGGTGCTGTCTGGAATGATACGGGTAACATCCATGAAAAGAGAATCACCCCGCCGATCTAAATGTGAGATCTGAGACATGCGTCATATTAACACCGGGAAACTAGTTTGCTTTGAAGGGCAGGACACGCGCACAAAGATACGGGTAACAGCCTGAGATCACAGGTAGAAACGGAACGGGTGCAGGTGAGATATGATGAAAATAACCATTGCGTGGGGGTTAACGAGCCGGTAAGTCATACCTGAGAACAGGCAGGCCCGGCACACTTTCGCGTTACCGGGCAATGCTCTGTGGAGCAGGCTTAGTAGTAAGAGTGCTCGCCGCGCTGGTGTTCGGTGAGATCGCGCACACCTTTCAGTTCAGGGAACTCGGTCAGCAGTTGCTTCTCGATCCCCTCCTTCAGCGTTACGTCTACCATAGAGCAACCGTTACAACCGCCACCAAATTGCAGAATGGCGTAGCCTTCGTCGGTGATCTCCATCAGCGAGACGCGGCCACCGTGGCCAGCCAGTTGTGGGTTGATTTGCGATTGCAGCAGGTACTCAACGCGCTCCATCAGCGGCGCGTCGTCGGAAACTTTACGCATTTTAGCGTTTGGCGCCTTCAGCGTGAGCTGGGAACCTAATTGATCGGTCACAAAATCAATTTCCGCATCTTCCAGATACGGTGCGCTCAGTTCATCGACATAGGCAATCAGTTGTTCAAATTTCAGCGCGGTATCGGTCGCTTCAACTGCATCTGGCGGGCAATAAGACACGCCGCATTCGGCGTTTGGCGTGCCTGGGTTAATCACAAATACGCGAATTTGTGTCCCTTCTTCCTGATTTGCCAGCAGTTTGGAAAAGTGCGCCTGGGCAGCGTCGGAAATACGGATCATAGCAATGGCCTAATAGTTGACTATTTTACTTGGTTATAATACGCCCATCATCGAGGGTCTACAAGGTTCGACACAGGCACCAGACCTGAACAGTCGCTGCGCCGCTGCGCAAAAGCAGCCGGGAGATCTCCGCAACAGTGCTGCCGGTCGTGACGACATCATCCACCAGAACGATATGGAGCCCGGCTATTGGCAATTCAAGGCGAAAGGCATTTTTCAGGTTCTTCCTGCGCAGCCTGGCGCTTAAATGATGCTGCACCGGCGTTGCTCGCAGACGTTTAAGCGCCGTGTGTGAATAGCTGCACGGTAGCCAGCGCGCCAGTGGTCGGCACAGCAAATCGCTTTGATTAAACCCGCGTCGCCACTGGCGTCGGGCATGTAACGGAACGCTAAGGAGCAGGTCTGGCTGCGGGTATTTACCGCTCTGTATCACCCTGAGAAGCAATAGCCGCGCCAGTGCACTGGCAAGCTCCGGGCGTGGATGAAATTTAAACTGCTGTACCAGCGTACTCAGCGGTGGCGCGTAGTCCCCCACCGCGATGAGCCGCTGCCAGGGCTGCGGTTTTTGCAGACAACGGCCGCAGGGCACATTTTCATGGCCAGCAGGTAAACCGCACAAAGGGCAAACTTTTTCCTGCATTTGCATCGCGCGGGTGCAGCCCGAACAGATTCCCCAATGACTGAGCATTAACGGCATTCGGCATAGCCAGCATAAGCCCTGCACTGTTAGCATGTTCCACCTCCTTGTGTGAAGAAAGGGAACGATAGCGGATGAAAGACATCTGGTGGCAAACCAAAGGTGAGGGCGATTGTCATCTTGTGCTGCTGCACGGCTGGGGACTGAATGCCCAGGTATGGGATTGCATAACTCCGGAACTGAGTGCGCATTTTACGCTGCATCTGGTCGATTTACCGGGCTACGGCAGAAGTACGGGATTTAGCTCGTTATCGCTTGGGCAGATGGTTGACATTGTTCTGGCACAAGCGCCGGAACGAGCGATTTGGCTGGGCTGGAGCCTGGGTGGGCTGGTAGCCAGCCGCGTGGCGTTGCAGGCACCGGAACGCGTAAGCGCGCTGGTGACGGTTGCTTCCTCGCCGTGCTTCGGCGCGCAAGGCGAATGGGCCGGCATTAAACCCGAAGTACTGGCCGGTTTTCAGCATCAGTTGAGCGAGGATTTTCAGCGTACCGTCGAGCGTTTTCTCGCGCTGCAAACGTTGGGAACGGAAACAGCAAGGCAGGATGCTCGCCAGTTAAAAAACGCAGTGCTGTCGCTGGAAATGCCCTCTGTTGAGGTGCTGAATGGCGGGCTGGAGATCCTGAAAACAGTGGATTTACGTGCCGCATTATCATCGATGAGGCTGCCGTTTTTACGTCTCTACGGGCGGCTCGACGGGCTGGTACCGCGCAAAATCGTGCCGGTACTGGATGCGATGTGGCCTGCAAGCGAATCGATTGTCTTTGCGAAAGCGGCGCATGCGCCTTTTATCTCACATCCGACCGAGTTCTGCGAAGCCCTGCTGGCGTTAAAGGCAAAGTTGTGAAAACCGCCTGCTAGCGTATTGCCTATTGGGCCTTCAGCACAGCGTCCACCACTCCTGCAGGCAGGCGCTTTTCCCTTCCGGACACTGCTTACAGCTACCGGTCAAACAACCGGTAGTCTCTTCCTGAACACGCATCACTTTACCCATCGCTTCCATGCGACCCAGCATGGCATCAATCATCGCTCTGGGCGTGCGCAGCGTGCTGCTCAACTGCTGCGCATCCATTCTTCCCCGAAGCGCCAGCAGATCGCGAATCTCAAGTAATGATGCCATGGCTTCACTCCTTAATGGCAGTCGCCTGTCGGGCTGTCACAGCAACTGGCGACAGTTTTACGTGTAGCCAGCGTACTGATATCCACCCGGCTTCTGGCACGGCGCAGCGCGTTAATCACCACCACGTTAAACAGGAGAACCGCCAAAATGCAGGTCAGGCTGTAGAGTGGATGCTGGTTAAAGGTGGCGCTTTGATAGAACAACGTTGCCAGTGAGTAGGCAATATTCAGCCCCCACAGCACCGAGAAACCCATCCAGCCACGGCTCGCCTCGCGGGCGATTGCGCCCATCGCGGTAATGCATGGCACGTAGAGCAGAACGAAAATCAGGTAGCTGTAGGCGGCGGCCGGGCTACCGAACTTCTGGCTCATTACGCCCATCGTACCCGTCGCCATTTCACCGTCGCCTTTACTGGCTTCGATTGGGTTAGCCAGCACGCTCAAGCTGAAGGTATCGCGCACGCTCTTCACGGTGTCTTCCAGCGCGGCAATCAGCTCGCTGCTCAGGTTGAATTCCGCCGGATTAAAGCCAGCTTGCTCAATATTTTCGGCGGTATAGAGCGTATTTAGTGTACCTACCACGACTTCTTTCGCCATCGCACCAGTGACCAGGCCGACTGTTGCCTGCCAGTGATCGCCATGCACGCCAATGGGCTCAAGCAGCGGCGTAAATACACGGCTGATCGACGCCAGCGCAGATTCATCGATTTTATGTACCGTACGGCCATCCAGCGAGAAACTGTTCATCGCGCTGAGGAAAATGCTGACGATGATGATGACCTTACCCGCGCGGAGCACAAAGCCTTTCAGGCGCTGCCAGGTTTGCAGCAGCAGGCTTTTCAGATGCGGTACGTGATAGACCGGAAGCTCCATCACGAATGGCGATGCTTCACCGCGCAGCAGGGTAAATTTCAACATCAACCCGGTGAGGATCGCCATCACAATCCCCAGCACGTAGAGTGAGAAAACGATGATCGCGCCATGCTGGCCGAAAAATGCCGCCGAGAAGACGGCGAAAATGGCCAGGCGTGCGCCACAGGACATAAACGGCGCCATCATGATAGTAATTAACCGTTCACGCGGGGCATCCAGCGTACGGGCACCCATCACTGACGGTACGTTGCAGCCGAAACCAACAATCAGCGGTACGAAGGATTTTCCCGGTAGCCCCAGCGATTGCATCAGCCGGTCCATCACAAAGGCTGCGCGCGCCATATAGCCGGAATCTTCGAGGAATGACATAAACAGGTACATCATGCCAAGCTGCGGCACCAGTGGCAGTACGGTATTCACCCCGCCGCCAAGCCCCTGCGCGAGAAAGACCGTCAGCCATTCCGGAAAGTGCAGCGTGGCGCCCAGCCACTGAATGCCATGGATAAAAATTGCGACCGAACCGGCGTCGAAGATCGGCTGGAACGCGCCGCCAATGTTGATGGCGAACAGGAACATCAGATACATGACGAACAGAAAGATCGGCAGACCCAAAAAGCGGTTGATCACAATACGGTCAACGGCTGCGGTAAACTTGCTCGGCTCGGCCGTTAACGTGTTGCTGACGGTATCGCAGATGGCGGCAATCGACTGGTAACGCGCATCGGCAATATGTAGCGCTGGATCGTCCATCTCGGTTTTCAGACGGGAGAGTGCGGCGTCGAATTGCTGGTTGTTGATGCCTGAGTTGGCGCGGCTGTAGATATCGCCCTCAAGTATTTGCAGGCCCATCCAGCGGCGCTGCTGTTGCGGAAGTTCATCCGGTATCAGCGCGGCCAGCGCGTCGGCTTCATGGGAGAGCGGTTGGGCGTAATGCACCAGTTCAATATTGTCATTTGCGCGATGACGATCCACTGCCAGCTTCAGTGCCTCAATACCACGACCACGTGTTGATACCAGCGGGATCACCGGGCAGCCAAGACGGGCTGAAAGAGCATCAATATCGATGCGCACTTTTTGCTTTTCAGCGATATCCAGCATGTTAAGGGCGATGATGCACGGTACGCCCAGTTCCAGCAGTTGCAGTGTCAGATAAAGATTGCGTTCAAGATTCGAGGCATCCACCACATTGATCAGCAGATCGGCATCGCCGCTCAAAATATAGTGACAGGCGATCTGTTCATCCAACGATGTTTGCGCCGAAATGGTGGTCAGCGAATAGGTGCCGGGTAGGTCAACTAGCGTAACCTGGTGATCGGTTGTGGTGAAAAAGCCCTCTTTGCGCTCTACCGTCACGCCAGACCAGTTTCCAACCCGCTGGCGCGCGCCCGTTAACTGATTGAATAATGTAGTCTTACCTGAATTAGGATTACCAATTAAACCAATGGTCAATTTTTTCATTTTACTTAGCACTCTATGTCATAGCTGACCGGTTAACGGGAGATGGCTTCCAGTTCGAGAAAAGCGAGATCTTTTTTCCGTAACACTAAATTAACGCGACGGGTTTCGATATGAACAGGATCGCCTAATGGCGCCACCCGTACCACATGAAAAGATGAGCCGGGCAACATACCTAATGACAGGAGTTTTTGCCGCCAGGCCGGGCTTATCTGTTGCGAGAAGCCGGTAATTTTCCACACGCTGTCAGGAGAGAAATGCATAAGTGCCTACTTATTTTGCTGCGAGCTGATGTTTGCCGTATGTCGCCACGACGCACCATGAGCCAGTGAAGAGTAAAGAATAATCAACGAGAACAATGATAATGAGAATAGTTTTTATCATCAATAATAAAAATGCGTAAGAACGGGAGAGGAAATAAAAATTCGATTTTGTTTTGACGTAGCTCAAAAATAAGTTGGGTTCTGAATTTTACGCAGTGCAGTAAGATATCTACCAGAAATAAATAATTGTTATTAATGTCAGTGGCTTAATGTTTGAAATGTAAATCGGGCCGCAAGTTCGCTGATATATACCCTAAATAATTCGAGTTGCAGGAAAGCCAACGCACATACAACTTGAAGTATGACGGGTATAAACGCAATAGCAGTAATTTGATGAGTAATTTTGAATATCAATCAGCAATAAAAATAATAAGTTAATGAATATCTGTGAGGTGCGTCGCTAAGAAAATTGCGCTTTTTCGACGGTGTTGCACAAAAAATAACCCCTCTCCCGCAAGAGAGGGGAGAGGATTAGCGTTTTTTACCCATCGCCGCCGCCAGCGCATCCATCATTGCACTGTTGCCGCCTGGTTGCGGGCTGCGATCCCGTGGTGATTTCGGACGTGCGCTGTCCCGGTTACCGGCATCGCGACTACCGCCATTGCCACTGCCGCGACGGCTGTTGCTGTCGCCCGGTTGTTCGTCCAGACGCATGGTCAATGCGATACGTTTACGCGGCAGATCGACTTCCAGCACCTTCACCTTCACAATATCGCCTGCTTTCACCACCGTATGCGGATCTTCAACGAACTTATCTGCCAGCGAGGAGATATGTACCAGCCCGTCCTGATGCACACCGATATCAACGAATGCGCCAAAGTTGGTGACATTGGTCACTGCGCCTTCCAGTACCATGCCCGGCAATAGATCGTTCATGGTTTCGATACCTTCGGCGAAGGTCGCAGTTTTGAACTCCGGACGCGGGTCGCGGCCAGGTTTTTCAAGCTCTTTGATGATGTCGGTGACGGTCGGCACGCCAAACTGCTCGTCGGTAAACTCGGATGGTTTCAGCTTACGTAACTCGGTGCTGTTGCCCATCAGATCTCGCAGGGATTGTGCGGTTGCCGCCAGAATTCGCTCGACCACCGGATAGGTTTCCGGGTGAACGGTGGAAGCATCCAACGGGTTGTCGCCGTGGTTAATACGCAGGAAGCCTGCGCACTGTTCAAAGGCTTTCGGCCCAAGGCGACTCACTTTTAGCAGTTGCTGACGATTCTGGAACTGACCGTTTTCATCGCGCCATGAGACGATATTTTGCGCCATCATGCGGGTTAAACCGGCCACGCGCGTTAGCAGCGGCACCGAGGCGGTATTCAGATCAACGCCGACGGCGTTTACGCAGTCTTCAACAACCGCATCCAGTTTACGTGCCAACTGTGTCTGGCTGACGTCATGTTGATACTGACCAACGCCGATTGATTTCGGGTCGATTTTCACCAACTCAGCCAGTGGATCCTGTAAACGGCGGGCGATAGAAACCGCGCCGCGCAAAGAAACGTCGAGATCCGGGAACTCCAGCGCCGCCAGCTCGGAGGCGGAGTAGACTGACGCGCCCGCTTCGCTGACAATCACTTTCTGCGCGGTCACTTTCGGGAACTGTTTCTGCACGTCAAGGTAGAAACGTTCGGTCTCGCGCGATGCAGTACCGTTACCGATCGCCACCAGTTCGACGTTGTGTTTCTCGCACAGCGCCGCTACGGCAACCGCCGCTTTCGCTGCCTGCCCGGTGTGCGGGTAAATAGTGTCGGTTGCGACCAGTTTGCCGGTGGCATCGACCACCGCCACTTTTACGCCGGTTCGCAGGCCCGGATCGAGCCCCATCGTCGCGCGCAGCCCGGCCGGTGCGGCCATCAGCAAATCATGCAGATTGCGGGCGAAGACGTTAATAGCTTCATCTTCCGCGCGTTCGCGCACAGTGCCCATTAATTCAGTTTCAAGGTGCATCAGGACTTTAATGCGCCACGTCCAGCTTACGACGCTGCGGCGCCAGCTATCTGCCGGGGCGTTATTCAGGCGCAGGCCGAGATGGTCGATAATAATCTGCTCGCAGTAGCTTTCTTTCGGCGGCTCGTCAAACTGTGGATCGGCATTTAGCGCCAGTTGCAGCACGCCCTCATTACGCCCACGGAACATGGCTAGCGCGCGGTGCGAAGGAACGGTAGAAACCGGTTCGTGATGATCGAAATAGTCGCGGAATTTCGCGCCTTCTTCCTCTTTGCCGCTGACAACTGTCGCCACGAGATGGGCATTTTTCCACAGGTAGTCACGGACTTTCGCCAGCAGAGCCGCATCTTCAGCGAAGCGTTCCATCAGGATATAACGCGCGCCATCAAGCGCCGCTTTACTGTCGGCAACACCTTTATCCGCATTCACAAACGTGGCAGCCAGCGTTTCCGGATCCTGCGACGGATCATTCCACAGTTGGTCTGCCAGCGGTTCGAGGCCGGCTTCAATCGCGATTTGCCCACGCGTGCGACGCTTCGGTTTGTAAGGAAGATAGAGATCTTCAAGTTCGGTTTTGCTTAGCGTACCGTTGATGGCTTTCGCCAGTTCATCGCTGAGTTTGCCCTGCTCACCAATCGATTTCAGGATCGCCTGGCGGCGCTCTTCCAGCTCGCGCAGGTAACCAAGGCGGGTTTCGAGCTGACGCAATTGCGTGTCATCCAGACCGCCGGTGACCTCTTTACGGTAGCGTGCGATAAACGGCACGGTATTCCCTTCATCAAGCAGGCGAACGGCGGATTCCACCTGTTCGGTTCGTGCCTGAAGTTCACCCGCAATAATGCGGCAGAGCGAATCATTCATCATTTCTTTTATCATCTTCTGAACAAAATCAGCGGATAGTTATACGGACTGGCACTGCAAAATACCAGCCACTGGGTTAGTTCCTGGATTGTTCTGTGGCGGTTATTTCACATATTCGATTTCATTAACGTACCAGGTGGCTTCGCCGCCCGGCGTTTGTACGACCGCCACATCGCCTGCTTCTTTTTTCAGCAGGGCGCGGGCCATCGGCGAATCGATAGAGATGTAATCCTTTCGACCAAAGATCTCATCGTAGCCAACAATGCGAAAGCGCAGAGTATCACCGTCATCGTTTTCGATCTCCACCCATGCGCCAAAGAAGACTTTGCCTTCCTGTTGCGGCGAATAATCAACGATTTTTAGGTTTTCCAGACACTTTGTCAGATAACGTACCCGGCGATCTATTTCGCGCAGGCGTTTTTTGTTGTACTGATAGTCAGCGTTTTCGCTGCGATCGCCCAGGCTTGCCGCCCAGGTCACTTTTTTCGTGACTTCCGGGCGCTCCTGACGCCAGAGAAAATCGAGTTCCTGCTTCAGTTTGTCATAACCTTCGCGGGTGATCAGGGGCGTTTTCATACTTCAGCCTTCTCTTTGTGACACGCTTTGATGTACAGACTTTACAAACGGTATTGCGTAAAGTGCAGATTAATCATGTTTTATGTGATGGTGAATGCATATAACTTGCTGTTAAATATGCTTTGTAACAATTTCGACTAGAATTTATACCAGATTTCTCTGGCCGTTAACGCGCACTTTTTTAGAATACGGAAACAGAATTTTCGGAACCTTTGGGAGTATAAACAATGCAAGAGAATTATAAGATTCTGGTAGTGGATGACGACATGCGTTTGCGCGCATTACTTGAGCGTTACCTTACCGAGCAGGGCTTCCAGGTTCGTAGCGTGGCTAACGCCGAACAAATGGATCGGTTGTTAACCCGCGAATCTTTCCACCTGATGGTGCTGGATCTGATGCTGCCAGGCGAAGATGGTCTCTCCATCTGCCGCCGCCTGCGTAGCCAGAGCAACCCGATGCCGATCATTATGGTAACGGCAAAAGGGGAAGAAGTGGACCGTATTGTTGGCCTGGAAATCGGCGCCGACGACTATATTCCGAAACCGTTTAACCCACGTGAATTGCTGGCGCGTATTCGCGCGGTATTGCGTCGTCAGGCGAATGAGCTGCCGGGCGCACCGTCGCAGGAAGAAGCGGTCATTGCGTTTGGTAAGTTCAAACTGAACCTCGGCACGCGCGAGATGTTCCGTGAAGATGAGCCGATGCCGTTAACCAGCGGTGAGTTTGCCGTGCTGAAAGCACTGGTTAGCCACCCGCGCGAGCCGCTCTCCCGCGATAAGCTGATGAATCTGGCGCGCGGCCGTGAGTATTCAGCGATGGAACGTTCTATCGACGTGCAGATCTCCCGCCTGCGCCGCATGGTGGAAGAGGATCCGGCGCATCCGCGCTATATCCAGACCGTTTGGGGCCTGGGCTACGTATTTGTGCCGGACGGTTCTAAAGCATGATGCGCGTGCGCTTCTCGCCGAGAAGTTCATTTGCCCGAACGCTGTTGCTTATCGTCACCTTGCTGTTCGTCAGCCTGGTGACGACATACCTTGTGGTGCTGAATTTCGCCATTTTGCCTAGTCTCCAGCAGTTTAATAAGGTGCTCGCCTACGAAGTTCGTATGCTGATGACCGACAAACTGCAACTGGAGGATGGGACGCAACTGGTGGTGCCACCCGCGTTTCGTCGTGAAATTTACCGCGAACTGGGCATTTCTCTCTATTCCAATGAAGCGGCGGAAGACGCGGGCCTGCGCTGGGCGCAGCATTATGAATTCTTGAGTCAGCAGATGGCACAACAGCTCGGCGGCCCGACCGAAGTGCGCGTTGAAGTGAACAAAAGCTCTCCGGTGGTGTGGCTGAAAACATGGCTGTCGCCCAATATCTGGGTGCGCGTGCCGCTGACGGAAATCCACCAGGGCGATTTTTCGCCGCTGTTCCGCTATACGCTGGCGATTATGTTACTGGCGATAGGCGGTGCCTGGCTCTTTATTCGTATTCAGAACCGACCGCTCGTTGACCTTGAACATGCGGCGCTTAAGGTTGGGCGGGGGCATATTCCGCCGCCGCTGCGTGAGTACGGCGCGTCAGAAGTTCGTTCCGTCACCCGCGCTTTCAATCAGATGGCCGCCGGGGTAAAACAATTGGCGGATGATCGCACCCTGCTGATGGCCGGGGTGAGCCACGATTTACGCACGCCGCTGACGCGTATCCGTCTGGCGACGGAGATGATGGCGGAAGAAGATGGTTATCTAGCTGAATCAATTAATAAAGATATTGAAGAGTGTAACGCGATTATCGAGCAGTTTATCGATTACCTGCGTACCGGCCAGGAGATGCCGATGGAAGTGGCAGATCTGAATGCCGTACTGGGCGAGGTCATCGCCGCCGAAAGCGGTTACGAACGTGAGATCGAAACCGGCCTGAACGACAGTGAGATCCTGGTACGCATGCATCCGCTCTCCATTAAGCGCGCAGTCGCCAATATGGTGGTGAATGCGGCGCGCTACGGTAACGGTTGGATCAAGGTCAGCAGCGGTACTGAACTGAATCGCGCATGGTTCCAGGTTGAGGATGACGGGCCGGGGATTAAACCTGAGCAACGTGAACATCTGTTCCAGCCGTTTGTTCGCGGTGACAGCGCGCGTAGTACCAGCGGTACCGGTTTAGGGCTGGCTATTGTGCAGCGAATCATCGATAACCATAACGGTTTGCTGGAGTTAGGCACCAGCGAGCGTGGCGGATTGTCGATTCGCGCCTGGCTGCCGATTCCGGTTGTCCGCCTGAGTGGACCCACCAAAGAAGCATAAAAAAACCCGCCAGAAATAATGGCGGGTTTTGTTTCTCTTGCGTAGCCGAATTACAGTTTCGGTCCGGCGCTGACCAGCGCGGCTCCCGCTGCGGTATCGGTATATTTATCAAAGTTCTCAATAAACAACTTCGCCAGCTGCGTTGCTTTCTCCTGCCACTGTTCCGGTGATGCGTACGTATTGCGCGGATCGAGAATGCGCGAATCAACGCCATGTAATGAAGTTGGCACGGCAAGGTTAAACATAGGCAGCGTGAAGGTTTCCGCATCGTCCAGTGAACCATCCAGAATCGCGTCGATAATCGCCCGCGTATCTTTGATGGAGATGCGTTTGCCGGTTCCGTTCCAGCCCGTGTTCACCAGATACGCCTGCGCACCGGCAGCCTGCATCCGTTTCACCAGCACTTCGGCATATTGTGTCGGGTGCAGCGACAGGAATGCTGCGCCGAAGCAGGCGGAGAAGGTTGGTGTCGGCTCGTTTACACCGCGCTCTGTTCCGGCCAGTTTAGCGGTAAAGCCAGAGAGGAAATGGTACTGCGTCTGGCTGGCCGTCAGGCGGGAAACAGGCGGCAATACACCGAATGCGTCGGCGGTCAGGAAGATCACTCGCGTGGCATGACCAGCTTTCGACACGGGTTTGACGATGTTGTGAATATGGTAAATCGGATACGACACGCGGGTATTTTCCGTTTTCGACGCGTCATCAAAATCGATGCTGCCGTCGCTGCGGACGCTGACGTTTTCCAGCAGCGCATCGCGGCGGATGGCGTGGAAGATATCCGGTTCAGCCTCTTCCGAAAGTCTGATGGTTTTGGCGTAACAGCCACCTTCAAAGTTGAAGACGCCGTCGTCATCCCAGCCGTGCTCGTCATCGCCGATCAGGCGGCGTTTTGGATCGGTGGACAACGTCGTTTTGCCGGTGCCGGAAAGACCGAAAAAGACGGCAACGTCGCCTTTCTCGCCGACATTAGCAGAACAGTGCATCGAGGCGATCCCCTTTAACGGCAGCAGGTAGTTCATGATCGAGAACATCCCTTTCTTCATTTCGCCGCCGTACCAGGTTCCGCCGATCAACTGAATGCGTTCGGTCAGGTTGAAGGCAACGAAATTCTCCGAATTAAGTCCCTGTTCCTGCCACTGTGGATTGGTGCATTTCGCCCCGTTCATCACGATAAAGTCGGGTTTGAAGCCTGCCAGCTCCCCATCCGTCGGGCGAATAAACATGTTTTTGACGAAGTGCGCCTGCCAGGCGACTTCGGTGATAAACCTGACTGAAAGACGGCTGTCCGGGTTGGCACCGCAAAACGCATCGACAATAAACAGACGTTTGCCGGAGAGTTGCTCTGTCACAAGGCCTTTTAAATGCTTCCAGACCTCCGGCGAGAGCGGTTTGTTGTCATTCTTGCCTTTGCCTTTATCGGCCCACCACACGGTGTCGCGGGTGGTGTCATCTCGGACAATGTATTTATCTTTTGGCGAACGGCCGGTAAAAATACCAGTGTCGACGGCGACAGCACCAGAATTCGTCAACACACCACGCTCATATCCTTCCAGGTCTGGACGGAGCTCTTCCTGATACAGCGTATCGTAATCGGGGTTGTAGACGACATCCTGGACATCGTTGATACCATAAGCCTTGAGATCTTGCGGGGTTAAGCTCTTAACGCGCATGTCACTACTCCTTAGCCAATTGTACTGCCTGAAATTGTAGGGTTGTTTATCGCCGCTTACCCGGACGATGTTCATAGATTTCCGCATCCCGATAAAGCTTACTTCCGCAAAACGCTGTCATTTTCGTCACTTAGCGAGATCTGTTGTGGAAAAACAGTGACAATAATCGGGAAAATGTTCCCAAAAGGCTATACGCCGACATTTTTAACCGTCACTTTGTGACTGTAATCGCTTTCATGAAAGAAAGTTACGTAAGAATTACATTGGGGATTTTAGCGGAAACGTGACGTGTAATGCAAAACATGCCGCCTGAAGGCGGCATGAGCGGCATGAGGGAAGGGGGAATTAATGAACCTGCGGGTCGGCCGGAGAGGCGTTATTGCGGATCTCTGCAATATCCATCGCGTTAAACAGATAGTGATTGCCGCAGTAATCGCAGTGCATATCGATTTCACCTTCTTCGGCGATAATGCTGTCCACTTCTTCATCCGGCAGCGTTTTCAGCGCCGCAGCGCAGCGCTCGCGCGAACAGGTGCATTTAAATTCAACGTCCTGCGGATCGTACAGTGTGACTTCTTCTTCATGGTACAGACGCCACAATACATCCTCTGCCGCCAGAGAGAGCAGCTCTTCCGCTTTTACCGTTTCGGTCAGGACCGCCAGGTGTTCAAAATCATTGGCCTGGGTTTCCTGCGCGGGCAGCACCTGCAGTAGCATACCGCCAGCCGCTGGCTGGCCATCCACTTCACCCGTGCGGATGAACAGGCGGGTAGGCAACTGTTCTGAACGCATAAAGTAATCTTCCAGGCACGCCGCCAGCGTATCGCCTTCGAGGCCAACCACGCCCTGATAACGCTCTCCCTCTTCCGGCGTAATGGTGATCACCAGATAGCCGTTACCCACCAGCGTTTTTAGATCGGCGTTCGCCGGGACATCACCTTGCACTCGGGCAACACCGCGCATTTGCTGGCGGTTGTTGCCGTTGATCACCGCAAGACTCATCGGGCCGTCACCCTGCAACTGCACAGTAATATCACCGGCAAATTTCAGGGTGGCAGTCAGCAGGCTGGTCGCAACCAACAGTTCACCGAGCAGCGTTTTTACCGGCAGCGGATAGTTATGGTTTTCCAGCACCTGCTTCCAGGTGTTGGAAACAGTCACCAGTTCGCCGCGCACGGCATAATTTTCAAACAGATAGCGGTGTAATTGGTCTTGATTGGCCATGATTATCTCTCTTGCAGGTGTGCGTTACTCGCTGCCACCAGATTTAAATTTCAGCAGATCGCGGCGCTCTTTTTTGTCCGGTCGGCGATCGGGGTGCGGCATTGTAAGCGCGTTCATCTTACGCGCCAGCGCCATTTTTTCACGTTTCTCAATACTTTCAGCCGTTTCCTCATACAGTTCAACGGCTTCGGTTGCCGGACGGCGCTGATCCGTCACGCCTTTGACGACAACAGTACGTTCATCATTTCCCTGGCGCAGCGTGAGCGTGGCATTCAACTCGACGATTTTACCCGGCTTGCTGCGCTGACCGTTATAATGCACTTTGCCGCCTTCAATCATCTCGCGGGCGAGGGCGCGAGTTTTATAAAAACGCGCCACCCAGAGCCACTTATCCAGACGGACTTCTTGTGCGGGCTGCTGTTTCATCACATCTCCTTGAGAAGTGAGGGGATCAGGTTACGGTAGTCATTGGTTCCGGGGTGACGCAGATAGCGTTTATCTGCCAGCCCGGAATCCGGATTCGTCACGCCAACACAGTAACGAATGCCAAAGGTTGCTGCCGCATCGAGAATCGGTTCGCTGTCATCGATAAACAACGTCCGTTCGGCACATAGCCCCGTCTCTTTCGCTACAGCCTGCCACAAGCGCTGATCCTCTTTCGGATAACCAAATGTATGGGTGGAAAGTAGTAAATCAAGGTGCGAAGCCAGACCCGTGTGCTCAAGCTTGACGGCAAGATTGTGTGGATGCGCGTTGGTCAGCAGAATACGGCGCTTACCGCTTTTTTTCAGTGCATCCAGAAAAGGCACCGTATCTTCGCGCAGCACTGCACGTGGCCCTTGCTGTGTCGTCATTGCGCAAATATCCAGCCCGAGACGTTCGCTCCAGTAATCCAGACAGTACCAGTTTAGCGTATGCTGCACTGCGTGATACTCCTTGTGAAGAACGCTCTGCGCTTCCTCTGGCGTTAGTCCCTGTTGGGCGGCGAAGGTTTCTGGCACCAATTTTTGCCAGAAAAAGTTATCAAACGCCAGATCCAGCAAAGTGCCGTCCATATCCAGCAGAACGGTATCAACATCCTGCCATGAAATATCAAGGTGCATTAAAACTCCAGCCAGGGGAAAGCGTGCGCGACAGATTAACATAGCTCACGTTGCGGATGGTGATCAGGTAAGGCTGTCCTGCGTAGGAAGCAGACGCGGATTCAGGCAGCTTTCGTAATACTGCGCAATCTCTTCGAGGCGTGTACGGTTACGCTGGTAGCGACGCAGAGACAGCACGCTGTTGCAGAGGCAACAAATGACCATGGCAAACAGCAGCAGTGTTGTACCAGCGTAACGCCATAATCCTGTGGCATCAGGCATGCGGTGCAGGCTAATGTGCCGGGTACCGTTGGCATCGGTATAGATGTTGGTGATGATCCCTTCTGCATGGAACGGCGTCTGCATCAACATTTGCGCCAGCCGTTGAAACTCGGTCCACTGCTCCTGCGCCGGGTAGTCATACAGCGCGATTGGCGGCCACGGCTGATCCACCAGCTCGTTACCCTCTTCACTAATAATCAGGAACCCGCCCGGCGCAGGGCTGTTCAATGCCTGTGCGGCACGGATTGTCTCGCGCAGGATAAAGGGCGCGGTTGAAGTGGTCACCAGATTATCCAGCGATTCGGCGCTTACCGGGCGCAGCAATACGTTAACCCCGGTCAGCTTGCCATCGCTGGCGCGTTTGGTCAGCGTTTCCCAGTCTTTGCTGTTCCCGAGGTTTACCAGTGCATTTTTTAACCTCAGACAATCATCATCTGTAGAACATAAATCGTTTGTTTTCAGTATGATATCCGCAAAGTCATCCAGCAGTACCATGCCAGACTTCTGAATGGCTGAGCGTAGTACCGGGCTAACGCGTGAATCATCATCGGCTGTAGGGTGTAGCTGACGGCTCACCGCTTGCGCAAGCGCAGTGGCTTTGGTCACGGTATCCGATTCCGGCAATGGCAGAGGGGCCGCGTTATTCCAGATAATCTGCGAACAGTCGAACGGCGTAAATGGCGATATCTGTCGCGATGACCAGTTTTGCGTGTGGATGTTGCACATTCCGGTACCGCTGATCCGCAGTGTATCACCGATGCGCAACCCAACGGATTCAAGCTGATTAACGCTACTGGCTTCGATAGTTTGTGCGCCTTTAATCCACGAAACGGTAAATTTGATCGGCATGTCCAGCGGCACCCAAATTAGCAGCATCGCCACCACCACCAGTGAGCCAGTGGCGATCACTGCGCTACGCACCCAGTGCTGTAATGGGAAATTTTTCACTTCATCATGCAGGGACAAAAAGCGTCCCTGGCGAACGACGTGGCGATCCAGATAAATATCAATATCCGTTTGCTGACCAAGATCGCGGGTGATAAAGGGCTGCCAGTGGCGGGGGTAAATCAGATCGATAATCCCCAGAGAGATGTTATTCATCTGCTCCTGATTGTTTTCGCCGAATAGCCCCCAGCGCTTTGGTGTACCGCGCAGACAATGAATTTCGCGTAAAGTGTTTTTTGCCGGCGGCGCATACAGCCCCCACATTCCCGCAACGAACAGCATCACGGCACCGCCCGCCAGCCACAGAACGAAAACCTCCGGCGCCACGAGGCAGAAGAAAAAGAGTAAAAAAGAGGCGCAGATTAGCAACGCTTCACGCATACCGTCCGGGCGGCTTAGCGCGTACTCTTCCGGTGTTTCACGGCGAATATTAAGCAGCTCTATCTGTTCTGTCTCTTCGCCGCGAATAGCAGAACGTGTGGAAGATACGTGCTCCAGCTCGCCGTTGCGCTCTTCCTGCATATATTCGCTAAGCGTATGGCCGTTTAATGAAATGATCAGCGGCATGGAATCGGTGCGGATCAGCTCAACATTGTTCTCATCGGTAATGTATTGCTCCCATGAGGGCGGCAGATGCACTTCGACAGAATCGAGATAGTAGCGCCATTTGTTGGGAGCATCGGTGGTGATGCCATAACGCGTGATCGAGTGCGCAACAAACAGAACGGTATTGCTCTGCGCATTGAGTTTGATGGAGACCGGCGCAGCCGTAGCGCCCGTTGGGCCTGGGATGTTTTGTATACGGGAAAGCGTTTCCAGATAGCGCTCAACAGCATCACGCTCCTCTGGCAAGAGTTTACGGGTTGTCGCACCGGTAAATGCCTGTAAATGAGGCAGCCTGTACCGGCGTTGAGACCTGAACCTGAAAATCCATCCAGCGAGGAATGCGCAGGCCAGCATAGCAGCGAAAAAAATCAAAATGGTGCTCATGCTTTCCCCATCTTACTTTTTCTAACAGGTGTAGTCAGTTGCACCTTTCCTGTAAACATTTAATGTGGCCAGCCGCTGTAAGCAAGTAATTACTTGAGAATTTTTAAGCGCATACCATCGCGAGGAAGAGTAGCAAAATCACCTATACGGTAATATCAGCAAATTCCGAGTTTTATATCAAGCTATTGACTTTTGGGGTAAATTGGGAATTACCATCAGGGAGGTTACAAGAATGTAAATTAGAGGCGAATGACATTGCCGAAACCGTGCGTAGTGTCGCACAATAACGTAAGTTTCTCTGCAAAGACCGATAATAATGAGCAAATCATTGCAAAAGCCCACCATTCTTAACGTAGAAACGGTCGCCTCTTCCCGTCTTTTTAACGTTGAAAGTGTGGATCTGGAGTTCAGCAACGGTGTACGTCGTGTTTACGAGCGCATGCGTCCTTCTATGCACGAGGCAGTAATGATTGTGCCAATTGTGGACGAGCACCTGATTCTGATCCGCGAATACGCCGTTGGAACTGAATCTTACGAGTTGGGCTTTTCTAAAGGGCTTATCGATCCCGGTGAGAGTATATACGAAGCGGCTAACCGTGAGTTAAAAGAAGAAGTAGGGTTTGGCGCAAAAGAGCTTACTTTCCTGAAAAAACTCAGTATGGCTCCCTCCTATTTCTCCAGCAAGATGAACATTATTGTGGCGGAAAGCCTTTATCCTGAGTCGCTGCCGGGCGATGAACCGGAGCCGCTACCGCAGGTGCGCTGGCCGCTGAAGCACTTAATGGATTTGCTGGAAGATCCGGATTTCAATGAAGCCCGTAATGTCAGTGCGCTGTTTTTAGTGCGTGAATGGCTAAAAGGGCAGGGCCGGCTCTGACGGCACAACATCATAAATAAAAAGGGCGCTGCTGCGCCCTTTCAGACTGCTGACGAACCCCATGTTTTTGCATGGGGTTCTTCTTTTGTAGCGACCGCAGGTCGCGATCGCGATATTTTCCCGCTTTAACCTGTCATCACTTTCTCTGGCTTCACAGGGCGAAGGCATCCCCCTGACAGACCTTCCTGCACCATAAAAAACAGATAAAAAAGCGCCAGCAGCGCCATCTTCTTCATATTCTGCGCCGTCGCCGCAAGCAGGCACTGCATCTGTACCTTCATCAGACCACGGAACCGCGCATACCGGTGCCCGTGATGTTGTTTCGCATCCGCGAAGCTCCGCTCCACTGTCTCCTTACGCCGCGCATACACCTTTTTGCCCCATTTC